>JBBROC010000075.1:0-2302 GCA_038229815.1 Steroidobacterales bacterium | reverse complement strand
TTTCGCATCTCGATCTGCGCAGTGCCGCTCACGAGGCGTGCTTCATCGTGCGCACGCTCTTGATCCACGAATATCGGCGCCTGCACCTTCGCGATCCCCTGCTGCCGGCGCGGCTGCTGCAGGCCAATTGGCCGGGCGTGCAAGCCGCCGCGCTGTGCCGCGAGATCTATGCGCGCGTCTTCTCGCCGTCCGAACTGCATCTCTCGCGGGTCGCCGTGCAGCTCGAGGGTTCCTTGCCCGCGCCTGATGAGTCCATCATGCGCCGTTTCGGCGGTATCAGCCTTTAGCTCGCACGAGCCCTGGTCCGGCCGCGCAGGACCGCTACGCTGCCGAGAAGCAACATGAGTCCGCTGACCGCGGAAGTCGGGTCGATTTCAGGCGCGGCGACGGTCGCAACACTCCAGGTTCCCGGCGTATACACAACACCGGATGGCGTGTGCTCGATGCCATCCTGACCGGCATAGTCCAGGCTGATGCCATCCGCGCCTGCTCCGCCGGAATTCACGCTGCTCTCCAGCAGGGTCACAGCCGGGTTCGTGCCGCTGATTCCGCCTATTTCAAAGGCCCAGTCAGTAATGACTCCGGTTGCATTGGTAGAGAATGCAAAAAAATCCGCAGCTCCGAGAGCACTGCTCAGTGGAGTACCGCCATTGAAGGAAAATGCGGTCGGATTTACCGGCGCAAACGAGAGATTGTCTGCAAGCGGTGCATTGAGCGTGATATATCCGCTAATGTTGCCGCTGACCGCGAGAGGGCCGTCGGAGATCACGTCGGTAACATTATTACCGGTGTAGACGAGCGTTTCAGATTGAGCGTTTGCGGCCATTGATGCTGCCAACCCGAGCGCCAAGAGTCCCAGAACTTTGATCTTCATAAACCAATCGCTCCCTGTATGAGTTTGCGGCTTCGTCCGCGTATTCGGCTAACTGGGTCTCAATATAAGCCCGCCGGAAAGTGAGTGCTGCCTGAGAATCCCATTTTGTGACGCCCTAACACCTCAGAATTGGGTTATGTCAAGGCAAGCCGGCGGACGTCGGGTCAGGTTTCATCCGACGGCCATTGCTCGAACGTCGCGACCACCCCGCTCAAGAAGGCGTTCGCCTGGAAGGCGTCGAGTGCGCGGTGGTCGATCGTGAGCGTGAGGTAGCACAGCGAGCGCACGCCGATCGCCTCGGTGCCGTCGGCTTGAATCACGCATACGCGGCGCTGCACTTTGCCGACGCCCAAAATGGCGACTTGCGGTTGATTGATGACGATGGGCGCCGCCAGCAAACTGCCGCCGACGCCGTGATTGGAGATCGTGAAGGTGCCGCCGCGCACGTCCCCGGGCGAGAGCTTGCCCGCGCGGGCGGCTTCGACAAGGCAGCCCAAGCGCTGCGCAACCTCGAATAAACTTAAGGTTTGCGCACGGTGGATCACGGGAACGATCAGTCCCTTGCTGCCGAGAGCGGTGCCCACGCCGACATTCGCATCCGCGTGCAATTCGAGCGCATCGCTGTGAAAGGTGGCATTCACTTCCGGGTGGGCGCGCAAGGCGCGTGCGCAGGCGCTCACGAAATAGGCGGTTAGCGTCAATCGCACCCCTCGAGATTCGAAATCGGCCGCATGGCGCGATCGATGCGCGAGCACCCGCGTGAGATCGGCTTCGAACAGCGTCGTCACGTGCGGTGCTTCCAACATACTGCGCGCCATGTGCTCGGCCACCCGCCTGCGGATGGCGCTGTGAGGCATTCGGGCCGGCGCCGCGTTCGGCTCTGCCCTCGTCGCATGACGAACCACGTCTTGTGCGGTGATGCGCCCATCGCGCCCCGTGCCCTCGATGTCCGCCGCAGCGATCGAATGGTCCTTGAGGAGCCGCCGTACCGACGGGCTCAACACTTGACGCGCGCCGCGGTCCTCGGCTGCGGGCAGCGGCTCTTGCGCCGCGACGGTCGCCATCAAGGGCGCGGCAGCGGGGAGCAGCGTCTCGTCGGATGTCGGCATGGCTTCAGGACGCGCTGCCGTTGCGTTGCCGAGACTGAGGCGCGCAAGCACGTCGTCCGGAATCACCTCGGCGTTGACCTGCTTCAGAACCTCGAACAGGGTGCCATCGGCCGGTGCGGGAATCTCGACGGTCACCTTGTCGGTCTCGAGCTCCACGAGAGGCTCATCCTTGATGACGGTGTCGCCGACTTGCTTGCACCACCGCAGCACGGTAGCGCGGGTGCCTTCCGCGTTGGGCGGGACCAGCACGTCTGCAAGGTCAGTCATGAGTTTATGTTTCCGCCAAGTTTTTGATCGCGCGGGAAATCGTCGCAACACT
>JBBROC010000074.1:0-3461 GCA_038229815.1 Steroidobacterales bacterium | reverse complement strand
GATCACGAAGAGTGTCTTGAGACGGTCATGCTCAAAGGGTCCGTCAACCACGTGCGAGAATTCGCAGACGACATTATTGCCGAGACCGGCGTGCGGCATGGGCAACTCAATTTAATCAGCGTGGACTTCGGTAAGCCCCATGAGGAGAGCATAAGGATCTGTGGGGTTTCACGCCGCTACCGGCATCGATTCAATGGTGGGCTAATTCGCAGCCGCCAGGCCGGGATGCCAGCGTTCAAATAGTGGCCGCAACGTGCCGTCGAGAGCGCGAGTACGCGTTTGCAATAATAAATGAGCGCCGCGCGGCGTCCACTGCATCTGCTGTCGCTTCGCGAAGCGCTTGCTGATGACGGCGTTCACGGTAGATTCGGCAAGGCTAGAGGAAATGCGCTCTCCGGCGCGGTACCGCTCCCCATAATTGATCAGGCTGCTGGCGTTGTTTTTGATGTAGACCGTAAATTCGCGCGCGGACCGTGCAAACTTGCGCAGGTTTGGGTAATCGGTTTCCAGCGCATCAACATCGTCCTCGAACGATTCGATAACCGTCTCGGCGCGCTGCAAGTTACCGTGCCAGAGCAGCCATTTCATGCGTTCGATGGATTTCAGGAGGCCGGCACCCTTGACCTCATCATGGTGCGCAACGCCGCGCGCATATTGACTCAAGACGGTTAGGCGCATCGTGATGTGGAACCAGTCGAGTACGTGCTCGCTCGCCGGCGTGACCCACTCGGTCAAAGCACGGATTTCATCGCCGCCGTCGGTGAGAAAAGTCACGTCTTGGTTTGCCTGCAGGCCTTGGCTTTTGAGGATATCGAACAGCCGACGCTTCGGTTTCTCATCGTAGCCATGCACGAGCCCCAAATACCGCGGCGGCCGATCTTCGGGCACGGAGCGACCGACGATGAGTTCGAAGTTGCTTTTGCGGTCTGCCCAGTCACGGACGTAGCCGCCGTCGAGGCCGACGGCGATCCGACCTTCTGGAATCGGCAAGTGTTGCCAGTCGGCTTCGCAGCCATCGATGAACGAGGGTCGCTCTTCCTGCAGTTCGGTTTCGACGTGCTCGGCGACCTGGAGCACGTGTGCCCGCACCGTCGTCGCATTGGCGCCGGCGGTGATCGGCAGGATATCGGCAAGCAATCCCGCCGCTGCGGCATAGGGCACGAGGGACGCCCAGCGGGCCTCCAGGTACAGCCGCTCGGGGGCGATGTGACTGGGGATCAACTCGCGCAACGGCGAGACCGACGCCGGACCGCTGCTTTGGCAGGCACAGCGGTTGAGCCGCGGGCTGCGCAGATCGATATCTCCATACAGCGTGTGAAAGGCGATCGAGTAGTACCCTTTGATGCGACGGCGCTCGCCGCAGGCCTCGCAGCGGCGATGCCGAGCCGACCACGATGCGACCTGCGCCGTGATGGTTCGGTGCTGGACGGCCGAGAGCAGTGCCTTGCCCTCGGCGATCAACATTCCGAGATCCTCAGAACGCTCGGTCGCTTTGTCGAAGGCGGCGACTTCCTCGGCGCCGCCGGCAATGCCATCATCGTCGGTGATTTGAAGCAAGATGCGGACTCGCATGGAACACCTCCAAGAAGGGGGAATCTCCCATTGGATGAGTTTTCCACAAACCCCGGAGTGGAAAACCCGAGATCGCTATTGAGGCATCCACTGTGGCCTATTCGGCTCCCGGGTCCATTGGTTTGCACTCCGAACAAGATAGTGCAAACTGACCGTATGGTCTCTCTAAAACGCGCCGCCACCGCGAATCGCCGCCATCTTGGTCCGCGAGGGCGTCGACTATGCGCAGAGCAAGGCGGTGTTCAAAGCGGCACGAGAGCGCGCCGGCCTGCACGCGCCCACTGAACGGCGCGGCGGAGTGGATCGGTTGTCGGTCGTAGAGGAATTGCGGTTTCTCGACCATGCCTACACCCAAGCCGGCCGCGCCGGCGTCATGCTGCAGACGTTGCTCGAGACCGGCGTGCGCGCCTCGGAGCTGGTGCAGTTGCGCATTGAGGATGTGAGCCTCAGCGAGCGGGTCGTGACGATCCGCCGCGGCAAAGGCGCCAAGCGCCGCGAGGTGCCGATCCGGCGCGAACTGACCCAGCTGCTGCAGCTGCATATCGGCGGCCGTCGTGCAGGGCCGCTGTTTCCAAGCCGTGAGCGGGGCACCGGCCCCGTCCAACATGTCATGACCCGCCAACGAGTCGGCCAGATCGTGCGGGAGGTGGCAAGCGCGGCCGGCATCACGAAACGCGTTTACCCGCATCTATTACGACATACGGTGGCGACGCGACTGCTCGCTCGCGGCATGGACATCACCGACCTGCAGCGTTTCCTGGGTCACGAGAGCATCACGACGACTCGCCACTATGCCGAGACCACCGCGGCGACGCTCAAACGCCGCTTTGATGCGCTTACCGATCCCAGTGCGCATGAATTCGTGGTGGACATCCGGCGGCAGCGCGGCGACGAGGCCGCCTTGCTCGCCGCCGACTTGTTGGCGAAGCGCCGGGCTGAGCGCATCAATAGTGTTGATGCATGAGTTCGCGGTGCTCCCCCGAGCGCAGACGGTCATTCACTCTGCGCTGCGCGAACGGTACTCCTCGGGCGCGTTCCCGCGCTCGAGTGCGATCAAGCGCTTGCTCAAGCTCCCATTGCTTCTCATCGTCCAGTCCCGCATCGGGGACTTTCAGGGCGAACGGCCGCAAGATGTTCGTCATGGTCGCCAAATCCTCCAGTTCATCCCACGAGGTCGTGCCGTCACAGTGCGCCAAGAAACCCGCGGGATCGTGGCAATCCTCCGGCGGACAGGCGCCCTGGCCGCCGCTGCAGGCGGGATACGGCGATTGCGCCGCCGGCGCCATGCTGTCCTCGATACGAATCCCATGGCGCCAGGGAATGTTCAGGTCGTATTCGTACACAAACCGCGTGCCCTTGCGCAGCCGCAGCGCCGCCAACGTGATCTCAGGCGAGGACGCCGCCAATTCCGACGAGCCGAAGCGCGTGGCGCGCAGTAGAAACTGAAAAAGATGCAGCCCTTCGTAACCCATCACGACTTGGATCACGCCGTGCAGCTCGCGCAACGTACAGCTCGCCGGCACCAGCACCCGTCGCCACACCATCGGGCTTTTGCCCATGAGCCAAATCTTGATCTGCAGAACCGCGGCCGCAGCTGCGACAGGGGATGTCGATGGGTCCGCCGGCAAGGCTGGTTTGGGCGCTCGCTTCATTCACCGAGATTACCGCTTCTCCAGCCGGTCGTCTTGGGTACCCCACAGATCCTTATGCTCTCCCATGGCGAGGAAGTAACCGGTAGGCGATTCTCCGCACGCCGCGGTCCAGAGCCGCAGCACGCTGGCGCGCAGCGCTCGATATTCGGCAGTCAATTGCACGATGCTAAAGCCCGATTGCGCGCGCAGCACCGCATGAGTTTGAGCCGCCGTGTTTGAGACATCGCGGGGCGGCGG
>JBBROC010000073.1:0-3618 GCA_038229815.1 Steroidobacterales bacterium | reverse complement strand
GCGATGAATTCTTCGTGCGAGACCGTGCCATCGGCGTCCGTGTCGATCTTGTGCATCATTGCCGTGGTGCGAAGGCCGCGTGCATAGCCTCCCGTAGCGAAGGACGCCATGTCCCCGCCGCCGGGGCTGACGAACTCTTTCGCATCGACCTTGCCGCTCTTGCTCTTGTCCAGCATCGCGAACACCTTTTCCTGGAAGGCAAGCCATTCGTCCTTGGAGACCATGCCGTCCCCATTCGTGTCCATCTTATGCATTAATTTCTCGCTGCGCAGACCTCGGGCATAGCCCCCGGTTGCGAAGCTCGCCATGTCGTCCGCGAAAGAAGCAGCCGAGTAAGCAATTGCAAAACCGCATGCCGCGCATAGGACGGCGGCGCGAATCGTGTGAGACGTAAACATTGTTGATCCCCCCTTTGTCAGTACTGAAATGGACCGGGTCGTCACCGGAGTTATTACGCCTCCGCCTCATAATTTTGCCGAATTTTGGTGCGGATCGGTAGCGCATTCAACCGCTTAGGCAGCATAATCGCAAGTTAAATGAGTACGTTAGATCGGCGGCTGAACGTCGCGCCCATGATGGATTGGACTGACTGCCACTGCCGCTTCGTGCACCGGCTGTTCGCGCCGCACGCTCTGCTATATACGGAAATGATCGTATCGACCGCCCTGGTGCGCGGCGACGCGCGGCGCCTGTTGGAACACAGCGCGGCCGAGCACCCCGTCGCATTGCAGTTGGGTGGGTGCGATCCCAAGGAACTCGCCGCCGCTGCGCGCATCGGCGCGGCGGCGGGCTTCGCCGAGATCAATCTCAACGTAGGGTGCCCGAGCGATCGGGTCAGAAATGGCTCCTTCGGTGCGTGTCTCATGCTGAAACCCACTCTGGTCGCCGACTGCGTGCGGGCCTTGCAGCAGGCGACGCCGTTGCCCGTCACCGTCAAATGCCGAATCGGCATCGATGATCGCAACGACTACGAATTTTTTGCCTCTTTCGTCGATGCGGTCGCGGGCGTCGGCATCGCGGCGCTGATCGTGCACGCTCGGAATGCCATATTGGGCGGCCTATCCCCGAAGGAGAATCGTGAGATTCCGCCGCTCAAATACGACTATGTGCATCAACTCAAGCGCGAGCGGCCGGGGTTGATGGTGGTGTTAAACGGCGGGTTGTCCGGGGTGGCGGAAATTCGCGGTCACCTCGCGGCGGGACTCGACGGGGTCATGCTCGGACGCGCCGCCTACCATCGCCCCGCCCTGCTCGCGGAATTGGAGCAGGTCATGATCGATCCAGCATGGCAGGTGCCGGAGCCCCGTGAAATCATCGAACGCGTCGTTGCGTATGCCAAGGTGTGCGCCCGGCGTGGGATACGCCTCCATTCGATTACGCGGCATATGCACGGTTTGATGGCGGGACGCGAGGGCGCGCGCGCGTGGAGGCGGTTCCTTTCCGAGGTCGCAGCGCGTCCGGAAGCGGTGCCTGAAACACTCTATTCGGCGCTTCCGATCGTGAATCCAGGGGTCGCCGCCTAAACGGCTCAAGAAGGCGGCGCCAGATTAAGTATAATGGCTGAGAATGGGCAAAGAAATCGAAGTCGCCATCCTGTTCGCCGATGTGGTCGGCAGCACCAAGCTCTATGAGCTATTAGGGGACCTTCGCGCGCGTGACATGGTCGGCATTTGCATCGACGTGATGCGGGCCGCGACCGATCAGAATCACGGCACGGTGATCAAAACGATGGGGGACGAGGTCATGTCGACCTTCCCGACTGCCGACGACGCGCTGAATGCCGCTGCGCAAATGCAAAAGCAAATCGCCTCGCATCCCCAGCTCAAGGTGGATGAGCAAGTCGTCGCCATCCGCATCGGCTGCAATTTCGGTCCCGTCGTGCTGGAAAATCGCGACATTTTCGGCTCCGCCGTTCACACGGCCAACCGTATGACCAGCCAGGCCAAGGCCAGCCAGATCATCACCACGGCGACCATGGTCGAACGCCTGACGAGCGATTGGCGCGCTTCCGTGCGCCAGATCGACATCGCCACGCTGAAAGGGCGCAGCAGCGAGGTTGCATTGTTCGAGGTGCTGTGGCAGACCGAGGACGTGACCAGCATGGTCCCCGCGATCGCCATCACCTCGCGCGAGCGGGAGCGCGCCAACAACACCCAGCGCTTGCGTCTGCGCTACCAGGGACAGGAGGTTCTCGTGGACGACGGCCGCGCAAACATCACCATTGGCCGCGCCGAAGAAAACGATCTGGTCGTGAAAGGCAACTTGATTTCGCGGCTGCATGCCCGTGTAGAGATCAACCGTAATAAATTCATGCTGGTCGATCAGAGCACGAACGGTACGTTCGTGCTCGGCAAGGATGGCGAAGAAGCATTCGTGCGCCGCGATTCCATGCAGATTCGGGGCGAGGGGCTCATCGGTCTCGGCAAAGCGCCGGACAGCAATTCCTCGCAGGTTATTCGCTACGCCTGCGAGGAGTGAACCCGCTCGAGGGCGCTCTTGAGTTCGCTCCTGAGCGGCGCCGGCACGCGCTCGCCGAATTCGCTCACGTACTTCTCTATTCCGGCGAATTCCTGCTGCCACAACTTCGGGCTCACGGTGAGCAGCTCCTCGAGCGCACCCGGCGCGAGCTCGAGGCCCTGAACGTCCAAGTCGGCGGGATTCGGCAAATGGCCGATGGCCGTGTCGCGTGCGCTGGCCGTGCCCTTGCATCGGTCAATGACCCAACGCAGCACCCGCAAGTTGTCGCCGAAACCCGGCCATAAAAACTTGCCGGCGTTGTTTTGGCGAAACCAATTGACGTGAAAAATCTGCGGCGGCTGCTTGAGCTTGGCGCCGACACTGATCCAGTGCGCCCAATAGTCCCCGAAGTTATAACCGGCGAATGGCTTCATGGCCATGGGGTCGCGACGCACGACGCCCACCGCGTCCGTAGCTGCGGCGGTCGTTTCCGACGCAACTCCGGCGCCCACCAGCACGCCGTGCAGCCAATTACGGGCTTGATACACGAGGGGCGCCAACGTGCGGCGCCGGCCGCCGAATATGATCGCGGAAATGGGCACGCCGCCGGGGGCGTCCGAGAACTTCGAATAGCTCGGATTCTGCTTGGCAGCGACGGTAAACCGCGAATTCGGGTGTGCCGCAGGTCCATTCGCCGGATCATAGGGCCGACCCTGCCAGTCCACCACCGGCTTGCCCTCCGTCAAGCCTTCCCACCACGGTTGATTGTCCGCCGTCAGAGCGACATTGGTGAAAATGGTGTCACGACGGATCATCTCGTAGGCGTTGCGGTTGGTTTTGGCATTCGTGCCCGGAACGACCCCGAAATATCCTGATTCGGGATTGATGGCGTACAGCCGGCCATCCTTGCCTGGGTGCAGCCAAGCGATGTCATCGCCGACGGTCCAGACCTTCCAGCCCTTGTAGCCTGCCGGAGGAATCAACATGGCGAGATTGGTCTTGCCGCACGAGGAAGGGAACGCGCATGCCAGATAATGAGTTTCGCCTTGAGGATTCTCGATGCCTACAATGAGCATGTGCTCCGCCAGCCAGCCCTCGGTGCGCGCTTGCCAGCTGGCAATGCGCAAGGCATGGCATTTCTTCCCGAGCAGTGCATTGCCG
>JBBROC010000072.1:0-4633 GCA_038229815.1 Steroidobacterales bacterium | reverse complement strand
TTGAGTGTGTGCGGCAACGCGGCACACACGGCAGACGGTAGGGGCGCAAGACATAACCGCCCGTTATGCGCGGACGACCCACCAAGAGAGCGCAGCGAACGACTGGGGCGGCTGCGAATAATGCGCGGTTATGTTGAATGCCGAAGGCATTTACCCCGGACGGAGGCCAGGCCGCGCGCGGCCTGTTCAACGGTTCCACGAAGCCCGCTGGTTCAAATTTGCACGGCGTAGCCTGGCGGGCGGCTTGCCGTGCCCTGACCAATGTTCCTCGCACGCCATGCAAGCCGCGTGACAGGCGGTCACACTGTGCGACGACCAACGGAAGTCCCTGTGGGATGGCTTCACTCCTCGTCACTCTCGACCGCCAACGTCCCCAGAAACGCCTGCAAGGCGGCTTCCTGGTCGCCGTCGAGAATGGCGGCAGGTGCTTCTTCGATGGCATCGCGGTCGCGGCGCGGGGTGCGTCCGGGCCGCGCCGGATGGGTGGCGGTGTGGATGTCCTTCAACTGCTGAATCGAGACGTGCGTGTAAATCTGTGTGGTGGTCAGTGCCGAGTGGCCGAGGATCACTTGAATGTGGCGGATGTCGCAGCCGGCAGCCAGCATGTGGGTGGCCATCGCGTGCCGGAACACATGGCACGCGCCGTGCGGGAATCCGGCTGCGCGCACATAGCGCTTGACCATGTCGGAGAGTCGGTTTTTCTGATACGGCTCGCCGTAGTCGGTGACGAACAGGTGGTCGCGATCCTGGCCGGCGACGAGCAGCCCACGCACATCATCGCGATACTTGTCGATCCATTGGCCGGCGCGCGCGCCCAGGGGCACCACCCGATCCTTGCGGCCCTTGCCCTGCCGCACCACCAGAATGCCACTCTTGGTGTCCACGTCGTAGAGCTTCAGGTTCATCAACTCGGCGCGACGGATGCCGGTCGAGTACAGGGTTTCCAGCACCGCGCGGTTACGGATGCCCATCGGCGTGGTCACATCGGCCACGGCCAGGATAGTCTCGACCTGTTCGACCGTCAGCATCAGCTTGGGCAACTGCCGGATCTGGCGCGGGATCTCCAGATCGGCGGCGGGGTTGTAGAGGATGTGATTCTCGACCGTGAGCCACTTGAAGAAGGCCCTGAGCGGTTGCAGCAGGGTCGCCTGGGTGCTGTAGGCGAGCGGCTCGCCATTGGCTTTGCGGTAGTGGTACAGGTGGCGCTGATAGCGTTGCAGGATGGGCCGGGTCACGTCGTGCGGGCGCTCGAGGCCGCGCTCGAAGCACCAGCGGATGAAGGTATCCAGCCCGCGCCCGCGGATGGCCGCTGTGTCCGGCGACAGGCCGATGACGCAAGTCCACTCCATGAACTCGCGTTTGTAGGCGTTGAGCAGATTTCCCGCCGCCGGATCGATGACCCCCGGTCGCGCCGGCATGCGCGGCTTCTTGCGCAGCACGCGCTGCTTGCGGCGGACGACGGCCCGCATGCTAGTCGCCGTGCGCCAAGGCGGCTAGAGCCTGCCCCGGCATGTCTGAAGCCGGGGGAAATACGGGTATGGCTTGCGGGTACGACGGCGTTTTGCCGTTGCCGCTGGAGACGTGCGTTTTGGCGTCCTGAGAGGGCAATCTGCCTGGAAGCCGCGCCGGTGCTGGCGTTTTGGCCGATTGGCCGATGCTACTTGGCTGCTCCTTGGGGGCACCTTGGGGGCTACTTGAATACTCCTTCGCCGGTTTTTGATGCTCCTTGTTGCCGTCGTAGCGTAATGTTTCCACGTCGATCAGCCCCATCACGAACGGTTGACCGTCCCGGCCTTCGCCGTCGTAGAGCAATTCGTACTCGAAACTCTGTCCGCGCGCGCCGCGATGCACCAGCACGTATTCGAGCGCTTCGAGTTTGTGCATATGGGTCTTCACCGGGAAATCGCTCCAGCCGGTATGCGCGCGCACGTCGCGGCGCGTGAAGCGCACTTCGCCGACGCGCACCTGCCCGGCACGGGCGCGTGCCTGCACCAGCAAGACGAGTTCGCCGAGCAGCCGCCGGGTCTGCGGCGATAGTTCGTCTAGCGAGCGGCCCAGCACTTCATGCGCAAGCGCATTGGCGCGCGCGATGTCATCGAGACTGACTTCGATGTATTCGACCGCCTGGCCATTGTGCGCAGTGGTCTTGATGGGGCGCTGATGCTGGTGCAGTAAGGCGATGGTGTCGATCAACGTCAGATATTTCTCGTGATCGCGGCGGGTGCGGGTTTTGTCGGAGAGGAAGGTGAGCGCATCGGCATAGGGATTGACCACGAACAGCGACCGCAGCAGTCGCTGGGCGTTGCGATGGAGGCCAATGAGGGTTTCCCTTTCCTGCCTGGCGATCAGGCCCGCCAGCGTCCTCCTGGTGCGTTGCAGCTTATGAATCGCCTGCGTTTGTTCGCGGCCTTCGTCCACACTCAAGACTAGGCAACGGTTCATCAACTCCTCATCGATCTCGATCGCGGTGCTGGTCAAGAAGATCATCACCGGGCCTTCGACGCGGTATTGCTGCGTAATCAGGTTGCCCGTCGTCGGGTCCTTGCCGGTGGACGCAATCGTCAACTCGCCTTCGCTCTGCAACAGCTTCAGGGCATAGCTCGCTTTGCTGGCGCCTTCTTCCTCGACGATGGCGAGTATCTTGTTCTTAAGATTGGTCTCGCCCATGTAGAACAGAGACTGTCCGGTCATGGCGCTGTACTTGATGCGCTCTTCCTCGGGCATGAAGGCCAGCACCGCATCCATCAGCGAACTCTTGCCGGCGGCGCTCGATGACTGAATGACGACCGCCAGCGGTCGATCCAGTTTGCGGGAGACGGCGGCGAGATAGCCGGTCAGCTTGTTGGTGGCTTCGCCGACGATGCCGCAGGTCTCGAAGTCAGCGAGGATGCGCGCGAACAGGTCGGGCGAGGTCAGTAGCGCCAGGGCATCGCGCCGATCCGCTTCGCTGATCGCCACCGCCGCCGGCAGATTCGGCGTCACGGCCTTTTTGATCTGCTCGTCCTGCAAGACTTCCAGTTTCAACAACACCCGGCCGAGGTCGGCCTTGACGATGTCTTCCTTCACCTGAATTTCAATCGCGGCTTGCAAGGTATAGGACACGCGCGCCTTGGCCGAGTAGAAGTCGAGCGTGTCCACGTGGAAGCGCGCGCCCACGCTCACCATGACGTTGACCTTGATCGCGTCGTGACTCAGATTCTTCGCGAGCCCGCGCACCCGGTAGCGGCGCTGTTGTGCATCCTGGCCGAAGGTCATCACGATTTCGGTTTCGGTCACCTCTGCGTGCGTGTCGCTCGCGGGTGCGGGCGGGAGCGGCGAGGCGGGCAGCGCGGGAGCGAAGTTTTCCAAAGCGGCTAAAGAAGAAGATGGATTTTGCGCAGGAGCATCGGCCGGAGAGGCAATATCCATGAGCTTCTCCGAGGCAATGCCGCCAGAGACCCCACCAGTGCTTGTGTTCAGGCTAATGCTCATTTCATTTTCATCGCGGGCTGGTGCTGCACCTTTACCCAGCCACACCGCTTTGCGAATGGCAACACCGAGCGACTTGGCGGCCGGCGTCACCTTCAACGCGTACTCGTTGGCATCCATGCCTTTCGGAAACTGAATGCGCCAGCATTCGATGCCGGCGGCCATCAACTTTTCAGCAAGCTTCTCCGCGGCACGCTCGCCGGCCTCGTCGCGGTCGTAGGCGATCAGCACGCGCTCGGTGCCGTACTGCTTGAACGCGGCCAGGTGGTCATCGGTAAAGCCTTCGGTGCCATAGCTCGCCGTGACGTTGCGATAGCCCGCACACCAGATCGTCATGGCGTCGATCAGCGCTTCGCACAGTATGATTTCGCGGCTCACCTGCAAGGCCTGCACGTTCCATACGCCGCGCCCAGCGGCCCGGCTCTCCTCCGGCAAATAGAGATGCTTGGCGGTGCCGGCGCGCAGAGCGTCGTTAACCTTGCGGCCATAGACTTCGACGATGCGGCCGGCCTCGTCGATCACCGGCACCACCAAGGAGCCGTTGTAGCGTTCGTGCCCGGACTCGCGATAGATGCCGATGGCTTGCAGGCGGCTTCGGAGCTCGGCACCGGCCACGCGGTTTTTTTCCGGGAGACGAAGACCGAGCGTGCGATTGGCGAAGCCCAACTTGAAGGTGTCGATCAACTCGGAATGGATGAGGCCGCGCGATTGCAGATAGGCCAGCGCCTCCGGGCTTTGCTTCAACGTCTCGTGGTAATAGCCCATCACCTGGGCGAGCAGTGCATCGTCGCTGGCCTCGCGCGTGACGGGGGCGGCGAGCGTGCGGACCGTGGAGCGTTTGAGTGGCGCACCACTGGCGGCTAAAGAGGAAACATCGCCATCGCGCAACAACTCGACGGCGTGGCGGAAGCTGACACCGTTCTTCTTCATCACCCAATCGATGGGACCGCCGCCAACGCCACAGCCAAAGCAGTGCCAGAGATTCTTGGCCGACGTCACCACCAGGCTCGGCGATTCGTCAGCGTGAAACGGACAGGTGCCGATTTTGTCCTTGCCGGACTTGGCGAGCGCAATGCCGGCGGTTTCGATCAACCGCTCGACGCTGATTTCATTCTTTAGCCGCTCGATTTCGTTTTCGGGGATGCGTGCCATGTTTTTCGTCTCC
>JBBROC010000071.1:0-5590 GCA_038229815.1 Steroidobacterales bacterium | reverse complement strand
GTGCGCGTCGCCTCGTGAACCACGACGCAGCGGCCGGTTTTCTTCACCGACGTGATGATCGCCGGCAAGTCCAGCGGCCACAGGCTGCGCAGGTCGATGATCTAGGCGTCGACGCCGCTTTCGGCCGCTTCCGAGACGAACTCCATCGTGCCGTAGGTCAGCACCGTCAGATCGGCACCCGCTTGGAACACCGCGGCCGATTCAAGCGGCACCATGTAATGGCCTTCGGGCACTTCGCTCGAGGCGTGCGCGACCAGGGCACCACCGGGCGGTCGTGGTGGCCATCGAATGGGCCGTTGTACGTTTTACAGCCGCTGGGCTCGAGAAAGATCATCGGTTCGTCGTTCTCGATCGACGCGATCAGCAGCTCTTGGCGTCATACGGTTGCTGGGCATCACGGTGCGCAGCCCGCAGACATGCGTGAACCGTGCCTCCGGACTCTGGCTGTGCTCCGCCCGCAGAAGGTGCCGCCTCCGCAGGGCATGCGAAGGAGTGATCGGCGCACTGAAGTCGCCGGCCGAGCGGTAGCGCAGCCGCGCCGCCTCGGAGACGATCTGGTTGGAGGCGGGGTAGAAGTAGTGAAGTAGTCGGCGACCTGCAACTCGACCACCGGCCGCAGGCCGTAGGCCGCCACGCCGACCGCTGAGCCGACGATGCCGCCCTCGGAGATCGGTGCGTCGAACACGCGAGTTCTGGGAAGGCACAGGCGATCACGACGTCGGCCAGAACATCGCGGCGCTGCTGCAGCCCATCCAGGCGCGCCCGAACATGAGCGCCACGCCGCGGTAGGCGGCGCCGACCGACTCTCGTTCGGCGGCTCGATCGCGAGCTTGGCGCAGCGCCTGGACGGCGGCCACCTCCATGGCTGGCGTGATCGTCCGTCATTGCGCGCAAGCCCGGGTCACCGGCAATGCCGCCTTAATGTCGAAGGCGAGCTTGGCGTGGGCGGCGCGCAGCGCGGCTTCGGCCGCTTCAGGGACAGCGGCGCGGGAGAAGATGAAGCCGAGATAACCTTCGCCTTCCGGTGGCGGTGCAACCATTTGCCCGGGTTGCGCGGTGATCCGGATGTCGCTGACACCCACCACCGCGCGCGCCGCCATCAGCCCCGTTGCGCCATGAAAGACGCCGCGTTCGGGTATCGGAATCATCATCACACCGGACGCATCACTATTGGTCGACGTCGGCAGCGGCGTGTTGAGCGCATGCCGCAGGATTAGTTCTTCGAGCGACATACCGAGACGGTGATCGAGTACGCGACCGCACAGGCCGCCGATGGAGCGCGCGGCCAATTCCAGAAGCCAGACGCCTTGCTCGTTGACGCGCATTTCCGCATGCAGCGGTCCGCCGGTCAGCCCCGCCAACGCGCACGCGCGTTGCACTTCCGCGGCGATTGCCGCTTGCGTGTCGGTCGGTAGGCGCGACGGTGTGATGTAAATGGTTTCCTCGAAATACGGGCCGTCCAGCGGGTCGGGCTTATCGAACAATGCGAGCACGCGCAATCCACCGTTTTCCAGCAAACCTTCCAACGCGTATTCGCGGCCAGGGATGAAGGCTTCGACGATCAGCCCAAGTTGCCTGGCGTCGCGATCGGCGACAGCCTGGATTCGGCGCACCCGGCCAACCGCCTGGGCAAACGACGCCGCGTCATCGGCACGGATAACGCCGCGACTGGCGGACAAGCGCCGAGCCTTCACCACCACGGGATATTCCAATGACGGGGCAAGTGCCAGGGCATCGGCTTCGCTGATCGCCGCCTGGAAATGCGGGCAGTTGAACCCGTGCGTCGTGAGCAATCGCCGGAACGCGAGCTTGTCGCGGGTGGTGCGCACCGCGTACAACGGATTGCCTGGAAGCCCGAGTTTTTGCCGCAGCAGCGCTGCCAGTTCCAGTCCGTGGTCGTCTACAGCCAGCACGGCGTCGACGCGCCGCCCCAATGCAGCAAGCGCCTGTTCGACGGCGATTTCCGGCTGGTTGAACGGCAACGAAAAGATCGGGCTCATGCCCATCAGCGGCGCGAGTCGGTGGCAGTAGTCGGCGGCGGTTATCACCTCGGCGCCGAGCTTTTGCGCGGCGGCGAGAAAATCCTCGTTCCGATATCCGGCGGCCGGCAAAAGCAGCAAAACACGCGGCATGGTCAGAACGATTGCAGCTGCTGTTCAGTCGGCTCGGAGCAGCAATACCACGGCTCGGACAATCGAGGCACGGGTGGGCCGGGATCGACGCCGTCGAGACTCGGTTCTTTGCGTCCGGCGGCAGCGTGGGCGAGCCGCCAAATCTCGCCGAAGACTTCCGCGCGCGTCGCGCTCTCCATCCGCATCGCCACGGCCTGCACTTCTCTTTGCAGTGCGTCGATGGCTGGACCGGCATGATGCCAGGGATAACCCAACAGCTCCGAATCGAAGGGTTCCAACCTATCGACGAAGCCCGGCAGGCGCAACAAATACGATCCCTGCGGCACCAGCATCCGGATGGAAAGCTGCACCGCGGGCACCGCTTCCCGCAGTTTCAATCGCACCAGCTCACGCAGCAAGTCGAGATAGCCGTCCGGCGTCGTCCACGGCGTAAAGTAGACGAAGGTTGGCGCGAGCGAGATGCCGCTCGCGCGACACAACGTCAGCGCGCGTTCAAAATCCGCGCTGGTATGGTGTTTGTCGAAATAGTCGAGGATCTCATCGTCCACCGATTCCACGGCGGAAGTGACGAACAGGCAGCCAAACTCGCGAAGCACCGGCAACAGTTCGGCGTGGTTCAGCAGATGCTGAATCTTGATCGTGGCGTCGAACGTCAGTTGCGGAAAGCGCGCGTGCATGGCTTCGAGCACCTTGCGCGCATGCGTGGGCCCGTTGAAAAAATCTGGATCACCGAACGAAATGTGCGCCGCACCCGTCGCGACTTGCTGCGTGATGTCGGCCAACACCACGTCCTTGTCCACGGTGCGGAACTTGCCTTCGTACACCGGCACCACCGGGCAGTGGCGGCACAAGTGCTTGCAGCCACGAGTGGTCTCGGTAAAGCCGGTGATCTTGGTGCCGCCGTCCGGCAATATCAGATGAGCGTACTGCGCCAGCTTGGGCAGACCCGTTCGGTCAGGTGTGACGAAGGCGACGCGTGACAAATTGACGAGCGGCTCGCGCTGCGCGCCGTCGTCACCGTCGCGCAGACGTCCGGCGAGAGCGACCAGGCCCGTTTCGAATTCGCCGCCCAACAGCGTCTGTACACCGAGCCCACGCAGCAACGCTTCGTTCATCGCAGCGTACAGGCCGTACATGCATACATGGGCGGAAGGAGCCAGCGCCCGAATCTTGGGCAGCGCGGCAACGGCGATGCGGGTGGCAGTGTGCATGCCCAGATGAATCGCCACCAGTCCCGCACCGCGCAGGACATCGGGATCGAGCTTCTGCAGCGCGAGGTCGAGGCAGACGACGTTGAAGCCGGCCGCTTTCAGCAGTGCCGCAGGCGCGGCCAGGTTGAACGATTGGCGGCCGAGTTCGTAAGGGTTGATGAGTGCGGCCTTGAAAGCGACGGCCGGAGAAGCTTGCGCATCGCGAGCAATGCCGTGCGAGGTGTGCACTACCGCGATCGTCACTTGGATTTCGGGCGCGCTACCGCACCGGCCAGCGGTTCGCGCGAAGCGCTCGCGGCCTTCATCCGGCTCATATAAAGATTCCATAGTTCGGCGTGGTTCTCGCCCAACTCATAGAGGTAGTCCCACGAATAAAGGCCGGTATCGTGACCGTCGGAAAACGTCAACTGCACCGCATAGGACCCGACCGGCTCAATGCTTTTGATTTCGATGTTTTTCTTGCCGACCTGCAGGACTTCCTGGCCCGGACCGTGTCCGCGCACCTCGGCCGAAGGCGAATACACCCGCAGAAACTCGTATGGCAACTCAAACCGTGTGCCGTTGTCAAAGGCGATTTCCAGCTTGCGGGAAACCTGGTGAAGCTTGATTTCCGTGGGGATGGGCGTGGATTTGTCGAGTCCAGACATGGATATTACTGGCGAGGCCGGTTACTGGAGATAATAATCACTTGGCGCAATGCGTAACGTCTTGCTCGCGAGCCAATGAGATTTCATTTGCTGCCGGGTTTCACATACCCTGCAGCCACATCGGCGCCGGCACCAAAAAAATATGCGTCCATTTGCGTGGCAAGATATTTTCGCGCGGCGGCGTCGGCGAGATTCAGCCGGTTTTCATTCATCAGCATCTTCTGATGCTCAAGCCACGCTTTCCACGCTTCCTTGGACACGTTTTTAAAAATCCGCTTGCCGAGTTCTCCCGGATACGGCTGGAAATCGAGCCCCTCGGCTTCACGCCCGAGCTTTATGCAATTTACTGTTCTAGGCATGGAATTTCAACGCTCCTCTCACCAAAATCTAGGACCCAACTCCTGACTGGGCGACCGGCGGGGTCCTAAGATGGGCATGCGAGTCGAGCGCGTCGACGCTGACGGCCAAGACCTTGACGTTGCGGCGCGCGAACTCATCCTTGAGTTTGGCGGTCGTGCCCAGCTCGGTAGTGCAAACTGGCATGAAGTCTTTCAGATGCGAGAACAACAGGCCCAACTGGTGCCGAGCCAGCCGTGAAAATCAATGTGGCCAGCCGTTTATTTCTGAAAGAATTTGCTGTGATGTCGCCTAAACGCAATGCCATGATGGGTCTCCTTGGGAATTCTGAACAGGAAGTTCAGCGTTTTAAAGTTCTAGCGGCGGGCACCGGTATCCTTATGGAAATCGAGACCGTTGACGGTCGCGGCGATAAAGCCCGCGCGAATGGCGTAATCGCCGAAGCGTTCGCCGTCCCGGCGCTCACCCTTATAAGCGGCGAAGATCGGATCGAGGTTCGCGATGATCGCGCCGTGGTCGAGATTTTCGGCGTAGAGCTTGGAAAGCCGCGAGCCGTCGAAGGCGGCCCCCAGGTAGAGGTTACAGCGGCCGGGCCCTTTCCCGACCAAGCCGATCTCGGCGACATAAGGCCGGGCGCAGCCGTTGGGACAGCCGGTCATGCGGGTGACGATTTCGTCCTCGGCAAGCCCGTGCGCGGCCAGACGCTCTTCCAGCGCGGTGAGGAGGTCCGGCAGATAGCGTTCGCTTTCCGCGAGCGCGAGCCCGCAGGTCGGCAGCGCGACGCAGGCCATCGCATTGCGCCGCAGGGCCGAGGCGCCGGTCGTGAGCCCATGCTCGGCCACCATCGCCTCGATGGTCTTGCGCTTGTCCTTAGGCACGTTGGCGATGATCAGGTTCTGGTTGGCGGTGAGGCGGAAATCGCCGTCATGCACCTCGGCGATCCGGCGCAGGCCGGTGAGCCATTGCGCGCACGGTAGATCGCGTCCATTGTCGCCAGTCGGGGCGATGTCCCACTGATCGTTGCAACCGGCGGCGGTCGGGTGCACGTTACGCGGCGATCTTGGCCTCGTCAACGTGAGCTTTGCGATCTGGCCGAGCCAATGCGGTTTTGAGGATCCAGAGGTCCTTGACACCCTGGATCTTGCGGAACGACTTCAGCGCTTCGATGAAGCCCGTGGCGGTCCAGCGCAGGGCCATTTCCGCGTCGCGGTAGCGGGTGACGCGCCGGCTCGTGCGGCGCACG
>JBBROC010000070.1:0-10056 GCA_038229815.1 Steroidobacterales bacterium | reverse complement strand
CCGAAGCTTGCGAGGCAAGCCCGCACCCCTTTGGAAACTATGAGGAGAAACGAAGTGAGCGACAAAACGACCGACCGGTGGTGCGGCATCCAGCGCCCGTACAGCGCCGACGATGTGGCGCGTCTCGGTGGCTCGGTGCATATCGAATATTCCCTCGCGCGGATGGGTGCCGAAAAATTCTGGCTGCAGCTGCAAAATGAGTCCGTGATCTCAGGTTTAGGATGCATGTCAGGAAATCAGGCAATCCAAACGGTGCAGGCGGGCCTGAAGGCAATTTACTGCTCGGGCTGGCAAGTGGCCGGTGATGCAAATACGGCGGGAGAAGTGTATCCGGACCAGAGTTTGTACCCCGTCGATTCGGTGCCGAAAATGGTCGAGCGCATCAACAATGCGTTGCTGCGCACCGACCAAATCCATCACATGGACGGGAAATCGGACATCGACTGGCTGGTCCCCATCGTCGCCGACGCCGAAGCGGGGTTCGGCGGCAATCTCAACGCCTTTGAACTGACCAAGGCGTTGATCCGCGCCGGTGCCGCGGCCGTTCACTTCGAAGATCAATTGTCGTCCGCCAAGAAGTGCGGGCACTTGGGCGGCAAAGTCTTGGTCTCGACCGGCGAGGCCATTAACAAGCTGGTAGCGGCTCGTCTGGCAGCCGATGTACTCGGCGTGCCCACGGTCATCATTGCCCGCACCGACGCCGACGCGGCGGACTTGCTGCTCACCGATCATGATCCGCGCGACGCGCGTTTCCTCACCGGCCAACGTTCGACAGAGGGCTTCTTCTACGTCAAGGCCGGGATCGACCAAGCAATCGATCGAGGGTTGTCCTACGCACCGTATGCCGATCTTCTGTGGTGCGAGACGTCCAAGCCCGACATGGCGGAGGCGCGGCGCTTTGCCGCTGCCATTCACGCCAAATTTCCAGGCAAATTGCTTGCCTACAACTGCTCGCCGTCATTCAACTGGCAAGCCAAGCTCGACCCCACGGCGATGAAGCATTGGCGCGAAGAGCTGGCGGCGTTGGGTTATCGCTTCCAGTTCATCACGCTGGCCGGTTGGCATGCGTTGAATTTGTCGATGTTCGAGCTGGCATCGGCGTATCGCGCGGACGGCATGCTCGGCTACTCGCAATTGCAACAGCGCGAATTTGGCCAGGAAAGCGCCGGCTATAGGGCAACCAAACATCAGGCCTTCGTGGGCACCGGCTACTTCGATGCGGTGCAGACCGCCATCAGCGCCGGCTCGCATTCGACCGGTGCGATGGCAGGCAGCACGGAGACAGAGCAGTTCGCGACGAGCGTAAAAGCCAAGCGCGTCGTCGCGTAGGTTCCTACGCCAATGAACGCCGTCTCTTCAGCTTCCGTCAAAGACGGGGACACCGCCGGAAAGGACGGCGTCATGGCGAAGGATCACGCCGCGATGATCGCCGAGCACTTTCGCCTGTACAACGAGGAGTTTGGCCGAATTACGCGGCGCGCTGCGCTCAATTTTCTCGCCGAGGATTGGCAAACGGCGCAACTCGATTCGGTCGCGCGAATCGAGCTGTACGAGCTGCGGGTGGCGCGGGGGGTGGCGGCGCTCGCTAGCCAGCTGCGGTCGACGCGCACCGAGGTTGCGCATTGGATCGAAATCAAGCGCGCTTACGAGATGATCGTCGGGCGGCGGCCCGACAGCGATTTCTACCGCACGTTTTTCAATTCGATAACCCGCGATTTGTTCGGCACGGTCGGCGTCAACCCTGAGGTCGAGTTTTGCGCGACCAGCGTTGGGCGTGCATCCGGAGCGGTGCCGATCCGGGTCTACCGCGTGGGCGGCTCGATGCCGACCGCGGTGCGGGAGATTTTGAGCGATTTGCCGTTCGGGGCTGCAATCGGCGATCCCGAGGCGGCGGTGCACCGCATCAGCGCCGACATCGGCCGGTTTTTTCAGACCGGCCGGCTGAGCGGGCACCCGGAGTCCGTTGAATTGATCGAGCCGGTGTTTTATCGCGGCATGCAAGCCTTCGCCGTCGGCCGCCTGATCGGTGACGGTTCGATAACCCCTTTGGTTTTGGCCTTCACGAACTCATCGAAGGGGGTGCAGGTCGATGCGGTCATGCTGTCGCGCGCCGATGTCGGCTCGCTGTTCGGCTACGCGCGTTCCTATTTTCACGTGGATCTGCCGGTGGTCAGCGCGGCGATTACGTTGCTGCGCTCTTTCATGCCGCGCAAATCCATCGACGAACTGTACACCGTCCTCGGCCGGGCCAAACAGGGCAAGACTGAACGTTACTTTGCGTTACAAAGACACCTTGACAAATCGATCGACAGCTTCGTGCATGCCCCAGGGGAACGGGGGCTGGTGATGCTCGTGTTCACCCTGCCTTCTCACGATCTGGTGTTCAAGGTGATCCGCGATCGCTTCGGCGCGCCGAAGACCAGCACTCGCGAGGACGTGATCGAGCGTTACCAATTCGTGTTCCGGCACGACCGCGCCGGGCGGCTGGTCGACGCCCAAGAGTTCAAGCGCCTGCGCTTGCCGCGTGCGCGCTTCATGCCCACATTGCTCGATGAGCTGTTGCACGAGGCAGCACAAAGTTGCCGCATCGATGGAGACGATCTCATCGTCGAACACTGCTACATCGAGCGCCGCTTGCGGCCGCTCAATTTATTCCTGCGCGAGGCCGATCCCGCCGCCGCCGAGGCAGCCATCGTCGATTACGGCAAGGCGTTGCGCGATCTGGCGGCGAGCAACGTGTTTCCCGGCGACCTGCTGCTCAAGAATTTCGGCGTGACCAGCCACGGCCGTGTGATCTTCTACGACTACGACGAGATCTGTCTCGTAACCGATTGCTTGTTTCGCGACCTTCCCACGCCAAGCTGTGAGGAGGAAGAAACAAGCGCCGAACCGTGGTTCCATTGCGGGCCGCGCGACGTGTTCCCGGAACAATGGCTGCCGTTTCTCTGTATACCGCCGGCACTCTGCGCGGTGTTCAAGCAGCACCATGCGGAACTCTTGACCGCGTCGTGGTGGCGCGCGTTGTCCAGTCGAGACGCAAGTGCGCCGACACTTTAACAGTCAACCTTCGCTCGCCGCCGATATATAACGGTCGCCTGAGCCGGCATCTCTCGCGGCGGTTTCCCCTCTTTCATATTGGACCATAGTTCGAGCTCCCACTCGCCGCGGGGCATGGGCACGCGCTGCGCAGCGGCAGCGAAGTTGAACGCGCAAAGCAGGTCGCCGTGCACAAATCTCAGCCATCCTGCCTTTGGATCGGTGTTTACCGCCGCCTTGCCGCGGGCCCGACTATTTGTGTGCCTGAGACGAATGAGCTGCCGATACCACTCGAGCATCTCTGCGTGCGGCCACTCCGCGAGTTCAGACCATTCAAGCTTCGAGCGGGTGAAAGTCGCAAGCTCTTGCGGGTGCGGCACGGCGCCCCGCCAGCGAAAGCCGCTGAAATCCTTGCTGCGGCCTTCGGCAACCAGGCGGCCAAGCTCGGCGTTTTCATGGTCGGTGAAATAGAGAAAGGGAGTGCTCGCCGCCCACTCCTCCCCCTGGAACAGCAACGGCACGAACGGCGACAGCAGCGTCAATGCCGCGATTGCCTTGAGTTGAGATTCTCCCAGCAGCATGCTCAGGCGCTCCCCTTGGGCGCGGTTGCCTATCTGATCGTGATTTTGCGAACTCACGACGAGCTGGTGTGCAGCGATGCCCGTTGGCGGCCGTCCGTGCCGCCGGCGCCGATAGGGGGAGTATTGTCCGTGGTAAACATACCCATCGCGAAGCGCGCACGCAACGTCCGCCAGGCCCCCGAAGTCAGCGTAATAGCCGGCGGTCTCGCCCGTGAAGAGGCGATGAACGGCGTGATGGAAATCGTCGGCCCAGTGCGCGTCCAGGCCGAAGCCGCCCTGCGACGCAGGGCGAACCAATATCGGATCATTCAGGTCGCTCTCTGCGATGAGCACGAAGTGTCGCCCAAGTTTCTCGCCGAGTTGCCTTACGCAGATTGCCAGTTCCTCGAGCACATGAAGGGCCTCGAAACTGAAGATGGCGTGCACCGCGTCCAGACGCAAGCCGTCGAATCCATAGTCACGCAGCCACATCAACGCATTGTCGATGACGAAGCGGCGTACGCCGTGGCTATACGCGCCGTCGTAGTTGATCGCCGCTCCCCAGCTCGTTTTGTAGCGATCCGTGAAATAGGGGCCGTATTGCGCAAGATAGTTTCCATCGGGTCCCAGATGGTTGTAAACCACATCGAGAATTACGCCGATCCCTTGAGCGTGGCATGCGTCGATGAACCAGATCAGTTCCTGCGGCGTGCCGTACGCCGGGAACGGCGCGTACAGATCCACCCCGTCGTATCCCCATCCCCGGCGCCCCGGAAACGTCGCCAGCGGCATCAATTCGATGTGCGTGACGCCGAGGTTGACCAGATGCGGTAACTTCACTTCCGCCGCTGCATACGTTCCTTCGGGCGTGAATGTTCCCACATGCAATTCGTAGATGACCGCTTCGCGAAGCGGCTTTGCCTCGAACCGCGGCGCCGCCGGCTCTGCCGTGCGCGACCCCGACACGTCCACTGCGTGGGACGGGCCGTGAACCCCGTCGGGCTGCCACAGCGACCGCGGATCGGGCAGCGGCGCACCGCCGTCGATGGAATATCGATAGCCGTGGTCGAGAAAGCGCGGGTCGAACTCGGCTTGCCAATATCCGAGGCCCTCCGTGCTCAACGATGTGTCGGCAGAGCGGCCGTCGTCCGCGTTCTCATGCGCCGGGTGCAGGGCGATTCGCCGATGCGGCGTGACCAGTTCGACCATCTTCGCCAGCGGCGCCCACACGGTGGCTATCATGACGCGTCTCGAATCAGCAAAGCCACCGGAAACGAATTGAACAGCGCATCGGGCGTGATCTCCCGCTGCACCACGGCATCGGTGAAGCAATTGCGCCACGAGCCCCCCGGCAATGGCAAACGGGTGTCGCCCCACTCGCCTCCCACTGTCAGCGTAAACCGCGGCACAACCGCAATCAGGTTCTCGCCGCGGCGAAACGCCAGCAGTCGCCCCAAGTGCATGCCCTGCGCCACCAGCGGCTGATACTTGCTTTGATCGGAAAAATCTTCCGGACGCCGGCGCCGAGTCGCCAGCAAGCGCATGCTCATCCACAATTTGGGCAATCCGGAATCCCATTGCGCCAGCGCGCCGGCGGCGGACAGGTCCGTCGCCCGGCGCACAAGCTCAGCGCGCAAGCCGAAATCCACCGGGCGCCGGTTATCGGGGTCCACCAAACTCAAATCCCACAATTCGGTGCCCTGATAGAAATCGGGGACGCCCGGCGCGACCATCTTGATGAGGGTTTGAGCGAGACTGTTGATCCGGCCAGGCAGAATCAAAGGATCGACAAAGCGCTCGAGGCTCGCTATGAACTCCGGTACCTGAAATATCCCGTCGACGAAGCCGCGGATCGATTCCTCGTAGGCGTTGTTGGGCTCATGCCAAGAGGTGCTGATCTTCGCTTCGCGGCAGGCCTTCAGCATGTACTGCCAACACCGCCCCCGGTCGATCGGCCACGCGCCGATGAGCGTCTGGTACAGCAGATATTCGGCGTGGCGATCGGGCACGTGATTTTGCCACGCGCAAGCATTGAGCTTCGACCACTGATGCAATGCCTCGGCCCACCGCTCGGGAATCTCCGAGAGGATTGAAATGCGCGCACGAACATCC
Organism: Steroidobacterales bacterium; assembly: GCA_038229815.1. Classification (GTDB taxonomy): domain Bacteria; phylum Pseudomonadota; class Gammaproteobacteria; order Steroidobacterales; family Steroidobacteraceae; genus Bog-1198. Next base: position 4,348 of record JBBROC010000070.1, on the reverse strand, counting down.
TCGCTGCGCTTATTGTCGTGAGTCGAAGTAGCCAGCATATTGTTCGGCCACCGTTCGCTCAACGAGTGACAGAATTCGTGGAATTTGTCAGCCGAAATGCCGACGAGCGACGGCTGCGATCCCACTTCGTTGCAGGAGACGAGCCGGTCGAAGCAGTAGAACGTGGTGTCTTCCACGCCCTTGGCCATGACGGCCGGCGTCAGCTGCTGCCACCTGGCGACAAAGTCTGCCTCGGCTTGGTTGAGCCGGGATTTGCCGAGCAGCGTCGCCAAAAAATCAAAGGTGACGGAATCGATATCCGGTGAGCCGATTCGTGCGCTTTGAATTGCCTCGGTCAAAATTCGCTTGTCGTCGTCTTGCACGGTGTTGAGCGTTCGATACGTCCGGTAGATGGGGAGCGCGACGATCAAGCGGGCCAAGGCCTCTCGCAGTTGACGCGGGCTCAAATCGCGAGTTTGCCGCTCGGCTCGCGCGATCTCGAGTGCTGCCTCCGCCAATCGCTGGTGATCCGCGGAGAATGTGGACTCGACGATTGCACGCTTCTTCTCGCGGACCAGCGCGGCGAAATTCACCGGGTGCCCGGTGAAATCCGAATACGTCGCGGTAAGCACATCGATTCGTTGATCGTCCATCCACAACCGATTCACTTTGGCCAGGAATTCGTAGCCGACGCTGCCATCGATCGGCCAATCCTCCTTCAGACGCTCGTCATTCTCCAAGATCTTCTCGACGTAAATCCGCCCCTGCGGCAGCAGCGCACGCAGGCGCTTGAAGTACTTTAGCGGCTCCCGTAGTCCGTCCGGGTGATCCACTCTCAGGCCGTCAATCTCGCCGCGGGAAATCATCGCCTCGATCCGCGCATGCGTGGTTTCGAACACGCGCGGCAATTCCTGGCGAATTCCGCTCAAGGTGCCTATGTCGAAAAAGCGCCGGTAGTTGCAGAGTTCGCCGGCGAGCTTCCAGCTGTGAAGCAGGTAGAACTGCCGCTGCAGGACCGCGTCCAGCAGGTCCTTGTCGTCTTGGGCGCGGTCCACTGCCGCCTGCAGCTCGCCACGCGCAAGTGCAGCCGCGAGTTCCTCCGCTGCGGCCGATGCGTGTCTTGCATATTCGACTCGGTCCTGTTCGCCGGGCGCTTCGATGAGCATTAATTGCTCTAGCTCGCTGAAGCAGGCAACGGCACGCGCCGGACCATCTTGGCCTGCCGCCAGCAGCCTGCCCCACGATGCCGGCCCCAGCGGCCAGCTGCTATCGTAATGCCGAACGCGCGGGAACCCTCCCGCAACTTCGATCCTAAGCTCGCCCGCCTCAACGGCCTCGCCGTAGGCACGCGCCAGCGAACACAGGTGCACTCGAAATGGGTGGTGCGGCCGGTTCCTCAAATCGAAATACCCGGCAAAACTGCTATACGGTCCGTGCGCCAGAACGTCGTCCCACCATGGATTGTATTGCGAAGCGGACATGTGGTTTGGCACGATGTCCAGCAGGATTCGCAGCCCAACAGCGCGCGCGTGCTGCACGAAATCTGCCCAAGCGGATTCGCCTCCGAGATCTTCGCTGATACGTGTGGGATTCGCGACGTCGTATCCGTGCGGGCTGCCCGGGACGGCCTGCAGGCAGGGCGAGAGGTATACATGACTGATTCCCAAATCGGCCAAGTACGGCAGCACCTCGAGCGCGCGCCGCAAGGGGAATCCGGCGTGCAACTGCAGGCGGTAGCTCGCGATCCAATTACCGCTCATGGCTCAGCACGACGAAGGACCGCGCCGCCAGGCTCACCAATCGATTGCGCTTCACGGATTCTGTCTCCACGGGCAACGTGGGACGAGACGTATCGAACGCCACCGTCCAGCCCGCAGGATGCAGCTCATGAGAAATGCGGAACGATACCGATTCGTGGTAGGCATTGAGTAGCAGCAAAAAATCCGCGTCCTCTGTGCACTGGCCGTTGCTGTCGCGAATCTCCGGCGCCGTGCCATTGAGGTACATACCGAGAGTACGCATCCAGCCGCCGTCTTCCCAATCCTTGGCTACCATCCGTTTACCGTCCGCTCTGAACCACACAATGTTCTTGTCGGGGTGTCTCGCTTCGGGATCATGATCGTAGAACGCAAAGCGATGGAAATTCGGGTGCCGCTTTCGGTACTGGATGACGCGTCGCGCGAATTCCAGAAATTCCGTGCGGGGATCGTCCAAGTGCCAGTCGTACCAGGAAATTTCCGAGTCCTGGCAGTAGCCGTTGTTGTTTCCGCCCTGCGTGCGGCTCAACTCATCGCCCCCCGAAATCATGGGCGATCCTTGAGCGAACATCAGAGAACACCAGAAATTGCGCTTCTGCCGTTCGCGCAACTCAATGGCTGCAGGGTCGTCTGTCGGGCCTTCGACGCCGCCGTTCCACGAACTGTTGTCGTCGCTGCCGTCGCGGTTATCCTCGCCGTTGGCTTCGTTGTGCTTCTGTTCGTAACTGACGAGGTCTTGCAGCGTGAACCCGTCGTGCGCGGTGACGAAGTTCACACTCGCCGAGGGCTGCCGGTCGTTGACCTCATATAAGTCGGCGCTGCCGGCAAGACGAGTCGCGATATCCGAGTGCAGACCCATATCGCCTTTCCAGAACTTGCGCACCGTGTCGCGGTATTTGCCGTTCCACTCCATCCAGCCCAGCGGAAAATTACCGACCTGATAGCCGCCTTCGCCGAGATCCCAAGGCTCTGCGATCAGTTTCGTCGAAGCAAGCGTCGGGTCCTGATAAATCGTGTCGAAGAAAGCGCCTAGCCTATCGACGTCCGTGAGTTCACGAGCGAGCGCGGATGCAAGGTCGAAGCGGAAGCCGTCCACATGCATCTCGGTGACCCAGTAACGGAGACTGTCCATGAGCAGTTGCAGCGAATGCGGATGCACCATGTTCAGCGTGTTGCCGCAGCCCGTGTAATCCATGTAGTGACGGGGATCCCCCGCCACCACTCGGTAGTACGCTAGGTTGTCGATGCCGCGGAAAGAGAGGGTCGGACCGGCCTGATTTCCTTCCGCGGTGTGGTTGTACACCACATCCAATATCACCTCGATTCCCGCATTGTGCAGCGCCTTGACCATTTCCTTGAATTCGCGGATCACATCGGGCGGTTCATTGGGGTTGGACGCGTATCCGGGTTCCGGGGCAAAAAAGCCCAACGTGTTGTATCCCCAGTAATTGCGCAGCCCCTTTTCGGCCAGATGGCGGTCGTGCAGGAAGTGATGCACGGGCATCAATTCGAGCGCGGTTATGCCCAGGCTCTGAAGATGCTTGATGATCGGTTGGGACGCCATGCCCGCATAGGTGCCGCGCAGGTGGGCGGGAACGTCAGGGTGCAAGTAGGTCATGCCCTTGACATGAGCCTCATAGATTAGGGTCTCGTGGGCCGCGTGGGATGGCCGCTGCTCTCCGCTCCAGTCGAAGCTAGGATCGATTACCGCTCCCAAGGGAGCAAAGGGTGCACTGTCCCGGTCATCGAAGGTCAAATCGCCGTCGGGATCTCCGAGCTGATAACCGAAGAGTTCGTCGGCCCATTTGAGCGGCCGGCCGATCGCCTTGGCATAGGGATCTAGCAGCAATTTGTTGGGATTGAAGCGCAGACCGCTCTCCGGCACGTACGGTCCATGCACTCGGTAGCCGTACAATTGGCCCGGGCCGACCCCCGGCACGTAAACATGCCAAGCGCCGCTGGTGCGCTCGCGAATGCGAATGCGCTGTTCGTTGCCACCCGAAGCATCGAATAAGCACAGTTCAACCGACTCGGACGTCTCCGAGAACAGTGAGAAATTGACGCCTTTGCCATCCCAATTGGCGCCGCGGGGATAGGGCGACCCGGCGATCTGGTGAGACCGGTCGTATTTGCCCGGGCTATCAGGCACTTCGCGCCGCGCGGCGGTGCGCTCCGGCACTCCGCCATCTATTTCTCATCGACATAGAAGCTCCGTATAGCCCGTGGCGGTAGACCGCCGGGTCTAAATTATTACCGCAGGTTTTGCAGGCCGGATATTATTAATTGCGCTCAAAAGGCAAGCGTAGGCGCGAAGCCGCAGGCAGTGTCGGCGGGCGTCGTCAGCGCCTGTAGGACAACGAGGGTTAGCCGGTCCACGTCCAGTTGCCAGTTCCGCCATGTCCTATCCATGACGGTCGATAGCGTGTGCTCGATCATTTTTCCCGCAATTGCTGCTGAAGACAGGCGCCCCGGGGTACCGGTCTGCGACAGCGTGTTTTTCGCGGCGGGCGTGTGAGATAGTGAGACTTCTTCGAGCGGTCCACATAACGAGGCGTTTATGAGTAGAACCGTTGCCATTGCCAGTGCCAGTTTCGTTCTCGCGGCGTTCTTTT
>JBBROC010000069.1:0-10871 GCA_038229815.1 Steroidobacterales bacterium | reverse complement strand
TTCGGGAGTCTCGGCAAGGCGCGCCAAGCGTTCCGCCGTGGTGTACGTGCTCTGGTCGACCAGTTCTGCCGCAGCCAGCGCGGCGGCCCGCTCTTTGGTCACTCTGGCGGTCGGCGGCGCGGTTTTCCACCAGGCGATGCCGGTCAGTGCAAGCAGCAGCGCTAATGCGAGGGTGGATATTTTCTGGACGGTAGTCACATGTTGCCCTGCAGCCTTAACGCCAACTTCCGACCGCCTCGCGCGCTGCTTGGTTGAGAGGGCGCGCAATCAACCCACTCTGGGACACTTTGATCTCGAACAGGGCGCCGTCCGCCATGGGGAGAAAGGTGGCACTGCCATAAAGAGCGTCCATCCACGGTATCCACGAGTGATATGCATGCGCCAGCTCCCAAGGATCGATGCGTTGAGGCGGATTCAGGGAATAGACGGTACGAGCTTGGGATCGCTCATCCTCGATGCGCGAATAGCGGCCGCTGATGCGCTCCAGGCGATACGCCGCGTCGAACCCAACGATGTTGGCGAAGGCGTGCCACTTGAGCACGCGGGCATCGACTTGCCACTCATCGCCGAGCAAGGGGAAATTCGCGCGCTGGCCGCTGGGATAGGTCAATACTGCGTTGAACTCGCGCTCTGCGGTGCGCATCAACTGCAGCTCCCCGGCGGGTTGCTCGAAACCAAGGCGCTGGTAGGTGCGCAAATTAGCGCCCATCAGCGCAGCACAGATGCTGAACAAAATCAGTATGAGTGCAGCGGCGCCGTCCAATGCTCCGCCCACACCAAACCGCCGCCGACGCAAGCGGCGGATGGCGGCGAACAAGAACAGAATTCCCGCCAGCGCGAGGACGACGATCAATGCGGTGAATGTCATGGAGGAAGTCTAACGGGAACCGGAACCGAACCTCATGGGACTAACAAAACACTTAGCCCGGTCCCGGTGTCTCGTTGCAGACCCGCATAGTTTGCTTTGTTTCCAATGATTTGCAAGTTCCGTCGTGCTAAGCGGTCTGAGCCGATGCGCGTCGGCCTCCTGTGCCGTGACTCGCGTCACACTTGAGCGCGCGGCAATACGCTCCGCATCCTGGGCATGGAACAGGGTGATTTTGCGACTAGTGCTCATTGGGCTCTCGCGCGATAGGGGTCATTCTATACTGCCCTCATTAACAGACTTTAATAAATTGACCACCGGGCGTTAACTACGACGGGACCATGGTGGGGCGAGTAATGGTTATTGAGTATTCCTGTGTTCTTTAGGGTCTGTTTGCGTCGCGCGAACGACAGCCGCGCGCATCCAGGCTCAGGGCGGTAGCCGATGTGGATCGTTGAAGTTGCGCTGCGGCGGCCCTACACGTTCTTGGTGATGGCGCTGTTGATTCTCCTCGCAACGCCTCTCGTGCTGCTGAAAATGTCGACCGACATCTTCCCGGAAATCAATATTCCGGTCATCAGCATCGTCTGGACTTATGGCGGCTTGTCCGCCCAAGAGGTCAGCCAGCGCATTACGGCGGTCAATGAGCGGAGCCTCACGACCACGGTCAACGACATCGAGCACATCGAATCCGAATCGTTGTCCGGATTCTCGATCATCAAGATTTTCTTTCAGCCGAACGCCAATATTCCGACGGCGATTTCGCAAGTAGTCGCAATCGAACAGTCCCAATTGCGCCAATTGCCCCCCGGCATCCTGCCGCCGCTGGTGATCAAATACTCGGCATCCGCGATTCCCGTCATCCAACTTGGACTATCAAGCCCCAGCATGACCGAGCAGGCGGTATTCGATGCCGCCGTGAATTTCCTGCGCCCACGCCTCGTGACCATCCCCGGCGTGGCCGTTCCCTGGCCGTTTGGCGGCAAATCGCGCGTGATATCGGTGGACCTGGACACCAACGCCTTGCTTGCCAAAGGCCTGACGCCCAATGATGTGGTCAATGCGGTGAACGCTCAGAACCTGGTGTTGCCATCCGGCACCGCCAAGATCGGCGCAACCGAGTACGTGATCGCTACCAATGGTTCTCCGGACACTATTGCCGGATTGAACAACATTCCGGTGCGGACCCGAAACGGCGCCACCACTTATCTTTCGGAAGTGGCGCATGTGCGCGACGGATTCTCGCCGCAAACCAATATCGTGCGGCAGAACGGCGAGCGCGGAGTGTTAGTGTCCATCATCAAAAACGGCGGCTCGTCGACTTTGGACATCGTCGGTGCCCTTCTCGCGGAATTGCCGATAGTTGAGCAGATCCTGCCGAAGGATCTCAAGATCACGCCTTTGTTCGACCAATCGGGCTTCGTTCGAGCCGCCATCAGCGGCGTAGTGCGCGAGGCACTGATTGCCGCCGGTCTCACGGCCGCGCTGATCCTTTTATTTCTGGGGAACTGGCGCAGTACCTGCATCATTGCGGTGTCGATTCCGTTGTCGATCCTGTGCTCGATTATCGCTCTGTACATGATGGGCGAGACATTGAATATCATGACCCTCGGTGGGCTGGCACTCGCAGTGGGCATCTTGGTCGATGACGCCACGGTTACCATCGAGAACATCGAGCGCCACCTTCACATGGGCTCGGATTTGCATAAGGCGATCTTGGAAGGCGCAGGCGAAATTGCCATCCCAGCCTTGGTGTCGACCCTCTGCATATGCATCGTATTCGTGCCGATGTTCTTTCTATCGGGCGTCGCGCGATTCTTGTTCGCACCGCTCGCCGAGGCTGTGGTGTTCGCGATGCTGGCCTCGTACGTGTTGTCGCGCACCTTGGTGCCGACGCTCGTGATGTTGATGATGGATCATTCGCCGGGCGGGACGGTCACCCGGCCGAGCGCTCTACAGCGGGTGTACCTGGCGTTCAACGCGCGTTTCGAGAAAATTCGCGATGGCTATTCGGCCATTCTCGCGGGCGTCCTCGAGCGGCGCCGCTTATTTGCGGGGGCGTTCCTGGGTTTTTGCGTGCTCTCCTGCTGCTTGGTGTTCATTCTGGGGCGCGATTTTTTCCCGAGCGTGGACGGCGGTCAGATTCGCCTGCACATGCGCGGGCCCACGGGCACACGCATCGAGGAAACCGCGCGCTTGGCGGACGAGGTTGAAAGCGTCATTCGCACGATAGTGCCCGCCGCTGATCTCGGCACCGTCCTCGACAATCTGGGCGTAGCGGTCAGCGGTATCAATAAATCGTATAGCAATGCCGGCACGTTCGGCAGCCACGACGGCGAGATTCAGGTGTCGCTCAATGCCGGCCACCAGCCCACGGAGCGTTATATAGAGCGGATGCGGCGCGAACTACCGCGACGGTTCCCCGGCGTTGAGTTCTTCTTTCAGCCGGCCGACATGGTGACGCAGATTCTGAATTTCGGGTCGCCCGCGGCAATCGACGTAAAGGTAACGGGTGCGGATTTACGCGCCGACTTCGGTATCGCCGCGAAGCTCATGAAGCAGATGGAAATGATCCCAGGAACGGTGGATACCCACATTCATCAGCGGCTCAATCAGCCGACTGTGGCGCTCAACATGGATCGGACTAAGCTACAGACGCTGGGTTTGACGCCCACTGACGTGACCACCGACCTGTTGGTGTCAACGGCAGGTACCGGGACCACCGCGCCGGCTTTCTGGCTGAGTCCCACGAACGGCGTGGTCTACAACTTGAGCGTGCAGACGCCGCAATATGCGGTCGACAGTCTGGATGCCCTGCTGCGCACGCCGGTTCGCGCCGCATCGGCTGCCGTTACCACCGCGCCCCAGCTTCTGAGTAATCTGGTCGGCGTGGCACCGGCGGTGCAGGAAGCCGTTGCTTCGCGCTACAACCTGGCCCCGACAGTCGACATATACTCCAGCGCGCAAGGCCGCGATATGGGAAGCATTTCCATGGATATAAGGCGCTTGGTGGACGGCCTCAAGCCGGATTTGCCGCGCGGCGTGAGCGTTGAAATCCGCGGCCAAACCGAAACCATGAAGTCCTCCTTCGTCGAGTTGGGGGTGGGCTTGGTGATGGCCGTTGTGATGGTGTACTTGCTGATCGTCGTCAACTTCCAATCCTGGGTCGATGCCTTCATCATCATCAGCGCGCTGCCGGCGGCATTGGCGGGAATCTGTTGGATGCTGCTTCTGACCGGGACCACTTTGAGCGTGCCGGCCCTGACGGGCGCCATCATGAGCATGGGTGTTGCTACCGCCAACAGCATTCTCGTCGTTTCATTTGCGCGGCAGCGCATGGGCGAGGGGCTCGATCCGATCAAGGCGGCGCTCGATGCTGGGTCGACCCGCATACGCCCGGTCTTGATGACGGCATTGGCAATGATCATCGGCATGGTTCCCATGGCGCTTGGCTTGGGTGAAGGCGCCGAGCAAAACGCTCCCCTTGGCCGCGCGGTGATCGGCGGACTGCTGTTCGCCACCGTGTCAACCTTGTTTTTCGTGCCGGTAATATTTGCCGGCACACATCGACGCCTCCAGGAGCGTAAAGAGCGCCGTTTATCCGCGCCGCCTGCTGTCGCCGAAGGAAATGCCTGATATGTCCGAAACTGAAAATTCAGCGGTGTTGAATCGCGCCAAGTTCATAGCCGGCGGGATCCTCGCCGTGCTGCTGATCGGGGCCGTGATCGTATTGATATTGCGCAGCTTTCAAGCGAGTGCCCTGGCGGCGTCCACGACTCTGCACGCAAGAAAATACGTGACGACGATCACCCCCAAAACGGGGGACGATGGCCACCCGCTCACCTTGCCGAGTACCCTGCTGGGAGTCATCTAATCGACCGTTTATGCGCGCAGCAACGGTTATGTCGTGCGCTGGGTCAAGGACATCGGCAGCTCGGTAAAAAAAGGCGAACTCCTCGCTGAGATTACCGCGCCCGAAATCGATCAGGAACTGTCGCAGGCGAAGTCGGCGCGCACTCAGGCAGCCGCGGGGGCCAGCCTGGCCAAGAGCACGGCCGACCGCTGGCTGGCTTTGCGCCAAAAAGATGCGGTGACGCAACAGGACCTGGATGAACGCGAGAGCGCCTTTAGGCAAGCGGCTGCAAATCTTGCGGCGGCGGATGCCAATGTGGGACGTCTGCAAAATCTCCGAGGCTTCAATCGAGTCGTTGCGCCGTTCGACGGAGTCGTGACCCGGCGCAATGTCGATGTCGGCGACTTGGTCAATTCAGGCAATGGCGGAACAGGCCAAGCGCTATTCGCGGTCGCGCAGGTCAATCCGTTGCGTCTCTACGTCTACGTGCCGCAGGTGTACGCGCGGCAAATCAAGATCGGCGATCCGGTAACGGTAACGTTGCCGGAAGGTGTCGGTCAGGACTTTCGAGGCTCCATCGCGCGCACCGCGCGGGCCATCGATGCTGCCACTCGCACTATGCAAGTCGAAATAGAGGTCCCTAACCCGGCGGGCGCTCTGATCTCCGGTTCCTACGTGCAGGTGAGCCTGCCAATCGATGTAGATTCCCGAGCTCTCGTGGTCCCTACCAATGTTTTGTTGTTCAGGCCAGAGGGCACCCGCGTCGCGCTGGTGGATTCGGGCGGCCGAGTGCATTTGGTTCCGGTGAAATTGGGCACGGATTTCGGTACGGAGGTAGAAGTCTTGAGCGGCCTCAACCACAGCGATCGGATTATAGTCAACCCCGCCGATTCGCTCGCCGACGGCGACGTAGTCACTCTGCCCGCGCCTCCGACCAAAGCCGAGCCGCAGTGACCGTTCTCGAGCCCCGCGGGATCTTATCGTGGGTCGTCATCGGCCTCGCATCGGGTTGTGCCGCCGGCCCCGATTATCACCGACCTCAAGCGGACGTGCCCGCGGCATGGCAGCCGGACTCCCGGTGGCACGAGGCGGCGCCAAGCGACGACGCGCTCAAGGGTGCCTGGTGGCAGCTGTTCCAAGACGACACGCTGAATCCATTGGCGGAGCGCGTGCTTGCCGGCAATCAGAACGTGCGAGTTGCTGCAGCGCGGCTAGATCAGGCGCGCGCGCAAGTAACTATCGCCGGCGCGGATCTGTACCCCGGGCTCGGCCTGACCGCCGCTGCATCTCGAGCGAAAACGTCAGCGAACCGTCCGGTCGCCGCGTATTCAATCCCGACGCAGTCCACCGTGCAAAATAACTTTGTCGTGGGTCTGTCGGTGACTTATGAGGCCGACCTCTTCGGCCGAGTGCGCCGCGAGGTCGAAGGGGCTCGGGCCTCCGCACAGCAGGCCGAAGCGGACTTCGAGAACACCAGACTCGTCGTGACCGCGCAGCTCGTGACAGATTATTTCGCGCTTCGGGAACTCGACGCGGAAATCGCGGTGGTACGTCATAGCTTGGATCTCGAGAGCGACGCCCTGCGGTTCATCGTGTCGAGACATGACCTCGGATTCGCCACCGGCCTGGACCTGGCCCAACAGCAGGCCTTGGTGGATTCCGGCGCCACGCAGCTCGAACTCCTCGCCAATCAAAGATCGCAATACGAACACGCGATCGCGACTCTGGTTGGTGCTCCCGCGCCGAGTTTCGTCGTACCGGCGGCTGAGGCGAACGCAGCGTTGCCTGTCATCCCCGTGGGAGCTCCATCGGATTTGCTGCAGCGACGTCCCGACGTAGCGGCGGCGGAGCGTTCCATGGCCGCCGCCAATGCGCGCATCGGCGTCGCTCGCGCCGCTTACTACCCAAGCATCGAGTTGGGATCGAACTTCGGCGCGCCCGTTGCCGGTTGGCAAAGTCACGCATTGGCGACTCTTTTCACGGCACCGAGCCAGGTCTGGTCGCTCGGGGTATCGGTCACGCAGACCCTCCTCGACGCTGGAAAGATTCGGGCAAATGTGCGCTTTGCGAACGCAGACTACTCTGCGGCGGTGGCCACCTATCGGCAGACCGTCCTGACCGCGATGGAAGAGGTGGAAAATGGGATTACCGGCTTGGCCTCGCTTGGCCGAGCCGTGACACAAGCCGATGCCAGCGTAAGCAGCGCTCAAGAAGCGTTCGAGATCGCAACCATTCGATACAAGGGCGGCGTGGATACGTATCTGGAAATGATCACGGCGCAGCAGGTGTTGCTCAGCAATCAGCGGCAAGCCGTGCAGGTGCGCGGTCAGCAATTCGCAACGGTCGTCTATCTGGTGAAGGCGCTCGGCGGCGGCTGGAACGAGAACTCTAGCCGCCTCTCGCGCAGCACTAATTAGGCCGTCGGCACCGCTCGAGCAGCCTTCGCCAGCGATTCGATGGCGACCGAGGGCGACATCGAATTCGATTGGATGAAATCGACTCCCAAGGCCGTCAGCCATTCCTGTTCTGCCGCGGTTTCGGTGCGCTTGGCCACCGTGTGCATGCCGAGCACTCGGGCCATTTGCACCACGGCGGTAATGGCCGCTTGCGACAATTTGTCAGTGCGCATTTTCGCCGTTATTTCGGGAGCGAGCTTCACATAGCGCACGCCGGGCAGGCGCAACAAGTCGAAACACTCAGTTTTCAACGCGAAATCATCGAGGACCAAAGGGCAGCCGATGCGGTGCAGAGATGCGGCGACCTCCGCCATCTTGTCGGCGACCTTTACCGCCGTGGCGGTATCGACTTCGAAAGCGATCATTCCCTTGGGCAATGAGGATTTCGCCAAACAGAGCTCGACAAATTTGATGAAGTGCTGATCGTGCAAGGCGGTCGTCGTGAGATTCACGGAGAACATGACTGCGGTGGATTTCCAGATTTCCGGGTGATGAACCAAGTGACCGATGAGCTCGGTTACGACACGACGGTCAATCATTGAGCCAAGACCATTCTCGACGGCTGCCTTCAGCATCGCTTGCGGAGCCGAGTTCGGGGCGGCATCGGATTTGGATCGCAGCAACACCTCATAACGCGTGAGCTGGCTACCCTTGGTCAACGGGACCAGGCGTTGCACATGCAGTGCGATGGGACTGCGGCGCAACGCAGCGTTCAAACGATCGATTTCCGGAGTCACGCCGCCTTGTTGCCGGTTGTCCGCAGTCGCCGGCGACGCCGCGGCACGAGAGACCGCGGTAGGCGCAGAGGGCGGCACCGCGGGTGCGCTGTCGGGCCGCATCGCTGCGAAATCGGCGAGCGCACGTTGCAGCTTAGGGGACATCGCCTTGAGTGCGCCGCGAGCATCGTGTCTGACGACGCGGGCGTCCATGATGATCATTATGACTCCGACCATGGAGCGCCGACTGCTGACTGCGCGCAGCATCACGGCGGACCGTGAGTCGCCCAGATCGGACACGAGCACCGGCGACCCGTTCCCGCCCGAGAATGTCTGTACGGCTTCGCGGACCGCGTTGTGTTCGTCGGGACCCATCGAGCTTTCGCTCAGCCAAAGCACATCGCCTTGCTCGTCATGGAGCGACACCGCATGGGCGCGCGCGGGTTCGACCGCTGCACGCACTTTTTCGCAGACGGCATCGTAGTCGACGAGCGGGCCGTCTGACGCGCTGAAGGGTTTGCCTCGCTCCATAAGACCGCTGCGTAGTGTTTGAGCGTGTATTTTTAGCGTACCTGCGCATTCCTTGATGTGATGCTCTTCGCCAAAATGCGACGGTCGGGGACGCCGGTGTGACATATCATCGGAAACCGTCCGTCACCGATCATGAGGCCCCCATGACTGCGCCATTGCAAGCCCGACAATACCGCTATTACGATTTTGTGATGGCAGCCTACGTGTGTGTTCTGCTCTGTTCCAACTTGATCGGCCCGGCCAAGGAAACCTCGATCCACGTGCCGTTGTTCGGCACCCTCACGTTTCTTGCCGGCGTGCTGTTCTTCCCGATCTCGTACATATTTGGTGACATATTGACCGAGGTGTATGGCTACGGACGCGACCGGCGGGTCGTGTGGGCGGGATTTGGTGCGCTGATTTTTGCCTCCGTGATGGCAGCCGTAGTGGTTCACCTACCGCCCTCCGAGGCGTCGAGCGCCACGCAGGCGTCGGTGGAAGCCGTCTTCGGCAACACGCCGCGAATCGTGGCCGCCTCGATCATGGCCTTCTGGTGCGGAACCTTCGTAAACAGCTATGTGCTCGCGAAGATGAAGATTTGGACCCGGGGCCGCTGGCTATGGACCCGCATCGTCGGTTCGACTGTGTGCGGCGAGCTCGTGGATTCGATGATTTTCTATTTTGTGGCCTTCTATGGACGCATGCCGCAGTCGCAGCTCATCGGCCTAATGTTCACTCAATACGCGCTCAAAAGCGGCTGGGAAATGGTTGCGGCGCCGCTGACATATCGCGTCGTCTCGTTCCTTAAAAGGGCCGAGAAGGAGGATTATTACGACACGAATACTAACTTCACACCGTTCTCGCTGAAACCCTAGGGCTGAATTCGTCGCCTCTTCGCCATCATCTGCCCTGAGTTGGGCACGTCGACGCCCGAATGCGAGGGCGTAATGGTTCCCGTGAGGCGGCGGGCGCCGTCTCTTAGCGAAATGAACGTGAGGAGCTGTCATGAATACTGAATTTTCCAAGGTAGTCGGGATAATCGGCCTCTTGGGTGCAAGCACGCTTACCTTGGCGGGCGAGCCTAAGTCGCCGACACCGCATGAGCCGGTCGGATTTGTAACGGGCGGCGTGATTGGCGCGTTTGCCGCCGGCCCAGTGGGCGCGGTCGTCGGCGCAGGGCTTGGCACCTGGCTTGGAAATCGCGTGCATCGTGCGAAGGATGCCACCAAGGCAGAGGCAGCGGTTGCTGCGTTGCAGACCGATGAAGGCCAACTGCAGGCCGAGAAATCGGTACTGCTGAACGAAAAGAAGGTATTGATCGAATCCAATCGCAGCTTGACCGCCCAGCTTGATGATTTGACTCACAAGGTGGAGGCCGTGCAAAACGCCAAAGCGGACAGCGGTGAGGTACTCGACGGGCTTCAGGGCGACGTATTGTTCCGCACCGGCAGCGCCGAGGTCACCGCGGAGATCGCGCACCAGATTCAGGTGCTTGCGCTGGCTGTGGCGAAGTCTCCGGAACTCAAAGTGCGGGTGGATGGCTATGCAGATCCGCGCGGTACGGTCGATAGCAACCTCAAACTCTCCGAGGATCGAGCCAACGCGGTTCGCGATCTGTTTCTTGCGGCGGGAATTGGGGCCGAGGCGCTCGAAGTCAACGCCTACGGCAAGAGTCAGAGCGTTGCGGCCGACAGCGATGGCTATGCGCTCGAGCGGCGGGTGCGCTTGACGGTGCAGGCGCAGGGCGGCGCGGCGGTCGCGCAGGCGGCCGCGAATCAGTGATTGGGCGAGAAAGTAAACGGGCCGCGCGGTCCGGAACGCCTGGAGCTCCGGACCGCACTTGTTTCCGTGCGCGACCCCAGCCTACGATAGGGGATGAGTGCGCACCCTAAGATCATCGTTCTAGACCGATTGCAGACAGGAGAATCCGCCAATCCGGCGCCGGAGAATATTCTCTCCGGTATTCCCCGGGCGCGCGCGTCGAATCAGTACGACGAGGCGACGCAGCAATTTTTCTGCGGCCTCTGGACCAGCACCGCCGGCAAATGGCGCGTGCGTTACACCGAACATGAATTCTGCGTGATTATCGAAGGCCGGGTGCGCTTGGAATCGGCCAGCGGTGATAAACACGAGTTCCGCGCCGGCGATGCTTTCGTTGTGCCCGCAGGATTCGAGGGTATCTGGGAAGTCATCGAGCCCTGCAAGAAGTGGTACTCGATATTCGAAGCCAAAGGCTAGCGCAGGCCAGAGCCGGCGCGCACCGGAGCTAGCGCCCACCGGAACTAGCGCCCACCGGAACTAGCGCCCACCGGAACTAGCGCCCACCGGAACTAGCGCCCACCGGAACTAGCGCCCACCGGAACTAGCGCCCACCGGAACTAACGCCCACCGGTTATCAAGGCGTTTCGCGAATCACTGCATCCAAGGTCTCGACGATGCGCAAGATCTGCGCCGATTCGACGATCAATGGC
>JBBROC010000068.1:0-12037 GCA_038229815.1 Steroidobacterales bacterium | reverse complement strand
AGCCCTAGCTTGACTTCCGGCAGCGCTATTCGCCCTCCCGGAACGCCAACCCGGTAATCGCACGCCATGGCCAGTTCCAGGCCCCCGCCCATGCACACCCCGCCGATCGCAGCGATGACGGGTTTCTTGCTGTCTTCGATTTCGCTGATGACCGTGCGCAGATTAGGATGTGCAATTGCCTTCGGCGTACCGAATTCTCGGATGTCGGCTCCGCCGGAAAAGCCGGCTTCCGAACCGATCAGTAGGATGGCCGCGACGTCCGGATCGGCATTCGCGCGCGCCAGGGCAGCCACCAACGCGTCGCGTAATTCCACCCCCAGGCTATTGACGGGCGGGTTGTTCAGCCCAAGGACTGCGATGCAGTCCTTCACTTCGAAACTCAGTTTGCTCATGCCATTCAATTCCACTATGCAGAACTGAGTTCCGCCTGTATCAGTAATGTAGCAGCGTACGTCCGCCTTTGAAAGGATGCCTGATGCAGGCGCCCTCAATGAGTCGCTCATACGCGCTCGAATGCCAGCGCCGTGCCTTGTCCGACGCCGACGCACATCGTGGCCAATGCGTACCGTCCCGAACGGCGGATCAACTCCTGCACCGCCGCCCCCGCAATGCGCGCGCCCGACATACCGAGCGGGTGGCCCAGAGCGATGGCGCCGCCATTGCTGTTGATGTGTTCGGCATCATCTGCAAAACCCAAGGCTCGAACACAAGCCAGCGCTTGCGACGCGAAGGCCTCGTTGAGCTCGATCACGTCGAAATCGCTAACCTTGAGCCGCAACCGATTCACGAGCTTCTCGACGGCGGGCACCGGGCCCATTCCCATGACGCGGGGCGCCACGCCCGCGGACGCAAAACCAAGCACGCGTGCGCGGACCCTGAGGCCGTATTTATCGACGGCGGCCGCAGACGCCAGGAGCAGCGCCGCGGCACCGTCGTTGATTGCCGAAGCATTACCGGCGGTGACGGTACCCCCGGCACGCACCGCCGGCTTGAGCTTGGACAGTCCCTCGAGCGTCGTGTCCGGACGCATTTGCTCGTCGCGCTCGACGCTGGCCGGAGCCGACCCTTTTGCTTGGGGGACGGTCACGGCGACTATCTGCTCTGCGAACACGCCCGCTTGCTGGGCGCGGGCGGCGCGCTGTTGCGAGCGGAAGGCAAAGGCGTCTTGGTGCTCGCGCGATATGTGAAAATCGGCGGCCACGTTCTCCCCCGTCTCCGGCATGGAATCGACGCCGTAGAGAGCCTTCATTTGCGCATTGACGAAGCGCCAGCCGATGGTCGTATCGTAGAATTCCGCGGTCCGCTGGAAAGCGCGCTCGGCTTTCCCCATCACGAACGGAGCGCGCGTCATCGATTCGACTCCGCCCGCAATGGCGAGATCCAGTTCGCCGGCTCGGATGGCTCGAGCCGCGGCCGCCACTGCATCCATTCCGGACGCGCATAATCGATTGATCGTGAGACCGGGCACATTCGCCGGCAACCCGCCGAGCAGCAGCGCCATGCGCGCGACGTTGCGATTGTCCTCCCCGGCCTGGTTGGCGCACCCCATGAACACTTCGTCGACTGCCTCGCCGACGGCGCTGTTTCGAGCGACCAAATTTCTGATCGCGGTCGCCGCGAGATCATCGGGTCGGACGCGCGCCAAGCAGCCTTCGTAGCGGCCTATCGGCGTTCGCACGAAATCGCAGATAAAAGCTTCGCGCATGGAGGCAGTCAATTAAACGAGCGCGCTCTTGAAGAGACTCACCAGTTCGCCCCATGCTCGCTCCGCTTGCGACTCGTTATAGATGGGCTTGCCGTTGGCCGCGGGCATGTCCTTGACGCACCAGCCATGCAAGCAGCCATCGTAGACCTCGATCTTCGCCGGCAGTTTGGCCACCTTGAGTGCTTCGTCTAGCGTGGCTTTAGCGTCGGGCTGTCGCTGATCGTCGTTCATCGCGATACCGAAGTAATAATGTGCCTTCATTTTCGGCACCAGCAAGTGAGGGCTGTCCGGCTTATCGGTCACCAATCCTCCGCCGTGGAACGATGCACCGGCGCCGATCCGGTTGGGGTTGGCGGCGACCGCCTGCATGGTCATGGGACCGCCCATGCAATAACCAAATGCGCCCATCTTGGCTTTCTTTTTGACCGGCGCCTGGGAATCCAGATATTTGACGTATGCCGTTGCGTCTTGCATGACCGCATCGCTGGTCAAAGGCTTGCGCAAAACGTCCATTTTGGCGCGATCCGCGGGGTTGTTGAAGTCCAGATCCATCGGCAAGCCAGGAGGCTTGCTCGTGCGGTAGAACGGATTTGGAACCAGCACCGTGTACCCATCCGCAGCCAACCGCCTCGCCATGTCGCGCATGGTTGAGCGAAGTCCGAACACGTCTGTAAACAGAATGGCCGCCGGCCACGAACCATCTCGAGGATGAACGAGCGCGGCGTCGCAGACGCCCGCGGGGGTGGTTACCTGAACGTCCCTGTCGATCATCTCCTTCGCGGTGGCGCCGGAAGCACCGGTCGCGGCGGCAACTCCGGCGGCGATGGATAACGCGGTGAACTCGCGCCGTGAAATCGTATTTGTTTCGTCGGGCAATTGGGCAACCTCCTCGCTCCGGGGGCGAGCGTCATTTCAAGGACGGGATCTGCGGGCATTATAGGCCGCCTTCACGATCAAGGCATCTACCGCAATGGCTGCGTCGCCCGCGCAAATTATGGGATTGACGTCGACCTCCCGAATATCGTCTTGATCCGCAGCGAACTCCGACAGGCGGACGATAATGCCGGCGAGACCATTCAAGTTCACGGCAGGGCCGCCTCGATACCCATCGAACAAGGGAGCGCCTTTGAGTGCCCTCAGCATGCGCAGCGCCTCGTCCATGTTGACGGGCGCCAAATCGAGCGCCGAGTCGCGCAGCAGTTCCACCAATACGCCGCCGAATCCGACGACGATCAATGGACCAAGGCCGGGATCGATGCGCACGCCCGCCGCGACCTCGAGACCCGCAGGCACCATCGGCTGCAGCAGCACGCCGCGAATATCGGCATCGGGTGCGTAAGACTTGGCATTGGCGATGATGCGATCGTACGCGGCAATGAGTTCGGTATTCGACCGGATCCCAAGTGTGACGGCCCCGGCCTCAGTCTTGTGAACGATGTCCGGCGACTCGATTTTGGCCGCCAGCGGGAACCCGAGTTGCGCAGCGGCGGCAACGGCGGCGGCGCGCGAATCGACGCGCATCTCGCGCACGACCGGGATGCCGTAGAGACTCAGGATTGATTTCGACTCACGTTCCGTCAAACGCTCCCGCGGCGTGTCCGAGATCAATCGTGCGGCCGCTTGCGCCGCAGCTGGGTCCGAAACGCGGATCAAGGTGCGTTCGCCGCGGGCTTCGAGATCGGCGCGATGGTGCCACGCCGACAACGTACGGAAGCATCGATCCATCGAGCGGAACAGCGCAACGTGCGGATCGGCCTCGGCTTCCGACGCGCCGGGTCCGTGCAGCCATCCGGACAGCAGCACGTTGCAGGTGATCTTGCCGTATTGTTCCGATAGTTTCCCAAAGGCCGAAACCCGCGACTTGTGCGAATCGTGTGCGAGCGTCTGAGGCACGACGATCGCACCATAGGCTGGATCGGAGAGCAGCGCTTCGCCGCAGGCCCACATGGACTGCGGATTATTCACCACCTGGCCGGTGACGTCGCAGGGGTTGCGGGCGGATCCAAAATCCGGAATGTTCGACGCGAGCACGCGCCTGACTTCCTCGCTGGGCTGCGGCAATGAAATCCCGTGCGACTCGGCTTGATCCGCCGCCATGATGGCTGCGCCGCCTGAGGTCGCGATCACGGCGACGCCGCGCGCGCTCGGGGCCGGCGCCTTTGCAAAAAAAGCAGCCGCTTCCATCAGTCCCGCGAATTCCTCGATCACGATGGCGCCGCCCCGCTCGAACGCCGCGCGGTACGCGCTGTCCGAGCCTGCGAGACTGCCGGTGTGAGAAATCGCCGCGACGGCGCCCAGCGTTCCGGTCGCGATCTTATTGACCAGCAATGGCTTGCCGTTGCGCCAGGCGATTTGCGCGGCTTCGAGCAGCCGCTGCGGAAACTCCATGCCCTCGAATGAGCAGGCGATGGCTTGGCAGGCCGGTTCATCGGCGAGAAAGGAGACCAGGTCGGCGACGTCCACATCCGCTTGATTGCCGGCTGAAAACGCGTGACTAACGGAGGCGCCGCACTCCATCGCTTGAGCGAGCGCTTGTGCCAATGCCCCGGACTGGCTGGCGATACCCACCGAAACACCTCGCATTGCCCGCGCTGCCGGATATTCGGAGAACGTAATGCGCGCCCGGCGCAGATAATTCGCTATCCCGAGACAGTTTGGGCCAAGGATTTTCAAGCCGGACCGCCGTGCAATATCGCCGAGGCGCTGCTGCTGTTTGATCCGCTCCCGCAGCCGTGTTTCGGCATAACCGGATGCGTAGAGAATGACGCCGCCCGCGCCGACTTGCGCGGCCTCGCGCACGACTTCTTCCGCAGATTCTCGCGGCACCGTGACTGCAACGCAGTCCGGGACGGCGGGTAGCGCGGAAAGAGCAGAAAAGCATTCGCGGTCGCCGACGCGTTCGTATTTTGAGTTCACGAGGTAGATGTCGCCATCGAATCCGGCGAGATTGGCAAGCACGCGATTGCCGAATGAACCGGGCTTGGGCGATGCGCCGACGACGGCTATGCTCTTCGGGTTCAGCACGCGATGGAGTTCCGCGTGCCGATACAGCGGTCGCATCCCGGGGGAGTCGTGATTCACGTGTACTCTAGTTGCCTATGGCGGATACCAGGGTAATACTAATCCGCAACAAGCACGCGGTAACTAAATGAACCCCATCAATGCATCGATTGTTGTATCGTGCAGACCTTTTCAGGCGCTGCTTTTCTGCTGCGTCCTCGCCGGAGCGGCTGGTGCGGAACTTCCGTCCGAGACCGGATCGGGCCCGCGGGTGGCGACGCTGGCCGTACCAGCATCGAAACACTGGGTCTGGGTGAATGATTTCGTATTTCCCCACATGGCCGACGGAATGGCGTATCTGATCGATGGAGACTCGGGCCGATACTTGGGCACGCTTAGCACCGGCTATGGTTTCGCGCGCGTGGTTCTTTCGCGCGACGGTCGGATCATCTATTCCCCAGAAACCTATTTCTCCCGAGGAACGCGCGGCAAGCGCACGGACGTCGTCACCCTGTACGATCCGGGAACGCTGAAAGTGGTGGATGAGATTGCGATACCGCCCAAGCGTTCGTCCAACCTGCCGATGATGGCCAACCAGGTATTGACGGACGACGATCGTTTTCTTTTGATCTACAACTTCAATCCGGCACAGAGCGTAACGGTCGTCGATACGCAGCTTCGCAAGTTCGTCCGGGAGGTCGAAACTCCGGGATGTGCATTGATCTACCCGACCGGACCGCGCTCGTTTTTCTCCGTATGCGGCGATGGCTCGTTGTCGCTCATCGAGCTCGACGACAGCGGCGCGGCGCATCTAAAGCGCACACAACCGGTATTCGACATGGCCTCCGATCCAGTCACGGAAAAAGCCGTCCGCTCCGGCCGCATTTGGTATTTCGTGTCATTTTCGGGACAGATATATCCGCTGGAGGTCGATGCACAGCACGCAGTGATGGGAACGACCTGGCGGCTGACATCCGACGGCGAACGCAAGGCAGGCTGGCGTCCAGGCGGCCTTCAGCAACTTGCGTTGAATTCGCAAGGATCCCGACTGTACGCAATCATGCACCGGGGTGGCATCGAGACCCACAAGGATCCGGGAAAGGATGTTTGGGTGTTTGATTTGTCGACGCGGCAACGCGTGCAGCAATTCTCCCTGAAGAACTTGGCAAGTTCAATCCAGATTTCGGCCGATCAGCAGCCCCTGCTTTACAGCATTTTCATCGAAGCTCCCGACCTCGACATCTACGACGCCGCAAGCGGCAAGCTGTTGCGATCCGTTGCACACGTCGGTACGACACCGACGATCATGGTCACTCCTTGAGGGCCGCCGCCATGATCGATCCCGCCTTCGGATACTTGATCGTCGCCGGCACTGCGATGCTGTTCGCAATCGCCGCGGTGCATAAGCTGCGCGGCTTGGCCCGCTTTACGGAGGTTCTTGCGGCGTATCGCGTGCTTCCCGATGCGCCTGCGCGGCGCCTCGCCTGGCTCATTCCCTGCGTGGAACTGTGCATAGCTGCGGGTCTGTTGTGGAAACCAGGCCACCGCACGGCGATTGTGGCCGCCATCGCCGTCCTGGTCGCCTACGCGTGTGGCATCGGCATCAACCTGCACCGCGGCAGGCTCGATCTTGATTGCGGCTGCGGGCCTGCTCGCGACCGCCGGACCATCGGGGCTTGGATGGTTTGGCGAAACTCGTTCCTCGCGGCTGCTCTTGGAATCTCAGCCTTGACATGGTCGCCGCGTCCTCTCGGCTTGATCGATTTTCTGACCATCCTCGGCGGATTCTTGGTCGCCGTCACTCTGTATGCCGCCGTCGATCGATTGCTCGGCGATATTGCGCCCAGATTGCGGCAATTCAGGAGGACCTCATGACCGGTCTCGCCGTGTCCAACGTCGCTCTTTGGCTTATCGTGATAGGCCTATCCGTCGCATTGTTGGCGGTCGTCCGCCAGCTTGGCGTGCTGCACGAGCGCATTGCGCCGGCGGGCGCGCTCATGCTTGCGAAGGGTCTCAAGGTCGGCGAACTCGCGCCGCAAATCCAGGTGCAGGACCTCAATGGCCGCCAGATCAGCCTGGGGACGACGCGAACCGATGAACGAGCCACGTTGATCATGTTCCTCTCGCCGACATGTCCGGTGTGCAAGACGTTGGTGCCCATCTTGAGATCGAGTCTGGGGTCCGAACGGGACTGGCTCGACATCATCCTCGCCAGCGACGGCGAGCCGGCGAGCCAGCGCGAATTTGTTCTTGCTCAGCGCCTCGGCGGCTTCCCCTACGTCGTTTCCGCCCCGCTCGGCATTAGCTATCAAGTCAGCAGGCTGCCCTTTGCAGCCCTGATCGATGCGCAGGGAGTTTTGCGGGCGCGAGGTATAATTAATTCCCGCGAACACCTGGAGAGCCTTTTCGAAGCCAAGCGCCTCGGCTTCGCATCGATTCAGGACTATTTCGAAGCGGCGGCGCGCAATCAGGCAGCTTGAGCCGCGATAGACGAACATTCCCGGAGAATTAGGATGAAATGGTTGGATGCGTTCTCGGAAAGTTCGGCGCGCGCGCTCGCGCGCCGCACCTCGCGACGGAGCGCGCTTGCGGGCCTTGGATCTTTGCTTCTGGGGGCAGCCACGGTGCCGTTGCTGCCGGTAGCGCGCGGCGCGGAGAGCAAGCCTGCGGGCGTTCCGCCTGCCGGAGATCCGGGCGATCCGTCCTCGTGTGAATACTGGCGGCACTGCGCGATCGACGGCTTTTTGTGCGGATGCTGCGGAGGCTCCCAGTCGATGTGCCCGCCCGGAACGGACATGTCGGCGGTCACCTGGATCGGAACGTGCCATAACCCAAGCGACGGCAAGGACTATGTGATCTCGTACAACGACTGCTGCGGCAAGAGTGCCTGCGGCCGGTGCTTCTGCAATCGCAACGAAGGCGATACCGCCTTGTTCCAACCCGGCCAATCCAATGATTACAATTGGTGTTCGGGGAATTCTAAGGCCAATATCCCCTATCATTGTTCGACGGCGCGCATCGTAGGCACGGCGAAGTAACTGCACGTGCGAGTCGTGACCGGGACCGCTTTTGTGCTCTTTTGGGCTGGCGCCAACGTAGCGTGGGGTTATCAACCCATCGTCAACTACCAATTGCGTTGCATGGGGTGCCATCTTGCAGACGGGTCCGGACAATCGGGTCGAGTTCCCTCCATACGCCGCTCGGTTGTGCTTTTTTCCGCGTCGCCCGAGGGACGAGATTACTTGGTCAGAGTCCCCGGGGTCGCGCAATCGCCGCTTTCCGATGCCGACACCGCAGCGCTGCTCAACTGGATGGCGAAAAATCTCAGCGACCTCGAAGCGCCGCGCGGCTTTGCCGACTATTCCGCGGCGGAGATCCACGCTTCGCGCGGCCGCCCGCTTGTGCAGGTCAGCGCCGTCCGCGCACGCCTGTGGAAAGCCGCGGCCGCGAAGCGGCGGTCGCAATAACCGCATCGAGCCTGCGCGGCTTTAGTCTTGCAATGGATAACGCTCCTCCCTTCCCCCGCCAAGTTCCGGTACTCATCGTCGGCGGCGGACCCGTCGGGTTAACGGCGGCGGCGCTACTGGCGCACCACGGCGTCAGATGCCTCGTGCTGGAGACAAATGCATCCTGGTGCGAGGGGAGCCGCGCTATCTGCCTCTCGCGCCGCTCGCAGGAGATTTTCGGCTGGGTTGGTGCGGATGGACCTTTGACGGCCAAGGGCCTGCCCTGGGTTGGCGGCCGCAGCTACTTTCGTGACACCGAGGTGCTGCATTTCGAAATGCCGAGTGAGCCCGCCGAACGGTTCGCACCGATGATCAACATCCAGCAGTATTACGTGGAACAGTATGCATATGCGGCGGCAATACACGCCGGCGGCGCCGACGTGCGCCGGTCGACCCGTGTGACAGCCGTGTGGCCGCAGCCTTCCGGCATCGACGTTGAATTTCAAGGTGCGGACGGCCGCACCGGGCACGTGCATGCCGATTGGCTGATCGCCTGCGATGGCGGCCGCAGCACGGTGCGCGAACAATTGGGGCTCGAACTCGTGGGCGTGCAATACGAAGGCCGGTACGTCATCGTCGACATCGAGCAGAAAACCCGGCGCGCGGTTGAACGTCTGGCCTGGTTCGACCCGCCCTCCAATCCAGGGTCCACTATTCTGATGCATCGGCAGCCGGACAATGTCTGGCGCATCGATTACCAAGTGGCGGATCATGAAAATCCGCTGGAGGCGGTCAAACCCGAAAATGTCCTGCCGCGCGTGCAGGCTCACCTTGCGATGATCGGGGAGACGGCTCCGTGGAAGCCGCTGTGGATCTCGATCTACAATGCCAAGTGCCTATCGCTGCCGAGCTACCGAAGCGGTCGCGTGCTTTTTGCCGGCGATGCGGCGCATCTGGTACCGATTTTTGGCGTGCGGGGTCTTAACTCCGGACTGGACGATGCCGGCAATCTGGCCTGGAAGCTGGCGCTCTTGATACAAGGCTGTGCCGGCGAGGCGCTGCTCGATAGCTATTCGGGCGAACGCGTGCTCGCGGCCGATGTCAACATCGCCTTCGGCGCCAAGAGCACCGAATTCATGGCGCCGCCGCATCGCGGCTTTGCATTAATGCGCGAAGCCGCCTTGCGGCTCTCGCTCGTCTCGCCCGGCGTCCGCTCGCTCATAAATCCGCGGCAAACTTCTCCGGTCGAATACGCAGGCTCGCCGCTCAATCAGCCGGACCACGGCCGTGACTTTAGCGACGGCGCCGGTGCCGGCATGCCGGCCCCTGAAGCGCGTCTGCGAACAGTGCAGGGTGCATCGCACTTGACGGCGATGTTCGGTACCGGCTTCGTTGCCTTGTATTTCTCCGACATCCCTTCGCTGCCGCCGCGATTGCAGGAGGCTGCCGGCCGAGCACCTCGGCGGGGCGGGGCTGCGCTGCGCTTGATGCGGTTGGCAAGCCATGGCGATCCTGATGCCGATACCTTCGTCGACGAACTCCATCAGGCTTGGGGGCGGTACGACGCCGTGGAAGGCACACTCTACTTAATACGGCCGGACGGCTATGTCATGGCGCGCTGGCGCGATGCCGGAACGGCGCCTCCTGACATCGATGGGACGCTGACCCGCGCCCTCAAGGACCAAGCATGAACGCCGATCAGATCGAGCTAATTTATGCCGCGCTCGCGGAATGCATTGCGCGCGTCGGCGAATCGAAGACCCCGCTGCTTCTCGCAACCCTGTCGCTGGATCTCTTGAGCCGCCACGCAGATGCGGGCGCCGCGCTGGACCATATCCTGCAAGCTGAGCGACTGGCGAACGTTTGACGCTCGGCGTACGGTTGGTGCCTGGCAAAACAGCCCTGTCAGTGGATACTGACCAGCGATTCTGGTCGCACGCCCTCGCCTTGTGCCGGTCGAGCGGCTAACTTACCGTAGGCTAATTTTCAGGATCACCCATGCCAAGTTCTCACTCTTCCAACCCTCCCGCTTCGCAGGGAAGCGCAACACCGCCCGGGCCGGATCCGCAAGCAGCCCGCGAGAAAGAGAGCGAGACCGTATCGAACTCTACCCCGGGCGGATTCAAGAATGATCCCGATGATCCGACAAACCCGAACGAGGCGATTGAAAGAAGCCGAAGAGGGCTGCGGCGCCCGCAAGAGGAACCGCCGCCCCCACGCAAGTAGTGTCCAATCGCGCAAGCAAAATTAAAACACGGCCGCCACCCGCTCGATTCCGGATGATTGCGAAAAAACGCTTCGTGGAAGAGCGAACTACCGGCCGGGCGGTTTCTCGAGATAGAGCACTTTGCTTTCCCCCTCGACAGCAATCTCGGGGCTACCGCGAGTCAAATCTTGGTCATTCGCCGCACGCCTTTGCGAATTGACGGCAAGATACCAAAAAAACAGAGTCTTAGGCCTGGAGTGGTCGAACATGCGCTTTTGCTCCTGCGGGCGTATCACGCGTGTTCACTGTGCGGATCGGCGGCTGGAGTTTCTGTCGGGTGCCGGCCCGAGCGTATGTAGGACGGTCTGGCGTTTTGCCCCATCGGCTGTCCGTCCTTTCTGACGCGGCCATGCGCTGAACGCCGCTTACCGAGGGCAATGAAGGCGTGAAAGAGTGGCCGCCCGCAAACGCTTGTCAGGAGGCGAGTATGGTAAAAAGTCCCTATACCGAGTTGACGGACAGCGTCGAGGAACTACTCGGGCGCATTGCCGAGGTCGACAGTCCTGATATCAAGAGCATTCGAGCGAAGGTTCAAGTGGCTCTTTCGGCAGCGCAGAGCGCGTGGCAAGAAACCACTAGCTACGCGGCCCGGCAAGTCACTCGGACACTCCGCCGTCCGGGCGATTATGTGCGCGAATCTCCCTTGCGGACTATTGGAATTGCGGCGCTGATCGGTATTGGCGTAGGCGCCTTGCTCGCTCGGCCGCGCGTAAACTCGTAACGGGGTCTTAATGACAAGCCCCAGCGAGGCGCAGTCCGAGTCGGATTCGCACGCGCCCGACGGCGGCCTTGTCGTAATGCATACCAACGACGACATCGTCACCGTTGAGGGGTCGTGCGGCTGCAGCGAATTGCATCCGTTGCAGGCTGCTTTTTTGCAGCACGATGCGTTTCAATGTGGTTTCTGAACGCCCGGCCAACTCTTTCCACGGTGGGTCTCCTCGATGAACATCGAAACGGCCCGGATTCCGCGGAGCCAGTGTCGGAGGAAATGATCCGCGAAGGAATGAGCGGCAAC
Source organism: Steroidobacterales bacterium (assembly GCA_038229815.1). GTDB lineage: Bacteria > Pseudomonadota > Gammaproteobacteria > Steroidobacterales > Steroidobacteraceae > Bog-1198. The sequence continues at coordinate 602 of JBBROC010000068.1, read as the reverse complement.
CTGTGCCGCTGCGGGGCCTACCCCAACATCGTAGCGGCGATCCCGCGAAATAGCCGCCCGTGCATAATTTCTCGTACGCGCGCGCCGGCGCCGGCGATATTGTCGCCGAAGCCGTCAATGCCAACTTCGCGGATCATCACGTCCCCACCAACGCCGACATAGGCGCGATCGACGTCAGTGTGGTCGCGGAAGACGATCCGCATATCAACCCGTTGGGCACCCGCGGTATCGGCGAAATCGGCATCACGGGGGTCGCAGCCGCAATTGCAAACGCGGTTTACCATGCAACGGGCGTGCGCGTACGGGAACTGCCGATTAGCCTCGACAAGTTGCTCCTTTAGAAGCGCCCGGAACAAGCGTCCGTCTTCGAGGCCATGCCTATGTTTTCGCTAGCTGTGCGGTGGGTGAGACTCGATGCCACACGCTTGCGCCGCACGGCACACGCGGACACCTCGCCTTCAATTCGCGCATTCCATCCGCGCCGCTACCTCCTTCCACAGAGCCGAATAGATCTGCCCGACGCTGCTGCGGGGAGCGTAACTCGGAATCGGAGCGCGACGCAGGCTCATCCTCTCGATCTCGCTCGAGTACGGCACTTCCGT
>JBBROC010000067.1:0-12253 GCA_038229815.1 Steroidobacterales bacterium | reverse complement strand
CTGGGGTCGAAACAAATTGTGCGAATTAGCGATGGGCGAGCCATGACTCGCCCATCGCGACCGGTTTGTCTGGCGGCCATAGCGAGTGGGAACCACCCGATCCCTTTTCGAACTCGGAAGTGAAAACGCTCTGCGCCGATGCTAGTGTCGACTTTGTCGATGTGAAAGTAGGTCACTGCCAGGCTCTTAATTTGATGAAAGCGAACCCTCATCGGCGCAAGCCGATGGGGGTTTTTTTTTTACTGGCGCTTGATCAACGCATGCCGCTTCTTGCCCACGGCGAGGCGCGCGGTGCCGCGCTCATCGAGATCCGCACCGGAGATCGTGGCGGCGGCCGACTGTACCGGCTTGTCATTCAGCTTCACCCCGCCCTGATCGATCAGCCGTCGCGCCTCGCTTTTCGAGCCGGCCATGCCGAGCGTGACTACAGCGTCGAGCACCAGAACCTGGGCACCGGATCCGAGACTCATGGTTGGCAGGCCATCTTCCGCCGTACCGGTAAAGGCTCCGGCCGCCGTCGCGGCAGCTTCGCGCGCCGCGGCTTCCCCGTGGCACAGACGCGTAGCCTCGGTGGCGAGGATTTTCTTGGCCTCGTTGATCTCGGCGCCCTGCAGTCGTTCGAGCCGGGCGATTTCTGCTACGGCCAAGTCGGTGAACATGCGCAGGAACCGCCCGACATCGCCATCCTCGGCATTGCGCCAGAACTGCCAGTAATCGTAGGCGGAGAGGCGCTTGTCGCTCAGCCACACGGCGCCGGCTGCGGTCTTGCCCATCTTGGCGCCGGAGGATGTGGTGATGAGCGCCGATGTGAGACCGAACAGCTCCTGCTCCCGCACGCGGCGTCCGAGTTCCACGCCCTGGATAATATTGCCCCATTGATCAGAGCCGCCCATCTGCAGCGTGCACCCGTGGCGCTTGTTCAGCTCCACGAAGTCGTAGCCCTGCAATATCATGTAGTTGAACTCGAGGAAGGTGAGGGGTTGTTCGCGTTCGAGCCGCAGCTTCACGCTGTCCATTGTCAGCATTCGGTTGATCGAAAAGTGCCGGCCGATGTCGCGGAGGAAGGGGATGTACTCGAGGCTCGACAACCAGTCGTCATTGTTGGCCATCAGCGCCCCGGTTGGCGATTCGTCGAAGCGCAGAAAATGAGCGAATATCTCGCGGATGCTGGCGATGTTGGAGTTGATCTCCCCGTCGGTGAGAAGCTGGCGTGTATCGTCGCGGCCGGAAGGATCGCCGACCTTGGTGGTTCCGCCGCCCATCAGCACGATGGGCCGGTGGCCCGTCTGCTGCAGCCGGCGCAACAGCATGATCTGCACCAGACTGCCGACGTGCAGGCTATCGGCGGTGGCATCGAAGCCGATGTATGCCGTGACGACGTCCGAGTTGGCGCGCCGGTCGAGTCCCGCAGCGTCGGTCTGCTGATGGATGTATCCGCGCTCGGCCAGGGTGCGCAAGAAATCGGATTTGAATTCGGTCATGATCAAGCGTGAGGGGCAGCGTCCAGCAGCTCCGCGAAATGCCGTCGCGAACCCGTCCTGGCGGCTAGTCGCGCTTGCCCCTGGGAGCGTTGGCGCGGGTTCTGAGGGCTTCCGCTTCAGACGGCGTGATGAGCCACGGCGTATTGAAGGACATGAACCATTCGCCTGTCTCTGGTGTTTTCTTCACCAACGATGAGAGAGCGGCGAAGTCCGCGATTGTCGCGGTGGGTCCTGCGATCACGCCGCTGATCGAATTGAACCTCGGTGCGGGGCCGAGCGCGTTGATGTATGGAAACATAAGGTAGGTAGAGCGGCCATGAGTAACGACGCGGGTCAGCGTTTCATCGATGTCGTTTGGGTCGAAAGGCTTTAAATTATTCACGTGCCGAGTCTAGCAAAGGCCGCCGTCAGATTCATGCGCCGTACGGCGTCCCGTCCTTGCGAGCGTATCCCCGATCTCTTTTGCGAAATCGCAGGTCGATATCCGGATACTCCCCCTCGTCCTCGGCAACCTTGCGGGATCCGATTTCAAGGACGACTGCTGCATCCCGCGATCTATTCTGCAAGTGATGCCCGTCGAGAACTCCCGCCTTGAATCCCGCGCAATCGCCGACGCGCAAAATCTCTTCCCCGGTGTCGGTCACGAGCACGACCTCACCCTCGAGCACATAGACAAATTCGTCCTCGGCAGAATGCCAATGCCGCTGACTGGACCATGCGCCCGGCGGCAGCCGCAGCAAGTTCACGCCGAAGTCGGTCAGCCCTGCTGCGTCGCCCAATCGCTGCCGGACACGCGCCGCGCATGGCGCGTCAAACGGCGGCGGATAGCTCGAGCCCGAGACCGCTGCCACCGAATTCAAGTCGATTCGCTTTCCCATGGATGAGCTCCGGCATTACCCGTACTACAACGCCTTGGTGCCCATCGCCATGCCGACCGAGCGCAGCCGCTCCTGAGTCTGAAGGTTCCACCAACCGTCGACGCTCGCGGCGAGGCCGGCGAGGTCGAGGCCCGCCGCGGCAAGACAGGTTTCGCGCGAACCGTGTTCGATGAAGCGGTCGGGTATGCCAAGATGAAGCAGGGGCAACTGCACGCCTTGCAAGGCGAGCAACTCGCCGACACCCGCGCCCGCGCCGCCGATGATGGCGTTCTCCTCGATAGTCACTATGGCGCGGTGTCGTGCCGCGACCGACAAGACGAGTTTTTCATCGAGCGGCTTGACGAAGCGCATGTTGACCAGCGTAGCATCCAGCCGGTCGGCGATCTTGCGGGCGGATTCGACCAGCGCGCCGAATGCGAGAATCGCGAGGCCGCTGCGGCCTTCCCGGCGCACCTGTGCGCGTCCGACCGGGACAGCGGTCATTTCCGCGGCGATCGGGGTACCCGGGCCGGTGCCGCGCGGGTAACGTATCGCGGACGGCGATGCCAAGGTAGTGGCCGTATAAAGCATCTGGCGGCATTCGTTCTCATCCGCCGGCGCCATGATGACCATGTTGGGAATACAGCGCAGAAACGAGAGGTCGTAGCTGCCCTGGTGAGTCGCGCCGTCGCTGCCGACGAGCCCGGCCCTGTCCAAGGCAAAAATCACCGGCAGCTTCTGCAGGGCGACGTCGTGGATGAGCTGATCGTACGCGCGTTGCAGGAAGGTGGAATAAATCGCGACAACCGGCTTGAAACCCTCGGCCGCGAGTCCCGCGGCAAACGTTACCGCGTGTTGCTCGGCGATCGCGACGTCGTAGTAGCGCTCGGGGAACCGCTTCGAGAACTCAACTAGTCCAGAGCCTTCGCGCATGGCCGGCGTGATCCCGACGATGCAGGGGTCGCGCTCCGCCATGTCGCATAGCCACTTGCCGAATATCTGCGAGTAAGTCGGGCCGGCGCTGATCTCCTTGAAGATCATGCCGCTCGCGGGGTCGAACGGTCCCGGCCCATGCCACTTGATCGGATCCGCTTCCGCGGGCGCGTAGCCTTTGCCTTTCCGCGTGACGACATGCAGAAACTGGGGACCGTGCAGCTGCTGAAGGTTTCGGAGCGTGCTGACGAGGGCTTTGACGTCGTGGCCGTCGATGGGGCCGATGTAATTGAATCCCATTTCTTCGAACAGCGTACCCGGGAGGACCATGCCCTTAATGTGCTCTTCCGAGCGGCGCGCAAGCTCCCATACGGTTGGCATCTGCCGCAGGACCTTCTTGCCGCTCTCGCGCAGATGCGAATACATACGGCCCGACAGGGCGCGGGCGAGGTAGTTCGAGAGCGCGCCGACGTTCTCGGAAATCGACATGTCATTGTCGTTCAGGATGATCAAGAGATCGGTGGGCAGCGAGCCGGCATGGTTGAGCGCCTCGAAGGCCATCCCTGCGGTCAGCGCGCCATCGCCGATGATGGCAACGGCCCTGCGCTTTTCGCCGCGTTGCGCCGCCGCGACGGCCATGCCCAATGCCGCGCTGATCGAGGTGCTCGAATGCCCCACGCCGAAAGTGTCGAATTCGCTCTCGGCGCGGCTCGGAAACGGTGCCAGGCCTTGGTCCTGCTTGATGGTGTGAAGACGGTGGCGCCGGCCGGTCAGCACCTTGTGCGGGTAGGCTTGGTGTCCTACATCCCAGACCAGCCGGTCATACGGGGTATCGAATACGTAATGCAGCGCAATCGTCAGCTCGACAGTCCCCAAACCCGCCGCAAAATGGCCCCCTCGGGTGCTGACGCTGTGGATCAGGAATCTGCGCAGCTCCTCGGCCAGATCCGTCAGCCGCGACATTGGCAGGCGGCGTAGATCCGCCGGCGCATCAATGGCGTCCAGCAGGGGATAGTTCTCTGGCGTGGCGGTCATAGCCTCATTTTATACTGCGTGGCCACTCTGGTGGCAAAAACCGCACCTCCTGTTGCAAATTTGCCTCACGAGCGACCCGCTGACATCATGCTATCCTCCAGCGTTTCCGAGATACTGTCCTCATGGATTCCGTCAGTTCAGATGAAGTCTATCAAGACCAGATTCTCGCCCACGTTTCGCGTACCTTTGCGCTGACGATCCCGCAATTGCCCGTCGGCCTGCGCACGGCAGTGACCTGCGCCTATTTGTTGTGCCGCATTGCCGACACCATCGAGGACGAACCGGCGTTGTCGCCCCCCCAAACGTTGGCGTATTTGCAGCGCTTCAGCGCGGTCTTGGACGGCCACGGAAACCCAGCGCCGCTGGCCAGCGAAATCGCGCCGCGCTTGTCGGATCGGACCTTGGCGGCGGAGCGCGATCTGGTGAGCAACATGGGGCGCGTCATCGGAGTGCTGTCGCGCCTCAATGGCTCACAGCAAGCCGCGATCCAACGCTGCGTCGCGCTCATGTGCAGCGGTATGCCTCGCTTCCAGTTCAGCGCGAGCCTCCAGGGTCTCGCCCGCTCGAGCGACCTCGATGACTATTGCTACTACGTCGCAGGGGTCGTAGGCGAAATGCTGACGGATCTGTTTTGCGATTATTCACCGGAGATAGCCCGCAGCCGTCCCGCGCTGTCCGCGAAAGCAGCGTCCTTCGCGCAGGGTCTGCAGATGACCAATATCCTCAAGGACGTCTGGGAGGACCGCAGCCGCGGTGCATGCTGGCTGCCGCAGGATGTGTTCGCGCGTCATGGTGTCGATCTTTCCGGAGCTTCAAGCGAGCCGTTTGATCCGCGCTTCGGCGCGGGCTTTCGCGAACTCGTGGGCGTGGCTCACGCGCATCTGCGCAACGCGCTCGATTACACATTGTTGATTCCCGGCAAGGAGATCGGCATACGCCGGTTTTGCTTGTGGGCGATCGGGCTTGCCGTCCTTACTTTGCGCAAGATCGAGCAAAATCCTCGCTTCACGGCGGGCGCCCAAGTGAAAGTGACGCGATCGCAAGTTGCCATGACCCGCTTTTTGACGGATATGGCCGGCCGCAGCGACTGGATATTGCGGCGGCTCTTCGCGCTCGCTGCGCGTGGTCTGCCGCTCGCGCGCGTTGTCGAGCTGCGCCATTCCCGGCCGGCACCGATAGGCCTTCATGAATCGGCCGTCGAGCCGGAGCGGGCTCTGCGATCCTTCGGGAACTCCGGATCGTGAACCGTACCGCGCCGAAAACGGGGTCTTACCCGGAACCGCAATCCGAAGCGCGCGGCGAGATCGTCTCCCACACCCTGCGCCGCGTGGCGGATTCACCCTTGGATCGCGCGGTGTCGGAGGCCCGCGATGCACTGCTCGCGCGCCAGGAGGCTCAAGGTTACTGGTTATTCGAGCTCGAAGCCGACTGCACCATCCCGGCCGAGTACATCATGATGATGCACTTCTTGGACGAGATCGATACTGCCTTGGAGGCTAAGCTCTGCACCCACCTGCGCTCCGCCCAAGATAGGCATGGCGGCTGGCCGCTCTATCACGGCGGCGATTTCAACATCAGTTGCTCCGTCAAGGCCTACTACGCATTGAAGCTCGCAGGGGACAGTCCGGACCAGCCGCATATGGTACGTGCGCGCACCGCGATCTTGGAACGCGGCGGTGCCGCGGCGGCCAATGTGTTCACCCGGATTGCGCTTGCCCTCTTCGGGCAGCTGCCGTGGCGCGGCGTGCCCTATATTCCCGTCGAGATCATGTTGCTGCCGCGTTGGTTTCCGTTCCACCTCGACAAGGTGTCCTACTGGTCGCGCACCGTCATGGTGCCGTTGTTCATTCTATGCACGCGCAAGCCCGTCGCCACAAACCCGCGGAACGTCCATATCCGCGAATTGTTCACGATTCCTCCCGAAGAGGAGCGCGATTATTTCCGGCGCAAGGGACTGCTGGCGAAATTTTTCTTGATGGCCGATCGGCTCGGCCGTTTGATGGACCCGCTGATTCCCGCTCGCATGCGCGAAGCCGCAACCCGCCGTGCGGAAAGCTGGATGCTCGAACGGCTCAACGGCGAAGATGGCTTGGGCGCCATTTTCCCTGCCATGGTGAACGCCTTGGAGGCGATGACGATACTGGGCTACGCCGACGATGATCCACGGCGTCTCACCGCCAAACGCGCGCTGCAAAAGCTTCTGGTCATAGGCGCATCGAGCGCCTATTGCCAGCCCTGCGTCTCGCCGATATGGGACACGGCGCTTGCGACTCTGGCGATGCAAGAGGCCGGCGATTCCTCGTCCTCCGACGCCTCGATTCGGGCGCTCGACTGGCTGAAATCGCGCCAGCTCCTCGACGAACCCGGAGACTGGCAAGTCAAACGGCGAGATTTGGCCGGCGGCGGCTGGGCGTTTCAATTCGCAAATAGCTACTACCCGGATCTCGACGACACGGCCGTGGTCGTGTGGGCCATGCACCAAGCCCGCGATTCGGGCCGCTACGCCGAGAGCGTGCGCCGCGCCTTGGATTGGCTTGTCGGGATGCAAAGCAAGGACGGCGGATTCGCCGCCTTCGATGCCGACAACACGAGCTACTACCTCAACATGATTCCATTTGCCGATCATGGCGCACTCCTCGATCCGCCGACGAGCGACGTCACGGCGCGGGTGGTCACCGTGTTGGCCCGCATCGGACGCCCGCAGGACGAGCACGCATTGAATCGGGCGATCGGCTACTTGCGGCTGCAGCAGGAACCCGACGGTTCCTGGTTCGGCCGCTGGGGCACCAACTACATTTACGGCACGTGGTCCGTGTTGACGGCGCTCGCGCAAGCGCACGTCGGCGGCGAGGATCCCGCCGTGCGGAGTGCTGCAGAGTGGCTCAAATTCAAACAGAACTCGGACGGCGGGTGGGGTGAAAGCAATGATACCTATGACGCCGGAAGCGGCGCCCCCGGGAACTTGCCCAGCACTGCCTACCAGAGCGCGTGGGCGCTGCTAGGATTGTTGGCCGCCGGCGAAGCCGGATCAGACGAGGCGCGGCGCGGCGCCGAGTTCCTGATGCGCACGCAGCAGGCCGATGGACTTTGGAAGGACTTGAGCTTCACGGCACCCGGCTTTCCGCGAGTGTTTTATTTGCGATATCACGGCTATTCTGCATATTTTCCGCTCTGGGCGTTGGCGGCCTACCGCACCTTGACGCGCCGCGGAATCGCTCATTGAATGGAGTCGGTGTGGTCGCGGCGCTCGAAGCCGAGGCGCGCACCCTTGGCCCAGTGCTGCGGCGGCATGACGGGTTATCGAGCTTTGGCGACGGCGTATTGCTCGCGGTCGGCGGAATGGGCTGCGCCGGGGCCGCAATTGCAGCTCATAAGCTCGTCCATGCCGGTGCCTCGAGGCTGGTCAGCTTCGGACTGGCCGGGGGGCTTGATCCGGCTTTAAACGCGGGCACGGTCGTCTTGCCAAGCGCCATCCTGTCCGGCGCCGGCGCGCAGTTCATGACGTCCCCTGACTGGCGCCAGCGGTTGAGCATTGCCGTCGCTTCGCAGCGGAGAGTGGTTGCGGGCAAGCTCCTGACGAGTTCGAAACCCATCGACGCCATCGCGGACAAAGCCGCCGCTTTTCGTGAGACGGGCGCCGTTGCTGTCGACATGGAAAGTCTGGCGATCGCGCAAGTCGCCGCCGCTCACCGTCTGCCGTTCTTGGCGGTACGAGTAATCGTGGATACGGCGGCTGATGCGCTGCCGCGCTCGGTCGCGGCGGCGAGCCGCGCCGGCCAACTGAGCATCGGGCGATTCATCGGCGGACTCGCTTTGGCGCCGGGCGAGCTCTTTGCGGTGATTCGTCTCGCGCAGCGCTATCGTGCGGCGATGCTTTCACTCAAAGTCGTAGCCCGCGCCGGATTGATGACATCGAGCGTCGACGGCGTCCGCACTGCATGAAGGCACTTGTCAGCGGCGCAACCGGATTCGTCGGCGCGGCGGTTGCAAGGGCCCTGCGCAGAGCGGGTTGGGAGGTGCGCGTCCTCGCGCGCAGCGGCTCTAACCGCAGCAATCTTAAGCATCTCGCGGTTGAGGTTTTCGAGGGCGACCTTGGGGACTTAAGATCTCTCGAACTCGCGCTGGACGGTTGCGCGGGATTGTTTCATGCGGCAGCGGACTATCGCCTGGGCGCGCGCGATCCGGCGCAGCTTTATCGTACCAACGTGGAAGGTACCCGCAATATATTGAATGCCGCCCGCACCGTGGGGGTCGCGCGAATCGTGTATACGAGCAGCGTCGCGACTATCGGCATTCCGCGGGACGGCTCTGCCGGCGAGGAGGGGACTGCGGTTGGATTGGGCAACATGATCGGCCACTACAAGCGCTCGAAGTATCTTGCGGAAGAAGTGGCGCGCGATGCCGCGCGGATGGGCATGCCCGTGGTAATCGTCAATCCGTCGACGCCGGTGGGCCCCGGCGACATCAAGCCCACACCCACGGGTCAGCTGGTTCTCGACGCCGCTTCGGGCAAGATGCCGGCATACGTTGATACGGGCCTCAACATCGTGCATGTGGATGACGTTGCCGCCGGCCATCTGCTCGCCTATGAGCGCGGCCGGGCGGGAGAGCGCTACATCCTCGGCGGGCAGGACATGACATTGCGCGAAATCCTGGGGCAGATCGCGACGCTCGTGGACCGCAAACCGCCGCGAATCCGCCTGCCTTACGGCGTGATACTCCCGGTCGCCTACGCGGCCGAAGCCCTCGCCTGGGCGTCGGGCCGCAGCGGCCGAGTGACGCTCGAGGGCGTGCGCATGTCCCGCAAACCCATGTATTTTCGCAGTGACAAGGCGGTGCGGGAATTGGGTTATCGGTGGCGGCCGCCGCTCGAGGCGTTCGAAGACGCGGTGCGGTGGTTTCGCGAGCAGGGTTTGCTAAGGGCGCGCAGCGGGGAGCATTAACCGGCGCCCTCAAATGAATTCCCGCGCCCAGGTAGTGGATTTGCAATCTGCATTGGGTTCTTGAGGCCCCTCGCGGTAAGATGGCACATGGCTATTCCATTGCTTCAAATGTACAAAGTCGCCCGTTATATCGCCGGGCGCAAGCTGCGCGGCGATAAGCGTTATCCGCTCGTGCTCATGCTGGAACCGCTATTCCAATGTAATCTAGCCTGCTCCGGGTGCGGAAAGATCGATTACCCCAAGGAAATACTGCAGAAGCGAGTCAGCGTGGACGACGCATTGCGCGCGGTCGATGAGTGCGGAGCGCCGATAGTTTCCATTCCCGGAGGCGAACCGCTCATTCACAAGGAAATGCCGCAGATCGTAGCCGGCATCGTCGCGCGCGAGAAATTCGTCTATTTGTGCACGAACGCGATTCTGTTATCCAAGCACATCGATGAGTATCAGCCTTCGCCCTACCTCACTTTCTCGATTCATCTCGATGGCAATCGCCAGCGTCACGATGAATCGGTATGCCAAGAGGGCGTCTATGACAAGGCGGTCGCCGCGATCAAATTGGCGAAGGCCAAGGGCTTTCGCGTAACCATCAATTGCACACTGTTCAACGGCGAGAACCCGCAGGAAGTGGCTGAATTCTTCGATACGGCGACGCAGCTTGGTGTCGAAGGAATCACCGTATCACCCGGTTACAGCTACTCGCACGCGCCGAAGCAGGACGTATTCCTCGGACGCAGCGCGAGCAAGCAGTTGTTTCGCAGCATTTTCAGCCGCCGCCGCCGTCCCTCCGGGGTGTCGTGGTCGTTCAATCATTCCGCCCTGTTCCTGGATTTTCTCGCGGGAAACCAGACCTATCAGTGCACGCCTTGGAGCAATCCAACTTACAACGTGTTTGGTTGGCAGCGGCCTTGCTACCTGCTCTCGGACGAAGGATACGCACCGAGCTATCGGTCGCTGATCGATGACACCGAGTGGGAAAAATACGGCGTGGGCAAGAATCCTCGCTGTGACAATTGCATGGCCCATTGCGGGTTCGAGGGCACGGCGGTCAATGATGCATTCAGCCATCCTCTGAAGGCGTTGAAAGTCTGGATGCGAGGATCGCGTATTACGGGCCCCATGGCACCCGACCTACCTGTCCGATACGCAGACGGCGCGCGATACGGCACTGTTGCAGCCATTCCGCTCAGCGAGATCAAGCGCGTGAGCCGGGAAACCGTATGAGGCGGGAGAGCGCATGAGGCGGGAGAGCGGCGACTCCTTACGCGCGTGAACGACGTCGATCGTCGCAGACCGGCACCGGACGAGGCCGCAAGTGCCGACGTATTCGGTGTGCAGCTCGAAGCCTGGCGCGTGCGGATGGAACGCGCGCTGGCGGCCCGCCTTCCTGACCCGGGTGTGGTTCCTGCTCGCTTGCATGAGGCCATGCGCTACAGCGCGTTGGGCGGAGGTAAGCGAATTCGGCCGGCGCTGTTGTTCGCCACCGCGCGTACCTTGGGGCTATCGGAAGACGAGGTTGAGGCGGCAGCTTGTGCCATCGAGCTGGTGCACGTGTACTCGCTCGTGCACGATGACCTGCCGGCGATGGACAACGACGATTTGCGCCGCGGTCGCCCGACTTGCCACAAGGCCTATGATGAGGCCACCGCACTTCTTGTGGGCGATGCGTTGCAGCCGCTGGCGTTCCAATTGCTCGCGGGCGATGCGGCGCTGCCGGCCTCTCCTGCCATACGAATACGCTTGATCGAAATGCTGGCGCAGGCCATCGGCACCTTTGGCATGGCTGGAGGCCAGGCGATCGACCTTGCTGTGCAAGGAACGCGGCTCGATATCAGTCAGGTAGAGGACCTGCATGCCCGCAAAACCGGTGCGTTGATCCGCGCCAGCGTATTGATGGCTGCCGAGTGCGTTCCCGCGCTCGACGCAGATCTCTATGCGGCCCTCACACGGTTTGCCACGGCGGTGGGCTTGGCGTTTCAGATTCAAGATGACTTGCTCGACGTGACCGGCGATACCACGACGTTGGGTAAAGCAACCGGAGCGGACAGCGAACGCGCGAAGCCCACACATCCCGCAGTCATCGGCATTCCCGCATCGCAACAGCGAGTCCGCCTTTTGCACGCACAGGCGATCGATGCGCTAAAGCCCTTCGGCCGACGTGCCGAATCGCTGCGATTGCTTGCCCATTGGTTGTTGCTGCGTAAATATTGACGGAACACCCGCCAACTATCGCGGCTGCGTGCCTCGTGCTGCATCGCGCAAACTGCGTGATTGTTGCAAGCCGATGACAATGCGACATAAATCCGCACAATGGATGAAAGCGATGCCCCATATCAATGATTCGTCCAATCCAGGCAAAATCGACGTTGACAGCGGCTTTCCATAAGCCGATCTTATCCACATTAAGTCGCGAGCCAACGGTTGGGCATTGTTTGCCCCCCGTGGAAAAAGCGTCGCAGGAGGGAAAACAAGTGCAGCGAAACGGCATCAGTCATTCGCGTCTAATGCGTGAGTCGACGGACCGCGTCGAAAAAGCGCTGCATGCGGAAGATGCCACAGAGCATCTGGTTGCCCGCCGCATACTCGAGACCACTAAAACGTGGCAGATCTGGGAGACCGAGCATTCGAGCCTCATGCGTCAGGTGGCTGAATACAGCGTCCTGCGCACCCAGGCTGCCGCCCTCAGGCATACTGCATTAAGGCTGATTCACGGCAAGGCGCTATTCGAATATCTGCGGCAGAACCTGGTTCGCGGAACTGAGCGCTGTCAACTGCTGCATCACTTTTATCCGACTCGGGGCTACCAATCCGCGGTGATCGCCGAACATAGCGGCTATCTGCGCAAGGCTTGCAGCTATATATGCTCGAATCACGTCGGCACGGATTTGGTACACGACCCCGCATTTCTCGATCCGATGCAGCACTACGAAAATTTATACGGAGAATATTTCAATCTTTACTGCATGACGCTGTTTCCGAAAGACGGCATTGAGTCGGCGTCGGAACG
>JBBROC010000066.1:0-13025 GCA_038229815.1 Steroidobacterales bacterium | reverse complement strand
ACCGTGTCGGAAGGCAGCCTGAGTTCTTCAGGAATCGGATTTGATGTTATCTCCGAGGACTATATCGGCCAAGACGGCATCGAGCATCAACCGTCCGGCAGTGCAAGCGTTCCGGGGACGTGGACCGTTGGCACCGTGGCGGCGCCGGAGATCGACCCGACTTCCGCGGTCAGCGGACTCATGCTGCTGCTGGGCAGCGTAGCGGTGCTGCGCGGCCGGACCAGGGCTCGTGCGAGCTAGAGGCTGATACCGCCGAAACGGCGCATGATGGACTCATCAGGCGCGGGCAAGGGACCCTCGAGCTGCATGGCGACCCGCGAGAGATGCAGTTCGGACGGCGAGAAGACGCGCGCATAGATCTGGCGGCACAGCGCGGCGGCCTGCACCCCCGGCCAGTTGGCTCGCAGCAGCCGCGCCGGCAACAGTGGATCGCGCAGGTGCAGCCGCCGGTACTCGTGGATCAAAAGCGTGCGCACGATGAAGCACGCCTCGTGAGCGGCACTGCGCAGATCGAGATGCGAAAGAACGCGCTCGAAACGCGTCACGAAGCGCTGGTAGCGCAACCCCAAGTCTTCGAGATCCCAGCCCAAGCTGACCAGCCGCTGCGGAGCGTCATCGCCGGCGAGGTTGGCATCGAACACGATCGCCTTGGCAAGCGGCCGCGATGAATCGGCGGGCAGCCTCAAGGATCGTGAATCGAGTTCCGGGTGCGCGAATACGTTGCCGGAGAGCTCGCCGAACCCTCGCCACATCAATTCTTGCTTGAGTTCTTTCCTTTGCGCCGCCCGCATGGGGGGCAAAACAATCACGGTCCAGCGGCCCGACCACTCTGCGTCCGGCTCGTTGTAGATGCGCTGGGTGGCTTCCGCAAAGCGTTCCCGCCCGTCGCGCGACAGATGATATTCACTGAGCTTGCCGGCGCGGTGCCCTTCGAGCCACCCCTCCTTGGCGAGGCGCGCGGTCGCGGTCCGTACCAACCGTTCATTGAGACCAAAGGGCGCGGTCAGCGCAATCAGGCTGCCGAGAGAGATCGCACCGCCGCGCGGCATGATCGAATCGCCGAACAGCGTCATGATGAGCGAGCCGCCTCGCAGGGGCCGTTGCCGGCGAAAGCGCGCTACCAGCTCAGCAGCCGCCGTGGAAGCATCCGCGCTGAGTGCAGTCCGTCGTTTGGGCCCGTCGGGGGTCATTTGCCGTCATTGTAAGGTCAGCCGGCCTTCATGACACAGAAATTATTGAATGAGCCTGTTTTTTGTATCACAATACCCGCATTGGCCCAACCCAAGAGGCATTCATGTATACGCAAGCGCTGGATATGCAGGGGCAGGGGGATGCCGCGCCGCCGGAGCAGGATGCGCTGGAACGGCGTTTTCTCGCGCGCGTCGACGCCGAGGAGAAGATCGAGCCGAAGGACTGGATGCCGTCGCGCTATCGCAATACCTTGATCAGGCAGATTTCACAGCACGCGCATTCGGAGATCGTCGGCATGCTGCCCGAAGGAAACTGGATTACCCGCGCGCCCACGCTCAAGCGCAAGGCGATCCTGATCGCGAAGGTGCAGGACGAAGGCGGCCACGGCGCGTACCTTTACAGCGCCGCCGAGACGCTCGGCATCAGCCGCGACCAACTCATCGATCAGTTGCTGTCAGGCAAGGCCAAGTACTCGAGCATCTTCAACTATCCGACCCCGACGTGGGCCGACGTGGGTGCAATCGGTTGGTTGGTGGACGGCGCCGCCATCATGAATCAGATTCCGCTGTGCCGCTGCTCGTATGGTCCGTATGCGCGAGCCATGGTGCGCATCTGCCGAGAGGAGAGCTTTCATCAGCGGCAGGGCTATGACCTTCTGCTGCACCTCGCGCAAGGCACAGCCGAGCAGAAGCGAATGGCGCAGCAGGCCCTCGATCGCTGGTGGTGGCCCGCACTCATGATGTTCGGACCGTCCGATGCCAATTCGACGCACAGCGGCGAGTCGCAACGCTGGAAAATAAAGCGCTTCTCCAACGATGAACTGCGACAAAAATTCGTGGACTTCACGGTGCCGCAGGCCAAGTTCTTGGGTCTGACCATCCCGGATCCGGAGCTGCGCTGGGACGAGGCCAAGCAGCAGCATGAGTTTGGACCGATCGATTGGACCGAGTTCGATCGAGTGCTGAAAGGCAATGGGCCGTGCAATGCGGAGCGGCTTGCCGCACGCCGCAACGCCCATGCCGCGGGCGCCTGGGTCAGAGAAGCCGCCAGCGCCCATGCCGAGAAGCAGAGCCGGCGCGCCGCAGCCCTGGCTGCCTGATATCCATGAGCAGCCCGATGCAAGACAACCGCCAATGGCCATTGTACGAAGTATTTATCCGCGCCCGCGGCGGACTCGATCATAAACACGTCGGCAGTTTGCACGCCGCCGACGCGCGCATGGCAATCGACCACGCGCGCGATCTTTATACGCGGCGGCAAGAAGGCGTCAGCATTTGGGTCGTGCCTTCCAAGGACATCACAGCCTCCGATCCGGCCGAGACCGATTCTCTGTTCGAGCCCGCGCGTGACAAGATCTACCGCCACCCGACCTTCTACGATATTCCGGACGAGGTGAAGACTTTATGAGCACGGCGATGCCGCCGATCGACGCGCCGCCTTTATTTCGCTATGTGCTGCGGCTGGGCGATTTGAACTTGGTCCTCGGGCAGCGGCTCGGCGAGTGGGTCGGACATGCTCCGGCCCTCGAAGAGGATTTGGGCTTGGCCAATATCGCGCTCGATTTGATCGGACAGGCGCGGCTTTTGCTGAGCTATGCCGGCGAAATAGAAGGCCGCGGCCGCGGCGAGGATGAGATCGCATTTCTGCGCGAGCACGGCGAGTATTTGAATGCCGTGTTGGTGGAGCAGCCGAACGGCGACTTCGGCCGGACCATCGTGCGCCAAGTCCTGATCGATGCGTTCCAGCTGGAACTGTACGAGCGCATGACGACCTCCGCCGACCCGCGCTTGGCCGCCATTGCGGCGAAAGCCGTGAAAGAGGTGCTCTATCACTTGCGCTACAGCCGCGGCTGGCTGGTGCGTCTCGGCGATGGGACCGAAGAAAGTCACGCGCGAGTTCAATCGGCGCTCGACGCCCTGTGGCCCTATACGGTTGAGCTGTTCGCCGAGGATGAGTTGGACCGCACGATGGCGGACAGCGGTGTGGCGCCTCGATTGGCGGACGTTCACGCAGCTTGGATTACGCGTATCGACGAGATACTCGCCGAAGCGACTCTCAAGCGTCCCGCGGACCGTCCCCACACCTGGCACGGCAAGCGCGGCGAGCACAGCGAGCATCTGGGCTACATCCTTACGGAGATGCAGCACTTGCAACGCTCCTATCCGGGAGCGCGCTGGTGAGTCTGCTGCCCGCCATGGAAGCGGATCGGCGAGTATCGCGGGCCTGGTCCGCCCTGGCATCCGTCGAGGATCCCGAGATTCCGGCGTTGAGCATCGTCGATCTCGGCCTGATTCGTTCGGTGACGCTTGAGTCGGGCGGCACGCTCGAGATTGGCCTGTCGCCAACGTATATCGGATGTCCAGCCACCGAAGTGATCCGCCACTCCGTGGAAACCGTGCTGCGCGATGCGGATGTCGGCGCCTTCCTCGTCAACAGCGTGCTGTCGCCGCCTTGGAGCAGCGATTGGATCACCGCCGACGGTCGACGCAAGCTCGAATCTTACGGCATCGTGCCGCCGGAGCACGCCGCGTCCATGCGGGACGTCTTGCACAAGCCCGTGGGCTGCCCCCGCTGCCGCTCGATCGACACCGAATGCGTGAGCGAATTCGGTTCCACGCCGTGCAAGGCGCTGCATCGCTGCCGCAGCTGTCTCGAGCCGTTCGAATATTTCAAGTGCATCTGACGGGCACGCATGCCTAGCTTTCATCCGTTGAGAGTCACCGCGGTCGAACGGGTCGCCGACGATGCTGCGTGCGTGACCATGGTAATTCCCGCGACTTTACGCGAAGAATTCGCCCATCATGCCGGACAGTACGTGACTGTTCGGCGCAGGATCGAGGGGCGCGAGGAGCTGCGCACTTATTCGATCGTGACCGCTCCCGGCGGCCGCGAAATCAAATTGGGCGTCCGGTTGCAAACGCAGGGGCGGATGTCGGGCGAGCTAGTTTCCAATTTGCATCCCGGAGACTTTATCGACGTGGCCACGCCCATGGGGCGATTTCGAACCGCCGTCAGCGCCGAGCGCGCGCATTCCTACGTGGCCTTCGCTGCCGGCAGCGGCATAACCCCTATTTTGTCGCTCGCCACCGATATTCTTAGCAGGGAGCCGCGCAGCCGCTTCACTCTGATTTACGGCAACCGCAGCATCTCGCGAACCATGTTTCTGGAAGAGACGCTCGCGCTCAAGAACCGCTACATCGAGCGTTTTTCCGTGCATTTCGTGATGAGCGGCGAACCGCAACAAACCGAATGGCTAAACGGCCGAATCGACGGCCGCAAAGTCCGGGAGCTGGCGCGTCATATGGCCGAGCTCGTTACAGCGGACGAGTACTTAGTCTGCGGTCCCGGCGACATGGTGGAGCAAGTGCGCAGCGCCGTGAAGACATTGAACGGTAGTGCCGTAGTTCGGTTCGAGCGCTTTGTCTCTGCCGCGTCGGCGGCCGGCACACCAGCGTCTGGCACACCAGCGCCCGGCACCTTGGCCGACGGTACGCCGCGGCCCGTCGACAGTGCCCCCGCCCAAGAGGGACTGGCCACGATTTCCGTCGTCATGGACGGCCGGCGCCGTAGCTTCACGATGGCGCCGAGCGATGCCTCCGTGCTCGTTGCGGCGGAAAGGGCGGGCCTTGATCTGCCGTTTTCATGCCGGTCGGGAATCTGCGCTACATGCCGCGCGCGGATCACGCAAGGCGCAGCCGTGATGAGCCACAATATTGCACTGGAACCCTGGGAGACGGATGCCGGGTTCGTGCTCTGCTGTCAGGCTCGACCGACGACCGGTACGCTCGAATTGAGCTACGATCACAAATAAGCGGCGCGAGACGTCCGGGGGACGCACATGTCTTACGACACCATTTTATTCAGTGTCGACGGCGGAATCGCTCGTCTGACCTTGAATCGGCCCGATAAGCTCAACAGCTTCAACACGCAAATGCACGGCGAAGTACGCGATGCACTGGCGAAGTTGCCGGGCAGCGATGCCCGCGTCCTCGTCTTGACCGGTGCCGGCCGCGGCTTCTGCGCCGGGCAGGATCTCAGCGACCGCGCGGTGGCTCCGGGATCTCGGCAGAACGTCGATCTCGGCGAGTCGATCGACAAGTACTACAAGCCCTTGGTGCTGGCGTTGCATGACTTAGCCATGCCCGTGATCGCCGCGGTCAACGGCGTGGCGGCGGGTGCGGGCGCCAACATTGCGCTCGCCTGCGATCTCGTGATTGCGGCGAGCTCGGCGAGCTTCGTCCAAGCATTCTCCAAGCTCGGACTGGTACCCGATTCGGGCGGCACTTGGACTTTACCGCGCCTGGTCGGCAATGCCCGGGCCTTGGGGTTGACCCTGCTCGGCGGCAAGCTGCCCGCGGAAAAGGCTGCCGCCTGGGGGATGATTTGGCAATGCGTTCCGGATGCCGAGTTCGCAGCGGCCGTCGACGCGCTCGCGCACTCATTGGCGGCGGCGCCGACGCGCGGGCTCGCTTCGACCAAGGCCGCAATCCGCGGCGGTTGGCAGCGTTCGCTGGCCGAGCAGCTCGATATCGAGCGCGATGCCCAGCGCGAACTCGGGCGATCGGCGGACTACGCGGAGGGCGTTGCCGCGTTCGTCGAGAAGCGGACGCCTCGGTTCACGGGCCTCTGAGAATGTCAGGCGAGACGATTTCGGAAGGGGACGGCGCCGTGCTTCGCGCACAGACAACCGTGCAATCGCTGTTCAGTGCCGATCTTGCGTCGCAGTCGCTCGGCATTGAAATCCTTAACGTCGCCCCCGGACGGGTTCGAATCGCCATGACGGTGCGCAGCGACATGGTCAATGGCTATGGCATGTGTCATGGCGGCATCGTTTTCGCCTTCGCGGACAGCGCCTTTGCCTTCGCGTGCAATTCCTACGGCGAGCCGATGGTAGCGGCGGGTGCCAGCATCGACTTTCTCGCACCGACGCCGCGCGGCGAGCGCGTCACGGCCACGGCCACCGAGCTGGTGCGCGACGCGCGTCACGGAATCTACGACGTGGCCGTGCGCAACTCCGGCGGCGAAGTACTTGCACAGTTTCGCGGCCGCTGTTCGCGTTTTCGCACTCCGGCCAAAACTGCATAAACCCTGGGATGTAATGCGATGAACTTGCAAAGTTATGTATGCGGTGCTTGGGCTAGCGGGCGCGGCAACGGCGTCGCGATGCGCGATGCCACGACGGGTGACATCATTGCGCAGGCGTCCTCCGACGGCGTCGACTTCGCTGCCGTTCTCGAGCATGCCCGCGCGGTGGGAGGGGCGCAGCTGCGTGCCCTGACCTTTCACGAGCGGGCCGGTATTCTGAAAGCGCTCGCCAAGCATCTCTCGGAACGCAAGGAAGAATTCTATGCGCTCTCCTACCGCACCGGAGCCACCAGAGGCGATTCAGTCATCGACATCGACGGAGGCATCGGCACGGTCTTTGCGTTTGCCAGCAAAGGCTCGCGCGAGCTGCCCAATGCGCGTGTCTATGTCGATGGCGATGTGGAAAGATTGTCGAAGAGCGGAAGCTTCGTAGGTCAACACATCTACGTCTCGCGCGAGGGGGCGGCGGTTCACATCAATGCGTTCAATTTCCCCGTCTGGGGAATGCTCGAGAAACTGGCGCCGGCGCTGTTGGCCGGCATGCCGGCCATCGTGAAGCCGGCGACCGCGACGGCGTACCTCACGGAACTCATCGTTCGCCGCATCGTAGAATCCAAGATCTTGCCGGAAGGCGCGCTGCAACTCGTGTGCGGCAGTCTCGGCGACCTGTTCGAGCACCTCGATTGCCAGGACAGTATCTCGTTCACGGGATCGGCGCACACCGCGGCGCAATTGCGCGTCCATCCCGTCATCATCCGTCACGCCGTGCCCTTCGTCGCCGAAACCGATTCGTTGAATTCCAGCATTCTCGCGCCGGACTGCGCGCCTGGCACGCCGGAGTTTGATCTGTTCGTCAGAGAAGTCGTCCGGGAAATGACCGTCAAGGCGGGACAGAAATGCACCGCCATCCGCAAGGCGCTGGTGCCGGCTGCGATTGCGGGCGATGTGGTCAGCGCGTTGCAGACGGCGCTGCAAAAAATCGTCGTGGGCGATCCGCGCCTGGACGGGGTGCGCATGGGTCCCTTGGTGAGCCAGGAGCAGCGAACCCAAGTGCTGGCTCATGTTGCCAAATTGCGAGGTGAGGCCGACCTCGTGGCGGGTAATCTGGATCGATTCCATGTGCAGGGCGCGGACCCTCAGCGCGGCGCATTCGTGCCGCCGCTGTTGCTGTTATCCCGCGATCCGCCCGCGGCGCGCGCCATCCACGAAGTGGAGGCATTCGGACCGGTCGCGACGGTATTGCCGTACCGCGACACCGCCGACGCGATTGCACTCGCGCGGCGCGGCCAGGGCAGCCTGGCGGCTTCGGTATTCTGTGCGGATGATTCTCTCGCCGCCCAAATCGTTCTCGGGCTTGCGCCCTATCACGGCCGCATCCTGGTCGTGAATCGCAGCTGCGCCAAAGAGTCCACGGGTCATGGTTCGCCGCTCGCGCCGCTGATCCACGGCGGTCCGGGCCGGGCCGGCGGCGGTGAGGAAATGGGCGGGATCCGCGGGGTCCTGCATTACATGCAGCGCACCGCCGTGCAGGGCTCGCCGGACACGCTCACCCACGTCACCGCCCGTTGGGTGCGAGGCAGCCATCAGCGCGATCCCGGTAGGCACCCATTCCGGATACCTTTCAACGATCTGCAACTGGGCGATACTTTGAAGTCGAGCGAGCGTGAAGTCACCACGTCAGACATCGAGCAATTCGCAGCGCTCTCGGGCGACACTTTTTATGCTCACATGGACGAGACCGAGGCGGCCCGCAACCCCCTGTTCGGCGGTCGCGTCGCCCATGGCTATTTCCTCATCTCCGCCGCGGCCGGGCTGTTTGTCGATCCGGCCTATGGTCCCGTGCTTGGCAACTACGGCATCGATGAACTTCGATTCGTAAAACCCGTGAAGCCCGGCGATCGAATCAAGGTGCGTCTGAGCTGCGCCCGCAAGAGCCTGCGGGCCGACAAGGGGTGGGGCGAGGTAGCCTGGGACACGGAGATCACCAACCAGAATCAAGAGACAGTGGCCTCGTACAATGTTCTTACCATGGTCAGCATTCACGCCATTCCAGATTCACAGGTGACCACGCAGTGAGCTCGCCGATCGACATCGAGCGCTACGCGCAGGATTTTTCCAGCCTGCAATTTTTCGCGCCTGAGCCAGGAATACTCGAGCTCGTCATGGCGAACAAGGGACGCTTGAATGCGGCGACCGAAGCCATGCACCGCGATCTAGCCCAGGTCTGGCGCGCCGTCGACATCGATGATGCGGTGCGCGTGGTTATCGTCCGTGGAGAAGGTTCGAATTTTTCATCCGGCGGCGATTTCGCCATGATCGAGCGCATGATCGAGGATGAAGCGACCTTGCTTCGGGTCTGGAAAGAAGCCAGCGACCTTGTCTACAATCTGATCAATTGTTCCAAGCCGGTGGTGTCGGCGATCCGCGGCAGCGCCGTGGGAGCGGGCCTCGCGATCGCGCTGCTGGCGGACGTCTCGATCGCCGCGGACAACGCCCGGATTCTCGACGGCCACACCAAGCTTGGCGTGGCGGCAGGCGATCACGCCGTCATCATCTGGCCTCTGCTCTGCGGCCTGGCGAAGGCGCGATATCATCTGCTGACCAACAAGTCGTTATCGGGCGCCGAGGCGGAACGAATCGGGCTGATCGCCATGTCGGTGCCCGATGCCGAGGTCCTTGCCAGTGCGTTCGATGTCGCGCGCACCCTTGCGGCCGGTAGCAGCACGGCGATGCGCTGGACCAAGCACGCGCTCAACAACTGGCTGCGATTGGCGGGCCCGAGTTTCGACACCTCGCTCGCACTGGAGTTTCTGGGCTTCAAGCTGGCGGACGTGCGCGAGGGTTTGGCGGCAGCGCGCGAAAAGCGCCGTCCTGCGTTCGATCGCGGCAAAGCCGAATAACCGCGGCAGGACTGATCACGCTATGAGCGCGCTCATCGGAGAGTTGGCGGCCACCGACCCCATATTGGGCGCCAGCCGCGACGAACTCGAGGCACTGCAGCTCGAGCGTCTCAAGTCGACGCTGCATCACGCCTATGCAAACAACGTCAATTACACCAGAAAATTCGATGCCGCTGGCGTTCACCCAAACGACCTGAATTCTCTGGGCGACCTGGCTCGCTTCCCGTTCACGACCAAAGCGGACCTCAGAGACGCCTATCCCTTCGGTTTTTTCTCGGTTCCGAGGGAACAAATCGCCAGGGTTCACGCGTCCTCCGGCACCACCGGCAAGCCCACTGTGGTCGGCTATACCCGCAACGACCTCGCCATTTGGAGCAATCTCGTCGCGCGATCGATTCGGGCGGCGGGGGGCCGCGCCGGAATGAGGGTGCACGTCGCTTACGGCTATGGCCTGTTCACGGGCGGATTGGGTGCTCATTACGGCGCCGAAGCGGCGGGGTGTACGGTGATTCCGATGTCGGGTGGTCAAACCGAAAGGCAGGTACAGCTGCTCCGCGACTTCGCGCCCGAGATCATCATGGTGACGCCGAGCTACATGCTCGCCATCCTCGATGAATTCAGGCGCTTGGGAGTCGACCCGCGGTCGACGAACCTGCGCGTCGGGATATTCGGCGCAGAACCCTGGGGCGAGGGCATGCGCGCTGAGATCGAAGCCGCGTTCAACATCGATGCTTGCGATATCTATGGTCTGTCCGAGGTCATGGGCCCCGGGGTCGCGCAGGAATTTGCACGCACCCAGGAGGGACCGACGATCTGGGAAGATCACTTCGTGGCCGAGATCGTCGAGCCGACGAGCGGCCATGCCGTCGCGGACGGCGAGCAAGGCGAGTTGGTATTCACGTCACTGACCAAAGAGGCTATGCCCGTCATTCGGTATCGGACGCGGGATCTGACCCGGCTGCTTCCGGGATCGCTGACGAGCATGCGGCGAATGGCCAAGATCACCGGCCGCAGCGACGACATGTTGATAGTCCGCGGCGTCAATGTATTCCCCACGCAGATCGAAGAGCTGATCCTGCGCTGTCCGGGCTTGGCACCGCACTACGAGATCGAACTCACGCGGACGAATCGCCTCGACGAAATTCTGATAGTCGTCGAGAGCAGGCCTGAGCTTAACGAGGCGTCACGTCAGGGGGAAGCCACGCTGCTTGCCGCCAAATTAAAGGACAACATCGGAATTTCCGCGGACGTTCGCGTGGCCGCGAGCGGCTCGCTCGCGCGCTCGGCCGGCAAGGCAAGCCGGGTCAAGGATCGCCGCTAGCAGCGATGGCAAGAATCCACAAGATTGCAGATATGCGACCTCCTGCCGCGATTCTACTTTCGACAGCTCTGTTGATGATGGGCTTATTGCCGATTGCCTGCCGCGCGGATCAACCGGCCGTGATGGACGAACTGGTGGTGACCGGCGAACGCGCGGGTCCCGGTATGTGGCACGTGCATCGCGGCGGCGCGCAAGTGTGGATCTTGGGAAGCCTGTCGCCCTTGCCCAAGGGCATCACCTGGCGCCCTGCACAGGTGGAGCAGGTGCTCGGCAAGGCGAGCCAGGTGCTGGTGCAAAAGCCGTTCGAGATAGGAATCGCCCGGATCCTGTGGCTCCTCATAACCGAACGCAATGTCTTGATGATTCGCGGCGGCAAACGGCTCAAGGATGTGCTGCCGGAGGATCTACACGCGCGCTTTGCGCTGCAACGAGCCAAATATACCGAAGACCCGAATAAATGGGAGCGATTCCGTCCCCTCATTGCGGCTGCATTTCTGCAGCAGGCGGCCTTTCATCAAGCGGGACTCTCCACGCGCCTTGATATGGGCGCCGCGGTGCGTACGCTGGCGAAGAAGCATGACGTTCGCGTCGAGGAAATCAAGATCGCCGGCGTGGGCGACGTGATGGACGCTCTCAAGACATTGCCTCCGGCAACGGAGAACACCTGTGTCGCCGCCTCTCTCGTGACCATCGAGCGCGATCTGCCGCGGCTTATCGACCGCGCCCAGGCATGGGCGAGCGGCAATGTCGAGCGCCTTGAGAAATTGCGCGAACCCGCCGAAGTCGACGCGTGCCGCGCAGCGGTAGATGCGGGTGTCGGCGCAGCCGATTTGATTTCCCGCATGCGCCGACGTGGCTCAGCGGCATCGAGAGTTATATGCACAATGAGGGCGTGACCTTGGCTGTGGTGAACATGGATCTGTTGCTCGAACCCGGCGGCTTGCTCGACGAGCTACGCGCGCAGGGATACCAAGTCGATGCGCCGTGAATTGTTCGAGTAGATCGGCGGTCCATGCAACGTCGCTATGGATCGGAGTCATGGCGCAGCCGGCATCGTGCACCGCCGGCATCAGATTCTGACGCCGCTCACGCCATACCTTGGTAGCATGAGGGCGGGCGATGAAACCATGCAGGACAGATCCAGACTAAGCTACAACGAGTGGATTCTCTTGCTGACCGCCTTTGCGGCGGGCACGGTAGACATCATAAGTTTCGCCACGCTGGGCGGCGTTTTCGCATCGGCGATGACCGGCAACTTTGCCTTGCTCGCATACTACGTTGCGCAGAGCGATTCACAGGCGGCCATGGGCTCGGTCGTCGCGCTGATCGGATTCGCGATCGGCTGCGCGATCGGGGTGCTGCTGCGCCGCGGGCGCGCGCAGGCGCAAGCACTTACCATACTCATTGTCGGCGAAGCGAGTTTGCTGTTGTTTTTCGCACTCTACGCGATGTGGATCCCTCACATTGCTCACGCGCTCTCAAACCATCTGCAGATCGCGCTCCTGGCCATTTCAATGGGCTTGCAGGCGGTCATCGGTCAAACGATCAGCTCGACGACGATTGTGTTCACGATGACGCTCACGAAATTGGTGGGAACGATTGCCGATTCGATCGCGAATGGAGACACTTCGGGTCTCAAGGATGTGAAGATCCAGAGCGCAGTGGTAGTTTCCTACCTGTTCGGTGCATTGCTGTCCGGTGCCCTGATCGTGCGCAAGGCGGAGGAAGTCGTGCTGCTGCCGTTCATCGGGGTTGCGCTCGCCTTCGTGATGCATCGGCTGTCGGGCAGAAGAACGGCCTGACTTCACGACGGGCGGCCTGGGACGAGCGAGGTATCCGCGAACCGGGGCACCAATTCTAGCCAATGAGCCTTCGACGCCGTACACTTACGCCGCCGGGCGGCCGAGTTAGATAGCCGGGGTGTAGCTCAGACTGGTAGAGCGCTACGTTTGGGACGTAGATGTCGCAGGTTCGAATCCTGTCACCCCGACCAATAAAACAGTTTTAGAAAAATTGAGACGAACTCAAAGAGGTCCAGGGCCGCTGTGCTCCATCGGTGCTCCAGCAGGGAGGGACGAGTGGAGCTACGTAAATCAAGCAGGCATAACTAGCGCTAAGGCGCTGATGGATATGATCAGGTCGATTACCGCTGAATCGGCGGGATCAGCGGAGTAAAACGGAATGTATCCACCCAAAACGCGCCCCCGATATCCTCGAGAGTCGCGCTCACTCGTTCAAAATGCCAAAGGCAGTGCCGGCGCGAAACGCTACTCGCTCGGGTTCGGGAACAAGTGTAGAAAATTGCTTGTGCGCTGCGAGGGGTTGGGGAACGTCACAACTGCCTGACTCGAGCCGCAGCGTGAGCAAGTATGGGGGAAGTCTTACGTGCGTAAAATGAAGACAAAGTATTGCTCATCGGCATTGCTTCTAAGCGGGTTTGTTGTTCTGCTGTGTGCCGGGTGCGCGGCGGACGGGGCCAGACAGGAAGCGGCGTACGAGCGGAACACTCAGCGCACGACGACGGCCTT
>JBBROC010000065.1:0-13331 GCA_038229815.1 Steroidobacterales bacterium | reverse complement strand
CATCGTATGCACCACATTCATGTAATTGAGGTACACCGGGACCAGGCGAATGCCCGCGTAGACGATGACGCCGGCCATCGCGAGGATGCAGAGCAATCCAATGAATGTCATACCCTGCTGGCGTTGCCGCATACCCTGTTTCATTGCTGGCCTCCCTAAATCGCCCTATTGAATCGCATTCCCCACTCGCCGCCAGAGAGGTCCGTCACGAGTATCGAGATTAAGCCAGATTCGCACCGCTTTACCCACCAGATTCTGCTCCGGGACGAAGCCCGGGGCATCGGAATCGTCCTGAAACCGGCTGTCCTTGCTGTTGTTGCGGTTGTCACCCATGAAGAAATAGTGCTTGGGCGGCACCACCCACTCGCCCGTTTTGACGCCCCCGTTGGCGAACATGATTAGGTGGCGCTTGGCACCCAATTGCTCGATTGCCGTGGGTGCGCCGGCGTAATTCGCCAAGTCTTGCTTCGGGCCGGAATAAATCGCTCCGCGTTCCTGCGGCATGAGATTGCCGTTGACGTACAGCTGGTTGTTCTCATCCACTCTGATGCGGTCTCCCGGCAGTCCGATCAGCCGTTTGATGTAATTTATTTTCGGATTCGGCGGCAGGCGGAACACGATCACATCGCCGCGCTGGGGGGTACCGGTGGCTATCAGCAGCGTGTTCGAAACCGGCAAGCGCAGCCCGTAGGAATACTTGCTGACGAAAATGAAATCGCCGTCGAACAAGGTCGGCATCATGGAATCGGAAGGGATACGGAACGGTTCGAACAGAAACGACCGGATCACAAGCACCAGCACGATGACCGGGAAGAACGAGCGTGCATACTCGACGGCGATAGGCTCTCGTACCCGGTCCGGCGGCGAGCCGGCCGCGGCTGCGCGCTGCTTGCGGCTGCGCGCGAACAACAGTTGGTCCAGCAGCCAGATGACGCCCGAGATGGCGCCGACGATCACCAGCATGAGACTGAAGTCCACGGCCTCGTAACGGAACAAACGCCACAACATGGCCAGTGCCAGACCAACCAGCGCATATCCGGCCAGTTTCGGCAAGGTCGGCTCTTCCACGCTCATGGCGCCGGGGTCGCGTTTCGGCCTGAAAAACCAGCCGTCCACCAATATCACCAGCACGCACACGACGCCTGCGCACAAAAGACCAATGAAAACGCTATCGCCGTCAGTCACTCAGACCCCCAAAAATAAAGTATTCCCGTCCACCAGGTTCAACTGGGCTTCTTTCCGACCTGCAGGACAGCCAAGAAGGCCTCCTGCGGAATCTCGACCTGACCCACTTGCTTCATGCGCTTCTTGCCGGCTTTCTGTTTTTCGAGGAGCTTGCGCTTGCGCGTGATGTCGCCGCCGTAGCATTTGGCGAGCACGTTCTTGCGCATCGCTTTGACGCTGGCCCGCGCGATGATATGGCTGCCGATCGCAGCCTGGACGGCGATGTCGAACATCTGCCGCGGAATCAGCTCCTGCATCTTGTCGACCAGATCCCGGCCTCGGTTATAGGAATTGTCGCGATGTACGATGAGCGACAGCGCATCCACCGGCTCCCCGTTGATGAGCACATCGAGCTTGACCAGCGGCGCCGTCTGAAAGTGGCTGAACACGTAATCGAACGACGCATATCCACGGCTGGCGGATTTGAGGCGATCGAAAAAATCGAGCACGACCTCGGCCAGAGGCAGATCGTATTGGAGCGACACTTGACTGCCGAGGAACAGCATCTTTTTTTGCACGCCTCGTTTCTCGCTGCACAGGGTCAGCACCGCGCCGACGTGGTCCGGCGGCACCAAAATATTAGCGGTGATGATCGGTTCGCGCAGCTCCGCGATGCGATCCTGAGGCGGAAGCTTGGACGGATTGTCGACGTTGATGACTGACCCATCCGTGAGCAGCACCTCGTAGATGACGGTCGGGGCGCTGCTGATCAATTGCAGGTCGTACTCGCGTTCGAGCCGCTCCTGCACGATGTCCATGTGCAGCAAGCCCAGGAATCCGCAGCGGAATCCAAAACCCAATGCGGTCGACACCTCGGGCTCGAAATGCAGCGCGGAATCGTTGAGCTTCAGTTTCTTGAGGGCCTCGCGGAACTGCTCGTAGTCATCCGAACTCACCGGAAACAATCCCGCGAAGACCCGCGGCTGCACTTGCTTGAACCCCTCGAGCGGCTCTTTGGCGGGATTGTTTTCCAACGTAATGGTATCGCCGACCGGCGCGCCGTCGATTTCCCTGATGCCGGCGATGACGAATCCCACCTCGCCGGTATTCAGCGATTCGCGCGTCACGGGCTTCGGTGCAAAGCGGCCGAGCTTGTCGATTTGGTGACTTCGTCCCGTCGACATGACGCGGATCTTGGCCCCCGTGTGCAGCGCACCATTCATCACCCGCACCAGTGATACGACGCCGACATAATTGTCGAACCAGGAATCGATGATCAAGGCCTGCAGCGGGCCTTCTGGATCGCCCTGCGGGGGCGGTATGCGCTTGACCAAATGTTCGAGCAACTCCGGGACGCCCAGGCCGGTCTTGGCGCTCACCAATGCGGCGTCGTCCGCCGGAATACCGATGATTTCCTCGATTTCGTGAATGACTTTGGCAGGATCCGCCGAGGGCAAATCGATCTTGTTGATTACCGGCAGGACTTCGAGCCCCTGCTCGAGGGCCGTATAGCAGTTTGCAACGCTCTGCGCCTCGACTCCCTGCGCCGCATCTACTACCAAGAGCGCACCCTCGCAGGCGGCGAGCGAGCGCGATACTTCGTAGGAAAAATCGACGTGGCCCGGAGTATCGATGAAATTGAGCTGATACAGCTCGCCGGTGATCGATTTGAACGCGAGCGTCACGCTCTGCGCTTTGATGGTGATGCCGCGCTCACGCTCCAGATCCATCGAGTCGAGCACTTGCGCCTGCATCTCACGCGCGTCGAGGCCGCCGCATTCCTGGATGAATCGGTCGGCCAGAGTCGATTTACCGTGATCCACATGAGCAATGATGGAAAAGTTGCGGATATTCTTCATCTACGCCTGGACTGACACAAACCATCGATTATACCGGTCGGCGATGGTATGCGAGGGCCTTATGTATCTCCTCAGGATCCAAATGCCCGTGGCAAACCAATTCTCCGGCGAACAGCAACACGGGAATCTTATGGCCATAGCGCGTTCTCGCCGCAGGGTCGGCATCGACGTCGAGCACATCGATGCCGTAGGCTTGCGCTTCTGGCAGCGAGGCAAGCTCTTTCAACATCTCTTCGCACAGGCAGCATCCCGGGCGCGAATAGAGCACAAAGCGCAGCGGCGCTTGCACGTGTCAGCGGCGAGGAAGTTCGGCGTTGCCGGTCGATTTTACCGAGTGGGCGATGAATTCCACGGTTTGGGCTGGCACCTCGCCGACGGCGGTAACCTGGTGACCCTGCACGACGGTGGAAAACGCGTATCCGGAACCGACTCGCGCGAGGCCTTGCAGCGGCGGATCGGCCGGGGCCGCTGGGGTTATATCGCCGTCCGGCGGCTTGACCTGCTGCGCTTCGACGAATACCGAGACGGTTGCCAAGCCGTCCGAGTACACCAAATGACTCGCCGGGACGCTGGCGCCGCCGATCGTCTGCGCACCGGCGACGGTCAAGTGGAATCCCGGAGGCAGTTCGCTGGCGCGGAAAGCCGACAGCGCCGCCGAAGCGCTGTCGCGGGAGGCTCCTTGGCGCACCCAGCGCATTCCCTCGGTACGAACTACCGGTGCGAGATCGCTATCCGGGATGTTCTCCGGCATATCCAGGCGCGCAAAGAATATTTGTTCGATCACTTGTCCGCTTGAATCGCAAAGCTGCGTCTTGAGCGGCATGGCCGTCTTCTCATCGAGCCAAAGACGATAACCGAAGCGGAACTGATCCTTGGGGTTCACTGCAATGACCCTTGCCGCACGACCGAGAATTCGCGAGGCAGGCAACGACTCGATGCGATAAAACTCGTTCGCGTCCGCTCCGAACTGCGGCAGCGATCCCAAAAAAGGGCCGTTGTCTGCACGCGGTTCCACCAACACCGTGTGCTGGTCGGGCAAATAACACGTCAATTCGTCGTTGTTTCGCACGAATTCCCGACCGGAACCGTCCAGCGACTGCAGCCGCTCGGTCACGCGTCCCGCCCGCACCCGGTGCACGATACGCATCGTCTCGACGCGGCCTTCGCTCAAGTGAAAAAAAGTGCCGTCGTAGTTGCGGGTCGCCAATGCGTGATTCATTTTCTGCAGCCACTCGCGCGCATCGTCGGCGGCCCGGCTGTGCTGCGGCAGAAGAATTATGAAGGCGCCGACTACGGCGCATGGACCCAGCCAGTTGGCTCGATTGCACCTCACCCGAGTCATGGAGCAACGTGCGCCGCCGCTTCGGTGACTCGAGGCTGCTGTTCGTCGCCGTCAATGAGCAAGTCGGCCAACACCCCGCGCTGGGCGAGACCGGAGGAGTATTTGCTGTGTGCGAACACATAATTGGTCAGCCGCGCCGGCAGCATGGCCGCAGACGATGCCGATGCCGATGGCACCGTGTAAGAGACGGCCTCCCGCGGCGCTTGATTGGCGACAGCGGTCGACGCAAGAACGGCTCGGGCGGGCGCCGCGTTCCGCAATCCAGGGGCATCCGCCCGTTGATGGAAAGTGACGATTGCGACGGCCGCAACTCCGGCGGCTACCGCTGCTCCGGCAAACGGCCGCCACCAGCGCGGCGCGCCGCTCTGCGGGTGTTGCCCGATGGCCGAAATGGGCTCGCCGTCGATGGCGAGGTTGACCCTGCCGGCGAACCTCCTCGTCATCAGGTTGAGGCTACCGCCCCGGATTGCCTCGCCGATCAGGGCGTAGCGTCCGAAGCTCTCGCGCAGCTCCCCATCGCGGGTGAGCCGCTTCAACAGCAGTTCGGTTTCCGAGCTGGGCAGTTCCCCGTCGAGGAACGCCGATACTTGTTCACGAATTTGTTCGCTCATGTTTCCTCAGGCCGACCAAGGCCGCCATCGAAGATGGGTCGTAGTTTCTTGTCGATCGCTTCGCGTGCGCGAAAGATTCGCGAGCGCACGGTACCTACCGGGCAATCCATGGTTTGCGCGATGTCTTCATAACTTAATCCTTCCAACTCGCGAAGGACGATTGCGGTTCGCAGATCTTCGGGCAAATTTTCGATCGCCCGGTTCACGGTGTCGCGAATCTCGTCGGTGAGAAGCAGGCCCTCCGGAGTTTCGGACTCGGCCAGCCGGGCATGCAGATCGTATTGTTCCGGATCCTGAAGGTCGAGATCGTAATCCATGGGCCTGCGTTTGGTGGCAACCAAGGCGTTCTTTGCGGTGTTGATCGCGATTCTATACAGCCAAGTGTAGAATGCACTATCGCCGCGAAACGACTGCAGCGCACGGTACGCCTTTACGAAAGCCTCCTGTGCGATGTCTTCAGCCTCTGTTGCATCGTGCACGTAACGCATGATCAGCTTCAGCACCTTGTGCTGGTATCGCAGGACCAATAAATCGAACGCCGCGCGCTCGCCGCGCTGGACCCTCTCGACCAGCTTGAGATCACTCTCTTCAACGCTCATGCGTGATCCCAAACCGGCGAGCGACACAATCCAGCCTGTCGCGATAGACAGACCGGCGAGGGAAAAGTTCGACGATCCCGGACGAAATTGGATTTAAACGTGACTTGGCGCACAGGACTGATTCTAGCAGCGGCACGGGGCCGCATTACCCGCGGCTGCGGGAGTTTGCCGTAATTCTCTCGATGAGGGCCGCGAAGCGCGCCGGCGGCGGCTGGGCGCCGAGGCAGTAGGCATAAAGAAGCGTGTCGTGCGTATCCAACAGCTGCTTGAATGCCTCCTGCTCGACGTGGGATGCCCCGCAGAAGTGCTCGTCGACATAACGCGTCAGTAAAACATCGAGTTCTCTCATGCCTCGACGGCAATGCCAGCGCAGTCTCCCCAGTTCTCTGGTATCGGCGACGCCCATCAATGGCGGCGATGAGCCATCATTTGCTTGATCTCGCCGATCGCCTTGGCGGGATTGAGGTCCTTCGGGCATGCCTCGGTGCAATTCATGATGGTATGGCAGCGGTACAGGCGAAACGGATCCTCCAGATAATCGAGCCGTTCGCCCGCCGCCTCGTCCCGGCTGTCGACTATCCAACGGTAGGCTGCCAGCAATGCCGCCGGGCCAAGGTAACGATCCGCGTTCCACCAGTAGCTAGGGCAACTTGTCGAACAGCAAGCGCACAGTATGCACGCCG
The DNA here is from genome assembly GCA_038229815.1 of Steroidobacterales bacterium. Classification (GTDB taxonomy): domain Bacteria; phylum Pseudomonadota; class Gammaproteobacteria; order Steroidobacterales; family Steroidobacteraceae; genus Bog-1198. The sequence goes on along the minus strand of JBBROC010000065.1, from coordinate 7,073 downwards.
AAGGCCTATCGACCTTTTCCTGATCCTCTTTGGACTGCAGACGTTCCGCATCGGGAGGCGGCGGCGTACGGGTCTGCAGCCACGGTTTGATCGAGGCGTACTGGGCATAGAAGTCGGTCAGGTCGGGGACCAAATCCTTGATGACCGGCATGTGCGGCAAGGGATAGATCTTGATGTCATGCTTGACAGCGGCGCACGCGCTGACGCACGCCAAGGCGTTCTTGCCGTCGATATTCATGGCGCACGAGCCGCAGATCCCCTCGCGGCATGAACGTCGAAAGCTCAACGTTGAATCGATTTCGTTCTTTATCTTGATCAGGGCATCCAACACCATGGGGCCGCAGGCATCCATATCGAGCTCGTAGCTGTCGAGGCGGGGATTTTCGGCCGAGTCGGGATTGAAACGGTAGATCTTGAAGACACGCACATTCTTGGCGCCGGCGGGCGCCTTGTACACGCGGCCGTCCTTGCGCACCTTGGAATTGGCGGGAAGCGAGAACTCAGCCATCAAATGCTCCTGATCATCCCAGACCTCAATAAGTCCGCGCCTTGGGCGGTATCGATTCGACGTCGCTCGTCAACGTATTCAGATGGACCGGCCGATAATCGAACCGTGTGGCGCCTTCAGCCGAAACCCAACACAGGGTATGCTTCAGCCAATTTTGGTCGTCTCGGCTCGGAAAATCCTCGCGCGCCTGCGCACCACGGCTCTCTGTGCGATTTGCCGCCGAATGCATCGTCGCCACGGCTTGTCCGAGCAGATTATCAAGCTCCAGCGTCTCGATGAGATCGGTGTTCCAGATCAAAGAACGGTCCGTGATTTTTACGTCGGCAAAAGAAGCGAAGACTTCCGCGAGCCTTCTCTTGCCGTCGCTCAAGGACTCGCCGGTGCGGAACACCGCAGCATCGCTTTGCATCACGCGCTGCATAGCCAACCGGATATCGGCCGTGCGCCGGGATCCCTTGGCATGGCGGAACCCATCCAATCGAGCGATCGAGTGCTCGCCCGCGTCGGCTTTGAATGCCCGATGCGCCGTATCCGGCTTTACCATCCGTGCACAATGCCGCGCCGCTTCCCGGCCGAACACGACCAGATCGAGCAGCGAGTTGGACCCGAGACGGTTCGCGCCGTGCACCGATACGCACGCCGCTTCGCCCACCGCCATGAGTCCGACGACCACCGTGTCGGCACCGGCCGCGCGGGTTACAACTTCGCCGTGCACATTGCAGGGAACCCCGCCCATGTTGTAGTGCACGGTGGGCAGCACTGGGATCGGCTCCTTATTGACGTCCACCCCCGCGAATACTCTCGCCGTCTCGGCGATACCGGGCAATCGCTCCTTGATGACGGCAGGGCCGAGGTGCTCCAAATGCAGATCGATGTGGTCCTTCAAGGGTCCGACGCCGCGTCCTTCGCGGATCTCCAGGGTCATTGCGCGGCTGACGACGTCGCGGGAAGCCAGGTCCTTGGCATTCGGCGCGTAGCGCTCCATGAATCGCTCTCCGGCGGCGTTCGTCAAATACCCCCCCTCGCCGCGCGATCCTTCGGTGATCAAGCATCCGGCACTATAGATGCCGGTCGGATGAAACTGAACAAATTCCATGTCCTGCAAGGGCAAGCCCGCGCGCAGAGCCATGCCTCCGCCGTCGCCCGTGCACGTGTGAGCGGAAGTGCATGAAAACCAAGCGCGGCCGTAGCCGCCGGTCGCCAAAATAACCATGTGCGCACGGAACCGGTGCAGGGTGCCGTCGGACATGTCGAGCGCGATCACTCCCCGGCATTCGCCGTTTTCCATGATGAGGTCGAGAGCAAAGTACTCGATGAAAAATCTTGCTTCGTGCTTGAGTGATTGCTGATACAAAGTGTGCAGCATGGCATGGCCGGTCCGATCGGCCGCAGCACAGGTGCGCTGCGCGATGCCTTTGCCGTAATGCGTGGTCATGCCGCCGAATGGACGCTGGTAAATGCGGCCATCCTCGGTGCGGGAAAATGGCACGCCGTAATGTTCGAGTTCGATGACCGCGGCCGGCGCTTCCTTGCACATGAACTCGATCGCATCTTGATCACCGAGCCAATCGGACCCCTTCACGGTGTCGTACATATGCCACCGCCAATCGTCGGCTCCCATGTTGCCGAGCGCAGCCGAAATCCCCCCCTGCGCCGCGACGGTATGGCTGCGCGTCGGGAACACCTTGGTCAGGCATGCTGTCACGAGGCCGGCTTCGGCAAGACCGAACGTGGCGCGCAACCCCGCGCCGCCGGCGCCGACGACGACCACATCGTAGCTGTGGTCGGTCAATTTATATTCGCTCATGGATTACGATCCGAACGTGACGCGCAAAACCGCAAATATGCTCGCGCCGCCGACAAGCACGTACAAGAACCGCAACAGCAGCAGAAAAATAACTTTCATGCCGGCGGAATGTACATAGTCTTCGACCACCTCGGTGGTCCCCTGATAGGCGTGGTGAGCGGAGACCCCAACCAACAGCACTGCAAAGAAACCGGTGGCGGGAAACGCCAGCCAGGTCCTGACGGTCGCGTAATCGAGCGCCGGCAGCGCCCATACCGAATACACGAACCATAAGGTCAGGGGGATGAGCGCGATTGAACTCGCCCTTTGCGCCCACCAATGAATGGTGCCGTCTTTGGCAGATCCCAATCCGAGCACTCGCCCCATTGGGCTGCGCAAGCTCATGCTCGGTGTCCCGCCCAAATCAGAGCCCAAAAAGAAATCGTCAGGACAACCGAACCGAGCACCGCGAACCAACCGCTCGCATGGCGTTGAGTGCGTTCGAAGCCGTATCCCATGTCCCAGAACAGGTGGCGCACGCCATTCAAGAGATGGTACAAAAAGGCAAAAGTCCAGCCGACCAGCACCAAGAGCCCTAAAGGACTCGCGAGCACCCTCGTCGCCGCGGCATAGGTTTTCTCGCCGCCGGCCAACGATATCAACCAGTAGCAGAGCGCGAGCAACCCAAACGCCAGCGCGATGCCGGTCAGCCGATGCAAAATCGACAGACTATTGCCGATCTGCCATCGATAGATCTGCAGATGAGGCGAGAGCGGGCGCGCCCGTACAGGCATCATCGCTCCCTGCGACTAAGAAATGAAGGAAGGGGCATGGTTAAAAATCGATGCAGCGGCCACGCAGCTCCCAGTCGCCGAAGCGCGTCGGCTCCGGCCCATCGCGACCGCCTACCTCGCGCACGCTGGCCGGCACGGTCGCGGGCGCCGCGGCGGGTGCAGGTTCTTGCACTTCGATTTCTTCGGAACGCGTCATCACGGGGAAGTATATATCAGACGCTCCGCAGCGCAGATTCCAAACCGCCGTCAGGTGGGGTTGACATCAAGCTCCAAGTACCCATTTGATAGGAAATGGTTATCGACGTAACTCCTCCATCAGGCCGCCTGCCGCATTTGGGCGCACTACGATTTACCGGATCCGATGCGTTGAGCTTTCTGCAGGGTCAGGTATCCAACGATACCCGGCGGCTTGAGGAGGGCGAGAGCCTATTGGCCGCCTACTCAAGCCCTCAGGGCCGCGTTCTCGCGCTCATGCACCTGTTGCCCCATTCCGGCGGGATAATCGCGATAGTTCCGCGCGAGCTCATCTCGCCGACGTTGGAGGCGCTGCGCAAATTCGTGCTGCGCGCCAAGGTCAAGATCGAAGATGCCGGCGACCTGGCCGTTGCCGGTGTGTGCGGCAGGCATCGGCTCGAGCCGGCCGGCATTGCCGCTCCCCACTCGGCCGCCGGCTACGCAGAGAATGACGGCATCGGGGTGGCAGCCCTGAATTGCGATCCTAGCCGCTATTGGATTATCGGCGCTGCGGAAAAACTGGCGCAGCGAGGTATGGCCGCCGGCAGCGGCGAGGCAGATCAATTCGACCAGGCCTGGCGCCTCGCCAATATTCGCGCCGGCCTGCCTCAGATATATCTGGCAACCCGGCAGGTCTTCGTCGCCCAGATGCTGAATCTCGATCGGCTAGATGGCATCAGCTTCACCAAGGGTTGCTACACCGGACAAGAGATCATCGCCCGCACCCAGCATCTGGGGCGAATCAAGCGGCGCCTTTACAGGCTGCAATTGCCCGACGGCGAATGGGTCATAGGCCAGCCACTGCGATTGATGGACGGCCGTAGCGGACGCGTCGTCGAGGTGATTCGCAACTCCAGCGGCTTCGAAGCGCTGGCCGTGCTCAACGTGCTGGCGAGTGCGGAATCATCGGACGGCGATGTGGCGTCAGGCGCAGCGGTCGCTGCTGAACCGCTGCCGCTTCCTTACGAACTCCTTTAGAGGTCGATGATCTGCCGTCAAAACTCGGGCCGCATGTGAGGAAACAGCAATACGTCGCGGATGGACGCAGAATCGGTATACAACATGACGAGCCTGTCGACGCCCAGCCCAAGTCCCGCCGTGGGCGGCATGCCGTATTCCAGCGCGCGTACATAGTCGGCATCGTAATACATGGCCTCCTCGTCGCCTGCCTCTTTACGTTCGACTTGCTCCTTGAAGCGCTGCGCCTGGTCCTCGGCGTCGTTCAGCTCCGAGAATCCGTTGGCCAATTCCCGTCCACCGACGAAGAATTCAAATCGATCCGTGATGAAAGGATCCGCGTCGTTTCGCCGCGACAAGGGCGAGACCTCCGCCGGGTATGCGTAGGCGAAGGTCGGCTGCACTAGCGTGTGTTCGCCCGTCCGCTCGAAAATCAGGATTTGCAGTTTTCCCGGACCGTCGCCCGCCTTGAACGGAATTTTCATATGTTCACACACACGCCGCAAATACGCCGAGTCGCGCAGCGACATGGGGTCTAGATCGGGGTTGTTGGCCAGCACGATGTCTTCGATGCTTTTGCGCGCGAAGCTTTGCGATAGATCGATTTCGGTGCCTTGATACACGAGCCTGCGCGATCCCAGCAAGGTGTCGGCGAGCCCTTGAAACAGTGTTTCGATCATGTCCATCAGATCGGTGTAATCTGCATACGCCTGATACAGCTCCAGCATCGTGAATTCCGGATTGTGCTGCGTCGACACTCCTTCATTGCGGAAATTCCTGTTGATCTCGTAAACGCGTTCGAAACCGCCGACGGTGAGCCTCTTCAAATACAGTTCCGGGGCAATCCGCAAATACATGTCGACGTCGAGGGCGTTGTGATGGGTCTTGAAAGGACGCGCAGCGGCGCCTCCAGGGATCGGATGCAGCATCGGCGTTTCGACTTCGAGAAATCCGCGCGCATCGAGAAAGGCGCGCAGGTAGCGCACGATTCGCGACCGCGTCTCGAACACCCGCCGGCTGTCCTCGTTCACGATCAGATCGACATAGCGGCGCCGATATCGCAACTCGGTGTCGGCGACTCCGTGCCACTTATCGGGAAGCGGGCGCAGGGATTTGGTCAGCAATGCCAGTCGCCCCGCCCTCACCGACAACTCGCCGGTTTTGGTTCGGAACAAGGTTCCCTCGGCACCGACCACGTCGCCGACATCCCAAGACTTGAAATCCTCGTACGCATCACCGAGCGCCTGCTGCTGCAGGAACACCTGGATCGCGCCGCTCGAGTCCTCGAGGCTGGCAAAGCTCGCTTTTCCCATGACCCGCTTGGCGCGCAACCGGCCGGCCACCCTCACGCGCACGGCCGCCGCGTCCAGCGCCTCGGCGCTCTTTGCGCCGTATGCCGTCAAGATATCCGCCGCGCGAGCGTCGCGACGAAAATCGTTCGGAAACGCATTGCCGCGCTCGCGTAGTTTCGCGAGCTTCGCGCGCCGCTCGGCGATCAAGTGGTTCTCGTCGTTCTCGCTCATTGGCGCTGGCTCATAGACCCTGCTTGAGGCTGGCTTGCATGAATTCGTCGAGCGCTCCGTCGAGCACGGCGGTGGTGTTGCCGATCTCCACGCCGGTTCGCAGATCCTTGATGCGGGATTGATCCAAGACGTAGCTGCGGATTTGATTGCCCCAGCTCACATCGGATTTCGAGTCCTCGAGCACTTTCGCCGCCGCATTGCGCTTGTTGAACTCGAGCTCGTAGAGTTTGGCTTTCAGCATTTTCATCGCAGTGGACCGATTCTTGTGCTGACTGCGTTCGCCCTGGCAAGCCACCACGATGCCGCTCGGCATGTGCGTTATCCGCACCGCGGATTCGGTTTTGTTCACGTGCTGCCCGCCGGCCCCGCTGGAGCGGTACACATCGACACGCAGGTCGGCCGGATTTATCTCGATGTCGATGTCGTCGTCCACTTCCGGCGAGACGAAAACCGAGGCAAACGAGGTATGGCGCCGATTGCCCGAGTCGAACGGCGATTTTCGCACCAGCCGGTGCACGCCAGTCTCGGTGCGCAACCAACCATAGGCGTAGTCGCCGATCATGTTGATGGTGGCGCCCTTGATGCCGGCGACCTCGCCATCGCTTTGATCGATGATCTCGGTCTTGATGCCATGAGCGTCGGCCCATTTGAGATACATGCGCAACAGCATGGCAGCCCAGTCTTGAGCTTCTGTTCCGCCTGCACCGGCTTGAATGTCCAGAAACGCATTGTGCGAGTCCATCTTGCCGGGAAACATGCGCTGAAACTCGAGTTTTTCGACGTCCAGGTCCAATTGGTTGAGGTCCGCCTCGATTTCCTGGGTCGTTCCGGCATCGGCTTCTTCTGCTGCCAGATCCAGGAGTTCCGCGGCATCGGCCAAGCCCCGCTTGAGCCGATCCAAACCGCCTACGACCTGCTCCAGCTTGGCGCGTTCCTTGCCGAGTTCCTGGGCCCGGTCCGGATTGTTCCAGATACCGGGCTGCTCGAGCTCGCGTTCTACTTCCTGCAGGCGCTCATGTTGGTTGTCGTAATCAAAGATACCTCCTCAAAGAGTCGGTGCGCTCCTCGAGATCTTTGATGAATCGTTTGATTTGATTGAGTTCCATATTTTGTGAAGCGTAACACAGTCAGCCGTGCGCCCGGCGGGTCCGGCGCAGAGCGGAGCGGCCGCCCGCTCGCCCGCGACGGCGACGGCGACGGGCTACGGCGACGTGTCGAAGCATTCGGCCGCGGGGTTTGCGAGATGAACTGCACAGTTTTATGAGCCATTT
>JBBROC010000064.1:0-13499 GCA_038229815.1 Steroidobacterales bacterium | reverse complement strand
CGGGACAAGCGCACAGCGCTCAAGAACATGGCTTCGAACTGCGTGATCCACACCGCATCCGACGTCTCGGCGGCAGGTCCCGGCGGCGGCCCCCCGGTATTGAGCACGAGGATGTCCGTTTCTTGCAGCAAGCTGCCGAGACCGTCGATGCCGGCGGGCTCGGCGAGATCGCACGCGCGCGCACGAATCGAACCGCGCCCCGCCGAAGCGGCCGCCGCGAGTTCGTTCAAACGCTCGAGGTTGCGGGCCACCGCCACCACTCGCACTCCTTCCGCAGCCAGGGCCGAAGCGATCGCTCGACCGAGCCCGCGCGAGGCACCCGTCACAAGCGCTTGACGATTTTCAAGTCCCAAGTCCATGAGACCAGTGTACCGCTGCGACGGGCTGCCGGGCGAGCGTGCTACCCGATCAAAGACCTCAATCGTTGAGTGCGGCCGCACGCGGTGGACTTTGCCGCCCGGCTTAATAGATCGCGCGCGTCCGCTGTGGGCAATGCGCGGCTGAATAAAAATCCCTGCGCCTCGTGGCAATCGTGTTCTTGCAGAAACAAGAGCTGCGGGAAGCTTTCGACGCCCTCCGCGGTTACGTTGATCCGCAGCGACCGGGACATCGAGATGATTGCGGCCGCGATCGCTCGATCGTCGCTGCAGTCGATGAGACTGGTCATGAAAGAGCGGTCGATTTTCAGCCGATCGACCGCGAAGTGCCGCAGCCGGCCGAAACTCGAATATCCCGTTCCGAAGTCATCGATTGCCAGCATGACGCCCTGTTGCTTCAATTGTGCCAATGCCACCTCGGCCCACGCTTCGTCCTTCATGACCACCGATTCGGTGATTTCCAGTTCAAGCATGGATGCTTCGATGCCGGTCTCCTTGATGATCGCGGCCACCAATTGCGGAAAGTCCTTGAGCACGAATTGCTGACCCGAGACATTCACCGCCATACGAACCAGCGGCAAATCCTCGTCGACCCATGTTTTGGCTTGCACGCACGCCGTGCGTAAGGCCCATTCTCCGATGCCCAGGATCAATCCCGTCTCTTCGGCCACGGGAATGAACTCGGTGGGCGGCACGACGCCCAATTCGTCGTTGGTCCACCGCAACAAGGCCTCCATCCCCGCTAGCCCTCCCGTGCGCACGTCGAATTGCGGCTGATAGTTCAGCGTGAACTCGCCGCGCTCCAACGCGCCGCGCAATTTTGCTTCCAGCGCGAACCGACGCAGCGCCGCATCATTCATCGAGGCATCGAAGAACGCGTGCATGCCCGGGCCTTTGCGCTTCGCAAAATACATCGCAAGGTCCGCGTTGCGCAATAAGATATCCACCTCGACGCCGTCGTGGGGATACATGGCGACGCCGATGCTTGGCGTCACGACCAAGGTATGCATTGCGAGGCGCATCGGCTCCTGCAACTCGGAGATGAGGCGATCGGCGACCGCGGACGCATCCTCCGCGGAGCGTATATTCGGCAAGATTACAATGAACTCGTCGCCGCCGAGGCGGGCGACGTGATTCGAGCGCGAGCTAGCCGGTGCGTCCGTCGGCGTATCAGAGCGTAGTGAGCCGCGCAATCGAGCCGCGACCAGACGCAAAAGCTCGTCGCCGACGGCATGGCCCAGGGTGTCGTTCACGCGCTTGAAATTGTCCAGGTCGAGGTACAGAACCGCCAGCAGCCGCCTGTCCTCAGCGGCTGCCGCGAGCGCGCTGTGCAGGCGATTTCGCGATTGTTCTCTATTCGGCAGTCCCGTCAATGCGTCGAAATAGGCGAGCTTCACGATGCGATGCTCGGAGCGCCACTTGCTGGCGAGAGAAATCGTCATCTGCCGAATTTCGTGCGGATGAAAGGGCTTTTGCAAGTACGAGAGCTTCTCTTCCGGCGGCACCATCCTCCCCATATCGCGCGGGTCGACGTCCGAGTAAGCCGTGCACAAGACGATTTCGACGGCAGGATCAAGTTCGCGGATCCGGGCCGCGGCCCACACGCCATCGGGACCAGGCGGCATTCGCATGTCGAGGAATACGACCGCAAACGGATCTTCTGCGGCAAGCGCCGCGCGCACCGCCTCGACCGCCTCTTCGGCTCCATCGCAGAAAAGCGGGATGAAGGTCGTTTCATTGGCGGAATGTTGGCGGGCCGACTTTTCCTGCGCGGTCTTGCTGAAGAGGCGCTCGCGCAAGCCGCGAAAGACGGCGGCTTCGCTTGTCGGGTCGGGCTCGGACAAGATCTGCCGATAGGCCTCGCGCACCTCGGATTCATCGTCGGCGACAAGAACACGAATCGGCAGTCTTTGTTTGTCGGACACGCGCAACCTCACGGACTTAAGTTCATCGTCGACTCTCTCGAACCGGCAAGGGCAACATCAGATGCATCGATGCGCCCAGCCCCGGGCCCTCGCTCACCGCCCAGATCCTGCCGCCCAGGGCACCGATAGCATTGGCGCACCAGTGCAGTCCGATCCCGTAGTTGGTTTCGCGGGATTTGGTCGTGAAGTCCCTGTCGAATACGCGCTGCAGATTGGCGGCTTCGATTCCAACGCCATCGTCCTTGCAATGCAGGTGCAGCTGCGCCTCGTCGGCTTCGCCGACGATCTCGGCGGCAAAATGCAGCACTCCCTTGTCCCGCCCCGCATCGCGCACCGCGTCGGAGGCATTGATGATGAGGTTCTGCAGGATCAACCGCAACACCGTACGCGCCACTTGCACCGCTCCTACCTTGCGCAACGACTCATCGGTGTTGACCACCAGCCGCTGGCGGCAGGTGTCGGGAACGATTTCCAGAGTCTGCGCGACCAACTCGGGAAGGCGCACCGACTCCACGACGTGTGCGTTTCTGGTCGAACGCATGAGCTCGCTCAGCGCCGATTGCACGATGCTTGACTGCCGCTGCACCACGGCCACATCGCTTTTCGAGTCCCTGACGCTCGCGGCCAATTCCCTGCATGCGAGCCTCAAGAACTCCTCGAGATCGGCGCGCCGCTCGGGCGCCAGGTCTGCTTGCGCGAGTTCCGCGAAAGCGACCTCCACATCGCCCTCGGGCGCGTCTCGCAGGCGATCTGAGAGCTTGGAGAGCCTGACGCCCAGGGGCGTCATAGCATTGCCCAAATTGTGCAGGACTCCCTTGGCAAGTTCCGCAAAACCCGCATGGAAGGATTGATCGACCAGCTGCCGCCGCGACTCAGCCACGCGCTCCACCATACGGTCGAATTCCCGGGCGAGCACGGCGATCTCGTCCCGACCCGGAAGTTCAAGACGGCCGGACAGATCCGTGCCGTCGCCGACCGCCACGGCGTGGCCAGTCACCTTGGCCAGGGGCTTCAGCACGATGCGATTGAGTGCGACTACCAAGAGCAAGAGCACCGTTGCCGCTGCGCCCATCAAGTACACGGAAGCGTAGTTCACCGCCCGCCGGCCGCGTTCGCTGATTCTTCGCGGCACATCCACGCGCAGGCTCATCAAGGGCTTGCCATAAGCATCCGGGAAAAGCTTCAGGATCCGGGTCGAGGTATCCGTTTCCGTGATCTCCTGACCGTGCGGAAGGTGATCGAGCGACATTGCGAGGTTAGCCTGTGCCTGAGCGCCAATCTTCGCCACCTGCATGGGAGTGAGCAACCTACCCATCAGGACCATTCCCCGCGACTGACCTGTCCCCGAGCCGTCGAGCACCGGCGCCGCGGCAATCATCATGACTCCCATATTGGTGCGCAGCAGTCCGCTGGCCCCCCCGCCCTCGCGTAGGTTCTTGCGCCAGGGAAAATCCTCGGGCAGTGCCTCGCGAGCAGCGAAATCCAGATTCAGCGCATCGCTGGTCTCCAGGCTACGCGCTGTGGAGGACAGGTACTTGCCGTTTAAATCGACGATCAGCAAGACGTTCACTTGAAGCTGCTTGATCGCCACGCTGGTGATGTTCGCGTTCACAAATTCCGGGGTAGGTGTTTGGACGAATTGGTAGACGTCCGCCCAATTGCCCCAGTCCGCCGCTACCAGCTGCAAGCTCTCGAGGGTCACGTCGAGCGCATTGCCGATGCGCTTCATCGACGTCTCGGCGTCCTCGCGCTCGAGCTCGGCAAAACTCGGCATCAAAGCCTCCCGCTGAACGGTGAGTTCGAGGCCGATAAGGACCGCAAACAGCAGCGCCAGCAGCGCGATCATTTTGGTGCGGATATTCACTCACCCTTTGGTAGCAGAAATGCACGCTTGCGGCCGTGCCTTTGTCATATTTCGGATTGAACGCCGTGCGCGCGGATTCCGGAGTGAGACATGCATCACGATCCGGGCCGCCGCGCGCCGCAAGCATTAACTCTGCGTCATTCGATTGGCCGGTGGTCGATCTGCTGCGTTGCTTCACGACAGGACCGGCTTACCGGCGGCAATATCCTTCAACATTGTGGAGAAAAGGCTATGTTAAATTCACGCAAACACCTCGGCTTCGCCGTCATGCTCGTATCGCTAGCGGGCGTAGCGGGCACGGCATCGGCGGAAACGGCCTGGCAAAAGAATCATCCGCGGCGCACGCAGGTGAATCATCGCCTCGCCAACCAAAACGAGCGTATTCATCAGGACGTCAAGAACGGCACCCTCACCAAGTCGCAGGCCGCGAACTTGCACCGCGAGGACCGTCAGGTACGTCAGGAGGAACGCGACATGGCCAGTCAGAACGGCGGCCATATCACGAAGTCGGAACAGAAAGTGCTGGACGGCCAAGAGAACAAAATCAGCGGGCAGATCCCGCCAAAGTAGTCCGGACTCAGAACCGCAGAGATAGGCAGCTCAGACCGCCATCCATCTTTCTGAATTCGGACATTTCGAGATGCAGCACTCGGCAGCCCCTCTGCTCGAGTGCTGCGCTCATTTGCGGGTATCCATCGGCCGCCAGTACCGCCTCGTTCACCCGCACGCAATTTGCAGCGTAGGCTTCCATGGGCGGCAGCACGATCAATTCGCGGACGTCGATCCCTTTTTGCGATTGCAGCACAGCTTCGACGCCGCTCTGCACCGTCCATAGGCCGTCGCCGAGATAGGCAATCCCGCTTTTCAAGTGCAGCATCGCCGGATTGGCACGGATGTCGATCGTACTGGAGGTGTATCCAAGAACACGCAGATGCTCCGCCAACTGACGTGCGCCGTGCTCATCGGTGCGCGCGGAGATGCCGATCAGAAAATGGCCGTCCGCCTCGCAGATGTCCCCGGCGTCCACGGTGCCCGGAGTTTCGATGGCAGCAAGATCAGCATAGAAATTCCGTAGGCATGCCGCGATGCTCATCACTTCGCCCGCGCGGCTGGCTGCGCCGGGGCGCGTGACGACGGCGCCCCGCTCGGTCACGATTGCCGTATCCTCCACGAAGGTGCCGTCGGGATAGTCGCTGTCCGCTTCCAGGGAGGTTACTTGAAGCCCGCAGTCGCGCAGCGCGCGTACATAAGCCGCATGCTGCTCCAGGGCCCGGTCGAGATCGGGAGGCCCTTGCGCGGCGCTCGACAATCCTGCGGCAAAATTTCGCGATGGTGGACGCACGATGGCATGAGAAAATGGCATGGGCTTCGCTGCGTCCTGGCCGTCTAAGCTGCTTGATTGCGTCCGGACTTCTTGGCGATCTGCAGCTGTTTCTGGGATTTCTGCAGCAGGCCTGCAGGATTATCGGCGGCCTCCGGTACGGCGGCGCACACGCCCACGCTCACGCTGACGTAGCGCAGTACCGCGGAGCGAGGATGATGGATTCTAAGATCCCTTACCCTTTCCGCCATCAGCTGACCGACGCGCAGTGCTTGCTCTGTCGTCAGGCCCGGTGCGAATGCAATCAGGCTACCGCCGTCGATGCGCGCCGTGACGTCGCTCGAGCGGCGCAGGCATCCCGAGACGACGTGCGCCACGCGGCGGATGGTTGAATCGCCGGCGGCGCGGCCAAAGGTGGCGTTGTAGAGGTCCAGTGCATCGATGTCGATTGCAAACACCGCTATGCTGCGCTTTTCTCGCTGGGCAACCGACCAATCCCTCTTCAACAGTTCCTCGAGATAGGGCAATGTGAAAAGGCCTGTCAATCTGTCGTCGCGGATCGCCATCGCGGTCGGCTGATGCGCGCCGCTCAACGAATCCCGGGTGAGCTTGGGGTCAATGCGCAGCCTCTCGCCCGCATCCCGATGATGCCCCGCGAAATGAGTGACGCGTCCATTGGCATCCAGCAACGGCGATACCGTCATCTCGTTCCAGAACAAGCTGCCGTCCTTGCGATAGTTGCGCAGCAGCACTCGGCAGGACTCCCCGCGGCTCAGCGCGTCCCGCAGTCGATGCCGGCCGTCTTGCTCGCGGTCATCAGCCTGCAGAAAACGCAAATTGCGGCCGAGCAACTCCGTGATCGAATAGCCGGTCAAGGCCTGGAAACCATGATTGGCGTAGATCACCGGACCCTCCGGATTTTGCGCGTCCACGAGGGCAACTCCCTCGGGGGAGCTCTCGACCAGGCGCCGATACAAATCTGCGTCAAAGCCGCTCATGACTGTCCCTCTGTCAACACCAAAGGCGGCGGCGGCCTCGACAAGCTCGCAATTTTCGCCGCCGTCTCCTGCCAATGCCGGCTGCTGCGCAGATCCGCCGGCACCTCGCCCCGCCCGCGCATCCTCACCAGGCGCGCCTGCGAGGCAGCCGAGCCGGCATCGGCCGCGAGACGGCCAAGCACTAATTCTACGGAATGTCGATCGTTACAAATGGGCAGGACGTCGCATCCCGCAGCAAGCGCGAGCTGGCAGCGGGCGAAGACATCGCCGAACGCCGCGGCACCGGCCATGCTGAGGTCATCCGCGAACACACAGCCGTGGAACCCGAATTCGCCGCGTAAGATGCCGGTAATCCAGTGCCGCGACAGGCTCGCCGGCAAGGCATCGACGCCCGGGAATACGACGTGGGCTACCATTATTCCCGCGAGATTATTCTCGATCAGCGGGCGGTAAGGCCGCATATCCGCCTCCAAATCGGCAAATCCACGCCGATCCACCGGCAAGGCTATGTGCGAATCGGCCACCACCGCACCGTGGCCGGGAAAGTGCTTGGCAGTCGCCGCCATTCCCGCTTCGCGCATGCCGGCGAGCGTGGCCACCGCCAGCGCGGCGACCGTGCCAGGATCGCTGTGAAAGGCGCGATCGCCGATGATTTCGCTGACGCCGTAGTCCAGGTCGACGCACGGCGCAAAACTGAAATCCACACCCACGACCCGCAATTCGCTGGCCATCAACCAGCCGAGCGATTGCGCGAATGCGAGCGCCTCGCCGGGGTTTCGGTCGTAGGCGCGGCCCAGCAGGCGTACCGCAGGCAGGCGGGTAAACCCTTCGCGGAAGCGCTGCACCCGCCCCCCTTCGTGGTCGACGGCAATCAGCAGATGCGGCGTACGCACGCCTCGTATCGCGGCGTTGAGCGCGGCAAGCTGCTGTGGATTGCTGTAGTTTCGGGCGAACAGCAGGACGCTGCCGACCAAGGGGTGCATCAGCACGCGAACATCCTCGGCAGTCAATTCCGTGCCGCCGATGTCGACCATGAGCGGACCCAAACTCACGCGGGAGCCTCGAACACAGCGATCGATTCGACATGCGTCGTGTGCGGAAACATATCCATCACCCCTGCGCAGGTCAGCTTGAATCCTTGGGTGTGCACCAAGATCTCAGCGTCTCGCGCCAAACTCCCCGAATGGCAGGAAATATACACGACTCGGCGCGGGCGCCAATGCGCCAATCGCGCGAGCAGCGCGGATGCCCCCGCTCTCGGCGGATCGAGCAGCACCAGATCATAGCGCTCGTCCGCCCACGGCCCGAAACCGGCCGGCTCGAAGAGATTTTCCCTGACGAATGCTGCGTTGCTTATGCCGTTGCGCACGCAATTTGCATCGGCTTTGGAAATCAGCGCCGAATCGCCCTCCACTCCCACGGCGCGCGCAGCGCGGCGCGCCAAGGGCAGGGTGAAATTTCCTAAACCGCAAAACAAGTCGAGCACCCGGTCCTCACGCGTGGGCGACAGAAGATCCAAGGCGGCGGCTACCATCGCGACGTTGACGCCCCGGTTGACTTGGATGAAATCGACCGGTGCAAATTCGATGACTACGTTGCCCGAATCCACGGCATAGGTGAGGGGGGGATAATCCGGATCCAACGGGCGCACCGTGTCGAGCCCGCCGGTTTGCAGATAGATCTGCACGCATTGCGCAGCGCCGAAGGCACGTATTTTCTCGATGTCCGGGCCGCCGGGTGCTTCCAGCACGCGAAAAACCAGCGCAGTGGATTCGTCGCCGGCCGCCACTTCAACCTGAGGTAATTTCTCGCGGATCGCGAGGGTCTCGACCAATGCGGCGAGGTCCCGCGGCAAAGTTGCCAGAGACTGCTGCAGGACCTCGCAGCGCTGAAGGTCCGCGACGTACGGTTTCTCACGTTCGCGAAAACCGGCAAGCACGCGGCCCTTCTTGTGCACGTACTTGACTCCAAGCCGCGCGCGACGGCGATAAGCCCACTCGGGCCCGCGCAGCGGCGCCAACACGCGTTGCGCCCGAACCCTGCCGATTCTCTGCAAATTCTCGATGAGCTGACGCTCCTTCGCCGCCACTTGAGCCGTCCCCGACAAATGCTGCAGGGAGCAGCCGCCGCAAACTCCGAAGTGGGCGCAGAGCGGGGCGACGCGATCCGGCGAGGCCACCAAAACATCCAGCAACACGGCCTCGTCCAACTGACGCCGCCGCTTGATCACGCGGAAGCGGACGCGTTCTCCCGGCAATGCGCCGTCGATGAATATCGCCTTGCCCCCCTCGCGCGCGACCCCTCGCCCGTCGTGGGCCAGGTCGACCACGTCCGCCTCCCGTATTTCCGGCAGGTTCACGCTGATGGCCATGCAGCCGCAAATTCTCGCAGATGAGGTGCTTGAGAGCCATCCAGGAGCTTGCGAACGCGTGCGATCTCCTCGGCATGCTCGGCCGAATTGAGGCGGCCGCGCAAGAGCTCGAAGCGTAAATAGATCAAGTAGGTGTTCAGTACATCGGTTTCGCAGTAATTGCGTATGCGCGAGATGCCGCCGCGCAGATACTCGGCCCAGACCTCCGCTCCGTGCATTCCGACCTTGCCGGGAAAGCCGAGAAGCGTCGCGATATCGTGAAGACTGGCCCGGCCGCGTCCCTGAAAGCCCGACAGAATATCCATCAGATCCATATGCCGCCAATGGAATCGGCTCAAGTAGTTGCTGAATCTGAAGCTCTGGTCCGAGTCCCCCATTTCCCAGTATCGGGCCGCCGTTACGCCGTGCAAGAGACTTCTGTAGTGCAGCACAGGCAGGTCGAAGCCGGCGCCGTTCCACGAGACCAGCTCCGGCGTGAATTTGTCCAAGCCGTCGAAAAACCGCTCGATCAGCAGCTTCTCCGGCGATGCCTCGTCGCCGAGGCTCCACACTTTGAGGGCGTCTCGCGTACGCATGACGACCGAGATCGCGACGACGCGATGCTGCTCGTGCGACAGGAATTCGCTTCCTATCTCTTGGCGGCGCTTCGTGAACATGATCTGCGCCACCTGCTCGTCGGACAAATCATGCAGCCCATGCAGACGACGTCCAAGATCGGTGTCGGGCACGGTTTCGATGTCGAACACCAGCGTGTTCACAACGGGATGCGCCGCATGAGAACCGCGACCGCCACGACCAACCCGGCCTCGTCGGTCAGCGTCACGTGGCCTTCACCGATTCCCAATGCCTCGCGCACCTTGGCACCGCGCGGCGAGTACACCACCTCGGGTTTGCCCCAGGAATTTTGCACGATGCCCACGTCTCGTATCCAGACGCCATGCGCAAAACCGGTGCCCATGCCTTTGACGATGGCTTCCTTGGCCGCGAAGCGCATGGCGATGAATCGCACGGGGCGCGCCGTGCGCTCGAACTGCACCCTCTCTTCCGGCATCAAAAGATGCGATACAAAACGCTCGCCGTGCTTCTCGTATACACGCTGTATGCGGTCGACCTTGAGCACGTCGATGCCGATCCCGTAAATCATGCAACCTGAACCACGGACTAGCCTCGCGCTGCGCGCATCAGCTCTTTCATATCCCGCACAGCCTTGGCCAAACCGTCCATGATCGAGCGGGCGACGATCGCATGGCCGATGTTCAGTTCGACTATTTCCGGGATCGCGGCGATCGGCTCGACGTTGTGGTAGTTGAGCCCGTGCCCCGCATTCACGATCAGGCCGAGGCGCGCAGCAAATTTCGCTGCGGCGCACAGCCGCTCGAATTCCCGGGCTCGGGCCCCGCCCGAGGCATCGGAGTACGTGCCGGTGTGCAGTTCGATCACCGGAGCGCCCGCACGGTGCGCTGCCTCGATTTGCACCGGATCCGGGTCGATGAACAACGAGACGCGGATGCCCGACTTTCCCAGCGCCTGCACCGCGTCGGCCACCCGGGCGCTTTGTCCCGCGACGTCCAAGCCTCCCTCGGTGGTGACTTCCTGACGCGACTCAGGCACCAAGCAGCAATCCTGCGGCAGGACCTCCAGTGCGATCCGGATCATCTCCTCGGTCACCGCCATTTCGAGATTCATCCGGGTCTGCAAGGACTCGCGCATCGTCGTGACGTCTCTATCCTGGATGTGCCTGCGGTCCTCGCGCAGGTGCAAGGTGATGCTGTCGGCGCCGGCCTCCTCGGCCATCAGCGCTGCGTAAACAGGGTCGGGGTAGCGGCCGCGGCGCGCCTGGCGCAAGGTGGCCACGTGGTCGATGTTCACGCCAAGGGCTATCCCCGCGTGCAACTCGGCGCCGTTCACGAACCCTCCGAATGTTCGCGCGGCCTGACCTTTGGTTCGCGATGGCGCAACGCCAGAGCGACTTCCCGAGATTTCAAAATGCGGCCGTCGAGACACGCGTCGATCGCAGCGCGCAGCACCCGCTTGGCATCGCGGAGCGAGCGCGGGTCGCCGAAGCTCTCCAGCTGCAGATCGGTCAAGGATTGGCCATACACCGCGCCCGGCGCATCGGCCACGCAAAGCTGGGGCCCGCTCTGAAGAGCGAACCGGTAGTATCCATCCGGCGCCACGGCAACGCCGTCAGCCGTCGTCGCCAGATCCAGCCCGTAACCCAAATCATTCAGCAAGCGCTTCTCGAAGCGGCGCAAGGTGGGTTCCTCGACGTCGCCGGCGCACAGCGATTGTACGCAAGAGGCATAGGAGAAAAAAATCTCCGGGTGCGGATCGCACCGTTCCGTAAGTTTCAGCAGCAGCTCGTTCAAATAGAACCCGCTCATGAGCCGATTTGGCGCAAGAGAGGTCATCAGACCATCGATCTCCGCCGTCACCAACTGACACGCTTCTCCCTTGCCGGCCCAGGATACGAGCATCCGCTGGAAGGGCCGCAGCACGCCCCTCAAGGTGGACTTGGGCCCGTTGGCGCCGCGTGCGAACAGCGTGAGCCGTCCATGATCGCTGGTGAACACCTCCACGATTCGGCTGGTGTCTCGATAGGCATATTGGTGCAAAACATAGGCCGGTGCCAGCCATACGCGCCGCGCGGAAGGCCTGCCTGCGGTCTTCACAAGGTATCGTACCCAAACTGGCGCAGCGCCAGCTCGCTGTCGGCCCAGTTTTCCTTGACCTTGACCCAGAGTTCCAAATGAACGGAGCGCTGCCACAGGTCGTTTAGTTCAATGCGCGCAAGCCGGCCTATTTCCTTCAACCGCTCGCCGCCCTGACCGATCACGATGGCCTTCTGCCCGGCGCGCTCGACCCAGATGACGGCGTTGATCATGATTCGATTGTTCTCGTCCGCAAAGCGTTCGATTTGCACATTGATGCCATAGGGCAATTCCTCGCGCAGCTTCAAAGTGAGCTTCTCACGCACTATCTCGGCCGCATGGAACGGCTCATCCCGGTCCGTCACCACATCGGAGGCAAACAAGGGCGGCGATACGGGCAGCCGTGATCCGACGACATCGACCAGGCGATCCAGGTTATCAGACTGCAGCGCCGATATCGGTATGATTCCCGAGGCAGGAATGCGCTGCGTCATTTCCTCGAGGAAGGGCAGCAGCTGTTCTTTTGGGAACACGCGATCGACCTTATTGACTACCAGGAACAATGGCTGCTTCAACCCCCGCACCCGGTCCCAAACCCACTCGTCTTCCTCGGTGAAGCGCATGGCTTCGATCACGAACACGACGACGTCGGCATCCTGGGAGGAGGAAATGGCGACGCGGTTCATATATTGATTCATCACGCGGCGCGTCGATTCGTGCAGGCCCGGAGTATCCACCAGCACCAACTGTGCGTCCGGACGATTGACGACGCCCAGGATCCTGTGCCGGGTGGTCTGCGGCTTGGCCGTGACGATCGATACCTTGCGCCCGACCAAAGCATTGACCAATGTCGATTTACCGACGTTCGGCCGGCCCAGGATCGCAACGTGTCCGGCATGAAACTTGACGTCGCTCATTCGGGCTTCCGCATTTCCGGTGGCAGCAGCTCCAGCAACTTAGCCGCCGCCAATTGCTCGGCGCGCCGGCGGCTGCCGGCCTCGCCTACGGCCGCGAGCTCGAAAATCGGTACCTCGCAACTGACGGTGAATGACTGCAGATGAGGATCGCCCGCCACCGCCGTCAGGGTGTAGACCGGCAGAGCGAGGCCGCGGGCCTGCAGCGCTTCCTGTAGGCGCGTCTTTGGATCCTTGAGCGTTTCAGCCGACGGCAACTCAGCCATGCGCGGGCCCATGATGCGCGCGACCACCGCGGCGGCGGGATCGAATCCCGAATCGAGAAATATGGCGCCCAACACCGCTTCCAGAGCATCCGCCAGTATCGACGCGCGGCGAAACCCACCGGTTTTCAGCTCACCCTGCCCGAGACGCAGATGTTCGCCCAGTCGGAGTTCACCCGCGATCTGCCCCAAGGTCTCGCCACTGACCAGCGTCGCGCGCAGCCGCGACAGTCCCCCCTCGTCCACCAGCGGATGGGCGTCGTAGAGCAACCGTGCTACAGCGCAATTGAGGATTGCGTCGCCCAGGAATTCCAGACGCTCGTTGTGCGGAGCGCCGGCGCTGCGGTGGGTCAGGGCGGCGTGGCACAGGGCGGGCTGCAAGAAGACATAGCCGAGCGAACTCTCGACCCAGTTCAGGAGCGGATCCGATTTGTGCTGCGGATTCACTGCACCTTCACGGTCTTGTCGAAATGCACTGCGAGAGACACGTTGCCGAGGTAGGGTTCCGAATCGTCGTAAGTAACGTGCATCGAAACCCCGCTGTCGTCCTTCGTGATCTCGATCTCCTTTGGATCGACCCCGCTGATGGTCGTGATCTCCCAATGCCGGTCCAACGAATTGCGGATCGCAGCGAGATCGGGATTTTCGCCCTTGGATTCCGACGCTACCGCTTCCATCGTATGCACCACATTCATGTAATTGAGGTACACCGGGACCAGGCGAATGCCCGCGTAGACGATGACGCCGGCCATCGCGAGGATGCAGAGCAATCCAATGAATGTCATACCCTGCTGGCGTTGCCGCATACCCTGTTT
>JBBROC010000063.1:0-13504 GCA_038229815.1 Steroidobacterales bacterium | reverse complement strand
ATATGGGTGCGCGAGGGCGCGCGCTCGGCGGTTCGGTGGCTGTGGCTGCAGCGTTGACTTTGGCATGCGCCGCATCCGATGCGGGTATTTTACGCGACGTCATGGTATCGGTCGGCCTGTCAAAGCCCGCACCGCCCGCAGCCGGCTCTGCAGCCTCTCAAACTCTGCCGCGGCAGGGATTTGCGTGCTGCGTCCTGCACTATAAACGCGACTGGATCAACGACGGGAATTACGCGGAGTTGCCGATCATTCCCGCTGGAACGCCCATCGAAGTACTGAATTACGGGAGCAACCGGGCGTACATCAAAGTTGACGGCAAGCCCATGCGCCTGGGTCATGATTACGGACGGGATCAAGAGTCGCTGGAAGTCTGGGTCAATAAAATCGTCGTCAATGACGATCCGCGGCCGCGCATTGCGACTTATCCGCCCCCGGTGCAGGCCGCGATACGCGAGGGCAAGGTGATGGTAGGCATGACTCGCGAGCAGGCCATCGTTTCGATCGGTTATCCGCTGACCAGTGAAAACATTTCACTGGATGCGCCCATGTGGCGCCTTTGGCGCTCCAGCAGCGGAGAATACGATCTCAATTTTGGAGGCGACGGGCGTCTTAAGGCCATCACCGGCGACGACAGCGTCACTTCTCTGGTGGTCTACCAACCCGGCCGCTGAGCCGGCAAAGCGGCGCCCTGTTCACCTCGCGTGGGCGATCAACAAGACATTTGCGAACGGAGTTCTCCGACTCATCGGCTGCGCTTCGCTGTCGAATCCGCATTCGCGCAACAACGCGCGCCATTGCGCAACACTGCGGCAGTGCTGGGCCATCCTGGCATGCCCGCGCAAAAGCATCACTAGCCTGTCGCTCCATTGGCCATAGCGAAATCGCAGTCCCCCGCCGGCATCGCCGACACGCAGCAGCAATAGGCCGCGCGGAGGCAACGCGGCGCGCACGCGTTTCAGTATCTCCTGTTGTGCGTGCGGGGACATATAGTGCAGCACATCCAGGATAACCACGGCATCGACCGTCCCGAAGGCGGTGTTGCGGATGTCGGCTTGCGATATGTCGCACAAGGCGCCCAGCGCGCGGCGCGCGCGTTCGACATCGCGGGCCATCAATTCGATTCCGCGGGTCGAGAGTGCCGATGGAGCGGGCGGCCAGGCCGAAGGCCAGCTGCCGACCTCGTAGCAGCGTTCCGCGGCCCGCAGCCAAGCCGCCAACAGACCCTGCCCGCAGCCCAAGTCCAGCACACGCGCTCTTCCCAGCAGCAGCCCCAGTTCCAGAATGGCGCGATATACAGGATCAATGCGCAGCTTGCCGCGGGCAAAGTGATAGGCAAAGCGGCCGGCCTTGCGGTACGGCTCGCTGGCCGCATCGAGAAGTGCGGCGTCAAGAGGCGCTTTATTCACTTCAGGCACCGGTACGCCGGTTATTGCTGCCGGCTACCCAAGTCTCGGATTTCGACGCGCCGATTGCGCGGATCCTCCGGTCGATCCGGCGCCAGCAAGCGCTCTGACCCGTAGCCGACGGCCTGCAATCGCTTGCCATCCATACCTTTGGCCACCAAGAATCGCTTGACCGCTTCGGCCCGCCGCAACGACAGATGCTTGTTGTATTGCGGGCTTCCTTTCGCGTCGGTATGACCGGCGACAATGAATCTATCCTTGCCCAAGGCCGGCGACGTCAGCGCCAATCCCAATTGGCGAAGCTGGGCCTGCGCATCGAGTTTCAAAGCGCTCGAGTTGTGTTCGAATGGGATGTTCAAGTTGACCGACTGTTCGGCCTCGGGCGCGTCTCGCCGCGTCAAACCGCGCGGCGCAAAGCTCCGGGTTCTGGGTGGCTGCAACGCCTGTTCTATTTGTTCGCGAGACAATACCGCAGGCGCGTCTTGCGGTCGTGGGGAATCGGCCGCTTGGGCGGCAGCCATCGACCACACAATGCCAACTATCCCCGGCAAAATGTAACGGGTCAGCCTCATTTTATCTGCTCCAATCCCTGCGACCGCCGCGCTTCGTTATATCTGTTTTTCATGACCGCCAAATTGCGCCGGGACTCCGCGCCGTCGCCGGCCGCTGCGTTGCTCTCGACCTCTACCAGCGCATCAAAATAGAGAATTCGCGCCCGCCCGAGTTCGCCCGCGGCATCCGACGCATCGGATTCGGTCTTGATGTCGGTCGAGGCCACAGACTTTGAAATGAGGCCTGCCGCCGTGCTTCCCACGGCCGATCCGACCAGACCGCCGTTTTTTCCTATGATTTCAGCCAGCGCGAGCTGCGCCTTTTTTTCCGATTCAGTTTCAGTTACGGCGACTTCGATCGTGACCGGCATGAACTCCAGGGACGCGCGCGGCAAATCTTCATACTCCGCCCTGCGGGCATCCAGCTCGGCGCCGAGCGTTTCGGTCTGGACCGCGATCCGCGTGTGCTCTTGCTTCAGCCCGTCCACCGTTTCATTGGAGGCTGACGCGATGCGCTGCTCCAAACCGGCCAGCATACGTTTGTTGCGCGTCTGCGCGCGGGTCAGCGCCTCGATCTCTCCCATGACCTCCTGGTGCACCTTGGTTTTCTCCTCGTAGACACGCCTGGCCTCGATCGACATGGGAGGCACTCGAAGCCACGGCGCGGCGTCGATCTTTGCGCCGTTCGCATGGGACCCGGCTGATACGCTGCCGATATTGACCCAGGCGCTCGACAGGATTTCCTGTTGATCCGTCGCTCCCGGGTTTAAGATTTTCAGCGTGTAAACGGTGGTGCGTGCGGCGCCTTTCTCAGGCGTCGTCAACAGCGAGTCGATGTGGTAGCCCGCATCCTTGAGCCGAAAGGCCGTGGCATCCTTGGAGAATTCGAAGCGCGCCTCGTACACGGCCTTGGCCTTGCCGGCCACGCATACATTGGCGCGCCGCAGTTGGTTCTCAACCGAGTCATCGGTACGCGAAGTGACCCAGTCGCTTTGCGGCAGATTCCTGGCCTCGCGCGCCAGCTCCTTGGGCGCGTATTCGGCGGTACAGTCGGCAGGTTCGGGTTTGAAGCTCGCGGCAACTATCGTCATGCAGCCGAGCTTCGCGTTGATGCCGGGGGTCGGTCCGGGGTGGAAGTCGACGCGGTAAAGGTTCATTTGCCTGGTCACCGCATAGCGCGTGTCTTTGCGGGCGGCACTCGATTTCAGTCGCTCGGCCGACGACTGTATCGCATGGTTGATGAACAGTTCCGCTAGCTTGCCGACGACCAGTCCCAGCAACGGCAGGAATTTGGCGGTAGGTTGATCTGGCGCGCCGCTATTTCCGGTCAGCGGCAGGAAATAAGGCTCATCGGCGACGATGCAAGCATCGTCGACGTAGGCACGAACCTCGAAGTTATCGTGCGCCGCTTGAGCCGGGTGAGCCGCCGGAGTCCGCAGCAATGACAAGGCCATCGCGCAGCACAGGCGCGTAACCCATGGGCCATTCATTTGGCTTGGCCGCCCGGGGCAGCATTCGCGGGTAGCAGCAACCCATCGAGCCGCTTCAATATGAGCGACCACTCCTTTTTCTGAGATGGGTCGGTGAGTGTCGACATGGTGGTTACCACCCGCGCACGCGCCAGATCACCGAATCTCTTCAACATAACTCCGGCTTCCAGCATGTCCTCGCCCTTGCATGCATCCGCATTGAACCACCATACGGTGAGAGAGCCACTGCCCTTGCGGTCGCTCATTCCGCAACGTTGCGGCGGCGGATCGCCACGCCAGAGAATGCGGAATATATCGTAGATCGCACCCGAATTCGCCGCGAAGTAGCTGTGACCGAGGGCATCGGCCGGAACGGCCGACATGTCGATCGTGTCGAGGCCCGGCAATCTTATGATGACGTCGCCGGCTGTGCCGGCTCGCGGCGCGCCGTGCAAGAATTGCGAACTGCGAAGCGCGTAGTCGTTGTCCGAAGCGTACAAAGTGACGCGTTCCGCGGCGCCGCGCACGGATTCGATTGCATCCACGAAGTAATCGCGATCCACGTCCGGCGCAGTGAAGACAATCTGGCCGAAAATGTGTTGACGCTTGTCCGGTGCTCGTTTGGCGAGAAACGTTTGCAGCGCTTCGATCAACGTGCGGTTCCCCATGCTGTGGGCAATTACGTGGATGCGCTCGGCTCCGGACTGACCCACCACGGTCTCGATGAAGTCGGCCATTTTCCGGCCGCTGATTCCAACCGTGGCTTCATCGGCGGCGTAAGCGGTGGCGCTGCCCTGCGACGGCCAGCTATACAGTATCGGCGTGCCGTCGAAATCCAGGTCGTAGGCCATCTGCGCCGCGCGTCTGGCTGCATCCTCGAACGTATTGTTGAAGCCGTGCACGAAGATGAACAAATCCTTCGAGTGGGAGTCTGTGATCTGCCGGCGCAGCGCGCGCACGAAGTCGTCCTTGGACAGCGGCGAGATTTGATCGAGCAGCACATAGCGGCGCCTGGTGGACATTTCGCTCAGCCGAAAGGTGTACTCGGCCCAGCGCGGCTGAGTTTCGAGTTCCGCTTCCTTATGGCCTTCCGGGATCGTGACGGTCAGATAGCCGTATTGCAGGTCGCCGCGTCCCTGGCCGTAGAACAACGCCGGCTTTACATCCCCGGTAGGCGCCCGGTTGGTTCCGTAGAATACCCGAACGGTCGCGAAGCCCTGGTTTTGGGCGTAGCGACGATTGGCTGAGCCGGGAATTGAGGGTAAACCCCGGTCGCCGATCGGCGGCCGCGGCCACGTCTGTGTCTGCGCGTCGACGCGTTCGACGGCCGCACGGTCGTTGTCGGCCGCGTATACTTCGCGAAGTTTTCTGAGCGTTGCCAGAACATTTTCATGGTGATCGCCATAGGCCTGCCGCTCGATGCCCAAGATGCGCTGTTCCAGCGCTGCAGCCTCCTCATAACGACGGCCCTTTAAACATAAGTCGGCCAAGGCCGTCAGCAGCGGCACAAGATCAGGATGCTCCGGGCCGATTGCCGATTCCTGCAAGGCCAAGGCGCGTCGGTAATACTGGCCGGCCCTCCGCTCGTCGCCGGCCTGCGCCGCGAAATCACCCAGGTTGCGCAGCAATTGGACGAGGCTTTGTTGGTCGCCGCCTTCCTCGGTCAGCTTGACCGCCGCGTCCCCGGACTTGAATGCCTCAGCTACTTTGTGGCCTGCCTTGGCGGTTTCGAAATTCCGATACGCGCGCAGCAGGTCGGCCGATTGGGCCGAAGCGAGCGCCGGAGCCATGAGTAACAGCGCGCAAGCGAACCCGTTCAGGCAGCGGAGCGGTGCGTTTCGGGTGCCAGGCTCAAACATTATGTTTCTTCGCCGTTATGCAAAGCGTGAAAGCCGCATCGGGTGTGCGTGTAAGATCTTTTTACTCTACCCGAAGTCTCGATGATGCGCTCGCCGTCGAGATAGCCGTGCGCCCCCGATGCCGGGTGTACAATAAAATCAGAGTGAAGCAATCACCCTTGGGGATTTAGCGTGGCTCATCGCGGACGAATGCTTTCGCCGGCAGCAGTACTGT
Organism: Steroidobacterales bacterium; assembly: GCA_038229815.1. Classification (GTDB taxonomy): domain Bacteria; phylum Pseudomonadota; class Gammaproteobacteria; order Steroidobacterales; family Steroidobacteraceae; genus Bog-1198. The sequence continues at coordinate 8,008 of JBBROC010000063.1, read as the reverse complement.
TGTGCGCATTTCTCTCCCATCATTGTGCCGCGCGCAATGTGGCCTTGCTTGTGGCAGTGGGCCAGTTCAGCGATGCAAATCTCAAAGCGCACCAGCTGCTGGGCCCGGCGATCGATATCGAGTCGATGCAACGAGCGCTTACCGAACACTGGGGCTTCTCGCCGGCCGATGTGGTCGCACTGCGCGATCAGAATGCCACCCGCGAGCATATTCTCGATCAAATTGCCGCGCTCGAGCAACGCAGCGCAGCGGGCGATACCGTACTGATTTATTTCAGCGGGCACGGTACCAGCGCCAACGACAACGACAACAACTTCGATCTACCCTACGCCACCGGAGCGTGGGTGCCCTATGATCTGGATTACAGTTCGACGGCCGCGGCGCAGCGCACGTTGATAGTCGGACGACGCGATCTCGTGCCGCGGCTCAAGCGGCTCGACCAGGGCGGTCGTTGGGTGGTGGTCGTTTCCGACAGCTGCTATTCGGGTCAAGTCGTGCGCTCGTTCGGGCAGACTTTCAGCCGTTCGCGTTTCCTGCCGGTGATTACGCGAGATCTGGGTGTGGCTCGTGCCGGGCCGACCGTGAGGGCGCGGCCGCCGCCGCCGCCATATCCGTATCAGCACGTGGTGCTGTTGTCAGGCGCCAGCGACAGCGAGACGGGCGCGGATATTTCCTCCGCGCAGGCGCTGGCGCAAGCCCCGACGTTGGACGGCAAGTTTCACGGCGCTTTCACCGACGCGTTCCTGCGATTGCTGTATGGGCAACTGCTTCCCGGCGCATTCAACTATGCGCAAGGCCGCGAGGCCATGAACATCTTCCTCGAACACCGCAACTTCGCTCAGCACCCGCAATTGCTGCCCGCAATCGCCGAGGATCCTCAAGACATCGGCGCCCGCCCTTTTCTTGGAATGAACACGCCTGCGCAGACGCCGCCGATGCCCGCAGTTGCGGCTGTTCGAGATGCGACCCTGCACCTTGCGCTCGAGTCGGTTTCGGCGATGTTAAAGGCAAAGATTGCCGCATTGAGCGGCGTTACGGTCGTCGAGCGCGACGCTGACTTGTCGCTGCGACAGACCGGGGATCGGGTTGAACTCCGGGGACCGGCGGGCGACCCCATCGTGAGCACCACGGCCGGCGATCCGAACTTGATCCGGAGGATCGCCGCGCAGGCGTGGCTCAATCGACTGCTGCCGGCGGATGACGTTAGTCTGGGGCTGCGTGCCGAGACTGATCCGGGCAGTCGCGGCAACACCTACGTGCAGTGTGAATCGTTCGCCTTCGAAGTTCGGTTGAAAAAGCCTGCCTACGTCATGGTTCTTGATCTGGACAGCGAAGGCAATTTGACGGTGCTCTATCCGACGCGGGAGTCGGAACGGCACATCGTGGAGGCCGGAGCGCCGCACTCGATTCCCGGCGCCGACCCGAAGGATCGCATCCTGGTGACTGCGCCGTTCGGTTCCGATCAGGTGGCGGTGCTGGCGTTTGAACGGCTGCCCGATTTTTTCGCCGACTTGACCGGGGTGCGGCGTTTCACCGCCGATGGGAGCCGCGCCGCGGCGCTGTCCAAGGGTATTTCCGGCGCCCTGGGTGCGGTCGGCGTTCAGCAAATCAGCGTCCATACCTATCCGGCGACCGGGAAGGTCTTTTGCGGTTCTTGACATGCAAAGGTGACCAACAATGACCATTCGGCGACCGCGACCACAGGGGTGGATGTTTTTCGTTTTGTGCCTGGCCGCATCGAACCTTCTCTTGGCCGGAGCCGCCGGCCTGCATGCGCCGCCGCTGCCCTCGAATCACGCCTTGATCATCACCGTCTCGGAGTATCAGCGAAGTCCGCTGCCCGGCGTGCTGAACGATCGCAAGCTCGCCAACGAATTGGCGCAGAGCTTTGGGGTGCCGGCGCAGAATATCGTGGAGCTCTCTGAGCAAGATGTCACTCGCGAAGGTCTGAAGCAGGCACTCACCGCCATGAATCAAGTGATCATGCCCGGCGACAAACTTTACGTGTATTTTTCCGGACACGGCGCACGTTTCTTCAGCAAGGCCACCGGTCAATGCATGGAAAGCATCGTGATGCAGGATATGCACGTGGTCACGAATACCGAGTTCGCCAACATGTTGAAGTCGCTGAGTGCGAAGACCGATAAGACGATTGTCATGCTCGATTCATGCCACTCGGGCGGTGTGGCGCATGCCGCAAGTGCGCGTGATGTTGCGCCCGGCGCCGCACTGCGTGCAAAGTTTCTTGCCGAGGCGTCGAGTCCTCAATGCTCCCTGGCGGTGAACGACCGCAGCTTTTCGCATACTCGCGGAGCCGACCTTGACACTACCGACAATAATCTGACGATTCTCGCCGCGGCGAGAAACAACGAAGTCGCCTGGGACACTTCCAAGGGAGGCGCACTGACATATAACTTCCAGCAATGCCTGAACGGAGGCGCAGCCGACTCAGATCATAGCGGTTCATTGTCCATGCAGGAGATCACCGCTTGTATTCAAGCCCGTCTCGACAAAACGCAGGAAGAATCGGTGCGCCAACACGCCACTTTGGCCGGAAACGCCGCGCTGGTTCCGTCCTTCGTCAATGCAGCGACCGCAGACGCCGCCTCCGCCGCATCGGATCCGCTGGCCACTTTGAGCGACATCTACGGTCAGCGCGACGATCGATGGGAAGTGCAGGCGAAACTGAGCCAGCCGACGCTGAAGATCGGCACGCATCTCGCGCTGTCGGTGCGCTCGCAGCGAGATGGCTTTGTGTACATGTTCTACCAAGGCACTGAGCCCGGCAGCTTCTACCTGCTGTTTCCAAATCAACTCGATTCGAACAATGCGATCGCGGCGAACCAGGAACTGCAGCTGCCGCGGCCGGACTGGAACGTGACCGCGCTCGGCCCGCGCGGCATGGATCATCTGATGATAATGGTCACAGCGACGGCACGGGATTTCTCGACACTGGCCCTACCGGCCGAGTACGTGAGCGCGTCAGGACCGTTCGAAAAGATTCGCCCCACCGCCCAAGCCGCCGCGCACATCAGTCAAATCGCGACTCTATCGGCTGCCGCCGGCAAGGCAGCCTGCCGGAGCGCCGCGGATAAGCGAGACCTGGGAGTGGCACGGGAATGTTCCAATGTTTTCGGCGCCAGCCTGGTCAGCGTCGAGGAAATCGATTGATCGGCCGTGCTGCTGGCAAGACCCCGTTCCCAAGCCTTTGTTGCCGGGCAGCTTCGCCTATTTTTGTTCTTCCAACGGATACGTGCGCGGAGGTTCTGTGCTGGGCGCAGTGCTGTTGGATGGTTGCGCGGCCGACGCTGCGGGCAGATCGGCTTGCGGCGCCGGTGAAGTTCTCACTGATGTACGCGTCAACTGAGCCAAACGTTCAAGAAAACGCTGCGCCGTCGCCGGCGCGGCCGGCGCTTGGCCCGAGAAGATCTCGGTCGCGGTAACGCCGCTCTTTCCGTATATCGCAGCGTTCGCGGACCGATCGATCGAAATGACGCTTCCATCGAGTGCGATCCCGCCGAACAGGCCGCGCGTGCGCGCGTAAGAATAAATTTCCGCGTTGAAACTCATGTCGGTCGCCGCGGAACCTTGTCGGCCCACCGGTCCCGTAGCCACCGATGCGTCGGCACCCAATGTCAATTTGCCGCCGGCAATTCCTTCGATGCCGGTCTTGCTGGTGAAAACCAAAATAATGTCGGAGGACTGCGCTCCGGCTTGCAAGCCCCAGCTGCCGCCGGTTAACGCGACGAACACGGGATTGCTCCATGGAGCCGTCAACTTGTCGCGCACCACGAGCACGCCGTTGCCATGGCGGCCGCCGAAGATGAAGGCTACCTTGGTGACATCGGGGATCACGGCAATTCCATAGGCACGGGAGAGGAGGGCATCCGGGATCTGCTGATCCGGCATCCCCTGCACCTCTTCCAATACCTCCGTCGCCGTGAGCAGGCGACCCTCCTCGCGTGCGCCCGCTTGTGCAACATTTACAATGGCCGCGGCGGCAAGGATTACGGAGAACATCATGAACGGAATTTCTTTTCTGGTTGACATCAAGACTCCTAGGGTCGGCGTATGACCGACATCATAGCGCGGAGGACCCCATGGCTGCCGGATTGTTCCTACGAGCTTACCGATTGTCAGGCTCCGCGAGAACGCGCGCGGCCTCCGCATCGCGGTGATGCACGCGGTAATACTCGACCAGCCGCGCGGTTGCCTGCTGTGTTGCGGGATGCCGCAGGCCCATCGTCGTCAGCAGTTTCGAGCGGGCCGCAAGCAGCATGGGTTCGCCTTCCGCGGCCCGGTCGCGCGCAATCAGCAGCCATCCCAAACTCGCCTGGCTGCGCGCGGCACGCCAGCTATCCGCTCCCGCGAGCCCCACGTTCATGTCCAGCGCCAGTTCCAGCTCGGTTTCAGCCGCTGCCAGCGAGCCGCGTCGCATGAGAACTTCTCCGAGCAGCTGGTGGGCGGAGGCTACGTACAAGTGACGCGCAGGCAGCGACTCGGCATATATGGCAAGTGCTTGGCGGGCATCGATCTCGGCGGCCGATAGCTCATTGACGCTCAAAAGTAAGTTGGCGAGCGCGTCGAGATAGTATCCGGTCAAATAGTGGCTGGAGCCGCGATGGTCGCGCGTGATTTGCAATGCGATCTGCGTTGTTGCAATGGCACGAGAGATGTCCCCCTCCCGTTCGTAGAGGACTCCCAGATCTGCTTCGGTGGCCGCAATTCGTTGGTTGTCGGCGCCGAAGACGGTGCGCTCGATTTGCAGAGCTTCGTTCAAGACTTGCTCGGCTTCCGCGAATTTTCCGCGTTGCGTGAGAATGGAGCCCAGGAGCGCCAAGGCGACGGCGTTGTCCGGGTGATTACGGCTGACGGTCTGTTGGAAAATGTTCAGCGCCTCACGCTCATGCTGTTCGGCCAGCGGGTAATCGCCCTTCCACACCGCCGCATAGGCAAGACCGTTCAGGGTAGCGGCTACCTGCAGACTATGAGTACCCGATGCGTTGCGATAGAGAATGAGGGCCTTGCCGAACAACTGAGAGGCGAGATCGGGATCACTCTTGGCATCCAACGCAAAGGTGCCAAATTGCACCAAGATGTCGGCGGTCTCAATCGGTCGAGATTCCGTGCTTCTTTCCGACAAAGCCACCGCCTGCTCCAAATCGGCTTGTGCCGAAATCAAGTGGCCCGAATCGCTGAGTGCGCGCGCCAAATTCGCCAATGCCACTGCAATATGGCCGTTGTCCGCGGGACGTTCTAGGCGGCGTATGGCGACCGCCTGTTCGAACAGGGGTATCGCCCGCTCGCTCATGCCTTGACGTCGATATGCGAGGCCGATGCTTTCGAGAAGCTGGGCGCGCACTTCCGGTTGCAGACTGATATTTCCGGTAATTTTCTCGGCACCCCGATCAAGCAGGTCCTTGGCAGTCGGCTCCTTCCCTTGCGCATTGAAAGGATCGGCTTGCGAGAACACATCAACCAAAAACCCCGACACCTGTTGTGCTCGGTCACGCTCCAGGGAGGTAGCTTGTCGCGCCAATTCAATTCGATGGTTCTCCCACGCCATGGCACCCCCGAAGAGCGCGAGACCTAAAAACGCAGCGGCGACGGCCGCAACTGGCCATACATGTCGTCGAATAAATTTGGCGGTGCTGTAGCGCCAATCGCCGTGTCGTGCGAGCACGGGCTGACCGAGCAAATGCCGACTCAGATCATCCGCGAGCGCTTCCACCGACCGGTATCGCCGATCCGGCTCTTTGCGCATTGCCATTGAGACGATGGCGTCCAAATCGCCGTTCAAGCGAGCGCGCAATCGCTGCGGCGAGAGTCCGCGACGGTCGGAGATTCGGCTGCGGTCGGCGTCCTTTTCGCCGCTCAACTTGGAGACCACCATGTGGCTCGGCCGTACAGGATCGTCCACACAGATGGCGCGTTCGAGCTGCAGCTGGCTGTAGCTCAGCAGGCGATAAGGCGAACGGCCAGTCAACAATTGATAGAGCAAAACCCCGAGCGCGTAGATGTCCGTGGCCGTCGTGATCGGGCGTCCGAGCAGCTGTTCGGGCGCCGCGTTCTCGGGCGTAAGCATGCGCTCCTGAAGCCGCGTCACGGGAAGGGTATGCGGAAGACTATCAGGCGCGAGCAGCTTCGCGATGCCGAAATCGAGTAGTTTGGGCGCACCTTCGCTCGTGACGAAGATATTCGAGGCCTTGATGTCGCGGTGCACGACCAGGTTGCGGTGTGCATACTGCACTGCGGCGCACACTTGAATGAACAGCTCGAGCCGCTCCCGCACGAATAATGTGCGGGTGTCGCAATACGCATCGATGGATTCCCCGTCGACGTGTTCCATGACCAAATACGGCGTGCCATCTTCGAGGTCGCCGCTGTCGATCAAACGCGCGATCGAAGGGTGATCGAGGGTGGCCAGAATATGCCGTTCGCTGTGGAGGCGGCCGCGCAAGCGCGGATGCAGCATTGCATGCTGCAAAACCTTGATGGCGACCGTTTGCTGATATTGCGCGTCGTCGCGTTCGCCGCGATACACCGTGCTCATGCCGCCGTGCCCAAGAATAGACACCACGCGATACGGGCCGATGCGAGTTCCGATCAATCGATCCCGGTGGTCCTCCAAAAGACATTCAGCGGCTGCGCCGATGGCAAGCAGCAGCGGATCTTCGCGCCCGGCATCCGATTTGAGCATGGATTCCACGGATGAGCGCAGTTCCAGGTCATCGCCGCACGCGCGGGCTAAGTGCAACGCTCGTTCACTTTCCCCCGTGTCGACCAATCGCTCGAACAGGGACTGAATTTGCTGCCAGCGAGCGCGAGGAATCATCAGATGCTGGTGCCGCCGATTTCTTTGAGCAGCCAAGCGCGCGCGAGCCTGATATCGCGGTGCACGGTCGCCGCCGAGGTGCCCAATGCCGCGGAGATTTGGTCGTACGTCAAACCGCCGAAATAATGCAACTCGATGACTTTTGCCAACCGAGGCTCCATTTGCTGGAGTCCCTCGAGCGCGTCGTCGAGCGCCACGACATCGAAGTCCAGCGGAGGCGATGTCTCGCCGGTCTCCTCTGCATTCTGATCTTGAGCCCCGGCATTGCGCTTGATTCGCGAGCGTGATTTTGCGTGATCCACCAGCACGCGCCGCATAAGCCGGGAGGCCAGGGCAAAGAAATGGCCGCGGTCCTGGAGTGCAACGTTGGCCTGAATCAGCCGCATGAACGCTTCGTGCACCACGGCCGTCGCTTGCAGGGTATGGCTACCTCGCTCCGCGCGCATATAGCTACGGGCTAGCCGCCGCAATTCGTCGTATACCAGCGGCGTCAACCGGTCCAGCGCATGCGGATGGCCCGATCGCCACTCGGACAGCAACTGCGTGAAATTGGCCGGCACTTGCATCGTCATTCACTCACCGCCACAGAAAATTTGCAAGCTGGATGAGGATTCCCCCTAAGCATACATTGTCGCGACAATATGAGGGAGTTCTGGCCTTGGCGTCGCTTATACCATTGCGGGCAATAGTTCTTTAACGGCCTGCGTTGACGCGCTCATTCACAACACACATGGAGCAATCATTATGAAGATCAGTCTAGTCGCTTTGGTCGCCGGCTGCGCAGTAGCCGGTTCCGCTTTCGCGATGATGGATTCCCCACCCGCTAACCCGCCGCACGTCGCTGTGATGGATTCCCCACCCGCTAACCCGCCGCACGTCGCTGTGATGGATTCCCCACCCGCTAACCCGCCGCACGTCGCTGTGATGGATTCCTCGCCCGCTAACCCGCCGCATCAAATCTAGTGATAGGAGTTGAGCTAATGCACCGTCGAAAAGTAATGATGGCAGCCGCGGCGGTGTTTGCCATCGGCGTCGCGTTCGCGGCGCAACCGGTATCGCTGCGCGCAGATTGGGGTGAGGGGGTGTCGCGACCAGATTCGTCCTGGGTTCCCGGCACCAATAGCTTGATGCCGGCGCGTGAACCGAATCTGGCGCCGCCGCGCTAGCGCTTTT
>JBBROC010000062.1:0-13585 GCA_038229815.1 Steroidobacterales bacterium | reverse complement strand
CAATGCCATCACCGGTACGGGCCGGGAGCTTTTGCTGTGGTCGAAGGCGTGGTTCGAATCAGCTGGGTTCAAGGTGCTCTACGGGGATACCGACAGCTTGTTCGTGAATTCGCGCGCCGAGGAGCCGGATCTCGCCCGTAACAGAGGCCGCGAACTCGCCGCGGCGCTCAATACGGATCTCGCGGCCTATATCCAGGGTCGCTGGCGTGTCGCGAGTCGACTGGAACTCGAATTCGAAAAACTGTATTTAAAATTATTTCTGCCGCGCGCCTGCCACAGCCTGCGTGGCGCGAGCAAGCGCTATGCAGGCGTGCTCGGCGGCGCGGACGCCGATAGCATCGAGTTCATCGGCATGGAAGTCGTGCGACGCGACTGGACCACACTTGCTAAGGATGTGCAGAGAGGGCTCTACCAGCGGCTGTTCGCCGATCAATCGGTCGACGCTTATCTTGCGGACGTGGTGAGGAAAGTGAGAAATGGCGACTTGGACGCCTCGCTCGTGTATCGCAAGAACCTGCGCAAGGATGCGGATGAATACACGGAAACCACGCCGCCGCATGTGGCTGCGGCCCGCAAGTCCATCCGGCCGTTGGGCCGACTCATCAGCTATGTCATGACGACGGCCGGCGCCGAGCCGCTCGACAATATATGCCACCCGCTTGATCGCGAGCACTATGTGCTGAAGCAAGTGAAGCCCGTTGCGGAACCCGTCCTGATGACTCTGGGACTCGATTTCGAGCGGGTGATCGGCGACAGCCGCCAACTCGATCTCTATTCGCAATCCGACGCGGATTGGCGCTGAGGCAGGCGCAGTGCCGACGAAGAGGAAGAACGAAAGTCCCGCACTTCAGGCCATCTGGCACGCGGTCTGCCGCATCCCACGAGGGCAGGTATCTACCTACGGAGCCGTGGCCCGAGCCGCCGGATTTCCGGGCCGCGCGCGCCAGACAGGCCATGCTTTGCGAGTGGCGTCCGAAGAGATGAATCTGCCTTGGCATCGCGTGGTGGGCGCGGGCGGCCGCATTGTGTTTCCGAAATCATCGCTTCAGCACAGGGAACAGACGCGCCTTCTCCGCGCCGAAGGCGTATCGGTCAACAATGGCCGCGTGCCCCGCAGCGCCGTTACGCAGATCGACGAACCGTAGCCGGCGGCGCCCGCGCCTCCGCGCCGCGCGATATGTCATCAGCAAACTGCGCTGAACATAATTCGATTAGATCAAGGAAGCGCTCACCGCCACGTTTCAAGCGCTTGCTTCGCGCACGTTATGTTAGTGGTCCACACGCAACGTGCATTGCGTGACGCAGTTAACTCCGTAAGCGCGACTGCCGGCATAACTTTGAAGCCCTTCGATCATCGCTCGCAAAAAAATATGCAACTAAGCCTGCGTTCACTTATTCTCGGCACGTGTTCGCTGCTGATTTTATCAGGATGCGGATCGAGTTCGTACAGCAGCAGCCGAGGCGCCGCCAGTTTACCGAGCTCCGGCGGAGGGAGCACCGGCGGCACCCCAACGGGCAGCCCCATCAGCGCCGCCGGCGGTCCAACCGGCAGCACCAATTCGATAGTTGCGACCCCCTCGGTTTCGGGAACCGTTTCCGTCGCGGTTGGCGCGAAGCAGACCGTCAGCATCACCTTCACCTCGAGCGACGGAAGCGCGATATCCGGCTTCGGAATTTCCGGAACCCTCGCCACCTTGCCGGCCGGCTGGAGCGGTCCCGGCAGTTTTACCTGCGCATCGGTCAGCACCGGCAGCGGCTGCGTATTGAATCTCATCTATGCTCCATCCGCGGTTGGCGGCGGTACGTTTACGGTCGATTATGTGTTCGTCGATAATGCAACCGTGCCGAGCACCGGCGGCTCGGTGAGCATCGCGTATGCCGCAACCACGCACAACAATATCGTGGCGGCAGCGTCGCCGACGGGGGCGATCAACGCGGTAGCCGGCGGCGGAAATCAGTCGGTCACCTTGGGCTTCACGACCGACGATGGCAACGCGGCCACCAATCTTACGCTGACGACGGACCTGACAGCCTTGCCGTCGGGCTGGAGCAGCACCACAACGAGTTTTTCGTGCGCCATCGTCAGCCAGGGCAACGGCTGCGAGTTGCTCCTGACTTACGCTCCGACGGCGTCCGCCCGCGGCACGCTCACGATGAACTATAGCTATGTCGATGGCACCGGTGCCGCCCGGACCGGCGCGCTGAATATTCCGTATTCGCCATCTGCGCATAACGACATCGTCGCCACCGCCTCGCCGTCGGGCGAGGTCAATGCCACCGAGAAAGCGGGCGGTCGGGCAGTTGCAGTCACTTTTACGACCGACGATGGCAAGCCTGCCACAAGCTTGTATCTGACCACCGGCCTGGCGGCGCTGCCCGCCGGCTGGACCCGTGCTTCCAAGGGCTTCGCTTGCGCAAGCGTCAGCACCGGCAACGGTTGCCAGATGCACCTGACCTATGCGCCGGCCGCTCTCACCAGCGGCACCCTCATATTGGAGTATGCCTTTACCGATGGTGCGGGTATGGCGAAGACCGGATCGTTAAACGTCGGGTACGCAGCAACGACCGATGACAATGCGGTCGCGACCGCATCACCGACCGGACAGATCAATGCCGTAGCTCCCGCCGGCGTCCAACCTGTCACAGTCGCGTTCACGACCGATGATGGGCGTACGGGCACCGCCCTGCAGCTGACCAGCAGTCTGAGCGCGCTTCCGGCGGGCTGGAGCAGCACGGCTGCCTCGTTCTCATGCAGCGGCTTCGGCAGCGGCAACGCTTGTCAGTTGCCTTTGACGTACGCGCCAGCCACGGCCGGCAGCGGCACGCTGGGCTTGAGTTACACGTATGTGAACAATGCCGGTAGTTCCAAATCGGGTACTGTCAACATCTCATACCGCGCCACCACCGACGACAATGTCGTCGGCACTCCTCAATCGACGCCTCTCGGCGTCGCCGTGGGCAGCACTACGACGGTCATCGTTGCCTTTACGACGGATGACGGCAATGTTGCGAGCGGTTTGCTGGTAACCCCCTCGGATTTCAGCTTGCTGCCTAGCGACTGGAGCAGCGCCTCCAGCAGCATAGCGTGCGCGACGGTGAGCACGGGCAGCACCTGCCAGCTGACCCTTACATACGCCCCCAAGGCGGTTGGAAACAACATGCTGTCCTTGGGCTACAGTTACAACGATAATTCGGGTACGCCTAAGACTGGCATGGTCAGCATCGCCTATTCCTCGATGTGAGCATTGCAGGACCCGCCTATAACAACGAGGACGATGGCAAGCGCAAGTCCGTAGGGGCAGTCAGTCGTTTTGCAACATGGCTGCGCTAGTCTTGTGCGAAGCCGCGCGCTGGCGCCCGCCAACATGGCACGGAGCGCGCCGATATCGGCAAATGCCCGGCAAATCGGCGCATTTGAGGACCTGGCACGGATATTGCTCTTGCATATCGTAATACATTGAGGAGTTTGCCACAGACGGTAAACACGCCTCCTTCTCAGGGATTGTCGCCTATGCGCTTGCCGTCGCTCAAATTTCTGAAGACCTTCCAGGTCGCGGCTCGGCTGCAAAGCTTCAAGGCGGCCGCCGAGGAATTGTTCGTCACGCCCTCCGCCGTGAGCCATCAGATCAAGGCACTGGAGGAGCAGCTGGGGGTCTCCCTGTTCGAGCGCGGCGTACGTACGCTCAGCCTCACCGACGCCGGCGCCCACTACCTGGAACACATCAACGACATTTTTGCAAAGCTCGAGTCGGTCACGGAACAGCTGCAGATCCGCTTCGGCCGCACCATCATCCGTCTCAACGTGCCGCCGTTTTTCGCCAATGAACTGTTGCTACCCCGATTGGCTTCCTTTTCTCAGGCTCGAGAAGAAACGGATATTCGCATCGAGACAACCTTCTCCGCGCCGAAGACACATCCGCCGGAAGCGGATCTTTCCGTCGTGGTTGGTTCGGGCCCGTGGGAGGGTCTTACCGTCCACGAGTTGTTTGCGCAGAGTTTCATTGCTGCCTGTTCGCCGGCCTTTCTGCAGGAGAATCCGATCAGCTCGTATGACGATTTGAGCGGTAAGACGCTGCTGTTGCATGAAGAGCGGCGGGAAGCTTGGGAGCGCTGGGCTGCGGGTCTGGGACTGGAACCGATCAAGCCTAATCGGCTCGTCCGCCTAGACACCATGTCGGCGGTGGTGCTTGCCGCGGAGCAAGGTGTCGGAGTCGCTTTGGTGCCGGCTCGCTTGAGCGCCGATCGCTTCGTCGCAGGCGGACTGGTGAAATTATTCGATGCGGAATTGACCACAAATGAGAGCTACGTTCTATTGCACAGACCCGAAGACCGAGAGCGCGAGGATTTGCAGGAACTGACGCAGTGGATCTTAAGCAAGTGCAGGGTCGCTTGAACTTTGGGCCGCGCACATAGATGAGGGAAAACCCGTCATCGGGAAATAATTTCTCGTTTGTCGGCGCATTGAGGTCCCTCTACCGTGGCCACGGGGTGTTGGTATTTTGACCACCTAAGGAATACCACTGTGAAATTTCGAACATTCGGTCTCGCCGCGGCAATCGCGGTTCTCGCTCCCGTAATCTGCAAAGCATCCCCCGAGACGTCTGCATTGAATGCCTGCGCACGCGCGTTCGCATCCAGCCTCGCCTCGCCCGGCACTGCTGCTCCAGCATTCAAAGTCGTCTACGGCGATTCTGGAAACGCGACGACGGCGATAGTTTTCTTCGAGCGCGACTATGCTTTCGATTTGTACGCCAACAACAGAAAGAGCGGCCTTTTGATCGCACGCGCGCATTGTTCTTCGGATGTGCGCGGCAGCGTTGTCTCGCTGTCATTGATCCCGCTGGACAAGGCGGCGCAGGCGGGGCTCGCCGCTCGAAATTGAGCTAGGCTTTTGCGAGTTTCCCGCTGCCCGCGTATAAACCGGCCATGGGTTTCTCAACGAACGAAAATGCCGCTGCGGGTGCGGCAGCGCTCGAATTGATTGTCGCGGTGGCGGAGAACGATGTTATCGGCCGAGGCAATGAGCTGCCGTGGCATCTGCCGGCGGACTTGCGCCATTTCAAATCGCTGACCCTCGGAAAGCCGGTGCTGATGGGCCGCAGGACTTTCGAGTCCATCGGCAAGGCGCTGCCGGGGCGGTTGAATATCGTGTTGAGCCGCTCGGCCGAGCTTTCGCCGAGGGATTGCGTCGCGGTTAAAACGCTCGATGATGCGCGGATCGCTGCCGCCGGGCAATCATCAATAATGGTGATCGGCGGCGCGGAAATCTATCGCGAATGCTTGCCCGTTGCGACCCGTATCCATCTTACATTGGTACATACCGAAATCGAGGACGGAGACACGTCTTTCGCGGGTTGGCGAGGCGCGGAGTGGAGAGCATCGGCGTGCGAGCGTCACGAGGCGGATGAAAAGCATGCGTACGCATACAGTTTCATCACGCTCGAGCGAAAGGGGTCCGGCCGCGTTACCTGAGAGGCGGAAGCCTGTCACGTATCTCGCGTTGCGCGCGTTCGAAGTCCACGTCTGCGAGGGTCGAGACCGCGCCGGCCGTCAATGAAGCCAGCAGATCCGCCTGCACGGCGCCTCGCTGAACTGCGGTTTGGTACGGAATCTCATGGTGGAACATCACCATCGAGTAGCGGGGAATAAAGCGTTGCGGGAAGCGCCTTTCGAGTTCGAGCGACAGTGCCTGCTGAAGCTGAAACTTGGGATGGGCGACGCGCTCGCGCATTTCCAGGTAGTTGTCGAGCGCCATCGCGGCGATCGCGTCCGTGTTGGGTTTGCGCAGCGCGCCGAATTCCGCGAATAGGTCCTTCCATGACCTGTTCCGGTTCATGCAGGCATCGAATTCGACGCAGTCTTCAAAACAGCAATTCATGCCCTGACCGTGAAACGGCACGATGGCATGCGCCGAATCCCCGATCAACGACGTCATGCCTCGATAGTGCCAAGGACTGGCCGACACCGTGCCGAGAAATCCGACCGGATGATCTTGGAATTCCGCGACGCAATTGGGCATCATTTCGCGTGCGTCTGGAAAACTGCGCGCGAGGAAGTCTTCGATGGCCGCCGCATCTGTCAGGCTCGCGAAGCTGACTTCCCCGTGCTTGGCGAGGAATAGGGTGGCTGTGAAGCTGCCGTCCCGGTTCGGCAGCGCGATCAACATGTAATCGCCCCGCGGCCAGACATGCAGCGCATCGGGAGCCATTTTATGGTTCCCGTCCGCATCGGCCGGAATGGATAACTCTTTGTAGCCGTGCTCGAGATCGGTCTCTTGCGCGTCGATCAAATGCAGCGCACTCATGCTCCGACGCATCACCGAGCCCGCGCCATCCGTCGCCAGCAGCGGCTGCATGGGCACGCTGATCAGGCGGTCACGACGCAGGTCGCGGATGAGCGCCGTTCCTGCGTCGAATTCGGCAGCTTCGAATCGATGCTCGAAATAAACGGTGATCTCGGGTCGCCGGGCGGCCACTTCGAGCAATGATTGGTTAAGCCGGTGGCGCGAGACTGAATAAATCAGCTCGTTCGGCCGCTGCCCGTAGGGCTGCAGAGACATGCTCCCTTGGGGCGGATGAATGAGCCTGCCGCGCATCGGCAGGAGTTCTTCCTTGAGGTCCGCGAACACGCCTGCCATTTGCAGCGCATGAATGCCGCGATCGGCCAAGGCCAAGTTGATGGAGCGGCCTGTTTCCGCGGCAGTCCCCCTGGGATCGGAGCGGCTCTCATAGAGTTCGACCGGGTGCCCGCGGCGCTGAATAAGGATTGCCAGCAACGCGCCCGTGGGGCCCGCGCCCACGATACGAACGGCGGCGCTCACCGGTGTACGGCTTGCGACAGAGCTTCCACCGCCGCGGCTACATCACTGTAGGAATTGTAGAGCGGGACCGGCGCCAGCCGCAGCACGTCGGGTTCCCGCCAATCAGCAATTACTCCCGCCGCGGTCAAGAACTCATGGCAGCGCTTGGCTCTAGCCGGCGATCGGGCGATCCGGAGGCTCAATTGACTGCCGCGCTCGGATGGAGCGCTCGGCGTGATGACCTCGACCAGGGCGCCCAAGCGGATTTCGACAAGGTGCTGCAGGAAACCCGTCAACGCAATAGATTTCTCGCGTAGCCGCTGGATGCCAGCCCGCCGAAATATATCCAAGGATGCCAATAGCGGCGCCGCTGAAAGTACCGGCGGGTTGCTGATTTGCCAGCCCTGTGCGCCGGCGATCGGGCTGAAGTCGGCCGGCATGCGAAACCGGCTCGCAGGGTCATGCCCCCACCAACCGGCAAACCTCGGCAACGCCTCGTTCCGTGCATGGCGCTCGTGCACGAAGCACCCGCCGATGGCGCCGGGTCCCGCATTGAGATATTTATAGCTGCACCACACGGCAAAGTCGACATTCCATTCATGCAGGGACGAGAGCGTGTTGCCGATGCCGTGCGCGAGATCCAAGCCGACGGCGGCGCCGGCGCGCCGCGCCGCGCCGATCACCGCAAGCAAGTCCAAGGATTGTCCCGTGAGATATTGGACGCTCGGCAACAGCACCAGCGCCAGCGCCGTCCCTTGTTGCTCGATGAGGCGGACCATGTCCTCCGTACGCAAGATGCGTTCGCCGGGTCGCGGTCCGATCTCGATCAGATGCTGCGCCGGATCCAGGCCATGGAATGCCAGCTGCGACAAAATTGCATAGCGATCCGAAGGAAACGCCGAATTTTCGATCAAGACGCGGTTGCGGGCCGGTTCAGGCCGAAAGAAGCTGACCAGCATTAAATGCAGATTCACCGTCAAGGAATTCATGGCGACTACTTCGCTCGCATGAGCACCAACTAGGGCGGCTAGCGGTGCCGCTGCCTGCTCGTGGTATTGGATCCACGGACGCTCGGCGATGTCATGCCCGAGCACGCCCAGGTGCTGCCAGTCCTTGAGTTCCTGCTCAACATATTGCGCCGCGGATTTAGGCTGCAGCCCCAACGAATGGCCGCAGAGATACACCAATCTTCGTCCTGCGGCGTCGCAAGGATGGTGGAATTGTTCCGCGAAGCACGCTAAGGGATCATCCGCATCTCGAGCCTGGGCGCCTGCCGAATCGGGCATCACTTGCCGGGAACCTGCATGACGGTGCCGCAGGCCCGGCAGGTACGATGTGAAATGTCGGAGTAAAATCGGGCAAAGATTTCCGGCAGCTGAGTCTCGATGTTGCGCACGGCAACCCGTTCCACGTAGAGAGGTTCCCGACAATGCTCGCAATACCATGAGAATCCATCCAGTTCGTCCGGATTACGGCGCCGTTCGACGACGATGCCGACGCTGCCCGCCGGACGCTGCGGCGAGTGGGGCACTTCTGCCGGCAATAGGAAGACCTCGCCCTGGCGGATGGGTATGTCGGTCAGGCGGCCGTCCTGCACCGTCTTGAGGAGCATGTCCCCTTCAACCTGGAAGAAAAGCTCTTCGCTAGGATCGTGATGGAAATCTTTGCGCGAGTTCGGCCCGCCCACGGCCATGACCATGAATGCGCTGTCCTGAAACAAGAGCTTGTTGCCGACGGGCGGCACGAGCTGCGCGCGATTCTGTTCAATCCAGCGTTGGAGATTGAAGGGAGGGATGAGTCGCATCAGTTCATTATAACGGCGGCTTGCGCGCCGCGCAGGACACCTGAACAGGCTTCGCCAGTGGATCATCCAATCGCAATGCCGTCAGGGCGCCGCCCCAAACGCATCCTGTATCGAGCCCTGTGACATCGGTATTTGAAAAGAAGCCCAAGGTGGACCAATGGCCAAAGACGATGCGAGGTCCGCGCCAGCGCGCACCGGGCGCATCGAACCACGGAATCAACGACCGGGTTTGAGACTTCTTGGGGGATCCTTTGGCCCGGAGCGCCAGACGACCGTCCGCGTCGATGTAGCGTAATCGCGTGAAGCAATTGGCGATGAATCGCAGGCGCTCCTCCGGTTCGCGGGCTTCGTCCCAAAGGTCCGGCAGATCGCCGTAGAGTCGCTCGAACAATTTTTCGGGGTTACGCCGTAGTGCTGCTTCGAATTCCCGGGCGCATTGTCGCGCCGTCTGCAGATCCCATTGCGGCGCCAAACCGGCATGCAGCAGGCACAGCTTCAGATCCGTGTCTTCGTGAAAGAGCGGCCGGCACGCGAGCCATTCGAGCAGCCCGTCTCGGTCCGGGGCAGTCAATGTTTCGCCAAGCGTATCGCCGCTGCGCGCGCGCGCGGATCCGAACGCCACCGCCAATAGGTGCAGATCGTGATTGCCGAGGGCGACCGTCGCGGCATCGCCCAACGAGCGAATTCTGCGCAGTACTTTGAGCGAACCAGGCCCGCGATTGACAAGATCACCGACGAACCAAAGCCGATCGCGATCCGCCGAGAATCGTATGGCGTTGAGGAGCGCCCCTAGTTCGGCATCGCAGCCCTGCACGTCGCCGACCGCGTAAAGCGCCATCAGACACCCAAGCTAGTTCAATACCCCGGGCATCGCGAGCCTGAAGGGTGCGATCGGCGCATCGAATTGCCGCCCGTCGTCGGCCACCATTTGATAGCTGCCCTGCATGGTGCCGACCGGAGTTTCGATCACGGCGCCGCTCGAATAACGAAAGCCCTGGCCCGGTTTCAGGTAAGGCTGTTCGCCGACCACGCCATCGCCCCGCGTCTCCTTCACGTTGCCGTTGGCATCCGTGATGATCCAGTGACGGGTGAGCAGCCGCGCAGGAACCTGGCCTTCGTTGCGTATGGTGATCGTGTACGAGAATACGAAGCGTTTGTCGCGCGGATCGGACTGTTCTTCGATGTACGAAGTTTCGACCTCGACGCGAATTTTTGAGTTCGCCGGCTCGGATGTCATGGCCTGCATCGCATCACTTCAAGCGGACCGCCAGCACGTCGCAATGCGCGCCGTGCAGGACCGTATCTTCGGTAAAATTCACCAAAATGGCGAGACCATGACGCTCGCGACTGCCGAGAACGATCAGATCCGCCCGCTCTTCCGCGGCCACGCGCATTATCTCCGACTTGGTGTGGCCGGCTTCCACCCGTCCCAGGGCACGCGGAAGCGCCAAGCGCGTGATGAGGGTGCTGAGATTCTCGCGCGATCGTTCGATCAATTCGTCTTCTATCAGCGTGGTCGGCATCAACGACTCGCCCAGGGGTTCAATGGGCACGAATTCCACGACATGCAGAATCAGCATTGAAGCATCCGAGTACGCCGCCAGATCCCGTGCGGCAATGGCAACCTGTTCGCTGCCTTCCAACAGGTCCAACAGCACCAGGAGCTTCTTGTATGCGGCCATGCGGCTTCAAGTATAGCCGACCAAACGCGAGTATTGGGCTGCGAGCAGACCGAATTGCGCCGGCGCAAGCCTTTCGGGCCGCAATTGTGGATCAATGCCGCAGGATTTGATGTCCTGCGAAGTGAGCAAGCCCATCAGGGCGTTCCGTAAGGTCTTGCGGCGGTGGGAGAATGCCGTAGTCACGAGGGTCCGCAGCACGCCGTCAGAACCTATGTCGAAGCGCGGAATCTCGGTTGGCCGCAAGTGCACGATAGCGGACCATACCTTCGGGCGCGGCTGAAATGCGCCCGGACCGACATCGAACAAGGCTTCGACCTCGGCCCCGGCCGCGAGCATGACTGTCAAGCGCCCATATTCCTTGGTTCCCGGCTGGGCGGCCATACGATCCACCACCTCTTTTTGCAGCATGAAATACATATCGGATATAGCCGCGCGCTGAGTCAGAAGGCTAAAAAGGAGGGGAGTCGAAATGTTGTAGGGAAGATTGCCGACAACGCGCAAGGGAGGGCCTGCTCCTCGAAGGCGGATGAAGTCCGTGTCGAGCACATTCTCGACGTGCACGCGAAGGCCGGACTTGGCCCGAGGATCGGTCATGAGCCCGTGAGCGAGATCGCGATCGATCTCGATCACGTCCAAGCTGCCGGCACGCTCGAGCAGTCCCCAGGTCAGTGCGCCGCGACCGGGGCCGACTTCCACGATGTGCTGCCCCGCGACCGGGACCACCGCGTCGATGATGCGGCGGATCACCGCAGGATCATGCAAGAAATGCTGCCCGAATCGTTTACGAACCGGCACGGACGGAACTTGTATCGACCAAATCGATGGCGAGCGCCAGAGCCGCGCGCAAACTGCCGGCATCCGCTCGTCCGGTGCGCGCCAAGCTCAACGCAGTGCCGTGGTCGACGCTGGTGCGCAGTATCGGCAGCCCTAAGGTCATGTTCACGGCATTACCGAATCCGACGTGCTTGACCACGGGCAGGGCTTGATCGTGATACATGGCGACGATGACATCGGCCGAGTGCAGGAATCGGGGAGTAAACGCGGTATCCGCCGGCACCGGCCCTTGAAGGACCAATCCTTCCTCGCGCAACTCTCGAATCACGGGTTCGATCACGTCGAGTTCTTCTCGGCCCAAGTGCCCGGTCTCGCCGGCGTGAGGATTGAGCCCGAGCACGGCGATTCTCGGCACCGACAGTGAGAAGTGCTGCTCCAATCCCGTGTTGACGATGCGAATGGTGCTGCGCACCCGATCGCGGGTGATCGCATGCGGCACCTCCGCGAGCGCCAGGTGTGTCGTGACCAGGGCCACGCGCAATCGGCCGCTGACGAGCAGCATGACCGGAAGCGCCGCCCTCGTGCGTGCAGCGAGGTATTCGGTGTGGCCCGTGAAAGCATAGCCGGCATCCATCAAGATGCTTTTTTGCACGGGTGCGGTCACCATTGCCGCAAATTCGCCGTTCATGCACCCATCGCAGGCGCGATCGAGCATTTCCATGACGTAGGCGGCATTATGCACATCCGGGTGCCCTGCGATCACTGCTCGAGCGGTCGGAACGTGCATGACTTTGAGGGTGCCCGGACGGTTCGGCGTCGACTTTCGGGAAGAATTGTAACGCTCGATCGACACCGGCAGGTTCAAGGCGCGAGCCGTGGCCGCGAGCAACTCGGCGTCGGCAGCCACTACGATATCGGCATCCCATTTGTCTTGCGCCAAAGCGACGCAGGCATCCGGCCCAATTCCCGCGGGTTCTCCCGACGTGACGACGATCCGCGGCGTGTACACCGCTGCGCGCGCCTACATCTTGATTTCGACGAAGGCGTCGTCGCGTAATCGGCGCAGCCATAACTCGGTTTCTTCATCCGCCTTGCTCTCGCGAATGGCGGCGAACGCACGCTGGCGGCGAACATCGTCGGTGCTGTCGTAGGTGCGCGTGCCCAGCATCTGCACGATATGCCAGCCGTATCGCGTCTTGAACGGCTCGCTGATCTCCTTGTCCTTGAGATCTGCGATTGCCTTGTCGAACTCCGGAACGAATGTACCGGGCCCGCTCCAACCCAAGTCGCCGCCATCCGGTGCAGAGCCCGGATCTGTAGAATTGGTCGACGCGAGGCCGGCAAAGTCCTCGCCCTTCAAGATGCGTTCGCGCAGCTTGCTCAATTTCTGCCGTACGGTTTCGTCGTCATCCAGCTCGTTGGTCTTCATCAGAATGTGCCGCACGTGGATTTGATTGATGATGACCTGCGCCTCGCCGCTGCGCCGTTCATTCAGCTTCACGATGTGATATCCGCTCGGCGTGCGCACCGGTTCGCTCACTTCGCCGGGCTTCATTCTGGTGACCAGGTCCAATATGAACTGGGGCAGCTGAGTGCCCTTGCGCCACCCCAGCTGCCCGCCGTCCAATGCGGTTTGGCTGTTCGAATTTGCGATCGCGAGCTGGCCGAAGTCCTCGCCCTTGGAGGCGCGTGCGGCCAAATCATGGGCCTTGTGCGTGATATCTTCCAATTGCAGCGGGGTCGCGGCTTCCGGCAACGACAGCAGAATGTGCGAGACGTTGAATTCATCGTTCGCCGCCGAGGTTTGCTGGCGCGCGAGAAACTGTTCGAGCTCATGCGGACTTACATTGATGTGAGCGATCACATCGCGCTGGCGCAAAGTGCTCAACGTCAATTCCTTACGCATACCTTCGCGGTATTGCTTGTAATCTACGCCCTGCGCCGCGAGGGCCGTGGGCAGTTGGTCGAAGGGAATTTTGTTGCGGCTTGCGATCTCCTGCAGGGCGCTGTTCAATTGCTCGTCGGACACGGTCAACCCGACCCGCTTTGCGTGCTGCGCCTGGATTTCCTGCAGTATCAATCGATCGAGAACTTGTTGCTTGAGCACGCTCTGCGAGGGGAGTTCGACCTTTTGCTCCTGCAGCCGCTTGGTGACCGCGTCCATCTGCGCGTCGAGCTCGCTTTTCAGCACCAAGCCCTCGTTGACGATGGCCGCTATGCGGTCGAGCATTTCGCCGTGTATGCCGATATCCCGAGTCTGCGCATGGGACACCGTGGGCGACAGCATTTGCGCCACCAAGATCAAGCAAGTAACGGCAAGTTTACGCATGAGTCGAAATCGTCCTCTCAGGGGGCCTGGTACTGGGCATTCGGGTCCCTGGTTGAGTACCCGCGGATCGATTGTTCCAAGAAGGAATCCGCACGCTTTCCGACCGAACTTAGGCCCGTCAGTTCCAATTGTAATGCAAACGAGGTGTCCAGTCCTCCGTTGCGATTGCTGATGTAGCGGCGCTGTAGCATCTGAAT
>JBBROC010000061.1:0-13778 GCA_038229815.1 Steroidobacterales bacterium | reverse complement strand
TTGCGAACAGGGCGCGACATCTATCAAGCCGCATGCGCCGCTTGCCACGGCCCGACCGGCAACGGCGCGCCGCAATCCGCCGCAGGATTCGATAAGCCTTCTTCCTTTCCTCACTTCGACAAATGCGACGAAACCAGGACTGAATATACCCGCGACTGGAAGGCGGTGATTCGCGATGGCGGTCCCGGCCGCGGCTTCTCGCAGATCATGCCCTCCTTCCGGGGAGTGCTGAGTTCCGAGCAAATGGACCGAGTCGTCGAATACCTGCGCAGTCTTTGCAGCGAGAAGGGCTGGCCGGTCGGTGAATTGAACGTCCCGCGCGCGTTGGTCACCGAGAAAGCCTTTCCCGAGAGTGAAACCGTGCTCACGACCTCGGTCAACGCCAAAGGGTCGCCCGGCGTGGGCAATACTTTGGTCTATGAGCAAATTCTGGACAAGTTGGACCAGCTCGAAGTAGCAGTGCCGGTTAACTGGAACCACAGGGACAGCGGCGGTTATACCGGCGGAATCGGCGACGTGGCGGTTGGCATCAAGCACGTGCTGTCATCGCATTTGAACGGCGGGAGGGGGCCGCTCTACGAGCGCACCGGCTCGATCTTCAGCGTGCAGGCAGAAGTGGTGCTTGCAACCGGTGATCAGAGGCAAGACCTTGGAAGCGGCCAGACGAGCGTCGGCGGCTTCGCCGCATACGACGTACTTTTACCGAAACAGGCATTCCTCGAGTTCCAACTAGGCGGCGATGTGCCGCTGCGTAGCAATCACGGCGGCAATGCTTATGCCTTGAGCTCCGGATCTAACGCCGCTTATTTCCGCAGCGCGCTAGGCAAGAATATCAGCGGCGACGGGAATCTCGGACGGCTTTGGTCGCCCATGATCGAAGTCGTCGCCAATCGCAATCTCAACGCCGGCGCCGTCACCGATTGGGACGCGGTCGCCGAGTTCGAGGTGACCTTGAATCGCCGTCAACACGTGCGTGCGGCGGCGGGCTATCGGATCCCGATCAACGACACGCTTGGCCGCCCCAAACAAATCCTATTTTACTTTCTGTGGGATTGGTTTGACGGCGGCTTGCTGGAAGGGTGGTGAGCGCGATGCGGGGACTACGGTACGGGTCGATCAGCCTGCTCTTCGTGGTCACGGGCGCGTTCGCGGGTCATCGCGCCGGTCCCCTGTTTCAAACGTCCGACCGCTGCCTCGCATGTCACAATGCGCTGAGCACGCGGGGCGGCGAAGACGTCTCCATCGGCTTCGAGTGGAGCGCCACCCTGATGGCAAACTCGGCGCGCGATCCCTATTGGCAGGCGAGCGTCCGCCGCGAGACCATCGATCACCACGAATCCACCGCGAGCGTCGAAGATGAATGTTCGGTTTGCCACATGCCGGTCGTCAGGTATGAAGCCAAGCAGGCCGGCCGCTTGGGCCAAATACTCGCGCACCTTCCGCTGCAGGCAAACGACAAGGAGGCCGCGGACGGGGTTACCTGCTCCGTCTGCCATCAGATCTCGCCGGAGAGACTGGGCAGCGCCGCGAGCTTCAACGGAGAGTTCGTCATCGATCCCGCGGACGCCGGCGGCGTGCATCCCGAATACGGTCCCTTCGATATCGACCCGGGCTTGATGCAGGTCATGCGCACCTCCACCGGCGGGTTCGAACCGCGGCACGGCGAGCAAATTCGCTCGGCAGAACTGTGCGCCACCTGTCACACGCTGTTCACGCAGGCGCGCGGCGCCGGCGGCGAAGTCATTGGGACGTTACCCGAGCAAATGCCTTACCAAGAATGGTTGCACAGCGATTATCGCAATTCGCGCACCTGCCAGTCCTGCCACATGCCGGCGGTCGCCGGCGACGCACCGATCACGCGAATCCTCGCCGTCGAGCGGCCCGGGGTCGCGCGCCACGAATTCGTCGCCGCCAATTTCTTCGTCCAGCGCATGCTCAATCGCTATCACGACGAGCTTCAGGTCGCGGCCGAGCCCACGCAGCTGGCGGCAGCGGCCGATCGCACGGTCAGCTATCTGCAGTCGCAGGCGGCGCGCGTCGCCTTATCGGCGCAGGTGCGCGCCGGACGACTGACCGCCGAGGTGAGCGTGGAGAATCTCGGGGGCCACAAGCTGCCGACGGCATTCCCGTCGCGGCGAGCGTGGTTGCATGTCGTCGTGCGCGACGCGAAGCGCGCCGTGATATTCGAGTCGGGAGCGTTGAACCCGGACGGGTCGATCCAGGGCAACGACAACGATCTGGATCCGGCGCGTTACGAGCCTCATTACACGGAAATCCGCAGCGCCGACCAGGTGCAGATCTACGAAGATATCTTGAGCGACGCGCGGGGCGCGGTCACGACCGGCTTGCTCTCTGCAGTCGGATATGTCAAAGACAATCGCTTGTTGCCGCACGGCTTCGACAAGGCCACTGCCCCGCCCGAAATTGCGGTTCACGGTGCGGCAGCATCCGATGCCGGATTCGACGGTTCCGGCCATCGCCTGCGCTACTCGGTCGATTTGGGATCGGCGGGCGGCCCGTTCGAAGTCGACGTCGAACTTCTGTATCAGCCGATCGGCTATCGATGGGCGAAGAACCTCGGGGCCTACGATGCCCCCGAACCGCAACGCTTCTCCGGTTATTTCGATGCCATGGGAGCTGCCAGCGCGACGCTGCTCGCGAAAGCCCGCGCAGTCACCCCGTAATGAGAACGCCCGCGATATAATTCCCCTTTTTACGGGGTTTACTCACTTGAAGCCGTGGTCGCGTCTCTTTGGTTCATCGTCTCATGCTCCGGCCCCATCGGAAACAAAGGTCGCGGTGGTCGATTCGGAATCTTCCGAGAATCTAAAAACGCGTGCGGGATTGAGCCCCGGCACTTCTCTTCCCGGTGACCGGAGCGCGCAGCAGCGTATAGCGCAACTCATCGATGCCGGGACCATCGACTTTTCCGAGCTTTGCGTTGCGGCCCTAAACACCCCGGCTCTGCTGTCGGTGGCCGCGCTGTGCGCCGACCCCGCCTACCTGCCGCGGGCGCTCGCCTTGATCGACGATCCCGAACTCCTCGCGAGCCTGGTCGTCGACGGCTCTTCCAGCCGCTTGCGGCAGCTCGCCGCGCATCGCATCGAAGATCCCACAGCGCTCAAACATCTCGTCAAGCAGGTGCGCGACAAAGACAAAAGTGTCTACAAGATCCTCAAGCAGAAGTGCGATGTGCTGCGTGCCGAGGAGCGGCGGATTGAGCAGATCGAGAGCGACGTCGTGGCGGCCTGCGCTTCTCTCGAGCGGCACGCGCAGCGCATTTACGACGCAATCTACGAGCCTTCCTTCAGGCACTTCGATGCGCGATGGCAGTCGCTCGAGACGCAGGCGTCGCCCGAGATCAAGGCGCGCGCGCGCGCAGCCGTCGCGCGGTGCCGGGGCGTCATTGCCGGGCATTTGCGCCAGTTGGCGGATCATGCCGCGGAGGAGACGAATCGAGCGGCGCGCGAGGCGGCTCGCCAAGAGGCGCTCGCCCAGGCGGAGGCGGAGACCGAGCGTCGCAACGAGGCTGCGGCCCTGGCGGCGGCGCAAGCGGCTGCGATCCGCGAAGCCGAGGAGAAGACACTCGCCGAACGATTGGCGGCGGCGGAGCTGGTGTTGCGCCAGATCGGCGGCCTCGTTTCAAAGGCCAGTGGCGCGCTGCGGAGTGGAAATACCGGACACGCGGCGGGCATGCGCCGCGCCCTCGAAGAAAAGCTGCGCGCGACGCCCACCGTCCCGCCGCATCTGGCGAGACAGGTGCAGCAGCTCGACATGAAGCTGCATGAGCTCAAGGAATGGAAGGATTACGCGGTGGCGCCCAAACGCGTCGAATTGATCGAGGAGATGGAAGCGCTCATCGGGTCGTCGGAAGCGCCGAAAGCCCTCGCGGATCGCATCAAGCAGTTACAGGAGGAATGGAGGACGATCAGCAAGGGCGTCCTGAGCGATTCGGAAGCGGACTGGCAGCGCTTTCACCAGGCGTCTGTGACCGCTTATCAACCGTGCCGCGAGTATTTCGAGGCGCAGGCGAAGTTGCGGCAGGCGAATCTGGAGAAACGCAAGAGTGTGCTCGAGCGATTTCTGGCCTTCGAGACCGCGCAGAGCGGCGACAATCCGGATTGGCATGCGGTGGCGGCTGTTTTGCGCGAGGCGCGCCAGGAATGGCGCCGGCATTTTCCGGTGGACCGTAATGCCGGCCTTGCTCTCCAGGATCAATTCGACTCCGCAGTCGGGCTGCTCCAAGGACGGCTTGATGCGTGGTACGCACAAAATGTGGCTGATAGAAAATCGCTCATACGGCGAGCGCAAGCGTTGCTCACCACGGACGACGGCCGTGAGGCGGCCGATGCGGTCAAGCGCCTGCAACTCAAGTGGAACGAACTCGGCACCGTGCCGCGCGATCAGGAACAGCCGTTGTGGAATGAATTTCGAGAGCATTGCGACGCAGTCTTTCACAGACTCCAGCGGGCATATGCCGAGCACACTGCCGGCCTCGAGGCCAGCCAGCGGCACGGTGTCGCGATCTGTGAAGAAGCCGAGCAGGTCGCTGCGCTTTCGGGTTCTGCTTTGCTCGAGGGTACGGCAAAGATTCCGCAGTGGCGCGCCGCATTCGAAGCCTTGGGCGAATTGCCGAGAGCCGGCGAGCGCGCGCTGCGCGACCGGTTCGAGCGGGCGATCAACCTTTGCCAGGCGCAGCTTTCTCAACAGCGCGCACGCGACAAGGAGCGATCGTTCACTCATCTGCTCGAGGCCGGCCGGCATATCCAGGCGTATGCATGGGCGGTGGCACGGGGCGCCGCATCTGCGGATCGCGAAGCGCTCAAACAAGCGGCCGAGAGCTTCATCGCCGAAGTTCAGCAATGGCCCAAGGGGGGCGCTCAAGCACTGAAGGAGGCGTGGATCAAGTCCGAAGCTGCGGCCGGGCTTGATGTGGCGTCGCACGAAACTGCGCTCAGAATGCTATGCATACGCATCGAGATTCTCACCGAGAAGCCCACTCCGCCGGAGGATCAGGCCCTGCGTCGGGAATATCAGGTGCAACGCCTCGTAGAGCGCATGGGGCAGAGGAGTGAGGCCGGTGCCGACGAATTGGACGCCTTGGCGCTGGAATGGATTCGCGTCGGGCCCGTTCCGGCCGCGGAACACGAGTCCTTGCTCGAGCGGTTCCTGCGCTGTCGAAGGGATTTCTCCGACCGCGTCGAGAAGATGGACGCTCCGGTCAGGGCGCGCTTCGATCGAGCGCCGCGACTTCCGCGACGGTGATGGGGTCCGTGTAGCGGTTGCCGAAATGCGTGCGGATATAGTTGATCACGGCCGCGATCTGCGCCTCGCTCAGGGTCACGGGCGGCAGATTGAATGCAAAAGCATGCTTGGCTCCGAATGCCGGCATATTGCGCCGTCCGGCGAGAATCGTCAGCGCCATGTATTGCCGCGATCCCAAGGCCGCGTCTTTCGCCAGCGCCGGATAGTGTCCTGCGGCCGCGGCGCCCACGCCGCCGGGCATGTGGCAACCCTGGCAAATCTGCTCGTAAATTTGCCGTCCGTCGGTCGTGCTCAGCGTCGGGGGATTGAAAATTCCCATGTCCGCCCGTACCGGCGTGCTGGCGAGGAATGTCAGCACTGATCCGAGCCATAAGGCGCCAGCGGCTTGACGCCGGCGCGCAGCGGCTGCATGCGGAGTATGCGCGTTCATGCCGCCGCTCCCGCCGCGACGGCGCGCCGGTGCAGCCGGTCGATCGCATCGAGCGCGGACGTGACGGCCCCCTCCTGCCAGGCCGACATATAAGACGCGTGTTCTCCCGCGAGCACGATGCGGCCGTCGAATCCGCACAGATTGTCGTAGTGTTGCGCCCGCGTCGCCTCCGTCCAGACGCCGAAGCAGCCCATCGCGGACGGCGCACGATGCCAGGCCACCGCAATGCCGTTGTCGAATTCTTCGCGGTATTGCGCATGGATCTGGCTGCCGTACTCGACCGCCTTGGCAACCCGTTCCTCAGGCGACATCGCGGTGAACTGCATCGAGTCGAGCTCCTGCCAGATGTACGCTCCCAGCAACACCCCCTTACCGCTGCCGAAAAAGCCGCTGCTGGGATAACTGATTTGACCGATCGGTAGGTCGGTATAGGTGATCCCGCCGTAGATTTGCTCGTCCTCTTCCCAGAAACGGCGCTTGAACTGCAGCCCCACTTTGATCGACGTATAGTAGGGCACGGCCGCGATCGCATTTGCCATCGGCTCGCCGACGTTCATTGGAATCTGGCCGAGTATCGACAACGGTATCGTGCACACACACCAATCCGCCTGCGCAGTCTGGACGGCGCCTTCTTGGGACTTATTCTCATAAGTCGCGCGAACGCCATGCTCGTCTTGGTGAATGTGGACGACCTTGGCGTTGTACTTGATTGACTGCCCGAGCTCGCGCCCAAATGCATGGCTCACCCGGTCCATTCCGCCCACCGGCTGAAACAGAGTCGTCTGAAGATCGTATATCTCGCCGAATGGCAGCGCCGCCCAAAGACCGGAGCTGAGCGTATCGCTCAAGCCGACGGGCTCCGAATACTGCGGCCGCGCACTGAGGCCGCCGCCGGGATCCCGGTCGTAGCCGCGCCGATCACTGCTGTTTCCGCCCTTTACGTACCTTGAGTTGCCATCGAGCGCGCCCCAGAACCGCAACGAGTCGAGCAGCTTCGCTTGATCTTCCGCGGTCACGTCGGCATCGAGCGAATGGCTTTGAGTCGCTTTTGCGAGCAGCTCGGCAATGTGACCGTGATAGTCAGCTTTGACAGCACGCAATCGCTGCGGCTTGCCGCCGAACGCCTTGCGGCTGTGCACGTAAGCGTTGTGGTTGATTTGCACGAAAGGCTCGAGCGCGACGCCGAGCCGCTTGCAATAGCTCAGCATTCCGCGATGGTGATACGGTAGGCGCCACGGGCCGGGATTGATGTACAGGCCGGGATCGAAGCGGCACTCTTGAGTGGCTCCGCCCATTTCCGTGTAACGGTCGCCGCCGCGCAGCGTCCAGTTGCGGCCGCCGGGGCGATCGTTGTATTCGAGTACCTGGACGCGATATCCGGCGTTGCGCAATTCGTACGCGGCCACGAGACCGGCGATACCCGCGCCCAGCACCAGGACCGACGCGCCTTTCGGTGCACGGCTCAACTGAAGCGGGCCCGTGAACGTGGTTTCGCCCGCATAACCGAGGCTATGCATCGCCTGATACATTGCGGCGCTGCCCGCGCTCAAGCCGATCATCGCGAGCAGTCTGCGCCGCGACACGGACCTCCCTGGATTCTTTTTCATCTCAACTCCCAGTGAGAAACGCCTGCCTTTGGGCCGCGATATTATGCAAGCAGCATAGACGAAAGTGGCTGGACTGGCATGACCGTCAGTGCATGAATGGCTGGTGCTCGATCTCGGCTGCCTCTTGATTGCGCCGCTGCGCGCGCAGGGCATCGGCGAGAACCCGTCCTGCCTGTGCTTGGGTGCCCCGGTCGCCGCTCGCGAGCGCGAGCGCCTTGCGGCCACAACTCTCCGCTTGACGCGCATCGTTCTCCGCGAGCCGCAGCCGCCCGCGTTCTATCCACAGCAGTGGATTGTTCGGCTGGATGCGCAATGCGCGATCGAGCGTCAATGACGCGCCGTCCAGATCGCCGTGGGCCAGAAGCGTTCGTGCCTGCGTGACGAGCGAGTGAGTTGCGGGGGAGAGATGATTTTCGCGGGGTGGCGGCGTACGCGGCGGCGCTGCCTGACTCGGCGGCGGCGGCGGCGACGGCCCGGGTGCCGGAATTGGAGTGCTTGGTGGCTCCGGGCGCTGCGACGCCGCCGGACAGCCGCTCAGCAATACCGCGGCGGCGAGCACGGCGGCGAGCGCCTTCAGTGTACGAGGTTCTTCAGCCATGCCTTGATCTTGTCAGTCGCGGTGCTGTTTGGCGAGGAAATGCAATCAGGTCGTGCGGGCAACGCCGTGCCCTTCGGGACCGACACGACGACTGCACCGGCGCCGCAGCCCGGGATCGTCTCCAATCCGTCCTCGAACCCGATCCAATGATCTTCGACGAGCTCCGGGGGGACCGGCTGGAAAGAAGCGGACTTGAGTCTTGCCATCGTATCGGCCCACACCAGCATCGCTCCTGCTGCGCCGGTGAGCCCGGTTACGCGATTGTCGTCGTATCCCACCCATGCCACCGAGAGGTAACTACCGGTGAATCCTGCGAACCAGCTATCGCGGGTATCGGATGACGTGCCCGTTTTTCCCGCGACGACCAGGCCCTTCGGCAGATGGGATCCTACATCTCGGGCCGTGCCGTTGGTGGTCACCAGCATGAGCATTCGGTCGAGTTGATAGACCGCGGCCGACGGCGCAGCTTCCTCAACCTGCACCTTGAATGTCTTGAGCGGTCGGCCGTGCTCATCGACGACCGCATGCACCGCGCGCAGCCGGGCGCGAAAGCCGCCGTTCGCCAGGGCCGTGTACACCTGTACGACCTCGAGCGGCGTCATCTCGACAGTCCCGAGCAGCAGCGACGGATTGAGCGTTGGCGGCGTGTCGAGACCCAATCGCTGCAGTGTGGCTGCGACCTTCGGCAAGCCTAAATCAAGGCCTAGCCGTACCGTCGCAAGATTCATGGACTCGGCAAGCGCGCGCACCATCGGCACCCGCCCGTAGACCTGGTGCTCGAAGTTCTGCGGCGCCCAGACGCTGCCGTCGCTGAGCTTGAGCTCGATCGGCGCGTCTTCGATCAGAGTGGCTGCGTTATAGCGGCCTGTCTCGAGTGCGGTCAGATACACGGCGGGTTTGACCAGGGAACCGATCGGCCGTCGTGCATCGAGCGCTCGGTTGAACCCATCCGTGCCCACATCGCGGCCGCCGACCACGGCCACCACATCGCCGCTGTTAGGCTCGGCCACGATCACGGCGCCTTCGAGGTGGACATCGCGTACCCGGCTGGCGGCGTCGAGCCGCTTCAGATTGAGCGTGAGCGCGCGCTCTGCGGCCGCTTGCGCTCGAGGGTCGAGGCTCGTGTACACGGCAAGCCCCGCGGCGGCGAGATCCGCTTCGGCGTAATCGCGCTTGAGGTGACGCCTGACAAGATCCAAATAGGCCGGCACGTAGCTGCCGCGCGACGGCCGCAGATTGAGTGGGGTTGCGGCTGCGCGTTTCGCGGCGGCGGCGTCGATCAAGTGGGCATCGGCAAACTCCTGCAGCACGAGGTTGCGCCGCGAGCGTGCGCGGTCGGGATGCTTGCGCGGATCGTAGTAGGACGGACCCTTGACGAGCCCGATCAGCATTGCAAGTTCACCGATGTCGAGCTCGTCCAAGGGCTTCGCGAAGTAATACTCGCTGCCGAGCCCGAAACCGTGAATCGCACGCGAGCCGTCCTGGCCGAGATACACCTCATTGAGGTAAGCGACGAGAATTTCCTCCTTTGAGAAATGCGCCTCGAGACGCATTGCCATCAAGGCTTCCGTTCCCTTGCGGCCCATGCTCTGCTCGTCCGAAAGAAAATAGTTTTTCACGAGCTGTTGCGTGAGCGTGCTGCCGCCTTGCACCACGCGGCCGGCTCGAAGGTTCGCCCAGACCGCGCGAGCGATGCCGTGTGCATCCACGCCGTGGTGGTCGTCAAAGCGCCGGTCCTCTATCAACTTGATCCCGGAGCGCAGGACGGGCGGAATGTCTGCGGGAGACAAGACGAGCCGGTCCTCGCCGTGGATCGGAAAGACGCTGCCGATCACCGGCGGATCGAGGCGGAACACCGCGAGTTCGGAGCCGCCGGCCGCCTTCAGGCCGGTGATCGAGTTCGCGTCCGCACTGATCGAGACGAGTTGCGGATCACGCAGCTCGTCGATGAAGCGCACGCGGCGCGCATGCAGATCGAATGAGTTGCCGCGCCGCCGATAGAGGCCGGGGCCCGCCAACGGGTCTCCGGGCCGATAGTGGACGCGGCGCAGCTCCTCTTCAAAATCGCTGGCCGAGACCTGCGCACCGACATAGAGTTCGAGCGGCGCGGCGTACACCCGCGCGGGCACGGACCAATGACGGCCCTGGAATTCCCGTGTCACGAGGTGGTCGAGGTGAACGAGCCAGGCGGCGCCCGCGATCCCGAGTACGACACACGTCAGGGAGAGCGCCAGGCCCCAGCGAAGCAGCTTGGAACGTGTCACGCGGAATTTAGTCAAAGCCGCCGTTCAGCGCTCTGAGTTGCTACGGCGATTGATTTCACCAGGATAGTTTGACGGAGTGAACCACTGTGTCAACAGTGCCGTGCGCGTCGCCGGGATATCGGCGACAATGGCCGACACATACGAAGAGCACTCGGGAGTTCCATTGATTCATGCTGCCATCGTCGGCTGGGGCAAATGCCTGCCGCCGTCAATTCTGACCAATCGCGACCTGGCCACGTTCCTGCCGACGGACGATGAATGGATCACGACCCGCACCGGCATGAAGGAGCGGCGCATCTCCCACGTGCCCGGCATCGAGCTTGCAATCACCGCGTCGCGCCGTGCGATCGCATGCGCGGGACTCGAGGGCAAGGATATCGAGCTCGTCATCTACGGCAGCTGCAGCAACGACGAGACCGTGCCCAACAGCGCCTCCGGCGTGCAGCAGCGACTCGGCGCGTCCCAGGCGGCGGCGTTCGACGTCAACACCGCGTGCACCAGCTTCATGTATGGGCTGTCGATCGGCTCATCGATGATCAAGACCGGGATCGTCAAAAACGCGCTGGTCATCGGGGTCGAACTGATTTCCCAATACATGGACTGGGACAATCGCAATGTGGCCGTACTGTTCGGCGACGGCGCGGCGGCCATGGTGCTGCAGCAATCGGAGCGCGAGACGGGAGTCATTGCCGAGAAGCTTCAATGCTATGCGGACGCGCGGCAAATTCTGCGTGTGCGCGGCATGGGCACCATGTATGCCAATCTGGGCGTGCAGTCCGGGCAGACGCGCTGGGACTTCGACGGGCAAGAAATCTTTCGCAAGGCCGTGCATGGTATGAGCGAAGCGAGCCTCGACGTCATGCGCCGCGCCCGTGTGACCATGGATGACATCGCCTTGGTGGTGCCGCATCAGGCAAACTTGCGCATCATCGATGCGGTCGCAAAGCGCGCCGGCGCACCATCAAAAAAGGTGTATGTGAATGTGCAGAAGTACGGCAATATGAGTTCAGCCACGGCGCCGGTCGCGCTCGTGGAAGCCGTCGAGGAAGGCCGTCTGTCGCCCGGCAGTCTCGTGTTGATGCCGGCGTTTGGAGGCGGCCTGACGTTGTCCGCACATCTGATTCGTTGGGGGGAGCGCTTGACGCCGTTGCAACCATGCGCCGCAGAGCTGCCGCCCTGCACGAAGACCGCGCTTGAACTCGTGAACGAGATTCGGGCGCAGAAGAAGCAGGGCGAGGCCGAAGCACGTCGCTTCGAAACTCTGAGCTTTGCGGAAAATCGCTGAGCTGTTCCGAAAAATCCATGGGTTCCGACGCGCAAGTTACCTCCCACTGGTCGTCCCAACTCGCGGTCTATCTGGGTACCATCGGCGCTGCGGTGGGTCTCGGCAGCATCTGGCGCTTCCCATACTTGGCCGGAACGCTGGGCGGCGGCGTCTTCATCGGTGCGTTCGTGCTCGCCTGCCTATTCATAGCGACCCCTCTGCTCGTCGCCGAGTTCATGATCGGGCGTTACTCCCGGCGTGCACCCATCGACGCCGCCGGCTCCATGGCCCTAAGCATAGGCCGATCGCGGCGCTGGAATATCATCGGCAAGATCGCCACGATCGCTGCCTTTATGATTTGCTCCTACTACACAATAGTGGCCGGTTGGGTCGTCGCGTATGCTTGGAAATGCGCGACCGGTGCACTTGCGGGCATGTCGCGGCCGGAATTGCAAGCCGTGTGGGGGCATTTCCTCGCCGATCCGTGGCAGATCATGGGTTGGCAGGTTTTATTCCTCTGCGCGGTCACCTTCATTTCTGCACGCGGCCTTGGACCCGGCATCGAACTCGCGAGCCGCATCCGAGCACCTGTTCTCCTGATCTTGCTGCTCGTGCTCGACGCGTATTCTCTCGCGACCGGCGATGTGTCGCAGACCTTGCGCTTCGTTTTCGTACCACACTGGAGCATGTTGTCCGCCGGAGTCATTCTCGCGGCGATCGGTCAGGCCTTCTACGCAACCGGCGTCGGCATGGGAATGATGATTGCGTACGGATCCTACATGTCCCGGCGCGCGCCCCTCGTGCGGCCGGCGCTGCTGGTCAGCGGTTCGATCCTGCTGGTCTCGGTGATGGCGACCATACTGGTGTTTCCGCTGGTGTTCCGCTTCCGCATGGATCCGGCGGGCGGCCCAGCGTTGGTTTTCGATGTATTGCCGACCGCATTTGCGCTCATGCCGGGCGGCCGCTTCATCGGCACGATTTTTTTTGTGTTGCTGATCTTTGCTTCGCTCACCCCAACGCTCGCAGGATTCGAGCCTGTGGTCGCCTGGCTGCAGGCGCGCGGGATGCGGCGCGGTCCGGCAGCGGCAACCAGTGTGTTTGCCGCGTGGCTCGCGGGCATCGGTTCGGTGCTGTCGTTCAACGTTCTGGCGAACTGGCGCCCGCTCGACTGGATACCGATCCTGGCCGGCAAAACGATGTTCGAAGTGGTCGACTTCGTATCCGGCAATCTGCTGTTGCCGGTGTGCGCACTGCTGACTTGCATATTCATAGGCTGGCGCCTCGATCGGGCGACATTCGCGGCTGAATTGGACGGCGCGTCGGTGCTCGTGGCGGCCGTGTGCCGCGTGCTCCTGCGCTACGTCTGCCCGCTGGCCATTGCCGCCGTGCTGTTGGCGGCTCTGTTGCAGGGGCGCGCCGCCGCTGCGACCAGCACAGCGCCGCCGACGCGGTTGCAGACGAGAGCGACAGCAGCCGTGGCGGTGATCAAAGGCCAAATGACGGCGCCGGGCCTGCGCGAGCCCGTGCGCGTGCAACGCGACCGATGGGGCGTCCCCCATATCTACGCGAACAACCAGCACGATCTGTTCTTCGCGCAAGGTTTCGTGGTCGCGCAGGACCGGCTGTTCCAGATGGAACTCTGGAAGCGCTCCGGTCAGGGCAGGCTTGCGGAAGTCCTCGGACCGGATGCGGTCGAGCGCGATATCAACGCACGGCGCCTGCGCTACCGCGGCGACATGGACGCCGAGTTCCAGAGTTATGCGCCCGACGCCAAATCGATTCTCGAAGCGTTTACGTCCGGCATCAATTCCTATATCGATGCCTTGCGTCGACCGGGCGGCCCGGGAATGCCGGTCGAATTTCAAATCGCCGGATTCACTCCGGAGCATTGGCAGCCGGAAGACTGCCTGAACCGCTTGGCTGCATATTCCATGATGGGAAACGCAAGCGAAGAATTGCGGCACGCCGAACTCGTCTCCTTGGTGGGTACGCGGGACGCCACCAAGCTCTTTGAGTTCGATCCGGCGGTGGCGTTGGATCCGCCGCCCAATGCAAATTACGCGGGCCTGTCCGAAAAGCTCCTGAAAGACATCGTCAGCAGCGACCATCGCACGCCGTTTGCGCGGCAATTGCTTCACGAGAGCAACAACTGGACGGTTGCCGGGAGCTTGAGCGCGACCGGAAAGCCCTTGCTCGCAAACGACCCTCACCGAGTCATCGCTCAGCCTTCGCTGCGATACATCGTTCATCTCGTGGCGCCCGGATGGAATGTCATCGGTGCCGGTGAACCGGCGTTGCCGGGCGTCGCCGCGGGCCATAACGCGCAAATCGCGTGGGGTTTCACCATTTT
>JBBROC010000060.1:0-14227 GCA_038229815.1 Steroidobacterales bacterium | reverse complement strand
GATCAAGCTCTCCGGTATGGCGGCGCAATTGACGGTCACGAACGCCTTGTCGGCCCACAGGCCGCTATGGTGCAGGGCTTTGGCGAACGCTTCCTTGCCGGTGCCGGTCGCACCTTGCAGCAGAATCGGAACCTGCTTCGCCAGAAGTTGCCTGCCGAAGCTTAAGTTCTTGCGCATTTGCGCGTCTTCACCGACGTGGTTTCTCCCTCGGCCGTGATGGGTTGCGGCGTCCACGTCCGCGGCCGGGCTCGGCGCAGCCAGCTCCAATGTGCGTCCTGCGGGGCGCAGCGGCGCGCGCGCAATCGCAAAGAATCTTCGCCCGTGCGCCAGGTCCCGCACCGGCCAGATCGTGCTGGGCTCGAATTGAGCGCGCCGTTCCAGAGTCGCGAAATCGAACTGGAAAAACCTTTCGATCGGCTCACCGATCAGTGCTTTGCGCGTCGAGCACCCCAGCTGCAGAAGCGCGCTCTCGTTGACCGCCAGAATCGTGCCGGCGCCATCGATCGCTACCAGCGCTTCGTGCAAAAGCCCGACGAACTCGGGTCTGCTGTGGAAGCGCAATATCCAGGATTGACTGAACTCCTTGAGGAAGTTCCAGCGGGAAATGAGGTGCGCGGACATGTTGACGAGCGCCATCGTGTGACGCTGGATCAGCCGGCTGTCGCTCGAGTTTGCAGTGGAAGCATCGAGCACCGCGATGATGGATCCGTGAGGATCCAGAATCGGCGCGCCCGAGCACGATAGCGAGAGATTGTAGCCGCGAAAATGTTCCTCCCGATGCACCGTCACCGGGCATCCTTCCGCAAGGCAGGTCCCTATACCATTGGTGCCTTCGTGGCGTTCATCCCACAGCGCGCCGAGCGACAAGCCGGCCTGGCGGAATTCTCGTTGCAGCGCCGGATCGGTGATTGTCGTGAGCACCACGCCTTGCGTATCCGACAAGATGACCGCGAACCCAGATCCCGCGATCTGCTCGTAGAGACTCTCCATCTCAGCACGCGCGACCGGGAGCAGCTCTCCCATACGCTGCTGCAATTCCTTGAGCGACTGGGAATTGAGCACGGCATTTTGCCGCGGCGCAGACGGCTCGATGCGGTATTCCCGCAGACATCGATACCAGGACCGCGTGACATGCGGTTCGATTCCCGCGGGCTGCAGCCCGTTCTGGACGATATGCAGAATACGCGACGCATGACTCGTTGCGAGACTCAGATTCGTCATTGGCACTCCCGTTTTGCGCTAAGCGTTCAGAGCTTATCCGTACGTTGCGGAAAGCCCACAGTGTGCTGCGCCCCAACCCCTGCGCCCCACCTTACATAAAGCGTGGCCTGTTTGCGGCGATCGCGCAATCTGCACTGCAACAATTTATTGCTGGTCTGGAGGAGTTCCAAACTTGTAGCCCGGATCCCCACTGTATTTGGAGCGGACGAAGGCCAAAATCTTCCACAGATCGTCCGAGCTTTTGATGATAGCGCCGAAAGGCGGCATGGGGCCGACGACATTTTCTCGCCCCTTGCGCGCATAGCCCTGTTTTTGCAGTTCGTCGGTCCCGAGAGTGACGAGTCGGAACAAGGTGTCGTCGTCGCCGCCGTAAACCCATATGTCGTTGGTCAGTGCAGGACACATGCCCCCGCCGCCCCCGCCGCCGTGGCAACCGCTGCAAGAGTAGCTAAGCAAGAACTGCCCGCCCTGCGCGACAACATCGGCCTGGGTGTCCTTGTAAGGATTCGTGAGCTTACCCTGAGGGGTGTCTTTGACCAGGTCGGCCGGCGGGATCTTGGTGTAGTCGACCGCGGCTTGTGCATCGTCCGCCCACACCCTGCCAAGGACAAACAGCGCGGCGACGCCGGCTAGGACCGCGACGACAGTTCCAATGAGCACTCCTCTTCTCACTTCGTCTCTCCTTTGTTCCTGAGTGTGTGTTTTTTCAGCCTGACTTGGAGACGTCCAGGTCCGCGGCTTCGCGTAGGATTTTGACCACAGCCTCGCTATTATTCGCTTGCGCGATACTGAGAGCCGTGCGGCCATCCTCGCTGCGCGCATTCACGTCGGCCCCGGTTTTGAGCAGCAAGGCGACGATGGCCGAACGGTTTCCGGCGGCGGCAATCATCAAGGCAGTGACGCCTCCCGGATTGGCGGCGTTGACTTTCGCCCCGTGCTCGATCAATGAGGCCGCGACTTCGATCGAGCCGGAAATCGACGCGAGCATCAAGGGCGTGTATCCGCCCTTGGCCACGGGCACGTTGACGTCGGCGCCGGCGTCCAGCAAAGTCATCGCTGCCTTGACCTTGGCGTTTTGCACTGCTACGGCCAGCGCCGTCAGCCCGTCATTATCGGCCGCGCTCAAGCTTGCGCCGTGCGCCAGCAGCATACTGACCAACGCCGGCTGATCATTCCACGCGGCATACATGAGCGGCGTCCAACCGCTGCGATCGGCCATATTCGGATCCGCTTTGTGCTCGACCAGATAGGTCGCGACCGCCATGAAGCCGAAGCGTGCGGCATTGGACAAGGTCGGATGACCTTCGCCGTCGATTGCGTCGACATGCGCACCATGACCCACCAGATAGCGCACGCGATCGATGTCGTCGGCGACGATGGCGTTGTTCAACTCGTCGTCGGGTTTCGCTCCCTGCGCCAGCCATTTCTTCAGCTCCGCCATCCTCGCCGCCCGCGCCTTCACGTCGACGGAAGCCGCCATTTGCACATCGGGCTTCACGGGCTGGTACGGTCCGTGCGCGGGCAGATCCCCGGAAACTGAGCATTCATCGCACCTCACAAGAGGGACGCCGTAATCGATCAGAATTTGACGTATCTCGCTCTTGTGCTGCTCAACTGCCTGCTCAATGGCTGCCTTGATGTCCTGCCGGCCCCTCGGCACGGCGAGCGCCATATCAAACTCCATCTGCTCCCGGTCTTCCATCATGTTGACGGGCTGGATGATCAAGGGTGCGTGCATTATCGCCTTGTAATAGCCTGCCATCGGACCCCAGGCCGCGGCGACGTCGAGCCCGCCGTCGATGACTTGCTGGACCTGGTACGAAGGTTGATTGTTAGCCACGATATCGGCGTTGTGGCTCAAGTAATGGACCACGGTGTTGGAGACCACGTGATGATCGGCGAGCGCCTGGCGGATCGCGGAGACCTGAAACACGCCGACGCGCAGTTTCTTGAGTGCGGGATCGTCCAGACTCCTGATGTCGATCCCTTTGTCGCTGCGGTAGGCCAGGACGAAAGTGGAGCGGTACAGAGGGCGAAGCACTACCGCGCCCTCGGTGTCGGTCGCCATATCCATCCACAGATCGCAGTTGCCCTCGCTCAAGGTCGTGCGCATCAGCCCTCGCTCGATCGAAGGCCGCCAATAATATTGCACGCCGGTCCCCAAAGCCGCACCGACCACTTGCGCGATCTTATTCTCGAATCCTTCGCCCTTCTGGTTGGATAGCGGCATGTTTCCCGGATCGGCACAGACGGTCAGCGACTTGAGTTCGCTGCCGAGGGCTGCTCCGCTTGCCGCCAAGACTGCTGCGACCGTGGCTACTAGCCTGACAAGACACGTGATTCTAGTATCCACAGCAAACTCCTTCTGTTGGCCGCGCTCACGGCCCAGCCCGACAACTGCTTGGACTTACGCATGCAACGAAGGTTGCATACGCGCCATCTTCATTATGACGCGCGCTGCGGCTGAAAGATAAGAAAAGCCCGGTGACTCGCGTCACCGGGCATGTTTATCAACCGATCTTGAGTCAAAATTTTGAGATCAGTCACCCAGCCTGAACGTATAGAGGGTGCCGCCCTGCGGGATCGAGGCGAGATTGGCCGCCTTGGTCATCGCGGTAGCGCCGATGGCCCCGAACTTGTCATTGAGGTCCAAACCCGCGGTTACCGGCAGGCCAATCCATCCGCCGATGCCCGACCACACCGACACATACTGCTTGCCCTTCACCGAGTACGTGATGGGGTTGCCGATGATGCCGGAGCCGAGCTTGCGCGACCACACCACCTTGCCGGTATCGCGATCGACGGCACGGAAGTCGCCGCCCAAGCTGCCATAGAATGCCAAACCGCCGCCCGTCACCAGCGCGCCGCCCCAGTTCGGGAAGGAATCCGGAATTTCCCACTCGGTCTTGCCGGTCACGACGTTGAACTTCTTGAACTTGCCGGTCACGCCAGGCTTCTCGGGGTACATGAACACATTGGCGAACACGTATACCGTTCCCTGAGTAGTGTGCGAGCGCTGCTGCGGCTCGAGTTCCATGCACCAGTTGTTGGTCGGCACATAGAAGTTCTGCGCATCGCCCGGATCCACCGCGACGGGCTGCTGGTCCTTGCCGCCCATCGCCGAGGGACATGCCTGCGTATTGTGACCCACCAAGAGCGGTGAATGCTCGGCGACCTTGACCGGACGGCCGGTCTTCATATCGACCTTTTCGGCCCAGTTCGTCGTGACGTACTTATTGGCGCGCAGCAGCGTGCCGTCCGTGCGGTCGAACACGTAGGCGAAGCCGTTGCGGTCGAAGTGCACCAGAGTCTTGCGCATCTTGCCGTCCACATCCATGTCGACCAGCACGACTTCATTGATGCCGTCATAGTCCCACTGGTCGAACGGAGTCATTTGATACACCCATTCGGCCTCGCCGGTATCGACGTTGCGCGCGAAAATGCTCATGGACCATTTGTTGTCGAACTTGCCGCTGTTGCAGTTGGCTTGCGTCAGCGGCTCGGCACAACGGAATTGCGGCGACCACAGGCCGGGATTTCCCGTGCCGTAGTAAACCAGGTGCAGCGCAGGATCGTAGGCGTACCAGCCCCAGGCCGCGCCGCCGCCCCGTTTCCACTCATCGCCCACATAGGTGTTGATCCCCAAGTCCTTGCCGGCAGTCCCATACTCGGGATGTTTCTTGTTGGTGTTCTTGGTCAGGCACACGTCGGCGTCGCTGCCGGTTGAATGACACTCCCACACCTTCTTGCCGTCGGCCAGATTGTAGGCCGTCATCCTGCCGCGAGCGGCAAACTCGTCGCCGCCGAAGCCGATGATGACTTTGTCGTTCGCGATGATCGGTGCCGGTGTGATGGTCTCACCCTTGTCCGGATGTGCATGCTTGACGACCCAGAGTTCCTTGCCGGTCGTTGCATCCAGCGCGATGACGTAGCCGTCCAGGGTGCCAAACACGAGTTTATTGTCCGCATAAGACATGCCGCGGTTGACCGTATCGCAGCAGGCCCGCGGCACCGCGGACTCATCGCGCCCGGCGGTCTTGACGTAGTGCCACACTTGCACGGGATGATCCGGATCGCTCAAATCAAGTGCTTGCACAATGTTGGGCCATCCGCTCTCGATGTACATCATCGGCTTGCCGCCGACATTTTCGATGACCAACGGCTGACCTTCGTGGCCGCGCAAGGTGCCGCTCGATTGCGACCACACCATGTTTAGGCCTTTGACATTGCCGGTGTTGATCTCCTTGAGCGTGCTGTAGCGGGTCTGATTTAGATTGCCCGCCGGTGCGCCCCATTGATTGGGGTCACTGAAGCGTTGGAACTGTTCCGAATCCGAAGCGGCCATCGCGGCACCACACGTCGTTACAAGCGCTGCGACGGCATACAATATCTTGACCTGACGTTTAGACGTAAGCCATTTCATCTCAATTCTCCTGCTGCGTAGGGTCTCTGCTGCACACAGTCCTTAATCCTGAGTGCCGTGCGGTTTATGCGTGGATCATTGTTAATCGTTGCTGCCAAACTCCCTCCTTCGCGATGCTTGCCTATTGTTTATATTCGTCCTGCCGCGATCGATCCGCGGCCAGTCTGATCCCAATGAGATGGTAAGTCAGCGATAGGCACCACTGCCTTGGGCCGCCACCATGGAATAGCAATGCCTATGCCATCCGACGCAATTTTTAAAAGAAAATCGGACGACTTTAGAAGTCTTTCCAAATCAGCTATTTACGAATCTCCGATGTTGGCTCTGCCTAGGGCGGCGGTGCGAACTGTGTCATGCGCGGGACAGTGGAGCAGTCGCGATTGCGTCGTTAGTGAGGCGCACCGCCGCATTTTATTTTTCACTCGCGTAAACTCCGCGCGTTGAGCGCCGAGGGACAAGCTCGAGGTTCGCGAAATGACAGCGCAACACATACTCCGCGGGTGCAGAAATCGCAGCGTGGCTTACCTGCTATGGCTCACCCTACTGCCGTTCGCGTCGGCCCAAACGCGAAATGCGCCCCATTACCCCGATCCGCCACAGGTCCTGTTCAAGGACCTGTTCTTGGCGGTGCAAACGGCGCACATCTACCCGGACGGCAAGGCATTCCCCGATGCAATCCCGAAGGAGCCGCCCGGTGACATCTTGCGCCAATATCATGACGAGCAGCCCGATTCACCGGGTGCCCTCAAGCGGTTCGTCGAGGCCCACTTCACTCTGCCATCGGAGGTTACGGGAGCCCCCTCTTCGTCCGACCAGGTGCCGATCGTTGCGCACATCGATGGCCTATGGTCTACGCTGACTCGCACCTCTGCGGCAGCCCCGCGGTATTCTTCCTTGCTGTCGATGCCGGAGCCGTACGTGGTTCCGGGCGGCCGATTCCGTGAAATGTATTACTGGGATTCATACTTCACCATGCTCGGGCTCGCCGAGAGCGGCCGCCGCGACTTGGTGACCGGCATGGTCCGCGATTTCGCTTATTTGATCGACAGCTACGATCATGTGCCGAACGGCGCACGCACCTACTACCTCAGCCGCTCCCAGCCGCCTTTCTTCTTCGCCATGATTGGCCTGGTATCGTCCGATGGTCCCGTGGACTTCCTGCCGCAGTTGCGGCGCGAGTACGAGTTCTGGATGGAAGGCGAGCGACCAATGAAGCCAGGCGCATCCCATCGACGAGTGGTAGCGATGCCGGATGGTTCCATTCTCAATCGTTTCTGGGACGATAGGGACACGCCGCGCGATGAGTCGTACGGCCAGGACACGGAACTTGCGCGTACGAGCCGCCGGGCGGCGCCGCAACTGTATCGCAACATTCGTGCTGCCGCGGAAAGCGGCTGGGACTTCGGCTCGCGATGGTTCGCCGACGGGCGCACACCCGCGACAATGGACACCACCGAGATCGTGCCTGTCGATCTCAACAGTCTGTTGTTCGGTTTGGAGAATGCCATCCGTGCAGGCTGCGAGCACAGCGGCGACAAATCCTGTGCGCTGGAGTTCGAGCGCCGCGCGGCGGCGCGGCGGCGCTCCATCGACCATTACCTTTGGGATGGCACAAAAGGCGCCTATCTGGATTACCGTTGGACAAAAAAGACCCGCATGCCGCTGGTTTCGGCGGCCACGTTCTACCCGCTGTTCGTGTCGTTAGCCTCCAAGGCCCAAGCAACCGCGGTGGCGGGCACCACCGCTCGAGAATTGCTCAAGTCCGGGGGCATCGTCACGACAACCGTCGAGACTGGCCAACAATGGGATTCCCCGAACGGCTGGGCGCCCCTGCAATGGATTGCGGTCTCGGGACTTCGAGATTACGGCGAAACCACGCTCGCTGCAACGATCGCGTGCCGGTGGATTGTCAATGTCAATGAGGTGTACCGGAAGAGCGGCAAGCTGGTGGAGAAATACGATGTGGTCACGACCGGGCGCAGCGGCGGCGGCGGCGAGTACCCGCTGCAAGATGGTTTCGGCTGGACCAACGGAGTAATGCGAAAACTGCTCGCGTTATATCCGCAGACCGCAGACTTGGCTTCGCCGGCGCAATGCCCTCAGCAGCAGCCGATTGCTCACGTGCAGTTCGAGCGGCCAGGCCACGCGCGATCCTGAAGCTGCGACATACCGGAGTGAAGTTTTGACGGCGTCGCCGGGGATTCGGGAACAGGTTCATACGGCCGCCGGCGCCTTGGCCGTCGCAAACCGCGGAAAATCGGGCGCGATGTTTGCCCTTTTCATTCTGTTCGCGATCAATCTGCTGAATTTTTTCGACCGACAGTTGCCCGGCGCCTTGGCCGAACCTATCCGCAAGGAATTTCACCTGAGCGACAGCGCACTCGG
The DNA here is from genome assembly GCA_038229815.1 of Steroidobacterales bacterium. Taxonomy (GTDB): domain Bacteria; phylum Pseudomonadota; class Gammaproteobacteria; order Steroidobacterales; family Steroidobacteraceae; genus Bog-1198. Next base: position 6,198 of record JBBROC010000060.1, on the reverse strand, counting down.
GTTGCTGGGAACGGTAGCTACACTGATGTACGCCTTGGTGGGCCTGCCGCTAGGCCGCTTGGCAGACAAATGGTACCGCACTCGTTTAATTGCCACCGGCACTGCGATGTGGAGCCTGCTGACCGGCGCGTCGGGTATCGCGCAAAACTACACGCAGTTGTTCGTTTCGCGGGTTGGGGTAGGTCTGGGTGAAGCGGCCTGCGCGCCGGCGGGCCAATCGCTCATCGGCGATTTGTTTCCACCCCATCAACGCGCGCGCGCCATGGGCGTATTCATGCTCGGCCTGCCCGCAGGTCTCAGTCTCGCTTACTTTTGCGCGGGAGCGATCGGCGCGGCATTCGGCTGGCGCGCTACTTTTTTGTTCGCCTGCGTTCCCGGACTGCTGTTCGCTTGGCTCGCGTCGCGCATTCAAGAACCCGTGCGGGGCGCCTTGGAGGCCGCACGGCCGCTCGTCTCCACCGATGCTGCGGTGAGATCACCTTATGCAGCCGTGCTGAAACTGCCGACCATGTGGTGGATCATCCTCTCCGGCATTTTCCACAACTTCAACATGTACGCCATCAACGCCTTTCAAACGCCGTTCTTGCAACGGTTTCATGAATTGGGGCTCAAGCAGGCCAGCAATGTTTCGGCGATCTCGGTCGGTGCCGTCGGTGCCGTTGGGTTGCTGGCAGGAGGCTGGCTTGCGGACAGGATCAGCGCAAAGCGCCGCGACGGGCGGCTGCTGCTGTCGGCCTGTTCGATGGCGATCGCGGCGCCCAGCATATTTCTCGCCCTGAATCAGCCCAAGGGATCGATCGAGTCGTTCATGCTGCTGATGGCGACCGGCACGATGACCATGTTCGTGTACTACGCCACGGTGTACGCAGCAATCCAAGACGTGATCGAACCGCGCCTGCGCGGCACGGCAGTGGCCATTTATTTCTGCGCAATGTATGTGCTAGGGGCCAGTCTCGGTCCCTATGGCTTAGGCACGCTGAGCGATCACTTTGCGCATCGGGCGATGCGCGACGCAGGCGCGACCGCCATGACCGAAGCATTCAAGGCATCCGGACTGCACAGCGCAATGTACGTCATTCCAGTATTGGCGGCGCTCGCCTCCCTGATGCTGTTCGCGGCCTCGCGCACCGTTGAAAACGACATCCGCAAACAGCGCTCGTTTAGAGACTAGAGTCACAGTTCGGGCATTGACAATGGCTCGGCGTGACCTTGCGCACGCTCCGGTGCGATCTCGCCTGCCAACCTATGCGTATCGTTTTCAGGAGGATTGGCATGCGCACATCGAAGTTGATCACCGTCGGCCTGGCGGCCATCATAGGCATCACGACCGGACGTTTGATCGTCCAACATAACCTTATTGTGGAGCAGTCGGAGCAGCTTGTGGCACGCAACTATCAACTCGAGACTCAGAAAGAGGAGCTGCAGGCGCGCTCCGAGCAGTTCCAAGCACGGACCGAGCAATTGTCGACAGCTACTATGCCGAAGCCGGGGGAGATCCGGCTCGCCTCCCAGGCGGAGCTGCCGGACCTCGTTGTCTCGGCGCCGCGCCTGTCCAGTCAGGGACGTTAGCGGTCGATCATCACCGCCGCTTTGCCCCGGGCCGCCGGGCTGCTCAAGCGATGGACGCGCCGCCGTCCACGGCAATGTATTGACCCGTCACATGCCGGGAGGCATCGGACGCAAGATAAACCGCGGCGCCCATGAGGTCAGTATCCCCGCCGAGACGGCCCAGAGGAGTGCCCTTGATGACGGAGGCCTCGATCGTTTCGAGCAATCCGTTCGACATCTTGGATGGAAAAAACCCCGGGCAAATCGCGTTGACGCGAATGCCGTAGGGACCCCATTCCGCGGCAAGGGCGCGCGTCAAATGCAGCGCCGCCGACTTCGAGGCATAGTAAGCGGCCGCTTTCATTCGCGCGCCGACCCGCAGCGCAGCGACGGAGGCCACGACGATAATATTGCCTGCGTGCTGCGGGATAAAACAGCGTTTCGCGACTGCCTGGCTCAAAATGAACACGCTGGTGGCGTTCAAGGTCATCACCTTATTCCACGCTTCGATGGGGTATTCTTCGGCCGGCGCGCCCCAGCTGGTGCCGGCATTGTTGACAAGGATATTGATTCCGCTGAAATGACCGGCCACCGTCTCTACGAGCGCCGGCACCTGCTCCGGCTTGCTGAGATCATTGACCACGGTCAGGGCCTCGATACCATGCTTCGCGAGCTGCGCCTTGGCCTCCTCGAGTTCAGTTCGCTTGCGTGCGCTGATCGCAATTCTTGCACCCATTTCGCCGAGGGCTTGTGCGATCTGCAGCCCGAGTCCGCGCGAGCCGCCGGTGACCAGCGCTGCCTTGCCGGTGAGCTCGAAGGATTCGCGCACTCCCATCTCAAGCTGCCCTGAACATCAGGCCACCTCAAAAAGGCCGGCGGCGCCCTGTCCGCCGCCGATGCACATGGTGACCACCACGAGCTTGGCACCGCGCCGCTTGCCTTCGATGAGCGCGTGTCCCGTCAGCCGGGCGCCGCTCACCCCGTATGGATGGCCCACTGCGATGGCGCCGCCGTTGACGTTCAGCCGCTCGTCGGGAATGCCCAGCCGATCCCGGCAGTACAGCACCTGGCAAGCGAACGCCTCGTTGAGCTCCCACAAGTCGATGTCGGCGACTTTAAAGCCGGTCCGCTGCAAGAGGCGCGGTACCGCATAAATGGGGCCGATGCCCATCTCATCCGGCTCGCAGCCGGCGACGGCAAAGCCGCGGAAGATGCCCAACGGCTGGAGACCGCGCTTCTCCGCCAGCTTGCCATCCATCACGACGACCGCGCTGCTGCCGTCGGAGAACTGGCTGGCATTGCCCGCCGTCACGACTCCTCCCGGCATCGCCGGCCGAATTTGCGCGACCGCCTCGAGGGTGGTATCGGGACGTATGCCCTCGTCGCTCGCGATCGTTACCTCGCGCGTGGCGAGCGTGCCGCTCGCCTTGTCGGCGACGCCCATGACCGTGGTCATGGGAACGATTTCATCATTGAACTTGCCCGCAGCCTGAGCGGCTGCGGCGCGCAGCTGACTGCGAACTCCATATTCGTCCTGAGCCTCCTTGGCAATGTGATAGCGCTTCGACACCTGCTCGGCGGTTTGCAGCATATTCCAATACAGGGTCGGCTTATGCTCTATCAGCCACGGATCGCGGCGCATGTGGGTGTTCGCTTCATTCTGCACGCACGAAATGCTTTCGACGCCGCCGGCCACGATCACGGCAGCGCCCTCGGTCATGATCCGCTGCGCAGCCAGGGCGATGGATTGCAATCCCGAGCTGCAGAAACGGTTGATGCTCAAACCCGCCGTGGTCACCGGAAGTCCGGCGCGCAGCGCGATCGCGCGCGCGATGTTTCCACCCGTCGTGCCTTCGCCGAAGGTGGAGCCGATGATCACGTCCTCGACTTCGGCGGGGTCGATGCCGGCGCGCTCGACTGCGTGCCGCACGGAATGCGCACCTAACGTTGCGCCGTAAGTCATGTTGAATGCGCCCTTCCAGCTCTTGCCAAGGCCGGTGCGCGCCGTCGATACGATTACCGCTTCTGTCACGAGGGGGATCCTTTGAGTCCGTTGAAGGTTTGGCCCTGATGAGCCAACCGTGCGAGCAGCGGCGCCGGCGTCCAGGCGTTCGGGTCGCTGCCCGGCAGTGCGGCGATCTTCTGCAGCGCGCGCACGACGACGTGCAAGCCCGTTTGGTCGGCGAAGAACATGGGGCCGCCCCGATAAGCCGGAAAGCCATACCCGTTGAGGTAGACGATATCTATGTCCGACGCGCGCTGTGCGATGCCGTCCTCGAGGATGCGGGCACCCTCATTGATCAGTGCGTAAATGCAGCGCTCGACAATCTCCTGCGCACCGACATTGCGCGGTGCGATGCCTTTCTGCCGCCGATACTGCTCGATGATGGCGGTGACTTTCGGATCCGGAATCGGGTTGCGCGAACCTGACCCGTAACGATACCAGCCGGCGCCGGTTTTTTGGCCGAATCGGCCTGCCTCGCACAAGACATCAGCGACATTGGAAAAATCCCTGCCCGGGAACTCGGCCGCTCGTCGCTTACGCAGCGCCCAACCGATGTCGAGGCCAGCCAAGTCTCCCACGCGAAAAGGTCCCATCGCCATGCCGAAATCCTGAAGAGCCGCATCGACCTGGTGCGGCAATGCACCGAACATGACGAGATCGTGAGCCGCCGCGCCGTATCGGGCCAGCATGCGGTTGCCGATGAAGCCGTCGCAGACTCCGGACACCACCGCTGTCTTACCCATGGTTTTTGACAAGCGCATGGCGGTGGCGAGCACGTCCTTGGCCGTCTTTGCGCCGCGCACCACTTCGAGCAGGCGCATGACATTGGCCGGGCTGAAGAAATGCAGTCCGATCACGTCCTGCGGGCGGCGCGTGAAGTTCGCGATCGCATCGAGGTTCAGCGCCGACGTATTCGAGGCGAGGATCGCCCCCGGCTGGACCACGTCGTCGAGAGTCTCGAAGACCTGACGCTTGACATCCAAGTTTTCGAATACGGCCTCTATGCTCAAGTCGACATCGCGGAATAAGGCGTAATCGAGGGTCGGCGTGATGAGCGCCAACCGTTGTGCAAGGCTCTGCTCGTTGAGCGCGCCTTTGCGCAATGCGCCCTGATAGTTGCGGCGGATATTGGCAATTCCCCGATCTAGGGCATCCTGCCGCGTTTCCAGCAGCACGACCGGCAGCCCCGCGTTGATCAGGCTCATCGTGATGCCCCCGCCCATCGTCCCCGCCCCGATGACCCCGACCTTGCGGAGCGGGCGAATGGGCGTGTCTGCGGGCACGTCGAGGATGTGCGAAGCCGCACGTTCCGCCTGAAATACGTGGCGCAGCGCCGCCGACTCCGGGGAGAGCATCAAAGTCGTAAAAAGTTCGCGCTCCCGCTTGAGCCCGGCATCGAAGGTTTTGTCGACCGCCGCCGCGACCGCCTCCACGCAGGCCAAGGGTGCGGGATAGGGACCTGCCACGCTTTTGATCGTGTTGCGCGCAAATTGGAAGTAGGCCTCGGCGTTCGGCAAGTCGAGCCGCAAATCGCGGATTTTCTTGCGCTCCGGCTTTTCCGCAGCGACGCGGTGCGCGAAGGCCAAGGCGGTCTCCAGCAAGTCGCCCTCGCCGAATGCATCGAACAGCGGCGTCTCGCGCAGCTTCTCCGAGGCGACCGTCGCCCCTGACACGATCATATTCAGCGCCGCTTCGACGCCGAGCAATCGCGGCAACCGCTGAGTGCCGCCCGCGCCGGGCAATAGCCCTAGCTTGACTTCCGGCAGCGCTATCCGCCCTCCCGGAACGCCAACCCGGTAATCGCACGCCATGGACAGTTCCAGGCCCCCGCCCATGCACACCCCGCCGATCGCAGCGATGACCGGTTTCTTGCTGTCTTCGATTTCGCTGATGACGGTGCGAAGATTAGGATGTGCGATTGCCTGCGGCGTGCCGAATTCTCGGATGTCGGCTCCGCCAGAAAAGCCGGCTCCCGAGCCGATCAATAGGATGGCCGCGACGGCCGGATCGGCATTCGCGCGCGCAAGGCCAGCCACCAATGCCTCGCGTAATTCCACCCCAAGACTATTGACGGGCGGGTTGTTCAGCTCAAGGACTGCGATGCAGTCCTTCACTTGGAAACTCAGTTTGCTCATGCCATTCAATTCCACTATGCAGAACTGAGTTCCGCCTCTAGGCCAGTAATGTAGCAGCGTGCGTCCGCCTTTGAAAGGATGCCCGAGGCGGGCGCCCTCGATGAATCGCTCATACGCGTTCGAATGCCAGCGCCGTGCCTTGTCCGACGCCGACGCACATCGTGGCCAATGCGTACCGCCCCGATCGGCGGAGCAACTCCTGCACCGCCGCCCCCGCAATGCGCGCGCCCGACATACCGAGCGGGTGGCCCAAAGCGATGGCGCCGCCATTGCTGTTGATATGTTCGGCATCATCTGCAAAACCCAAGGCTCGAACGCAAGCCAGCGCTTGAGACGCGAAGGCCTCGTTGAGTTCGATCACGTCGAAATCGCTAACCTTGAGCCGCAACCGATTCACGAGCTTCTCGACGGCGGGAACCGGGCCCATTCCCATAACGCGGGGCGCCACGCCCGCGGACGCAAAACCAAGCACGCGTGCGCGGACCCTGAGGCCGTATTTATCGACGGCGG
>JBBROC010000059.1:0-14664 GCA_038229815.1 Steroidobacterales bacterium | reverse complement strand
GCACCCGCTCGCCTTGTGCAACGCTGAGGCGGAATGCGGGCGTTTCGACGAGTTGCAGGCGTACATAGAGTCCCAGCAGGACCAACACCGCGCTCGCTAAGAACGGTACCCGCCAACCCCAACTGAACAACTGCGCCTCGTTGAGGTTATTGGTCATGAGCAAGAACACGCCGGTGGAACACAAGAAACCCAACGGTGCGCCCAACTGCGGGAAGGACCCGTACCAAGCCTGCTTGCCCGGGGGCGCGTTTTCCGTGGCCAACAGCACGGCGCCGCCCCATTCCCCGCCCAACCCAATACCCTGACCTATTCTGCAAAGCGCCAAGAGTGCGGCGGCCCAGAGACCCGTGGACGCATAGGTCGGCAGGAGGCCGATGCATACGGTCGAAATGCCCATGGTCAACAATGCGACCACCAGGGTCGCCTTGCGGCCGATACGGTCGCCAAAATGACCGAATAAGGCCGATCCGACGGGACGCGCAAAAAAAGCGAGCGCGAACGTCGCAAAGGACTGCAGCAACGCCGTAGCCGGATCGCCTTTGGGAAAGAATAGCTTGGGAAACACCAGCACCGCTGCCGTGGCGTAAATATAGAAGTCGAAAAACTCGATTGTCGTACCGACGAGGCTTGCAAAGAGAATGCGGCGCGTTTGCAGCGCGTCGGGCCCAGTTGGGAAGTCGGGCAATGCGGGAGCTCCAGCGAACCGTCAACATCCGATAGTAGCAGCCCTCACGACGGCGGCGCGAATGCCGCCGTTATTTCAAGGCATGATCGAAGGAACTGCGGCAAACTTCCGGATGTCATCGCACAGCGATGATGTCGGATAACGCGCCTGGAGATGCCGGATGCACATCAAGTCGGAAATGTTTCGGGTGCCCGAAGGCGCTCATGTCAATCTGAAAAAGTGGCCGACACGCATCGATCCCGTGTACGCCTCGAACGAGGAGTACCAGGATGTGCTGCACAAGCACGTCAAGGCTCTCGCCGCGCAGCAGGAGATGCTCTATGCTTCGAACCGCTACGCCCTGCTGCTGATTTTTCAGGCCATGGATGCGGCCGGGAAAGACGGTGCAATTTCGCATGTAATGTCGGGAATCAACCCGCAGGGATGCCAGGTGTCGAGCTTCAAACATCCGAGCGCGATCGAGCTTGACCACGATTTTCTGTGGCGCACCACCCGCGAGCTACCCGAGCGTGGGAAGATCGGCATTTTCAACCGCTCCTATTACGAGGAGGTGCTGATCGTCAGGGTGCATCCGGAAATCCTGCACGCCGAAGGTGTTGCCGGGCGGGGCTCCGATGACAAGACCGTCTGGCATGACCGGTATCGATCGATCGTGAACTTGGAGAAGCACCTCGATCGCAACAATACGCGGATCGTCAAGTTTTTCCTGCATCTTTCCAAGGAAGAGCAACGCAAGCGGTTCATCGACCGCATCGATCAGGCCGAGAAGAACTGGAAATTCAGCATGGCGGACATCGAAGAGCGAAAATTTTGGAAGAGCTACATGCACGCCTATGAGAAGGCCTTGAGCGCAACCAGCACGAAATGCGCGCCGTGGTACGTCGTCCCCGCCGACGACAAGCTGAGCGCTCGTCTCATCGTGTCGCGCATCGTGCTCGACAATATCGAAGACCTCAAGCTGGCTTTTCCCAAAACGAGCGCCGCGCACCGGCGCGAGCTGCAGGCGCTGCGCAGAAAATTGGCGAAAGGCGCCTAGCCGAGCAGCGCTGAATAGGATTTACAATCCGTGGCATAGCATCCGCATGCTGCCGCCTCGAGCCCATCGCGGTTCACCACGCTGAGTTCACCGCGGCGGTATGTGATCAGACCGGCTTGCTGCAATGCTCCGGCCGCGCCGGTGATACCGACTCGCCGCACGCCGAGCATGTATGCAAGGAACTCGTGAGTCACATGAAAACCACTCGTATGGGCCCGGTCTTGCGTCATCAGCAACCAGCGGGCGAGACGCGGGCCGATGAGATGAAAGCGCAGGCAGGCCGCCGAGACGGCGAACTGGGACATGAGGACATGGACATAGAGATCGAGGCAGCGCCGCAGTGCGGGGCTGCGCGCCAACTCGCGGCGAAACGGCGAGGCGGCAGCACGCCAGGCCGTCCCTGCACCCTGTACGACGGCGTGCAGAGGGGTCGCCGTTACCCCTAACACGAGTTGGGCACCGACCATTCCCTCTCGGCCCACCATGCCGACCTCCAGCACCGGCTTGCCGTCGATCGGCGTGACCAGCGAGATGGTGGCGCCGATCGGGAAGTATACGAAGCGCGTTCTCTGCCCGCTCTCGTACAACACTTCCGACAATGCCAGATCTACCGGCTCGCAGATCGCAAGCAGTCGGCGGCGCTCCTTGCGCGGCAGCAGCTCGATCAGATGGTTCTCGACGGCCGCCATGCATGCTCTCCGAGGCGTGTATGGCCGAATATTGCGGCCTCACTCTTACCTCAAGTGTGCATGCGCCGGCCTTGCGCGACTGTCTGTCAGCGTACATAGCGGCCGAAAAACCTACGGCGTCACGAGGCCAGCTCGACGGGCAGCAGCCGGCTATATTCCTTCTTGACGACGGCATAACACTCGCACGTGCGCTTCTCGAGACCATCCCTGTCGAGCACGGTGATGCGGCCGCGAGCATAGCGGATCAATCCCTTGGTTTGAAGCGCGAGGGCCGCCTCCGTGACTCCTTCGCGGCGAACGCCGAGCATGTTGGCAATCAATTCTTGGGTCATTACCAACTCGTTGTCCCGCAGACGGTCCAGGCTCAACAGAAGCCATCGGCAGAGTTGCTGGTCCAGGCTATGATGGCGATTGCAGACCGCAGTTTGGGCCATCTGCGTGATCAGCGCCTGGGTATAGCGCAGCAGCAGGTGAAGCACTGGCCCCGCTCGATTGAATTCGTTCTTCATGACTTGCGCTTTCAACCGAAATCCCATTCCGGCGCTTTGCACCACCGCGCGGCTCGGCGTTGATTCGCCGCCCATGAAGAGCGATATGCCGACGATGCCCTCGTTGCCGACCACCGCGATTTCAGCCGAGGCGCCGTTTTCCATCACATAGAGCAAAGAGACGATTGCCGTCGTGGGGAAATAGACATGGGCCAAGGTGGCGCCCGGCTCGTACAGCACCAGTCCCAAGGGCATTTGGACCATTTCGAGCTGCGGCAGCCAACGCTCCCGTTCCGCCGCCGGCAATGCCGCGAGCAGCTGATTCTGTTGAGATTCCAGGTGAGTTGGGATCACGAAATTCTCTCCTGGTTTGCCGGTGCAGACTATACCCCCATTTGAATGTTCGCTACCGGACATAATGACGCCCCGCAGCACGGCGCAGGAGCTTGTGTGGCCCCTTCCGGATGGTGCGCCGCAACCTCGGCGGCACGCACTTTTTTAGGGTTTGCGGCCGCCGGCCACGAGCAAGATCACTCCCGCCGCGATGCCGGCGCCGCCCAGCCACGGTGATATCGCGTGCTCCTGCGCCACTTTCGCTTCAACGTCGCCGATCTTGAACACGCTCTTCTCGCTCGAATAAGAAGGGGACTTGATGAGAACGAAGAGTCCTCCTGCAATCAGGATGGCGCCCAAAATTTGCAGAATTCGCATGTCATACCTCTCGTGGACCAATCAGCGCCGAGCGCGGCAATCCCGGCAATAAATGAACAGGCAATTTCCCGCGATGCTCGCCGCGAACAGAGCCAGCGAGGCAGGAAGCGCCTCGAGCAGCCTGTGCAAGCCTAACCAGCTGGCGGGCGAGTCGAGCCAATGCAGGAACTCCGCCAGCCGGCCGGTTTCGCCGTCCCTGATGCAACAACGCACCAAACCGGAGCGAAGCCCGTCGAGCAGGCCGATGTGCGTCCATTCTCCATCGCGAAACCAGCTGTGAACCTGCACCCCGACGAGATATAAAAACGCGACGAGACATCCGTAGCCGATCGCCGCGCCGACTGCACTCATGGAACGAATAAATGCGTCCGGGGCTTTCATGGCGAAACGCTGGAATTCGACGGACAACTCTTCACCTCGAGCCGGACGATGTGGCCGGCCTCTCCCTGTAAATCGGCGGGATTCAATAAACTGTCGGTAGGCTTCAAAACGATGTCGATCCAATACACGTTGCCGGTGCGCTTGCGGTCGGCGATTGCCGGATTGAACCCCAAGCCCTGCACTTGCGCAACTCGGGTCTGAGCCCGCTTGGACTCGCTGTAGAGCCCGAGAGAGATCACGGAGCCCTCCTCGGGGCCGGGCATTTCCAGTGCGTCGTCGATGCCGGCCGCCTTGAGTTTGGCGAGCATTTGTTCACTCGCTGCTCGCGAGGCAGGCAGCGGCAAGTAGACCCAAACACCCGCCCAGACATCGCCGTCGGCGACGCGCTGCCTCGGATCGTAGCCGCCGCCGCGCAGCGTCGACGCTGCGTGAGCGGCTTCGGACACATCGCGGAATGGACCGACGCTGATACACCGCTTCACATTGGCCAAGAGCCCGATTCCTGCACCTTCGGCGCGGCCGGTGCCCGCAGCTCCCGTGTCGGCGCTGCCGGTCGCGCCGCCCGGGACCGCATCCGCGGTGCGCGAGGCTTCCCCCGACTCGGACGCCAGTTTCAAAGTCGGAGCGGGCGCGAGCTGTGGCAGTGGCTCTGCAGGCTTGGCGATCCCGCGCGCCCACAAAAAATACGCCGTGTTGGCCAACACCAAGCACGCAACGATGCACTTTAACAGCGTCAAATGGTCCCCTCTGTTACGCGCAGACTGGCCTCGCCGGACACGAACCGCTGCATCCGGTCACCTATTTCAAGCAGCAAAGCGCCTTCCGCGTCGACGCCGCGCGCGGTGCCCGATAGGGCCTCATCCGCGACCAGCACCTGCGCGGGCCGACCACGCAAAGCATCGAGCGCCAACCAGTCGTCACGGAACGCTGCGAATCCTTGACGCTCGAATTGCCCCAGCATACTGAAAAGCTCGTCCAAGATGGCCCCGGCAACGAAATTGCGCGACGGCTCGGCGCCACAGGCGTCCGCCACGGACGCTACCTCGCCCCCGCCCGCCTCGATCTCGCGGCGCGCCGCTTCAGTCAGGACGACATTGAGTCCCAAACCGATCACCACATGGGCGGGTCCCCCGGCCTCAGCACGCAGCTCGATGAGCACGCCGCCGATCTTGCGGTCCTTGAACCAGATATCATTTGGCCACTTGAGCATCACACCCATCGCCCCCGCACGTGCCAGGCCGCGCGAGACCGCCACTCCGACCGCTAGACTCAAGGCCGGCAACGTCTGCACCCGATCGCCGAAAGTCCACGCCACCGATAGAACCACGCCGCTGCCGAATGGTGCGATCCAGCGGCGTCCCCATCGCCCGCGCCCCGCGTGCTGTATCTCGCTCATGCAGACATCCGCACACCCCATGGGGGGCGGGGCAGCGGCCAGAAGGCGGGTGTTGGTCGAGTCCACTTCGAAACTAAGTTCGAGTCTTCGAAGCCTTTCCATGCGATGCGGAGCAAGTTCGGCGCCGATCCGCTGCGCATCCAGCAATTCCACTGGATTTGATAAGCGGTAACCACGCCGCGGCAGCGCCTGCACCTCCACCCCCCGGGCGCGCAATCGCCGTACGCCCTTCCATACGGCCGTCCGGCTCACGTGGAGCTCCTTTGCCAGCCACTCGCCTGAACGCAGCCGGCCGTCCGCCAGCAATACCAGCAGCACGGGGGGACCCAGAAGCCTGCCTCTTAGGCCGCTCGCGGTCGAAACAGCCATAGTCGTCGCACGCGACTTTCTTCACCCGCGGCCATGCGGGCGATATTGCTGCGATGGGTATAGATGATGAAAAAAGTCACCGCCACGCAAAAGCAGAGGAGCGCAACATTGTCCGGCTCGAGAACATAGACTGCGATCAGGAGCGCGACCGCGGACAGCATCGTGGCGAGACCCACGTAGCCCGTCACCAGCAGCACGACGATCCAGGCCGCGAGCAAGGGCACAAGCAAGCGCAGCTCAATGGCGGCGACCACTCCGACCACCGTCGCAGCACCCTTGCCGCCGCGAAAGCGGAACCACACGGGGTAGACGTGTCCGAGAATCACCGCGAAGCCGCAGGCGACCGTCAACCATTCGCGCGGCACACCCGGATCCATACCGACCGCCGGCAAGACTGCGGCGGGCAACCACCGGACGGACAGGACGCCCTTGGCGATATCGATCAACAGCACCAATAGTCCAAAGAGCTTGCCCTGGGTCCGCAACGCATTGGTGGCACCTGCGTTGCCGCTGCCCATGCTGCGAATGTCCACGCCGCGCAGACGGCCCAGAATCAAGCTGCCGAGCAATGTGCCGAGCAGGTACGCAATGAGCATTTTTACGCCGAGTTCGAGCATCCGCGGATTATGACATCAGGCAGGACAGGCGCCGAACTCCCTCTTCGGGAGGTGCAGCTCAGCCAACATGCAGCGGACGCCTCCGCCGCCGATGCGCTCGATGGTGGGAATCGCCACGGGAATCACGTCGGCATGCGATTCGAGGATCCGGCGCTGCGCCCTGCCGAGGCTGCGCCATGCCGTCGTCGAAAGAACGACGATTGGGCCGCTCGGGGAGGTTAGTTCCAATAAGTTCCCGGCGAACTCCCGCATTTGCTGCTGCGTAATGTCCACGATGTCGTGGCCGCCCGCCCGTAGCCTGTTCAATACGGCGTCGCGATGAGACGGCAGCGCAATGGCCTCGCCGCACACGATCGCGAAGCCGCTGCCGATCGCCATGACCACATTGGTGTGGTAGACGGACTGCGCCCCGGCATCTTGCGCCTCGAAGGTCACCAGCTCGTAATCCAGCAGCTGCGCAAATTCTCCAAGCACGTCGAGATCGGTGCGTGGAGACAAGCTGGCGTAAGCCACGCGATGGGCGCGATCCAGGACCAAACTCCCGGTCCCCTCGAGAAACTTGCCCTCTGCCTCGCGATGCGTCAGATCGATCGTGCGGGTGACGCGGAATCGGCCCTCGCGGAACACCTGCCCCAGAATATCCTCGCGCCGCTCCGGGCGGCGGTTGTGCGCCATCATCGGGTAAAGGGCCACTGTACCGTCGAAATGAAAGCTGACCCAATTGTTGGGGAAGATAGCGTCCGGCTTCGCCGGGAACGGCGTATCGGGCGCTATCAGCACTTCGATCGCGGCGCGCCGCAGCACCATCGCCAGAGCGTCGAATTCACTTAGCACCAGCGCTTGTATGTGCCCTTCGGCGGGGGAAGCCGCGGGTTGCTGGAAAGCATTGCTGGCGGCGGTCTCTGAATTGAATCCAAAACTCACCGGCCGCACCATGAGGACCGCCCGCGCGCTTTGCGGTTCCTGGCCAGATTGAGCTGGGGCCGGCATGGCGAGGCACTATATCAGGAGGACGGCCGTTGCAACGCGGTTGACAGACCCCTCCGGTTTCATCAAGGTTAGACGGCTGGATGCGCTGCAACTACGTTCCATCATTGGTCCGATCCGGCAAATCCGCGCAGCAGCCCTGGGGGGCTTATTTTGGGGGAGCCTTGCCGGTTTCAATTGCCAACTCGTTCCTGATCCTAGCGATCGCCCTGGCGATGGCTGATGCTCAAACGGCCGCCGCCGATACTGCCCCGGCTACTTACCCCTTCAGCTTCGACACGTTGCTGGCGGACGCGAAACGGCGAGCAGCCGCTCCCTATGCACCGCAGCACAATCGCCTCCCTGCCGGTCTCGACAAATTGAGTCCGGAGCAATACCGCAGCATTCGCTCCAAACCCGAAGCCGCTATTTGGCATGACGAGCGACTTCCCTTTCGTCTCGAACTTTTGCGCGCGGGCTACAATCTCCAGACTGCGGTCACGGTCTCCACCGTGGAAAACGGCGTGGCGCAGGACATTGTAGCAACACCGGCGATGTTCGAAATGGAATCTGCGCTGCCGGCGCAATTGGGAAAGATGTCGCTGCCGCTGTCGGGATTCCGTTTACGAAGCCACATCAATTCGAGCAAGGTTTGGGACGAATTTCTGGTGTTTCAGGGGGCGAGTTACTTCCGCGCCGTCGCGAACAACTTGATTTACGGCTTGTCGGCACGTGGCCTCGCCATCAATACCGCCGAGCCATCGGGCGAGGAATTCCCCGCGTTCACGCATTTTTGGGTCGAGCGGCCGGGAGCGCACGCGAGCTCGATCGTCATCTACGCCTTGCTCGAGAGCGAATCGACGACCGGTGCTTACCGCATCACCGCGCGACCGGGCGCCCAAACGTTGACCGACGTGGACTTCACGCTATTCCCGCGCACGGAAGTGCGTGTCGCCGGTATCGCGCCGCTCACCTCGATGTTTCTGTTCGACGAAACCAATCGCGGACGCCTCGATGATTACAGGCCGGAAGTGCACGACTCCGACGGGTTGCAAATCGAGTCGCAGTCCGGCGAGCACATATTTCGTCAGCTCGCGAATCCCCTCAAGCTTCAGGTCTCGACCTTCACGAATCAGCAGCCGCGAGGTTTCGGCCTTGTGCAACGGTCCAGGCAACCGTGCGAATTTCAGGATTTGGAAGCACAGTATGAGCGGCGCCCGAGCGCGTGGATCGAACCTCAAGGCGACTGGGGCGGCGGGGCTGTCGAGCTGGTCGAAATCCCTTCTGGGCGGGAGACCAATGACAACATCGTCGCCTTTTGGCGTATCGCTCAGCCCCTGGCGCCGGCACATCCCGCGCACTTTGCCTATCGCGTCGTCTGGAGCGCGGAACCCCCTCTGCCCAAGTCCTTGGGAAAGACCATCGCCGCGCACTCCGGCGCCAGCGTCGACGGCAAGCGGCGCGTCTTTTTGCTGGATTTCGTCGGCGCCGGCGAGAAAGTCGACGGCCTACGCCTCGACCTGGCCTCCTCCGGCGGGAGGATCTCGAATGCCACCGTCATGGCGAACAGCGCCTTGCATGGACTGCGCGCGAGCTTCGAGTTGGATCCTCGGGACGCCGAATTGATCGAATTGCGCTTGCGTATCATGCGCGGCGATCGCCCGGTCACTGAAACATGGTTGTATCGATGGACACCCACCTGAATCCCGCCGCCGAGCTCGGAACGCCGGTAGCCTCCGGCGGCATGCCGCCGGAAAGCCGATTGGATATGCCGCCTCAGGACTTGAGCTACAAACCGGCACGCCACGAATGGCATATGCCGAGTTCAGCGGTTCTGTACGCACGCTTCATTCTGGTGACGATTACGATCGGCGTGACTACCTATGGCGTATATCAAATGCTCCAGGTCGTGCGCTTTGCGAGCATGACCTTTCTGCAAGGCCTGATGATCTTCTTTTTCGCGGTTTCGCTGGGCTGGATCGCATTCGCCGCAAGCTCCGTCATAGCCGGTGCCTCGAAAAGGCGCGATCCAAATCCAAGGCCTGGCGCCCGCGCCTCGCTCACGGCGCTCGTCATGCCTATCTATAATGAAGACCCGCTGCGCACCACGGCGGCATTGCAAGCCATGGCGGAAGCTCTTGCGCAAATCGGCGCGAACAACGGCTTCGAAATCGTGATTCTATCCGACTCTACCAATGCCGATGCATGGATCCGCGAAACGTTGTCCATAAACCTGTTGCGCAACTCACTCAAGCCCAACATGCCGGTTTGGTATCGGCGTCGATGGAAGAACGTGGCGCGTAAATCAGGCAACGTGGAAGACTTCGTGTCGCGCTGGGGCGGCCGATACGACCACATGATCGTGCTCGACGCCGACAGCTTGATCGATGCACCGACTCTGCAGCGGCTGGTGCGAACCATGGACGCGGATCCGCGCCTGGGAATGCTGCAGACCGCTCCGCAACTGATTGGCGCGACGACTTTTTTCGGACGTCTGCAGCAATTCGCGGCTTGCGCCTACGGACCGGTCATCGCACGCGGCTTGAGCGCATGGTCCGGCGACAGCGGCAATTATTGGGGACACAACGCGATCATCCGCGTGGCTGCTTTTGCGCAAAACTGCGGTCTGCCTGAACTGGCGGGGCGAAAACCGTTCGGCGGCTTCATCCTGTCGCATGATTTCGTCGAGGCGGCGCTCATGCGGCGCAGCGGCTGGAAGGTATGCATGGCCACGGACTGCGGCGGGTCTTGGGAAGAATCTCCGCCGTCGCTGATCGACGTCGCCATTCGCGACCGCCGCTGGGCCCAAGGCAACCTGCAGCACATGAAGGTGATCGGCTCTGCGGGATTGAGCTTCACGAGCCGGATGCATCTGGGCATCGGAATCATGAGCTACTTATCTTCGCCTCTCTGGCTGGTGATGATCGGCATCGGCTTCGCGCTCGCGGTGCAGTCGCACCTGATACGGCCTGAGTATTTCAATCACGACTTCCAGCTGTTTCCCACGTGGCCGCGTTTCAATGTTGAACTGATGATGACCCTGTTCTGGTTCAGCATGGTGGTGCTCCTGATTCCCAAGATGCTAGGCCTGACCCATGCCTTGCTGTCGAAACGCATCCGCCGCGGCGGCGGTGGCGTCATTGGAGTCGCCGCGAGCGTCTTGTTGGAAGTCATCCTATCGGCTTTGTATGCGCCCATACTCATGTTGATTCAAAGCCGCCATGTCTTTGAAGTATTCATGGGGCGCGACTCGGGGTGGAAGCCGCAGCGTCGCGGTGGCGGGGGTACCACGTGGTCCGATGCGTGGCATTTTCACAAGCGCCAGATGTTTCTGAGCCTCTTGACTGCAGTAATCGTGTGGTTTTTGTCGCCGCCGCTGCTCCTATGGCTATCGCCGGCACTGCTTGGAGTTTTTCTGTCGGTGCCCTTGTCGCGCGCCAGCGGCAGCCAACGTCTTGGCAGATTTCTGGCGCGGATCGCGCTGCTGCGCACACCAGAAGAAGCGCAGCTACCGGCGCTGGTGGCGCGCCGGCAGGAGTTGATGCGCCAGGCAGGCGAGGCTCCGGAGGACGGTTTACGCCACTTGGCTCGCGATCGCGAGTCGCGTCTGGCGCACATCAACGGAAATCTGGCGAGGCCGGCGGATCCGCGGGGCCATCCCGACCCCTACGCATTCACCGCAGAACAGAAGCTCAAGGATGCGCGCTCGCTCGATGAGGCGCTCGCGTGGCTGACGCCGGTTGAGCGCGTTGAGGTCGCGGGCGACGCTCGTTTGCTCAATCAACTCGCTCTGTTGCCGGATGCCGCGCATCCCTTATTTTTGATCTAAAGGACCCTAAAAATATGGTTCGACGTCGCGCAATACTCAAATCAGCCTTGGCGCTCGCCGCTGGTCGATGGGCGTACCCTGACCTCGCCGCCGGCGTACCGGCCGCGCAGGCTTCGCTGAGCCAGCCCTTCGACTATGCGTGGCTAAAAGGCCAAGCACGCAAGCTTTCCGGCAATGCCTTTCAGGGCTCGCAGGATGCCCTGCCGCCGGCGATGGCGAAGCTCAGCTATGATCAGTTTCAATCGCTGCGCTTTCGCTCGGATCACGCTCTGTGGGGCAATTCCGGACTGGCGTTCCGGCTGCAGTTTTTTCATGTCGGGCGAAGTTTCATCGACCCCGTGCGCCTCTACGAAATAGTCGACGGCCAGGCCCGCGAAATCGTCTACGACCCGGCAATGTTCGAATTCGACAAGGCCGGCATCGATCCGAAACTGATGCAGGGACACGTGGGTTTCGCCGGCTTTCGCGTGCAGTTCGTGACCAATTGGAAAGCCGACGTAGCCGCGTTTTTGGGTGCCAGCTATTTTCGCGCGGTCGGCGGCGACACGCGGCAATACGGATTATCGGCACGTGCATTGGCCGTCGACACGGCGTTTCCGCGTCCTGAGGAGTTCCCGCGCTTCACGGC
Source organism: Steroidobacterales bacterium (assembly GCA_038229815.1). GTDB lineage: Bacteria > Pseudomonadota > Gammaproteobacteria > Steroidobacterales > Steroidobacteraceae > Bog-1198. The sequence continues at coordinate 2,869 of JBBROC010000059.1, read as the reverse complement.
ATTCTGGTTCGAAAGGCCGGCGAAGGATTCGGGCACTCTGACCATGTACGCGTTGCTGGACTCGCCGAGCATCGCGGGCGCTTTGCGCTTTCAGATCGCACCCGGCGGCACTCTGGTCACGGATATCGACAGTGCGCTCTATCCGCGCAAGCCGATCGAGAGATTAGGTATTGCACCTGGCACCAGCATGTTCTTCTACGGCGAGAACGATAGGCGGATAGCCAATGACTGGCGGCCGGAGATCCACGACTCCGACGGCCTGTCGATGTGGACCGGCGCGGGCGAATGGATTTGGCGTCCGCTGACGAATCCCTCGCAATTGCATTTTAGCTCGTATCTCGACGACAGTCCGCGCGGCTTCGGCTTATTGCAGCGGGACCGTAACTTCGACCACTACCAAGACGACGGCGTGTATTACGACCGCCGGCCGAGCTTGTGGGTTGAACCGAAGCCCGGCCTGAGCGGGGGCTGGGGCAAGGGCTCCGTGCAGCTGGTCGAAATTCCCACCGTGGATGAAACCTTCGATAACATCGTGGCGTTCTGGAATCCCGCCGAGAAGCCGAAGGCGGGGCAGGAACTCTTGTTCGGCTATCGTCTCTACTGGGGCACGCACATGCCGTACGGCCCGCCGCTTGCGCAAACCATAGCCACGCGCACCGGCATCGGCGGAACTGTCGGGCAGAAGCGTCAATACTATTCCTGGCACTTTGCCGTCGACTTTGCCGGAGGCGAGCTGAGCGCGCTCGCGAAAGAAGCTGCAGTCGAGGCCGTCATCACCACCTCCCGCGGTCAGACCGAGCACATTACCGCGCACTACATCCAGGAGTTCAACGGCTACCGTGCGCTGTTCGACGTCAGGCCTCCGGAGGACAGCATCGAGCCGATCGATATGCGTCTCTATTTGCGCCTCGAAGGCAGGCCCTTGACGGAGACGTGGATCTACCTGTGGACTCCGCCGTCCGTGAAGGAGCGCAAAGCCGCGATCACTTGAGTTCGGCCGTCGGCGCCGCTCAGCTCGCCGCGCCCAGCGCCACTACATGGTCGCGTCCGGAAACCACGACGCCGCCGGGTTTCTCAACGGTCACGGCAAAAGCCTTTGCCGACAGGACCGCGAGCGCGGCATGGATGGGGATCACGACTTCCGTCGCGTCCGCTGGTATGTCGAAGACACCGCCGTCCACCGGATATCGCTTGTCGCGGCCGCCGTCGAATATCCAGAGCTGATATTGACGCTTCGCTGGGTCATTGGGAGCCAAACCGACCAGATGCAAGAAGCCGCGTTGCGCTATCGGATCCCATACCACATCGCCGCTGACCCCGGCGGCGGAGGGATCCTTGGTTGGGCCCAACGGAATTTTCAGCGAATCCGACTTCGCCAGTAGCGCTGCCCGCTGCTCGGCGCCCGTCGGGGGCGGCGCGGGTTTCGCAGCCTGCGGAACCACGGCAGGCGGCGGCGACACTGCGATTGCCGATGGTGAGGAAGGGGGCGGACGGTTCCACGCAAATACCGCCAATACCAGGCATGCGGCGGCCGCGAACCAGCCGTACACCCCGGACCGCGGCTTGGGCCTCGGCGGGCTCGTTGCGGCTCGCCGGCGCGCGGCGGCAAGATCATCCGGCTTTTCATTGGAGAGGGCATTGGCGATAGCCCCAAAATGATTTTCCGCCTGATGGGCGACGCGCTCCGCCAGATCTGGTGGCAACGGTGCCGCGTTTACGCTCGCCGCCAACGTGACAGCGGCGGCCGCACGTTCGAAATCCCGCAAGTTAGCGCTTGAAACGGCGCCATCCAAAGCATCGAGCGCACGCTGTTCAGCCGGCGATAGCCCATCGGTGACTTGCTTGACCAGCAAGTCAATCATGGCATCGTCGGACTGATCTTGTGGACCCGTCTCGGACATCAAACCCCCGCGGAGACGCCTTCGGCATCTATGTTCATAAATTCGCGCACCTTGATGAGACCACGACGCATAAAAGACTTCACCGTTCCCAAGGGCATCTGCAAGCGCGCAGCGATCTCGGACTGGGTCAAGCCGTGCAAGAGGCCTAGTTCCAGCACCTGCCGTTGCTCGGGACGCAGTTCCGCCAATGCTCGCGTGGCTTGCTCGGCCTCCAGCGATATCTCCGAGGCGGTGCCCGGATCCGCCCAAGCCACCGATTCCAGGGCCTCTACCGGATCCATCGGAGGTTCGGCGGTCGTCTTGCGTAACCGGTCGATCAACCGACGCCGGGCAATCATCGCGATGAACACCTTATCGGAGCCTTGAGTCGCATCGAAACGAACGGCACTGCGCCAGATATCCAAAAAGATTTCCTGGGTGGCATCCTCGGCATCCGACGGCGAGCGCGACAGGCGCCGCGCCAAGCTCCAAACAAGCGCCCCGTATTGCTCAATACATTCACGCACGGCGGCGGAATCGCCCCCGGCAATGCGTTGAAGCACAGATGGACTCATTGCTGGCCTTGAGAACTTATTCGGATCGAATGCAAGGGCGGATTCAACCGTTGCTCTATTTATTCTGCAAACGATAGCAAGAAATCATGCGCAACAATGGCAAATAGCCACCCGAAGTCTCAACGCTAATTTCTAAGCATCGGGAGGCGCTGCGTATCGCCGATCGGCCGGCGAACGTCGGACTCGCGTTTGATTCGCGACTGGCTCTGCCTCGGATTGAGAATCGCCCATCGCCATTCGTTCAGTTGATGCTTGAGCAGAGGCAACAACGATCGTTCCGACGCCGACTCAATGCCGTCTTTCGGAAACAGCGTCATGCAGTAAAGATTGAAATATTCTCCGTATAAATTTTCGTAGTGCTGCATCGGATCGAGAAATGCGGGGTCGTGTACCAAATCCGTGCCGACGTGATTC
>JBBROC010000058.1:0-14707 GCA_038229815.1 Steroidobacterales bacterium | reverse complement strand
GCGGCCTTTACGGCGCCTCGGGCAGATCGTATCCGGTACCGGCCCTCTTGCAGGGTGGCTTCAACCTCGGCTTCATGGTGCTGCCGATCTATCGGGCTTGGGTAATTGTTGCGTCGATTATGGTGTGCGGGCTGACCTGGTTCTTCATCGAGCGGACCCGGCTGGGGGCGCTTCTGCGCGCGGCCACCGAGAATGCGCGCCTGGTGCAGGCCTTCGGCATCAACGTTCCGCTCCTGGTGACGGCTACCTATGGGGTTGGGGCAGCGCTCGCCGCGCTGGCCGGCGTGCTTGCGGCACCCGTGGTCCAAGTCAGTCCTCTCATGGGTTCATCGCTCGTCATCGTGGTTTTTGCAGTGGTGGTGATTGGTGGCATGGGGTCGATTATCGGGTCCATCATCAGCGGGCTCGTTCTCGGAATCATCGAAGGTTTGACCAAGGTCGTGTATCCGGAAGCATCGAATATCGTCGTATTCGTCATCATGGCTGTCGTGCTGATTTGGCGACCAGCCGGTCTCTTCGGCAGGGAGTAAGTGATGCGTGCTCAAATCGCAACGTATGTGATCCTTGCCCTCCTGGCGCTGGCTGCGCCGATGCTAGGCCTCTATCCGGTGTTTTTGATGAAGCTGCTGTGCTTTGCAATGTTCGCCTGCGCGTTCAACCTGTTGCTCGGCTATACCAAGATGCTTTCCTTCGGCCACGCCGCGTATTTCGGGACGTCGGCCTACGTCACCGGGTGGCTGGTGACTGCTCGCGGTTGGGGAACGATCGAGGGGATTCTTGCGGGAGTCGCGGTCGCGATGCTGCTCAGCCTTGCGATCGGCGCGATTGCAGTGCGACGGCAGGGAATCTATTTTGCGATGATCACACTGGCCCTGTCGCAGCTGATATTTTTCATCTGCCTGCAGGCAGATTTCACCGGAGGCGAGAATGGCCTGCAGGGCATACCCCGGGGCAGCCTCTTTGGGATGATCGGCCTCGGCAATGATCGGATCATGTACTACTTCGTGCTCGCGGCGTTCGTCGCGGTATTCGCTTTCATACGCCGCATAGTGCACTCGCCGTTCGGTCAGGTACTGAAGGCCATCCGCGCAAACGAGGCGCGCGCCGTGTCGCTCGGCTACAAAGTCGACCGCTACAAGCTCGTGGCGTTTGTTTTGTCTGCGTCGCTAGCCGGTCTGGCCGGGTCGCTCAAGGCGATGGTGCTGGGGTTTGTGACGCTATCGGATGTCAGTCAGGGCACCTCCGGAGAAGTCATTCTCATGACTCTGCTGGGCGGCAGCGGTACATTTCTCGGACCCGTGGTCGGAGCGAACGTCGTCGTCACCCTGCAGGAGTATCTCTCCGATCTCGTGGGCGCCTGGGTGTCGGTGATCATCGGCGCTATTTTCGTGGTGTGCGTGATGACCTTCCGGCGTGGCTTCGTGGGCGAGATCCAAGGTTACTACGCCCGCCGCGCCCTCGCATCCCCGGGCGGAGGCTTGCCATGAACCAGCGGCCTGCGAGAGGGGGCCATTCGATGTGGCGATATTGGATATAATGCATTTTTTCTAGTGAGCCTGCGCCTGTGCCGGTTAATTGACATACATCCGGCTGGCTTATACTCAGTCCAACACTTCGCGGAGGTGGCGATGTCGACGCGTAACTGCAACGCTTGGGTTTATGGGTGGGGGCTCACGCTGATCGCCCTGTTGCCTGCAGGTGGGCGTGCAAGCCAGAATTTTCAGGTCTATGTGACGAATGAGAAATCGGCGGACGTCACTGTCATCAACGGCGGGGATAATCAAGTGCTGCGCACGATTCCCGTCGGTAAGCGACCACGGGGTATTCACGCGAGTCCAGACGGCAAGACCGTGTACGTGGCCTTGAGCGGCACTCCCATAGCGGCGCCGCCGCAGCTGGACGCCAAAGGCAACCTGATCTTTCAAAAGTCCAAGGACGACGACGACGACAGCGTCAAGGCGGACAAATCAGCCGATGCGATCGGCGTTCTGGACGTTGCCGGCGGCAAACTGACGGGAAAAATTCCTGCGGGCTCTGACCCGGAAGAGTTTTCACTCAGTACGGACGGCACCAAGCTTTACGTCTCCAACGAAGACGTCAAGGCTGCCAGCGTAATCAATATTGCGACGGGCAAAGTCGAGCACATCATCCCGGTCGGTCAGGAACCCGAAGGAGTATCCACGGCGCCTGACGGAAAACGCTTCTATGTCACCTGTGAGGCGGGCGGTGACGTTTATGTCGTTGAAACAAACGGCTACACGTCCGTTGGACACTTCAAGGTGAACGTACGCCCCCGTAGCGTGGCCTTCATGCCCGATACGCCGGTTGGATTCATTCCTTCGGAATCTACCGGCGAATTGAACATCATCGATACCGTAAACCTTAAAGTTCTGCAGGTCATTGCCTTACCTCCGGGATCGCGACCGATGAGCGTGAAAGTGGCCCTCAATGGTCGCAAGATATATGTCAGCAATGGCCGTGCCGGAACGGTCTCCGTGCTCGACAGCCACACTTATGCGCTCCTCAATTCGATCAAAGTCGGTGCCCGTCCCTGGGGCATGGCGCTTTCGCCTGATGGAAAATTTTTGTATACCGCAAACGGACCGTCCAACGACGTGTCCGTCGTGGATCTCGAGGTCGATAAGGAAATTGCCAGGGTGAAGGCGGGCGCCAGCCCTTGGGCAGTCGCCGTGGTGCCGGCGCAAGCCCCACCTTGAGGGAAAAAACGGCGGCGAAGCGAAAAGTGCCCGGCATCCGGATCACTTGGCGACGACATACACTTCTTGTGTGGTGATGCTGCGGGTGAAACCATCTTTGTAGGCGCGCGCGCGCACAATTACGGGCCCCGTCAACTTGATCGGCTTTTCGTAGCGCAAGTCCGAGGGCGCCGGTACGCTTCCGTCCAAGGTGTAGCGTATTTCCGCGCCTGGTTCGGGTTCGGTCAATGAAATCTCGATCGGCCCGGAGTAGGTGCCGCCTGCGGGCGATACGGCCGGCGGATCAAGAACCGGGCGTCCAGGCAAGCTCGTAATCCATTCTTTCAGGAGCTTGACGTCTTTTTGATCTATCGTCTCGCGTGCGATCGGCGGCATCTTGATATCGTCGACCGTGTTTACTCGCATGAATGCGATGGAGCGCCAGATGTCGTGCGGCGAAATGACGCGCGGTCTATCGATCCCTTGATCGATCAACACGGGTCCGTCAATCAGCTCCTGTCTTTCCAGGGGCGTGTCGTACCGAGCGTCAAAATACGCCACAGTGCCCTTCGGCCGGTGACACTGCGCGCAATTCGCATCAAGGAAGGAGCGGGCGCGGTCTTGAAGGCTGCGTGATGTATCGTCGGCGGCCGCGAGAGTCGGTACATGCGCGAAGTCCGCCTCGCTCAGCGGCGGTGCGAAAAGGCCCAGATGGTTCCACGCGCGCAGCTCATTATCGGTCACGCCGGATGGATAAGTGAAAGGGCGGTTCATTTGCCGCGCCGTCACGCCGAGCACGCCGCTGGTATTGGCATTGTGACAAGTCAGGCAATCCTGCCGGCTCGGGTAATACCATGTCTGGTTACGCACCTCTCCTGCCGCCGTTTTGATCGGGATTTCCTCGGTTTCGCTCGTGCTCAACAAATCCGCGTCGCTGTTATCCGGCCTCCATTTGTAAACAACGCCGTACACGCCGCCCGCGCTGTCGCAAACCAGCAGGCGCGTTTCGAGCCGGCGCTTGACCTCGGGGTGCGCTGCGTCGGTAGGCAGCTCGAATGTTTTGATGAACAGGGTACCTTTCGGAAAGAACCAATCGCCGGTCGGCGAAAATTCTATCTTTCCGTTCGGGACGGCGACCGCTCGAGACTTGCCGGCGCCGTCGGACCAAAAAGCCACCACGATGTCGTATGGAATCACCCCTGTACTGGGTATGAGGTCGCGTGTCACGCTAAAAGCGCCGGTTTGGGACAGCAGGGGCGGGATCTTGCCGCCCGCCAGATGCGGCATGTGCAGATACGCCGACGGCGCACTCCGCTCGGAGAGGCCGTACGCGGGAGCCTCATTCTTAGGTTCCGCCAAACACATCGGTGCACTGGCGAGCATCGCAGCGCCGGCCAGGCATGCGAGCCGCAAATGAAAATTCCATAGCACGAGGAATCTGGACCCATTTCGGGGTCGATCGTTCCAACTATTAATCGCCTCTCCCTCCGTCTAAAACATTCCCACAGGCAATCATTTACCATATTTTGCCGTGCTCGGCCGAAAAACACCGTTCACCTGTGCAACCCGCACCGAGTACACTCTTCGCCTGGTACAACTGCGGCGCCGAAGTGAAATGAGTCGAGAGGACGAAGATCGAATCCTGCACGGCCTGTACTACCACCGTGAGGACATCGACGCGGAGGTGTCCGTAAACGACGAGCAGATTCTGTGGCTCGCGATGCATCCGCTGCGCGATGGGGACGCCTGGAGCAAAGACGGGCAGCCGCAGAGCTTCGACACATCGGCCATCCCTGCGGAAATCGAGTCCAAGCTGATTACGGCGAAACTCGACTTGCCGCTGCGTTACTTGCAATACCGGCGACTCATCAAGTATGCGAAGCGCAGCGACGGGCCGATGTCCGTTGCCGTGACGTTTGCGGGTGCCGATCGCGCGATCCGTCTGCACACGCGCCGTGGTCGCATGGATCTGTGGTACCGGGAGCACAAGGAGGGCATACTCGGTATGGCTGCGACCGTGGTGGTTTCCTTCATTACTGCACTGATCACCGTGCTGCTCGTGAGATGACGGTGCATCAGACGGCGAGTTGCGCGGCGGCCGTTCGGAGTCTGCGCAGCGCCGGATCCTTGACCAGGTGCAGAACGCGCGAGAAGCGATCTGCCTGAGCGCCGGAGCGGCCGATGTGGATGACGGCAGTGCGCTGCAGGTCTTTGGCAAAGAGGTCCAGAACATCCTCTCGCGCACCCGCATCAAGCGAATCGAGCACCTCGTCGATCAGCACCCACGGCGGCGCGTGCAGCGCCACGCGCGCGAACGCGAGGATTTGCTGTTCATCCTCGCTCAATTCCCGGTCCCAGCGCTGCGATACATCCAGCAGCGGCACCAGGCGATCGAGCTTGAGACGAAGCAACGCATTTGCATAGGCGGCGGTGTCGAAAGTTGCCGTTTTCGCTGGGTAGGCGAGGATCTCACGCAAAGTGCCGGGAGGATGATATGGAGTGCGCGGCAGACACAGCATCTCCTCTCCCGCAGGCCGGGCGACCCGCCCCGCCCCCCACGGCCACAGTCCCGCCAACGCTCGAAACAGGAGGGTCTTCCCGGTGCCGCGTTCCCCAACGATCAGGACCCGTTCGCCGGCCTTGATCTCGACTCTTTTTTCCTCGATCAAGGTGCAGCCCGCGGGCGAGGCTATCTCCAATCCATCGATGCTGAACTTGCCGGCTTCGCCGGCGACGTAAGCGATTCGGCTCTGGACATCGTGAAGTACATCGGTATCGATGATAGCGCGCCGGAAATTCGCGACCCGGAGCAGCGTCGCACGCCAATCGGCGATCGTACTGAAATTGTCGACAAACCAGCGCAACGAAGATTGCACTTGAATGAAGGCGCCTGACGCCATCATGAGGCCGCCGAAAGAAATATAGCCGGCAAAGTAAAGCGGCGCTGCGGCCAGTATCGGCGCGACGAGCGTAAACCAGCCATAGCCGCCGGTGATCCAGGTCAGGTTGGTGAGACCCGTGACCAGCCGGCGCGTGGCGGCCAGCACGGCATCGATGTCGAGCTCGATGCGCCGCTCTTCGTCCGCTTCTCCGCCACTGAGCGCAATCGCGTCGATGTGCTCGTTGACGCGTACCAGTGAAAATCGCAAATCGGCTTCGCGCGCATAGCGCTGCGCGTTGCGCGCGACGAGACTCCGCCCCACCCAGTAGCTGAGCAGCGAGGCTGACCCTGAATAGATGATGGCGGCCCAAACCATGTAGCCTGGAACTGCGACATGACGGGATCCCACGTGAAAGACGAAATCGTTCGACAGCGACCAAAGCACCTGGATGAAAGTGATGAGCAGAATCGACGATTGCAGCAGCCCGATGCCGAGATCGGCCGACAACTCGGTCAGATGGCGCGCGTCCTCGTGCATGCGTTGGTCGGGGTTGACCCCAATCGGGCCGGCGAGGCTAAGGCGAAATGCGCGGCCCGGCTTCATCCAATTCTGAGTCAAATCGCGCGCCAGGCCCTGCCTTAGCCTAAGCTTCAGTGTTTCGCCAAGCCAGCGCTGACCCACGTTGAGTACCAGGAGCACACCGGCAATCATGCAAAAGACGCTTAATTGCTCGAGGAATTGCCCCAAGTCGCGGCGCGACAGCGCATCATAGAAGGGCTTGTTCCAGTTATTGAGGCGTATCTGTCCGTAGGCGGAAAATGCGACGACGAGAAACAGAGCGCCCAATATCCACATCAGCGTATTGCGCACCGGCGCCGCCCAGAGGGCCCGGACCATCATTCCGAGTTGCGGCAGAAGGCCGGAATTGGCACTCTCATCAGGATTCGATTCGAGGTTCATGCATGCGTCCCTGGAGCAGTGTAATTACGTCATTATCGGGCCATGCCGCCGGAGAGCGAAGCTAAATGAATCGGATCGAGACCTTGATCGGCGAGATGACGTTGGCCGAGAAGCTCGGTCAACTCACCATGACGGCCTCCAGTTACGCGACAACCGGGCCGGTCATCGCCGGCGATTCAACCGATGCGATCAAAGCCGGGACGATCGGCAACTTGCTCAACATGGTGGGGGCGGCCCACGTGCGCGAGATGCAGCGGCTCGCCGTCGAGGAATCGCGGCTCGGCATTCCACTTCTCATCGGGTTCGACGTGGTACACGGACATCGTATTCTGTTTCCGGTGCCGTTGGGTGAAACATCGTTGTTCGATCCCGAGACCTGGGCCCTCACCGCGCACGAAGCCGCCAAGGAGGCCGCCGCCGAGGGTCTTGCGATGACCTTCGCACCGATGCTGGATGTCGCGCGCGATCCGCGTTGGGGGCGCAGTGCCGAAGGTCCGGGCGAGGACCCCTGGCTCGCAGCGCGCATCGCCGAGGCGAAGGTGCGCGGTTTTCAGGGACCGAATCTTGCGTCGGCCGACGCGCTCGCTGCCGTCGCAAAGCACTATTGCGCCTACGGCGCAGTGACCGCGGGACGCGACTACGCCTCTGTCGACATTTCCGAACGAACGTTGCGTGAAGTGTACATGCCGCCGTTCGCGGCAGCGGTCGACGCGGGCGTGGCGGCCGTCATGCCCGCATTCACCGATCTTGCAGGTGTACCGATGACGGCGAATAGGGAGCTGCTGCGCGGTTGGTTGCGCGAGCGATGGGGATTCAAGGGCGTGATCGTCACTGATTACAACGCTATCGCCGAACTCATGCGCCATGGCATCGCGGCGGACCTCGCCGACGCGGCCGCACACGCGCTCAAGGCCGGAGTCGACATCGACATGATGTCCGATGCGTATCGACACGGATTGCCCGTCGCACTGGAGCGCGGGACCGTGACGCTGGCGGAAATCGACGTGTCGGTACGGCGCGTACTTTTACTCAAGGAGCAGCTCGGCCTGTTCGATGACCCCTATCGTCGCGGTGCAAAGGCCGAGTCTGCGGCGGCCCTTGCTCATCGCCGGCGGTTGGCGCGAACGGTGGGCGCGCGCGCCATCGTGATGTTGAAAAATGAGAGGGAGGCGCTGCCGCTCGCAGGCTCGCTAGGTAGGCTGGCGGTCATTGGCCCGTTGGCAGATGCACCGGCGGAAATGCGCGGCCCCTGGTGGGGCGCCGCGGACGCGGACAGTCAAGTCACCGTGCTCTCGGGATTGCGCGCGCTTCTCCCGCACTCGCAGGTGCTGCACGCTCCGGGCGTCGCGATCCAGAGCGAAGACGAGTCAGGCATTGCAGCCGCTCTCGAGCTCTGCGCGGCAGCGGATGCGATTCTCCTGTGCGTAGGAGAAGCTGCGTCCATGAGCGGCGAGGCCGCGAGCCGTGCGCACTTGGGCCTTCCCGGCAAGCAGCGCTTGTTTGCCGAGGCGGTGTTTGAGCGTGCACACGCGGCCCGCAAACCGGTAATCGTCGTGCTCTTCTCGGGTCGGCCCTTGGTCATCCCATGGCTGGTCGAGAAAGCGGATGCCGTGCTCGCAGCGTGGTTTCTCGGCAGCGAGGCCGGCAACTCCGTCGGCGACGTCGTCACGGGGCGGGTGAGCCCCAGTGGCCGCACGCCCGTCACGTGGGCGCGCGCGGCGGGCCAGGTTCCGATCTTCTTCGGCGAGCGCCCGAGCGGCCGGCCGGCCGACCCGAAGGATAACTACACGAGCAAATACTTGGACGTGCCGAATGAACCGCTTTTTCCATTCGGACACGGCCTCACGTACGGTCGATTTTCCCTCTCCAATCTGCGGGTGACGCCTTCCCAGGTCGACGATACCGATACCATGCGGATTCGTGTCGATGTGCGCAACGAGGGGACGAGGGCGGCGCAAGAGACGATCTTCCTGTTTACGCATGACAAGATCGCGAGCGTGGCGCGCCCACTGCTCGAGCTCAAGGGGTTCGCTAAGATCGATTTACGGCCAGGCGAGGCAGGAACGGTGACCTTGTCATTGCGCGCCATGGAACTGAGATTTCTCGGGCCCGATCTTGAGTCCGTGTTCGAGCCGGGGGAAATAGAGATACTGGTAGGTCCCTGCGCGGATAGATCGCAACTTCTGGCCGCGACCATCGAGTTATCGTGGTCGCGCCCCTGTTGAGCCGGCGCCGCAGGTCCAATGGAATATATATTCGCTTCGCGTGCCCGGAACAATCGGCTCCCAATCAGCCTGCTTTGGATCGGCTTCTTCGGTTTGCTGGGCGCCGCCCAGATTATTATCTGCGTAATAAATGACCAAGAGGACACGGGCGCGCTCCTTGGCGCAATCGTATTGGACTTTCTCGACATCGCTCAAATAGACGTCCCCGGCGGGACTGCGATGCGGCTCCGCGTACTCTTGCCTCAGCCACTCCGTCACGAAGTGGCCGGAACGCTTCACCTGATGCTCCGTGCTGAAAGTCGCCGACGATCCGTCGGTACCGACTTCCCTAAATAGCCACCCTCCGGACGTCATCGGGTCGAGCGTGCGTACCCAGGCCATCGGATCCGCCCGGCGAGCCTCCCGATCCTTGGCCAGCTGTTCGGCCTTGAGCTTCTCCTGCGCCTGCAGCTGGGTCCGCTGCTCGTCCCACATTTTTTGCTGCTCTGGGGTTTGGCCAAGCACCGCGGAATTTTGCGCGAGCCAGGCCGCCAGGAGCACTGCCGATCCGTGCCGTCGAGAAATCGTCGGTCTCATCGAAATTCCTCCCGTCCGGCGTCCGTCATGGGCTAGGGATCGCTCGATAATTATAGGCAAGCCGATAGAAGTAGCGGCGCACGACTCGGCCGTCCACCGTCAAGACGCCGCTTTCGACGGGCCCCCAACCTTCGGCGTGGGATTCGAACGTCCCGCCGTCAAGCTCGCCGGGGGCCCAGGCGATCAACAGCAAAGTGCGGCCTTCCTGCGCCTCCGGCGGTGTCCACCGTTCGTACATCAGCCCAATTCCCCCGAATAAATGGGCGCTCGAGGTTTCAACGACCGAATGCGTGCGTTCGGCCCCATAAAATGCCAGCTCGCTGGCTATGGCGTACCGATCCATGCCAACGATCAGCGGGTCGGCGCCGGTTTCCCGGTGGATGGCCGCAGACAGCCCGGTGATTTGGGAGCTCAACTCGCGCCAGGCGACGGGGGCGAGCTCAATGTGCTTGCTGTAGCCAAGGCCGGGAATCCCCAACACGAGGTAGTGCAGGCCCGCACCGTAAATCAGCAGCATCGTCACCAGGGTCGGCATCCACGCGGCGCGGAGCCAGGCGCGCAGGCCGTTCAACTTCGTCGTCGCTGCGGTCATCCCCGCCGCCATGACGGGGAGCGCGGCGGTCCATGGCGCGCCGGTCCAGTCGAGCTTCACTTCATGGCGCAAGCTAAATATGGCGAACACACCGAGCGGCAGCAGCACCGAGACTCGAAGGAACAGCCGTCGGCGCTGCAGCGCGGTGCCCTCGGCGCCGGTAAATGCCGCCGCCACCGCGAGCACGCCGGTAGGCGTGATCAGCACTATGGCGGAAGCAATCAACTTGTGAAGTGCGAACCTGGAGGCCTCGGCCAGGCGCCGCGACGTTTGAAATAGGAAGGACACCCAGTGATGCTGCGCATTCCAAAGAATGACGGGCGAGAAGATGGCGAGGCAAAGCAGCGCCGCGCCGTAGGGCTCCCGGCTGCGCCACCATCGACGCGATTCCCGATCAAGCAGCATCAGGGCCACGATCACGGGTACGAGCAAACCGATGGAATATTTCGAGATCGCGCCAAGTCCCACTGCAATTCCCATCCTCCACCAGGCGCCTGAGCGGCCCGCGAGCACAGCGCGTTCGATGTAAAAAAGCGCCGCTGCCCACGCAGCCGTCAATGGCGCGTCGGGGGTCATGAGCAGGCCAGAGAGAAAAAAGAAGGGCAGCGCCTGTGCCAACAGCACCGCGGCCAGCGCACTCGTTTCGCCGTAAAGGTTGCGCGTCAGACGATATGTAAAGACTGAGGTAATCACGCCGCAGAAGAGAGCGCCAAAGCGCACTCCGAAGGTCGATTGATCGAATGCGGCCGTGCCGAGCCTGATCAGCCAGGCGACCATCGGGGGATGATCGAGATATCCGAAGTCCAGATGGCGCGAGTAATTCCAGTAGTACGCCTCCTCCGGAAGCAGCTCGACGGACCCGACGTACACCAAACGAAGCGCAAATGCATAAGCAATCAGCCCCATCGCGAGGGCGCGCGTACGCGGAGCGCTTTCGGCCTGTGACATCGCGAGTGAATAGCCGAGGACCGTCGCGGTCCAAGCCGCAAGCGCCGCGAGCACTATGGATACCTGTGCGGGCCAATCCCCATGCAGTGACAGCAACCCGAGCACGCCGCCCCGCAGAAACAAAACCATGATGCTCACGGTTAGCAGGCGGAAATGTAAATTCAAGTCGCTTGATCGGCCTTGCGCAACGATTCCAGGACGGACTTTCAGTAGATAATTCAACGCAATGGCGACGGCGTAGCTTGCGAAATGGCTGGATCGCAACGACATCCCGTTGCCGATCATCACGCAGAATAGACCGACGTCCAGCAGCGGCGGCAGCGCCGTTGACGTGAAGCGATTCAGGCCACCTTTCGCCGGACCCATTACTGTGGAGCGCGATCTTGCATCATCATTTCGTGCGTCGGCGTCGGTTGATGTTTATAGTAAAGAGATGAACGCCGCCGAACAACATCCATCGCTCCGGGCGTACTTCGAGCATTCGCTTGCGCCCCAGGATGCGGTGCGATCCGGCCCGGAATTATCCATCATCGTGCCTACCTTTAACGAACGGGAAAACATAGCGGAACTGATTGGACGCCTGGTATTGTGCCTGGGAGACCGTTCATGGGAAGTCGTTTTTGTCGACGACGACTCGCCTGATGGCACCGCTGATGTGGTGCGCGAGCACGCGGCAGCAGACAGCCGGGTCCGTTGCCTGCAGAGAATCGGCCGGCGCGGCCTCTCCTCTGCTTGCGTGGAGGGCATGCTTGCGACCACGTCGCAATATCTGGCGGTGATCGATGCGGATTTGCAGCATGACGAGCGTCTGCTGCCGCGGATGCTCGATACTCTGAAGGAAGGCGATACCGACATCGTGGTCGGTAGCCGCTACGCGGCCGGCGGCGATATCAGCGACTGGGATGCGCGGCGTGCCCGAATGAGCCGGCTTGCCATGCGCCTCAGCCGGGTGCTTGTGCCCGGCGAACTGACCGACCCCATGAGCGGCTTTTTCATGATGCACCGTTCGGTTTTGGACGACACCGCTCATCGGCTCTCGGCGATTGGATTCAAGATACTGACCGACGTGTTCGCGTCCTTCCCGCGGCCGCTGCGCTTCAAGGAGCTGCCGTACCGGTTCAGACTTCGCCGCGCGGGCGAAAGCAAGCTTGATTCTGTGACGGCGTGGGACTATCTCATGCTGCTCCTCGACAAGCTGATAGGGCGATGGGTCCCGGTGCGCTTCCTCGCATTCTCGATCGTCGGCGCCACCGGAGTGGTGGTGCATTTTGCGGTGCTCATCCTGATTTTTCAGGGGCTGCAGCGCGGTTTTGTCGCCGGTCAGGCCATTGCGACCTTCTGCGCCATGACTTTCAACTTCGCCGTCAACAATATACTCACGTACCGCGATATGCGCTTGTCCGGAATGCGATGGGTGCGAGGTTGGATATCCTTCGTGCTTGCCTGCTGTATCGGCGGCATTGCAAACCTCGGCGTTGCGTCGACGGTCTACGGATTCGGGCACGGCTGGTTTCTCGCCGCAATCGCTGGAATACTGGTCGGAGCGGTGTGGAATTATGCGGTGACGATGATGCTGACCTGGACACCCGGACGCAGATGACAGCATTGAGCGCGAGGGCATCCTAGAGCCAGCGCGCGCGCTTGAAGCGGAAGAACAAATAAACGTCGATACCGGCCATCACCAGCAGCGACAGCTCATATCCGTAGCGCCATTTGAGTTCCGGCATGTGCTCGAAGTTCATGCCGTAAATGCCCGCTATCATGGTGGGCACGGCGAGCAGCGCCGCATACGCCGCAAGGCGTTTCATGGTCTCGTTTTCCTGCAGGGTCACCATGGATAGGTTCACGGATACCGCGGTTGCCACCGAGTCGCGAATCGAGTCAGCGGTTTGGTTCAGTCTTTGCAGATGATCGTACACGTCCCGAAAGTACACCGCGAGTTGGCTGCACAACGCTGGAACACGGGCTCCCGACAGATTCGATACCCCCTCGAGCAGCGGCGCCACCGCGTGTTTCATCAGCATCAATCGCTGCTTCAGCAAATACAATGCTTCTATGTTTTCGCGCGGTGCGCCTTCGGGAGCGAATATCCTCGCCTCAATCGAATCAAGTTCCTCCTCCAGGGTATCCAACAGCGGGAAATAACCGTCGACCACCGAATCCATGAGTGCGTAGAGAACATAGCCCGGACCCTGCCGCAGCATATCAGGCTCCTGCTCGAATCTTGAACGCACCTCCTGGAGATCTCTCTGTGCGAGATTGCGCACCGAGACCAGGTAGTTGCGGCCGGCAAATATCGCGAGTTCGCCCACCCGAAATTCCCGGTTGTCAGGCTCGACGATGTGGAGAATCGCAAACAGAGAGTCGCCGTATTCCTCGATTTTCGGCCGCTGATGTCCCTTGGCTGCGTCCTCCACCGCGAGGGGATGCAACCCAAAGAGTCGCTCCAGGTCGTTGATTTCGTTGGCGGGTGCGTCGTGTAGCTCGACCCACACGAAGCATTGCGGCCGCTGTAGATAGCCGGGAACTTGATCGATCGCTAGATCCCGAAGTTTCTTGCCGTCTTGGTAAACGGCGCAGCTGATTAGCATGGGCGGATCTTACGGCGCTTGGGCACAACTTGAAATGTGGTTTACGAAGCGGTCAATGTGGCCCGACCTATCGGGCCGGCATGCTCGGCGACGCCCGCCGGATCGAGCGGTAGGATAATGGCGGCGCGCAGGCCCGGTTTCCGATCCGACAGTGCGAACGCGCTGCCGTGCAGCTTGGCCACTGCCTGCACCACACTCAGACCGAGGCCGACGCCTGGAGTACCTCGGCTTGCATCACCGCGGTAGAAGCGCTCCACCACCCTGCTCTTCTCCGAATCGGCGATGCCCGGACCGTTGTCCGAGACCGAAATTTCTGCGCTGCCGTCGCCGCGCTTGCGCACCGCGACCTCGATCGCACCATTGAAGGGGGCATATTTGAGCGAGTTGTCGAGCAAATTGCTGAGCGCCTGGGCAAGCAGAATCGGATCGCCCGAAACCGCAGCGGGTCCATCCGAGAGTAACGCCAGATTGATATTCTTGAGTTCCGCGGCGGGCGCGTAGAATTCTACGGCGTTCGCCGCAAGCGCGGCTGCGTCGAGCGTCACGAAGCCGGACCGACGCATGCCTGCATCGATTTCCGCCAGACGCAGAAGCGCATCGAATATGCGGATGACACGGTCGACGTCCGCAACCGCGCCGTCGATTTCCGCGAACGTCCGTTCGGGAGGTGGGCGTCTGAGCGCCAACTCTTCCAGTCGGGAACGCAATTCCGCCAATGGCGTGCGAAGGTCGTGAGCGATCGAATTGGATACGTTGCGCACGCCATGCACCAATAGCTCGATTTGTTCGAGCATGCCGTTGATGGTGCGCGTCAGGGTGTTGAGTTCGTCGTCATTGACCTCGGTCGGCAGCCGGTGCTTCAAATCGCCATGCATGATCGCCGATACAGTCTGGCGGATGCTGTGGATCCGGGACATCAGCGCACGGCGGGTGATGAGGCCGATCAATAAACCGGCGATCGACAGTACGGCGACGGCGCCAGCCAGGCCGTACCAGAAGTGAGTTTGCAGCGGTGCGAACAACGCATTGTCGCGGCCCACCAGCAGTTTGTAGCCGCCGCCCATTAGCGCGACGTGCACCAACACGGTCTGCACGCCCTGATTACCCACATTGAACTTGATCGTATAATTGCCGCGTGCGGCCGGCACGGTGGACGGCCATGCCCGTAGGTTGCCGGCCAGCGGCTGCATCGCTGCATCGGTGAGCAACAGGTACCTTTCGTTGGGGATCTGCATCT
>JBBROC010000057.1:0-15166 GCA_038229815.1 Steroidobacterales bacterium | reverse complement strand
GCAAGCATCATCAAAGACAACAACACGATCAAAGACATGAAGTGGTGGGGTTGGGGCGATCCCGGATTTTCGTATCCGATGGACGAGCGCCCCAAGCTCTGGCCGTTCATCCAGAATGTGCTGGGGCTGGGCGATGCGCCGATGAAAGTCGCGCCGATCGACCGCGCCAAAGTAATTCTGCCGGAGCTGAATTTAAACGCTGAATTCGTCCGCGCGATGAATGCGTTCTTGAAGCCCGATCAGATTTCGACCGACGGCGATCAGCGCCTGATTCACACGTACGGCAAAAGTTTCCCCGACCTTTTCCGCATCCGCGGCGGCATCGTTGACAACGCGCCGGACATGGTCCTGTTCGCCGAAAGTCACGCGCAAGTCGAGAAGATCGTTCAGACCGGCAAGTCCTTCGTCATCGTCGCCGAGGACGTGGAAGGCGAAGCGCTTGCGACGTTGGTAGTCAACACGATCCGCGGTATCGTCAAAGTCTCCGCCGTCAAGGCGCCGGGCTTCGGCGACCGTCGTAAAGCCATGTTGCAGGACATTGCGGTCCTCACGGGCGGCACGGTCATCTCCGATGAAGTCGGATTGTCGCTCGAGAAGGCGACGCTGAACGACCTGGGCGAAGCCAAGAAAGTAGTGGTGGAGAAAGAGAACACCACGGTCATCGACGGCGCCGGCAAGCCGACTGATATCAAGGCCCGCGTCGAAAGCATTCGCCAGCAGATCGAGGAAGCGACCTCCGATTACGACAAGGAAAAACTGCAGGAACGCGTTGCCAAGCTCTCCGGCGGCGTTGCCGTGATCAAGGTCGGAGCCTCGACCGAGATCGAAATGAAGGAAAAGAAGGCGCGCGTCGAAGACGCACTGCACGCAACGCGTGCGGCCGTCGAAGAAGGCGTGGTTCCGGGCGGCGGCGTGGCGCTGGTGCGCGCGTTGAAGGCCATCGAGAAGCTGGTCGGCAAGAACGAAGATCAGACCACGGGCATCAAGATCCTGGCCCGCTCCATCGAAGAGCCCCTGCGGCAGATCGTGACCAATGCCGGTGAAGACGCCGCGGTGGTGTTGAACCGGGTGCGCGAGGGCAAGGGCACGTTTGGCTACAACGCTCAGACGGGCGAGTACGGCGACATGATCGAGATGGGCATTCTGGATCCCACCAAGGTCACGCGTCTGGCTCTGCAAAACGCAGCCTCTGTGTCGGGCCTCTTGCTCACGACCGAAGTGATGATCGCAGAAGCGCCGAAGGAAGATGAGCATGCACATGGCGCCCCCGGCGGTGGCATGGGTGGCATGGGTGGTATGGACATGTAATACCCCTCAAACGGGTATTCGGTTCAAAAGAGAGCGGACTTCGGTCCGCTCTTTTTTTGTGGTGCGCCCGGCAGGGCTCTTACAGCGGCGGCCGCGACTCTGATGATCGTAGCGGCAGTCTTGTTGCTGAGGGGGATAACATCGCGTAATGAGGGTTTTTGTCTTGCTTTATAAGCAGTTACATCGCGCGAAAGGCGTCGATTTTTCGCCGCTGATAATATCGTCGCAATGAGCTGGTCCGCCAAGCAATACCTCGCATTCGAAGACGAACGGACCCGTCCGGCCAGGGATCTGGTTGCGGCCTTGCCTGCCATCGAAGCGCGGTTGGTCATCGATCTCGGCTGCGGACCGGGTAACTCGACGGAGGTGTTGGCGGATCGCTTTCCCAACGCTGCCGTCTCTGCACTCGACAGTTCGCCCGACATGATTGCGGCTGCTCGCCAGCGGTTGCCGCAGGCGAAGTTTTCCATAGGGGCCATCGAAGGATGGACCGATGGCGGTCCGTTCGACGTGATCCTGGCAAACGCGGTCTTGCAGTGGGTTCCAAATCATCGCGTCTTGATGCCGGAACTTGTGGCGAAGCTCACGACGGGCGGCGCCCTGGCCATTCAAATGCCGGATAATGCCTATGACCCAGCTCACCGGTTGATGTGCGACATTGCCATGGATGGGCCCTGGGCGAAGGCGCTCGCGGGGGCCTTGGCGGTTCGCACGCCGATCGAAGACGCGAGTTGGTATTACGAATTACTGAATCCGTTTTGTGCCAGGGTGGACGTGTGGCGAACCGCGTACTACCACCCGCTGCCGGGTCCCGGCGCGATCGTGGAATGGTTCAAGGGCAGCGGACTGCGGCCGTTCCTGGAGCCGCTCGATTCGGCATCTCGAGCGGCGTACCTGGAGCGCTACAGCGACGCAGTGACCCGTGCCTATCCGGTGCTCACTGACGGCTCGGTGCTGCTGCCGTTCCCGAGATTGTTCTTGGTGGCGATCCGTTGACCGCCATCGATTTCATGTCCATCCCCGAGATCTTGCGTGAACCGCTTGCCCGTTGGTGGGAGCGTGCGAGCGCCGTCCCTGAATTTCTCGATGCCTACGCGGCGCTTCCCGAACTCCTTCGGGGGGAAATGGCGCGCATTGCGGCCGGAAGCAAGTTTATTGCCTCGGCACTAATTCAAGATCCGCAGGCGCTCAGGTGGTTGAGCCTATTCGAGGAGCCGTCCACGGCGCGCGTCGCGTCCGCGGAGTACGAAGCTCGCGCAAGTCAGGCCCCGACGGCTGCCGACGCACAACGCATTTTGCGCGAGTGGCGGCGGCGCGAGATGCTGCGCATCGCGTGGCGAGACATTTCCGGGCGCACGCAACCGACGGAAACTCTGCACGCTTTGTCGGATTTCGCGGACGCCGCCGTTCGAGCCGCCGCATCGGCCGCGAAACTGCACCTTCAGGCGCTTTTCGGAACTCCGCGCAACGATCTCGGCCAAGAAGTGCCGCTGATCGTGCTCGGCATGGGCAAACTCGGCGGCCGGGAATTGAATTTCTCGTCCGACATCGATCTGATCTTCTTGTTCCCGCAGCCGGGCCAAACCGACGGGCCTCGCGGGGTGGAAAACGAGGAATATTTCAATCGGCTCGGCCGCGAGCTCATTCAGCTGCTCGCTGTGAGGAACGAGGATGGTTTCGTGTTTCGCGTCGACATGCGCTTGCGGCCATTCGGCGAAAGCGGGGCGCTCGTCGCGAGTCTCGCCTCCCTCGAGGATTACCTGCAGGAGCACGGGCGAGATTGGGAACGCTATGCCTGGATCAAGGCGCGGCCCGTTTTGGGAGCCGAAGCATATGCTGCGGCTTACCAGGAATTCGTGCGCCCGTTCGTCTACCGGCGCTACCTCGACTTCGGCGTGCTCGAATCATTGCGCGACATGAAAGCGCTGATCGCCCGCGAGGTATCGCGGCGCGAACTCGATCAGCATTTGAAACTCGGCAGAGGGGGCATTCGCGAGGTCGAATTCATCGTGCAATCCATGCAACTGGTTCGCGGCGGCAGCGATCGGCGGCTGCAGAGCCCTTCGCTGCTCGATGTGCTGCCCACCTTGGCGGGCTCGAAGCTCATGGCGCCCGCCGATGTGGCGGAACTGGCCGACGCTTATTTTGTATTGCGCAAGGCGGAGAACGCCTTGCAGATGATGCGGGACGAACAAACTCACTCTCTTCCCGCCGAGGACATCGACCGCGCCCGCTTGAGCCTTGACATGGGCTTGCCGGATTGGCCGGCGGCTAGCGCCCGCATCGACTTGGCGCGCGATAATGTGGGGAGGCAGTTCGAGGCTCTCCTGTTCGGCACGCCGAACGCGCATCATCGTCACGACGATGCGGGGGCGGACTGGTTCGCCTCGGACCGCGCGAAGATCGGCGAGGAACTTGCGGCGAGCGGCTTCCCGCGCGGCGACATCCCGGCAGTCGCCGCTACGCTCGAGGCGTATCGGCAGGCGACGTCATATCGGCGGCTGGACGAGCCCGGGCAGCGGCGGCTGCACGTCATTCTCGCCCGTCTGCTGAAAGCGGCCGCCGAGCGTTCGCAGCCTGCGAGCGTGGTGCAGCGGGTGCTGCGCGTGCTGGAATCGATCGGCACGCGCTCGTCGTATTTCGCGCTGCTCAAGGAGCAACCCGCCGCCCTCAACCGATTGATCGATGTTTGTGCGATCAGCGGCTTCCTGTCGCGGCAAATCGCCTCCTTTCCGCTGTTGCTGGACGAATTGATCGACGCGAAGGCATTCGACGAGTTGCCGTCGCGTCACAGCTTTGCCCTGGAACTTGCCGCCCGCACCGAGAGGTTGCCCGCCGGCGATCCAGAACGGCAGGTGGAGGCGCTGCGCCAGTTTCAGAAAGCGGCGATATTCTCGGTGGCTCTCGCCGACCTCACGGGGCGGCTGCCGCTGATGAAGGTGAGCGATCGGTTGACCGATATTGCCGAGCTGATCATCGAGCGCTGCATGGACTTGGCATGGCAGCAGATGACCGACATGTACGGCATTCCGTACTGCGGCGACAGCGAAGGGAATCAGCGGCAGGTGCGGGTTGCCGTTGCAGGTTACGGGAAGCTCGGCGGTCTGGAGCTGGGGTATGGCTCCGATCTCGATCTGGTCTTCCTGCACGATTCGAGCGGTGAGATTCAGCAGACCAAGGCTGTGCGTCCGCTCGACAATGGAGTCTTTTTCCTGCGATTGGGACAGCGGATCGTCCATCTCTTGACCATGCATTCGGCGGCGGGCCGCCTCTACGAGGTCGACATGCGTCTCCGGCCGAACGGCAAAGGCGGATTTCTAATGACCGGCATCGATGCCTTCGAGCGCTACCAGCGCCAAGACGCGTGGACCTGGGAACACCAAGCATTGCTGCGGGCGCGAGGCGTGGGGGGAAATGCGAATCTTCGCGAGGCGTTCGAGGCAGCCCGGCGCCGCACGCTTAGGGAAGCGGTGCATCGCGACACCTTGCGAAGCGACGTGGAGGAGATGCGCGTGCGGATGCGCCGCGAGCTATCCAAGGCCAGGGCGGGGCAGTTCGACATCAAGCAGGATGCAGGCGGCATCGCCGACATCGAGTTTCTGGTGCAATATTGGGTACTCGAGGCGGCGAATGCGCATCCGGACCTGTTGGCGTATTCCGACAATATCCGCCAGCTCGAAGGCTTGGCTCAGGTGGGTGTGCTCGATCGTGCAACGGCCCAATGGCTGACGGAGGCCTACATCGCCTACCGAACAGTGCTGCATCATCTGTCGCTCGAGGAGCAGGGAGACCGGGTGGTCGAGGCGGCTCCTTACGCCGAGACGCGTGCCCGCGTGGTTGAGATCTGGCGAGAAGCGTTCGCGTAAGACATCATGGCGGCCGCCAAACTGTAGTTTTCCATGGAGCATGCAATGCCGGCGATGGTTCAAGACGATTCGCAGCACCAATTAATTCAGCCGAACGCGCTGCATCAGTACACCGTGACGGAAGCGGATCTACCGCTGTCGTGCCCGATGCCCGGCATGCTGCTGTGGAACTCTCATCCGAAAGTGTATCTCGCCATCGAAGCGACCGGCTGGGCGAAATGCGCATACTGCGGCGCCGAGTACACACTTCAGCGCGTTTGACTGACGGGGCTAGAATTTGTACTCGCGGTATGATTTTTCCTCGACGATGCTCGATCCGAGAGTGGTATTGATGCGCCGCTTGATGGCCGCGCGCTCGTCGTTCTCGAAGTAGACGGCACGGGCCAAGCGGACGAATTCCGCATCGAAGGACTGCGCGCGTTCCTTGTCGCGAATCTCGTCCTCGATGGCCCATAGGCGCTCATTGACGCGGAGCAGGGCGTCTACGTCCGCTTCGATGTGGATGCTTGCAAAGGCTGAGGCGTTCCAGGTTTCCTCGAGCGAGCGCAGCTCGAGACGCACATTGGACAGCTTGGCGGTGTCACTCATCCGTTCCGACTTGATGCGCAGGATTGTGATCTTGTCGAGCAATTCGCCGGGAGAAATAGGCACTTTTAGTTCGCTCATCGGGCGAATTTTAGCATCAGCGCGATGCCATGAGGGCATCGAGTTTCGCCGTCACATCTCCCGCTTCTATGAGGTCCATCACGCCGGGGCGTTCGATCTTGGTGGTCCAGGGAATTTGCGCGGCGCGCTTACCCAAGAACTGGTGCGCGGCCGCGTCGTACCTGTCGACGCACCACTGCCGACTGTTATAGGGTCCCGCGCGAGCGGGATTGGTCGCCGCGTATAGGCCGATCACGGGCAGCGCGACCATGGTTGCCATGTGGACGGGACCGGAATCGGGGGACAAGAGCACCGTGCTTTGCGACAGCAATCCGAGAAGCTGCGGCAGCGTGTCCTTGCCGATTTGATTGATGACGGCGGCGCCCGCAGCGGTGCGCACGGCGGCACAGATCGCACGGCCCATTTCTGATTCGATGCCACTGCGGCCCCCCACGAGCACCACCCGCATGTCATGAATATGGGCGGCGTAGTCGGCGACCGCGGCATACCGCTCGGCCGACCAATTTCGGGCCGCATGGCTGGAGCAGGGGCTGATGACGAGCGTCGGCCGTTCGTCGCCGACGATGCCGCGGGCATACTCGAGCGCGTCGGCAGGCAGCCCCAGATCCCAGAAGGGTCTTTCGGGCTCAATGCCGCACGCGCGCACGAATCCCATGAACGAATCCAAAACGTGTTCCGACGCCGCCGGTGCGATGTGCGCATTGGTGAACAACCACTGCAGTTCCCGCGCACGCGCGCGATCGAAGCCGAGCTTGATGGGTGCGCGAACGAGAGCGCTGACGAGGCTCGCGCGAAACGACAATTGCATGTCTAGCAGCAGGTCAAATCGCCGGCCGCGGCTGCGCAGGCGCATGAGTTCCTTGAGCGTTGTGCCTTTATCGAAGGTGATAAACTCGATTTCAGGGAGAATCGCCGTCATCAGCTTGGCTTCGAGTTTGCCGATAATCCACGTAAAGCGGGTTTGCGGCCAAGCCGATTGGAATGCTCTAAGCGCCGCCATTGCGTGGCAGGTATCGCCGATAGCCGACAGACGCAGCAGACACACATCCCGCGGCGGTGATTTGAAATTTAGGGTCATAAGTGAATGACGAACGGCGGCCGACGCATTGCCACTGCCACCGGCGCCATGCTGGCTGATCCCGCCTGCCTTGGCAATCAGGCGCAGGAATCCGTGGAATCGATGTTCGATCCCGGATACTGGCGCGCGCGGGATGCGCTCGTCGCCGTGACCGGCGGACGTGGTTCGTCGTGGTTCGTAGCCTCGGGCGCTCGTCAATGGGTGCTGCGCCACTACCGCCGCGGCGGTTTCATTGCGCGAATCTCGAGCGATCGCTATGTGTGGGCGGGAGAGAGAAGGGTAAGGGCTTTCGCCGAATGGCGGCTGCTCGAACTGTTGGCGCAGCGGGGCTTGCCCGTGCCTGCCCCCATCGCCGCCCGCTATCGGCGCTCGGGCTTGTGGTACCGCTGCGATTTGATCACGCAACGAATCGTGGATGCCAAGCCCTTGAGCGCGGTTCTTGCGCAAGGTGCGGCGTCTGAAACGACCTGGCGCGCCATCGGCGCAGCCGTCGCCAAGCTGCATCGCGCCGGCGTCGATCATGCGGATCTCAATGCTCACAATATATTGCTCGACTCCCGCGGCGCCGTCAGCGTGATCGACTTCGACCGCGGCCGGCTGCGACCGCAGGGTGCGTGGGCCTCGCGGAATCTGCTGCGCTTGCGGCGCTCGCTCGCGAAGCTTTCGCGCTGGGATGAAACGTCCTGGAACTGGTTCATGGCGGGATATCAGGCGCAATGACGCGCCGCTTGTACTCGCTGCTGATTTGCTTGGCCGCCCCCGTGGCCTTTACCGTTGTGCTCGGGCGCGGCTTGCGCGATCGGCGCTCCTGGCAGGGGCTTGGCGAGCGCTTCGGGTGGGGCCGACGTTTGCGTGGTGGCCCAAGTATCTGGCTGCACGCGGTCAGCCTCGGCGAAATGACGGCGGCGGGACCGCTGGTGCGTGCCTTGCTGTCCCAGTACCCTGAAAGTCCGGTAGTGCTGACCACGGCGACGCTTACCGGACGGGCACGCGCCGGAGAGCTGTTCGGCAATGCGGTGGACATACGTTTCCTGCCCTACGACACGCCGGGTGCGGTGGCGCGATTCCTGGACCGCGCTCGGCCGCGGCTCGCGCTCATCATGGAGACCGAGCTGTGGCCCAATCTGTTCGGTGAATGCGCACGCCGGCGCGTGCCCGTGGTGCTCGCCAGCGCCCGGCTCTCGGCGAAATCGGTGGCGCGTTACCGGCGCTTAGGCGCGCTGATCCGCGGGATATTCTGCGCCGACCCGTTGATCGCAGCTCAGACCCGCATCGATGCCGAGCGCTTCATTGCCATCGGGGCGGTGAGCTCCCAGATCCATGTGGTCGGCAATATCAAGTTCGACAGGGAATTGAGCCAGGGGGTACTCGCTCGAGGAGGCAAGCTTCGCGCTTCGTTCGGCGGCGAAAGGCCCTCATGGATTGCGGGCAGCACTCACGCCGGCGAAGAAGAGCAAGTGCTCGAAGCGCACTCGCAATTGCTGATCGCGCGGCCGGACGCGCTCTTGCTGCTGGCGCCGCGGCACCCGGATCGATTCGACGCCGTGGCGGACCTGCTCCGACGCGGAGGAATCCGCTTCACGCGACGAAGCACGATGCCGAAGGACGCCGAGCATCCCGTGGACACGCAGGTCGTATTGGCGGGAACGCAGGTGGTGTTGGTGGACACGGTGGGCGAACTCGCGGCGCTTTATGGATCGGCGGATGTGGCGTTCGTCGGCGGGAGTCTGGTGCCGATCGGCGGCCATAATTTGCTCGAGCCGGCGGCGCTCGGTGTTCCGGTGCTGACGGGGCCTTCGCATTACGCCGGTGAAGACATAGCGGGGTTGATGCTCGAGCAGGGGGCCGCATTGCAGGTGGCGGATGCGGACGAGCTGGCAGCGGCCTTGAAGCTGCTCCTGGCAGATGCCGACGAGCGGCGGCGAATGGGCGCCATCGGACGGCACCTCGTCGAGTCGAATCGCGGCAGCGTGCTGCGCCTGCTCGAACTCATTGGGCCGTTGTTGCAGGATCCTTTGCCGGCGGTGCATCGGTCAGCAGGCTGTTGATCCGTTCGAGACTCTGCTGCGACAGAGTGCCCGCCGCCTGCTGCAGCTTGAGCACGTTGATCATGTAATCGTAGCGGCTGCGCGAATAGTCGGTTGTGGCCTGCACCCACAGCCGGCGCGATTGCAGAACGTCAACGGCGGTTCGGGTGCCGGCCTCATAACCGGACTCGGTGGCGCGCAATGAGGTTGCGTTCGACTCAACCGCCCGGCGCAGCGCCTTGACGCGCGTTATCTCCGAGAGCACGCCGAGATAGGAATCGCGCGCGTCGTGCTCGGTTTGGCGTGCAATCCGTTCGACTCTTTCCTTGGCGGCGCGATGTTGGTAGACGGCCTGGCGGACCTGCGAGGACACCATGCCTCCAGAGTATATGGGGAAGGTCAATTGCAGGCCGATGGTGCGTTGGCTTTGGTCGAGGGTCGTGCCGCCCGCCGGGGTGCCGTCGGTGAACGTATTGACGCCATTGCTTGTCGCCTTGTAGCGGCTGCCCACCAAGTCGAGCGACGGGAAATGACCGCCGCGCGCGGAACTGACGTTCTCGCGCGCAATGTCGGCCGCCAAGCGGCTTGAAACGAGGGACAGATTCTGCTGTAGCGCCATTTCGACCCAGCGGTCTTCGTTGACGGGGTCCGGGGTGGCCAGCTCGAACGGCTCGATCGGGCGCGACAGCGAATCGAAGGCATCGCCGGTGATCTCGCGCAGGAATTCCTGAGCCGAGGCCAGCGTGCGCTTCGCGGCAATCACCGCCGCCGCGCCGGTATCGTGGGCGGCGCGCGCTTCCTCCACATCGGTGACGGCGATCAGCCCGATTTGATAGCGCGCCTCGGACTGGTCGACTTGGTGTTGGATCGAATTCAACGCGGCCTGCTGGGCCTCGAGATCATCCTGGGCAGCGAGGACATCGAAGTAGCGCTGCGCAACACGTTCCATCAGGTCTTGTTGCGCGGCCTGATAGTCCGCTTCGGCCTGTGCGACCTGGGCATCCGCACGTTGCAAAGCCACCCAGTTTTCCCAGCGAAATATGTTTTGCCTGAGGTCGACGCCATACCGGTGCGTCGTCGTGTTGATCCGCCCATCGAAGGGAAAGCTGATGAGGCCGACCGGCCCGTTGCCCGGGCTGCTCGTCGGTTGCGTGACGATGTCCGTGCCGGAGGCTTTCTCCCGGGTGACGGCGCCGGTTCCCTGAAGTTGCGGAAGCAGCGCCGAGAGCGCCTGCGGCTTGGCTTCCAGCGCCGCAAGCCGGGTCGCTTCAGCCTCGCGCAATTGCGGGTCGTTCTGCAGGGCGCGTTGATAGACGGCGAGAAGGTCCGCGGCCGGCGCGGGACTTGCGCAGAAGCAAATTGCAAATAAGAGCAGCAATTTGGTCATATAGTGTTATATATAACCATATCACCTAGGAGTCAAGGTGCCGCAGAGGGTCAATATTGCGGGATCCGAGCGTCTAAGTCCCGAGACCAGGCCAAGATCCCTCCTGCAAGGTTGTAGACCGAGGCAAAGCCCTGACTGGCGAGGAAACGCGCCACTTCCATGCTGCGGCCGCCGGATCGACAGATCACGACCGTTTCCCGCCGGGAATCGAGCTCGCCGACGCGATTCGAGACTTGGCCCATGGGGATGTGCACGATGGTCTCAGGTACCGGCGCCAGGGCCGTTTCCCAGTCCTCGCGAACGTCCAGAAGGGTCATGTCGGCGCCGCGCCCCCGCCGCTCCACGAATTCCTTGGGGGTCATGTCCTTGATCATCAGAACACGAACTTCTGCGCCGCCGCTGCATTGATCAGGGGCTGGACGACCGTCTCGAACAAACTCTCGCGGGTCCACTCATCGGTATCGACCCGCCGGATCAGCAGCGCGTCCATCGCAGGCGCGGTGCCGACGATGGCGAACAGCCGCCCGCCGACGCGAAGCGAGCGCTCGAACCGCGGATCGTACATCGGCAGCGACCCGGTGAGGGCGATGACGTCGTGCTCGCCCAACGCCGCGAGTCCAAAGGCATCCCCGACTTCGAACTGCACCGTGGCCTGTGGCGCCGCGCGAACGTTCGTTTTGCATAACGCGACGAGTCCCGCGTGTATGTCGATCGAGCGCGTCGATGACGTCAGCAAGCCCAGGCAGGCCGAAAGGTAGCCGGTGCCGCTGCCTACTTCCAACGCGGTGTCCGTGCCGGCGGGAGCCAGAGCCTGCAGAATGCGCCCTTGGAGCATCGGAGCCAACATGGTTTGACCGAACCCGATCGGGATCGGAGCATCGGCGAACGCAAGCTCGCGATACTCCGGCGGCACGAACGCTTCGCGCGGCACTGCCAGTAACACATCCAGCACGCGCTGGTCCAGGACTTCCCACGTGCGTATCTGCTGATCCACCATCTGCCGACGAGCGGCCAAAGTATCCATGAATTCCTGAGTTTCTCGTACAGGATTAACCCACGCTGATTATGGTCAATTTCGCCAGGCTTCGCCATGCCCGTGCGCTATTCTGCATGTCACGATGAGTCGAGGCGTGCCAACCCGGTCTGGGTACCAAAATCAAGGGCCGCTAAGATTCATAACCATCGAGGTCCGCGTTGATCTTGTCTCCGATCGTACCCTGGTTCTCCATCTCCGCCGCTCTGACGGTGTGCTTGGCCGTGCTCTATGCACGCAAGCGGCGCCAAGATCGTGCCGTCAACGAGTTCTCGGAGCAGATTTTACGGCTCACCCGCGAGTCCGGCACCGCCGCGCGCATCGGGGTCGAAGGCAGGTCGGCAAAGCTGGATAAGCTCGGCGGGGCGGTGAATCGACTGCTGGAGGACATCGAACAACGCGGCGCACGGCTGCTCGACCGCGAACAGCTGTTTCAACGCTTGGTCGAGACCGTGCACGACGCCGTGCTCGTGCATCGCGATCGCATCGTGTTCGCCAACTCGCGCTTCCTGGCGCTGCTCAACTTGAGCGCGGCCGAAGTCGTGGGCCGTCCGTTGACGGATTTCGTCGCGCCGGAATACGCCGAGTTGGTGTCAAACAATTTGCGGCGGCGCTTGGCCGGTGAGCCTGCGGCGGAGCGCTACGAGATCGAACTGGTTGGCGCTCAGGCTCAGGTGACGCGCGTGGAACTCTCGAACGTTCCGATCGACAGCGCCGGCGAACCGGCGCTGCTGCTCACGGCCCTTGAAATGTTGCCGGAAGCAGGGACTGCAGTGGTCCCCTCGAGGCCGCGTGCCATGGTGACCCTCGATGCCATGGGCGAGAGCGTCATCACGGTCGACGCTGAAGGCCGCATCGACTACATCAATCATGCCGCGGAGACATTGCTCGGCCAGCGCTTCGACCAGGTAATGGGCAGGTCCTTTTCGGATGTTGCATCGCTGGTCGACGAGACGGATCGCCGCTCGCTGGGAGATCCCGTGCGCAAGGCGCTGGCCACCGGAGGCCGGGTGACCATGGGACGGCGCGCGGTGCTGGTGCCGGCCAATGCCGGACCAGAGCGGTCGGTCGAAATCAGCGTTACACCGTTGCGCTTCGACGGCAAGGATATCGTGGGATTGGTGCTGGTCCTGCACGACACCAGCGAATTGCGCGGGCTGACGCGTCAAATGACCTATCAAGCCAGTCACGATGCTCTGACGGGACTGGTGAATCGCCGCGAATTCGAGCGGCGGCTGCAGGAAGCGATGGACTCGGCACAGACCGGGAACGTCGCGCATGCACTGTGCTATCTCGACCTCGATCGATTCAAGGTCGTGAACGATACGTGCGGTCATACCGCGGGCGACAACATGCTGCGCGAGGTCGCCTCGCTGGTGAAAGAGGCGGTTCGCGATTCGGATACGGCGGGGCGCATCGGCGGCGATGAGTTCGCACTGCTGCTGGTGGGTTGCCCGCTGGAGAAAGCGCGGCAAATCGCCGACGATGTCGTGCGCAGCGTCCACGAATATCGATTCGTCTGGAAGGACAAGATATTCAATATCGGCGTCAGCATCGGTCTGGTGGAGATCGGCCGCGACGGCGGCGCCATCGAAGACATCATGAATTCGGCGGATTCTGCGTGCTACGTGGCAAAGAAACAGGGCGGCTTGCACGTGCACGTTTACTCGGCGCGCGAGGAAGCGAGCGCCCGGCACAGCGGCGAGATTCATTGGCTGCAGAAGTTGCAGGGCGCGCTGCGGGATAACAAGTTCGAGCTCTATTACCAGCCCATCGTCCATGCGCGCGCCGGCGGCTCGAGCGGTCCGGCAATCGAGGTGTTCGTGCGCCTGGAGGGCGAGAACGGCCAGCCGAGCACGCCTCCGTCCGATTTTATCCGCGCGGCCGAGCGTTACCGCCTGATGCCGCACATCGATCGCTGGGTCGTGCAGGCGGTGCTGTCCGCGCTCGGACGAGGTGGGATGAAGTTGCCGCCGGGCCGCAGCGTTGCGATCAACATCGCCGGGCAGACGCTCGGAGATTCCGATTTTCTGGAATTCGTCGTGGATTGCTTCGATCATACCGGAGCGAATCCCGGCGACATTTGCTTCGAGGTCACGGAGAGCTCGGTGGTCGCGAATCTCGACCACGCGCACCGCTTCCTCGCGGTGCTGCACGGCATGGGCTGCGAATTCGCTTTGGACGATTTCGGCAGCGGCTTGAGCTCGTTCTCGACGCTGCGGACGCTGCCGATGGATTACCTGAAGATCGACGGCTCGTTCATCAAGAATCTCGCCGCGGACACCGTGAATCAGGCGATGGTGGCGGCGATGATCGAATTGTCCCGGAGCCTTCATTTCCGCGTCGTCGCGGAACAGGTCGAGGACCAACTGTCTCTAGACACCGTGACGGACATGGGAATCGATTTCGTGCAGGGATTCATAATCGGCCGGCCACAGCCGCTGTCGGTGATACCCAACTCGAACGCCGTTCCGGCGGCCTTATAACGCTTAGGCAGGGCCTCATAACAAACTTCTATGGCATTTCCCCCTGGCTTAGGAGGAAAATTGGGCAATAGCCCAACGAGGTGACCTATGCATGTTTTTGAGGACAACACGAAGTCCATCGGCCGCACGCCGCTGGTCCGCATCAATCGCATGAATGCGGAAAGCGGAGCAACGATTTTCGTCAAAATCGAGGGACGAAATCCGGCGTATTCGGTGAAGTGCCGCATCGGCGCCGCCATGGTGTGGGATGCCGAAGAGCGCGGTACCCTGAAACCCGGAATGTCCATCGTCGAGGCCACCAGCGGCAATACGGGCATAGCGCTCGCCTATGCCGCGGCCGCACGCGGCTATGGCTGTGTTCTAACCATGCCGGAGACCATGACCATGGAGCGGCGCAAGGTATTGGTCGCATTCGGCGCCAAGCTGGTCTTGACCCCAGGCCCCAAGGGCATGAAGGGCGCGATTGCCAAAGCCGAAGAGTTGGCCGCCGCGGATCCCGGCAAGTATGTCTTGATGAAGCAATTCGAGAATCCCGCCAATCCGGCGATCCATGAAAAGACCACAGGCCCTGAGATTTGGGAGGACACCGACGGCAAGATCGACATTTTCGTGAGCGGCGTCGGCACCGGAGGCACCCTGACCGGGGTCTCGCGCTACATCAAGGGCACGCGCGGCAAGAAAATCCTCACGGTAGCGGTGGAACCCACGCATTCGCCGGTCATCACCCAGACATTGGCCAACCAGCCGCTCACTCCGACGCCCCACAAGATCCAGGGTATCGGAGCGGGGTTCATCCCGAAGAATTTGGACCTCTCGCAGATCGACCGCGTCGAGCAAGTCACCAACGAAGAATCCATCGAAACGGCACGGCGTCTGGCGCGCGAAGAAGGGCTATTGAGCGGAATCTCTTGCGGTGCTGCAATGGCCGTGGCGCTGCGTCTCGCTCGCGAGCCCGCGCAGAGAGGCAAGACCATCGTCGCAGTGCTGCCGGATGCCGGCGAACGCTATCTGTCGGGCGCGCTGTTCGAAGGACTGTTCGAAGGAATCGAGAAAATGCAGGCGGTTGCCTGAGCGGCAGCATGAAAGCCCTTGCCTACCCGCAGTCCACTAATCCCGCGCTCGACGAGCTCACCGGAGAGTTCCTCGACAGCTACATGGGCGATGAGCGTGCACGTCGCATCTCGCGCCGCTATCTCCCGTCGCGCGAAGCCATCGTCGAGATCTTGGAATCCATCCTCGACTTGATGTACCCGGGTTATTTCGGACGGCGTGATTTGAGCAGCGAGAATCTGGGAGCGCATGTGGCGCAGTCGAT
>JBBROC010000056.1:0-16353 GCA_038229815.1 Steroidobacterales bacterium | reverse complement strand
AGGTCGGCACGCGAAACACCCACCGATTTAAAAACGCTCCTGCACGGGAGCGGGGTCGTGCTCCCTGACACGATCAGGTCGCCGAGCAGATAGATATCCTTGACCGCCACGACGCCGCGCGCGAGAGGTTCGCTTAAATCGCCGCTTTCGTGGCGTGCGGCCAGCGTGTCGACGGCGATGAATGCGCCGCGCACGCAATCATCGTCTGCTTCCCGCATGGTCGGCTTGAAGCTTCCGACCAAGTCCAAGTGACAGATCGATTTGAGCCAAGCGCCCCGGATGAGAGGCTGCTCGGCCAGGGTCGCGCAGCTGATGACATCCGCCGCGCGCGCCGCACTTTCCAAGTCACGCGCTACGCCGACAGGCCAGCCCCGCTCGCACAGGTCTCGGGCCACGAGTGCCGCCTTTTGCGGGTCCCTGCCCCAAATAGCGATGGATTTATACGGGCGCACCGCCAGATGACCTTCAACGAGATATCTGGATAACGCGCCCGTCCCCACCATCAGTAGCGCATGGGGCGACTGAGGGGCCAACACATCGGCTGCCAAAGCCGACACCGCCGCGGTTCGCAGCAGTGTCAGCGCCCGGCCGTCGATCCATGCCAGAGGTTGCCCTGTCTGCCCGGACAGCAACACGTAGGCGGCGTTGACCGAGGGCAGTTGCCGATCCGCATTGTCCGGAAATACCGTGACTATTTTCACGCCGATGGCGCCCTCCGGAAGCCACGCGGGCATCAGCAACAATGTGCGCGGCCGGTCGGGGGTGCCGAGGTCATAGTGCACACGCTCCGGACCGTACGCGCCCGCGCTGAAGGCGCGCCGCAGAGGCTCTACGAGCCGGCCCACGCTCATCAGGCGATGCACCGCATCGAAGTCGATATGGATCATGATTTGGCAGTCTCGCCCGCGTACCGCGCGATACGCAAGGCCGCTAGCCGATCACATTCGTTTCGGGCAGCGGATGGTTGTCGATGATTCTGTTGAACAGGAGCTCGGATAAGTCGATGCTCATGAAGCGTCCGTGCAGAATGAGCTCGGCGATAGCACGCCCGATGACCGGCGCTTGCTGGATACCGTGACCCGAAAACCCATTCATGAATATAAAATTCGTCAGCGATTCGTGCGCACCGAGTATGGCGTGGTGAGCCGTACGTCTTTTGCATTATGTGCGCAGCGCGCAAATGTGCGGCGCCGTCGAGTCCCGCGAGATAGAGATACCCATGCTCCCGCAACATGATATCCGGCTTCTCCTCGCCGCATTGCAGCTCCTCGGAGGCCTTGCGTAGAAACGCGATGCTCGCCTGGGAGATGCGGATGTTGACGGACGCCGAGAACTGCTGGCGGATGGATGCCGCCGACAGAGCGGATGAGGCCTGCGTATACGAGAAGTCGCGCTCGATCACCGTCACTTTCAGGGAGGGATCAAGCCGGGTCAGCCAATAGGCAAGCGCGGAGCCCATCACTCCGCCGCCGATCACGACCACGGGGCGCGGCGATTCATTCATCGCTTAGGTGAGC
Source organism: Steroidobacterales bacterium (assembly GCA_038229815.1). Lineage (GTDB taxonomy): Bacteria > Pseudomonadota > Gammaproteobacteria > Steroidobacterales > Steroidobacteraceae > Bog-1198. Next base: position 14,836 of record JBBROC010000056.1, on the reverse strand, counting down.
GGATTCTGTATCGTCGTCAATAAATCAGGGGTGGCGGAGTCGCGCTCGAGGTGTGGATGGCGGGCATGTCCGGCATAGTGCAGTTCGACCGTGCTGAACATCTCGTCCTTCTCGATCAGCAAACGGATGGCGCGCGGTTCGCCGCCTCCCGCCTTGAGCGCATCCTCCAACACGTCCTTTGAATACTTGCGGCCGTCGACGGCGATCAAATTGGAGTCGGGCGCGAGTCCGGCGCCATCGGCCGGGCTGCCGGGTACCACCGAAGAGATGGCCGCTCCCTCGTCCTTGAGCACGAAGCCGAGCGAGTACTTCAAGTTGGCACGCTTCCTGCGCGCATCCTCACCCTTCTCGACGGCGGAGGGCTCTGCCGTGAAAACCAGACGCCATCCGCCGGCGGCGAGACCGTTCAGGGGGACTTCGGGCTGCACGCGATCGAGATGCTGCCCCCAGAACTCGCGCCAGTCATAGGGCAGGACGCTATTGAGCGCTTTGACGATGTCGTCAAAGTCATACGGAACCACCTTCGGGGCGGTGCTCGGGGGGCCATAGAACGCCCGGCAAAAATCATCGAGGCTCTTGGCGCCTCGGGTCTTGCTGCGGATCAGCGTGTCCGCCTGAAGCCACAGCAGGGCGGATTCCTCGTAGAAATCCAGGCCGCGCGTTCTCGTGAGCCATCCCGCCGCGGTGTAGCCAAGCTGCGCAGCGATTGCGGTATCGGCGAGCGGACGCCACTCCCGTCCCTTGCCGGTCTGCAGCCCGGCCGCGGTCGCGGCCCAGGCGTCGCGAGCATCGCCTGGCGAAGCGAGACCGCTGCGCGCGCTCAACACCATGCCGAGGTATTGCGTGAGGCCCTCATATACCCAGAGCATTTCGCCGCGCATCGGCGAGTGATAATTGCCGGTGGCCAGGCCCAAGGGTCGGCGATATTTGCCGTTCCAGGAGTGCGTATATTCGTGGGGCAGCAAGTCCAAGTTGAACATGCTCCTGCGCAGGTCCTCGTCGATGAGGGAGCGCTCGGGAGAGCGGTTGTCGCTCGACTGATGATGCTCGATGCCATCGGGCGCGATTTGATCGCTCAACGTCCACAGGAAGTGATACTCGTTGTAGTGTGTCGCGCCGAACAACGCGGCGGATTCCTGCACGAGCTTGTGCAGCTGCGCGGTGGTGGCCGCCGGGATGTCGAGGGCCGCCTCGCTGTCGGCCGCGAGATGCAGGTAAACCGCGGGTGCGCCGCCGAGTTCGATCGTTTTGAAATGTCGGCCGCAAAGCACCGGCGAATCGATCAAGTTCGTGAGCGAGACTTGCGCGAACTGCAGCGCATCGCCGGCGCTTTTGTCTTTCGGCAGCGCCGTTCCGAATAGCCAGCCGGCGGGCAGGCGCAAGCTCGCTTTATATTGCAGCTCGTCCGACTGCGTGCCTGCGGGATACAGCACCAATTGATTCCACAGAATGATGGCCAAAGACTCAGTGCTGGTGCGAGTGGCGTTATTGTCCGTGGCGGCCGCAACCGAATCTACCTCAAACAGCGCATCGAGTGAGTTCGATCCGGCGGGGACGGTGAGATGAAAGGCGTACATGTCGTCGGCGTCGCGCCGCCAGGCGACGGGCGCGCCGTTGCTGGAAAATTTGAGCCCTGACAAGCCAGCGATGGGACCGTCGGGCGAATGCTCGCCGGGCAGCCACTTCGGATAGAGCAAGGTGAGCTTGCCCGGCTTGACCGGGAGGACGAGGTGAACGCGCTCGATTCCGCGCGGCGCCTCGCGTGCATCGACCTCGACGGTGGCGGCGGTGAGGGGCGCGGCGCCGGCCGCGATGTGCGCCGAGACGGCAAGGGTCGCGGCTAGCAGCCGACAGCGTGAGCATGGCATCGCGGCGATCATATAGGCGTTTTGCCGCAAAGCGAAATCGAGATGCCGCAGCCGTATGTTTCCCAACAGCGGTCGAGGCGGACACGCCTCTTCTGCGAAGTGGTTCTCACCTTGGCCATGGCGCCCCCACGTCTGACCGCGTCGCGGGCCTTCACCGCATCCGAAATGTGATCCAGAGCATCCCGCGAAATCCTCATTTCCATGAGGATCTTGCATGCGCGGCGATTCGATCGTTCGACGTCGCAAGCGCTCTGGAATTGCAGCGCAACAAAGACTTTGTTTGACGGCGAAAGGGAGACAATCGGTGGAGAGCGCAGCGAAGAAAAGTGAGTCCGCCAATCCGGAAGGCGCCGGCCATGCTTTCGCCCCCAAGCCTAAAAAGGCGAAGCTCTCGGTACTCCTCATTACTCGCGACGATACGCTGTGGCCGCAGATCGGTGCTCAATTGAGCAGCGAATTGGCGCTCAAGCAGGTCGATTCCGTCGACGAACTGTGCACGGCGATCCCGGTGGGGCAGCCTGCCGTGGTCCTCTGGGACGCGCGCGGTCACACCGACACCGGCGGGGTGCTCTCCCGACTGCAATTGCATTCCCCGCGCTTCGCGGTGATCGCGCTGGACGAGGCCGGGACCACCGATGCTTGGAGAAACCCCCTCGCCCTTCGGCAAATCGCCGCGCATGTGGCGGTGCCGATAGTGGCGGAGGCATTCAAGACCGCCCTCGAGAGTGGGTCCGAAGAAGTCAATGCGCGAACAGCGCTGCTTGGCAGCGGCGCCAACTCGTCGGCTGACGGCGCGGGCGGAACCGCCGGGAAATCCGCTCCGCGAGCCATGCCCTGGATTCCGGTATCCATCGTCCTCGTCGTGCTCATTGCCTTCGGGGCGGCTTTCGTGTTCCTGCGCCACGGCACCACGCCGCTTAAACCCGCGAATGAGGGGATCCCGCAATCCTTGCCGCAGCCAGCCAGCAAGGCGCCCGCCGCGGACGAAGCAGATTTGATCATCGAAAAGGCGCAGCAGGCGATGCTCGACCGGCATTTCATTGAGCCGGCCGAGGGCAGCGCGCTGTCCTTATACAGAAAGGTGCTTGCGCTCGATCGCGACAATGGCGAGGCGCAGCAAGGGTTGCAGCGACTCGCGGAAATACTCTTCGCGCGAGTTCAGTCTGCGTTGGACGAGCGCAAAATCGACGTTGCGCTGCAGTCGCTCGAGACCGCCCGCAGCATCAATCCCAACGATAGCCGCTTACGCCCACTCGATGAGCGAATTGCGAGCTTGCGCGCCGAGTTTGGTCCCGCGCAGATCGTGGCGTCGATCAATGCGCAAAATTTCGACCGCGCAGCGCAACTCATCGACGATGCGGCGCGCGCCAAATCGCTCAACGGCGCGAAGCTTGCTCAGTTGCGCGACGAGCTGCATCGCCGGCATCAGGAATTCGATGTCGCGAATTTCATGAAGCTGACCGACCAGCGCCTGCAACAAGACAAATTGACCGAGCCCCGCAACGACAGCGCCGCCTTTTATCTAGCTCAGGCCCATGCCTCGGGAGCAACCGTTGCTGCGCTTCAGATCCAGACTCAGGAGTTCTACAAGCGGATGATTCTGGCGCTGCATGCAGCCATCGATCAGCGGCGTTTCGGCGATGCAGATCGGGTGCTTGCGGACCTGCGCACCGCCGGCTTGCCGGCCACCACCATCACGGGTCTGCAGCACGAGCTCGCCACGGCGCGCCAACCGACCGTGACGGCGTCCGAGCAGCCGCAATACCTTGATCTCGCGCAGGCGCGGCTCGCTCAAGGAAAGCTGACGGAGCCGGAGAATGACAATGCGCTGTACTACGTCAATCAGCTGCGCGCCGCGGATCCCAAGAACGGCGGCCTTGCACGAATCACCGGCACGGTCCAGTCACAAATTCTCGATCAAGCGCGCTCCGCCCTCGATACGCGTCAGCCTGGACGAGCCGAAGCCCTGTTGCAGATGGCGGCCGGCCTCGGGAACACGGCGGATTTGGCTGCGCTCAACCAGCGCCTCGCGCTGCTGAAACAATCGGTCACCGGACCGCCGGAAGTCGTCGAAGCCACCTTGACCAGAGTCAAAGGCATCGAAGTCGATTATCCGACGGGTGCGCTGAACAAGGAAATCGAGGGGTGGGTGGACCTATCGTACGTCGTCACGGCGGATGGTAAGGTCACCGCAGTGAAGATCCTGGGCTCGAGCCCGGCCAACGTGTTCGATTCGGCCGCAACTCGAGCGATATCGCGCGTGCGCTACACGCCGGTGGTGCAAGGGGGAAAGCCCATGGTGGTCAGCACCAAATTGCGGCTCGCATTTCGCATGAAGAAGTAGCGATCCCGGCCCGATGAACAAACCTTCCATGATCAACGATCGACTCGAGACCACGCCGGCTCCCCTGAAGCGTGGAGCCGTGCGATGCCTGGTCGTGCACGACGATCTCGAGCTTCGCTTGAGGCTCGCGGCCGTGGTGCGACGGGCAATTCCTACCCTCGATGCAGACGGCATGAGCGGCGCGAACTTCGACGCGTTGCCGTCTGAGCGGATGGGTACCTACGCCGCGTTGTTTCTCATCGTCGAGTTCGATCAGCGTGAGAACGCCACCGACCCGCTGGCGAGACTGGCGCGTTCGCGTGAGCAAGCGCCGCGGCTTCCCATACTGGTATTTGCGCGCAGCGGGGACGAGCGTAGTGCTGCGCGGACCATCCTGCTCGGCGCCGACGACTACTGGCCGATTCACGCAGTTAAAATAGGCGAACTGGGAGAAACCGTGCGGCGACTAATGCAGCCGGCGGCCGCTGCCGAAGTCTCGATCACCGCCACCGCGGACCCACGGCGTCAACCGCAAATTGCGGGCTACAGACTGATAAAAACGATTGCCAAGTCGACGGCGGCGATGGTGTATCTTGCCCGCAACGATAATCTTCCGCAGCCCGTTGCGCTTAAGGTGCAAGCTTTCAAGGGGCGCTACGAAGTGTCCGATGCCGATCGAAAGCGCTTCCTGCGTGAATGCCAGATACTGTCGTCCCTCAACCACCGCTGTATTGCCGACGTGCTGGACTATGGCATCACCGATGATTATCTGTTCCTGGCGCTGGAATATTTCCCGTGCGGAAGTCTCAAGGATCGGCTGAAAAATCCGGTGAGCGAGGCCGATGCGCTCAATTATGCGCGGCAGATCGGCGAGGCGCTCCAGGTGCTGCACTCGGCGCGTATCGTACACCGCGACGTCAAGCCGTCGAACCTGATGTTGACCGATGACAACCGCTTGATTCTGATCGACTTCGGGTCGGCGTCGATGCGCATCGCCGAGACCGAACTATCAAGGTCGGACCTCTGCACCGGGACACCCTACTACGTGTGCCCGGAACAAATTCAAAACCGCGATCCCGACGGGCGTGGCGATCTATACAGCCTCGGCGTGGTGCTGTTCGAGATGCTGGTGGGCGCGTTGCCGTACATCGGTGCGAACTTGACGGAGATTTTCGCGGGCCATAGTTCGGTACCCGTGCCGCGCCTGCCGCCACGCATGCTGCGTTATCAGCCGATCATCGATCGCCTGTTGGCAAAAGATCCTGCGGATCGATATCCGTCGGCAGCGCTGTTTCTCGAGGACTTGAGCGCAGTAAGCACGCCTGTTCGACTTGACGAGGCCAGCCATAGGGGAGTGATGAATTCATGAAGTTGCGTTTAACCAAGGTCGTGGCTGCGCTGATGTCGCCGCTGGGGCTTCTCGTCATGGTCGTCATTCTGGGATTCGGCTTCCTGGCCATGGTGCTCATACCCGGGCTCGAACTCGCCAGCGAAGTTGCCGATAGCTCGACGGCCCTGAAGTTGCTGGGCGAACAACAGCGCCATCCGACCCTGATCCGCGCCTCACTCGAATCCATGCGCGAGCGACTCGGCGAGAGAGGCTACATTCAAGAATCCTTGGATCAGATACGCACTTCGAGCGGCACGATCGAGGGGGCGATGCGTGAGATGACGGCGCCGCGACCCGTGAGCTGGTTTGCCCTTTTGGGCGACACCGGCGCGACCGGCACGCCTATTGCCGGCAAGCACGCCGCGCAGCTGCTCGATAGCTGGGCACGAGAGACCGAGGTGTTGAAGCCCGTGCTTTCGTATCACGGCGTCCCCTTTCAGGACAACGAATCCACCGGCACCAATCTCAACGCCAGCGGACGTCAGCTGGAGCTCGACGTAGTGGCGGCGCTGCGCACCAGCCGCCACGTCCTGCCGGTCCTGGACGGCGAATTGGCGGCCATCGCCGCCGAGCTGCAGGCGACCAATTTCAGATCGGCGACGCAATTGCGGCTGGTGATGGTTTCAGGTCTGGTCATCGCGCTTGCGCTCGTGGTCCTGGTGACGGTGCTCATCAGCACCAGGCAGCGGCAAGAGTCCAGCCTGCGGCAGGCTCGGCAGCAGACGCTGGATATCTTGCGAACGGTCAAGGATGGATTGTTCCTGCTCGACCAAAACCTAGCCATCGGTGCGGCCTATTCCGGCTCTCTCGAATCGCTGTTCGAGCGCAAGGATTTCGCGGGCCTGCCGTTCGAGAGCCTGCTCAAGAATATCGTCTCGGAACGGACGCTGGCGACCGCACTCAAGTTCGTGAAAATTCTGTGGGCCGAGCGCACCAACGAGAAACTCGTCAAAACCATCAATCCGTTGGGAGAAGTCGAGGTTCACATTGACGCCGGCAACGGCAAAGTCGACACGCGCTATCTGCAATTCGATTTTCACCGGGTCCGGGTCGATGGAGAAATGACGCATGTGCTGGTGTCGGTGTCCGACGTGACCGCCCGGGTAGAGATGGCGCGTGAGCTGCAGTCGGCGCAAAACCAGGCGCAGGGCCAGGTCGATACCCTGTTGGGCATTCTGCACATCGATCCCGCGCAGCTGACATCGTTCCTGAGCGACTCCAATGCAGCCATGAAAATGATCAATGCCGTGCTGCGCGAGCCGACCCGGGAGGAGGGCGTATTCCGCAAGAAGCTCGACATGCTGTTCCGGCAGGTTCATTCGGTTAAGGGCGAGGCGGCGGCCCTGGGATTGTCCTCGATCGAAATCCGGGCGCACGCATTCGAAGATGATCTGAAGTCGCTCAAGGAAAAGCCTGAGCTTTCGGGCAATGACTTCCTGCCGCTCGTCATCAAGCTCGATGACCTGCTGACCCACCTGCAATCCGTCAGCGATCTGGTGTCACGGCTGTCGCGCCTGCAGCCCGTGCAGGAGGACGTCGTTCACACGATCACCGCGGTGCTGGACGAGGAGAAGCAGAAGCAGAAGCAGCAGCAGCAAGCCGGCGCCGCCGATTCGGGCGTGGCGGCGACGCTGCAGCAACTCACCGAGCGCATCGCGCGCGAAAACAACAAGGAGGCCACCCTGCAATGCAGAGGTCTCGATGCCATGCCGGATGACTACCGGCGCGCGGTTAAGGACATCGGAATCCAGGCCGTGCGCAACGCCATCGTGCACGGCATCGAGTCGCCGGAGGCGCGGATTGCTGCCGGTAAATCCCCGCAGGGCGTCGTACGCCTGTCGTTCCAGGATGTGGGCGACGCAGGTTTCAGGCTGATCATCGAAGATGACGGGCAAGGCCTGTCGGCGGAGAAAATCAAGGAGACCGCGCTCAAGAAGGGATTCATCACCCCGGAACGGGCGCAGACCTTGGACAAGAAGCAGATCTTTTCGCTGCTGTTCCAGTCGGGCTTTTCCACGGCCGAGACTGTGACCAAGGACGCAGGGAGGGGCGTCGGCATGAACGTGATCGCCGAGCTTGCCAGTCAGCTGGGCGGCAGGGTTTCGGTTGCGACCAGCAACGGAAAATTCACGCGCCTGACCATGACGCTGCCGCGCGCCGCGAAGCGTGCGGACGACACCGAGGCTGCGTGACCACAATGCAGGCATCTTCCAAAACCTCATTGAAGCTCATGATCGTCGACGACTCGAACATCATTCGCCGGCGCATAGAGCGCTCGCAACAGATCGCGCGCCTCGAGGTGGTCGGTGCCGCGAGCAACGGACGCGAGGCAGTGGATTTGTTTCGCCGCACGCGGCCTGACGTCGTCACGATGGATTTGACGATGCCGGAAATGGACGGAGTCGAGTGCGTCCAAGAATTGGTGGCGATCAATTCGAAGGTGTTGATCCTGGTCGTGTCGGCTCTGGCGGATAAGGCGACGGCAGTGGATGCCATCGAGAAGGGCGCAAATGGCTTTCTTTGCAAACCCTTTACCGATCGTCAGCTAAACGACGCATTGGAAGAACTGCTGTCGGAGGCATGATGCTCAAAGAAGCAGAAATTCGCACATTCATCGAGGGGGCGACGAACTATTTCGCGGTATCGGCGCAGCAGTCGGCCACCGTCGGCTCGCCCTATCTCGTCACGGATGGCAACCCCGGAGCCTACGAATACACAGGGGTGATCGGCATTTCCGGCGCGCGCAAGGGCGTCGTCTACTTTACCGCCCCACGAGGCATGCTCACGGTCCTTTTGATGCGCATGCAGGAAACCGACACCAGCGACGAGAACATCAAGGATCTTGTCGGCGAGGTGGCAAATACGATCTCCGGCAATGCGCGCCGGGATTTCGGCAAGAATTTCGTGATATCGGTGCCGGTGGTCATTGCGCACGACGCCGATAAGGTCACGGCGCCGCACAGCCGCTCTTACGTGATTCCGATCAATTGGCGGACCCACTCGGCCAAGCTCGTCGTCTGCCTCGAGTAGCGATCGCGGCAGCCCGCCAAGGCGGGTCAGAATGCATAACTCGCGCCGACACTGAGCGTGTAGCGTGGGAAGACCTGATAGCCGACGAGATCGCTATAAAACGGAAGCTGTGCGAAGCCATACACGTGTACAACGCCGAATACGCTCGCCGTCAGGCCAGGGCTCAAATACGCCACATATCCCGCGGTATCCGTGAGGTCTGCAAGCGCACCTTGATCCACGCTCTTGTGCGTCAAATTCATCTGCAGCTGCGGCACCCATTTAGGGTTAGCTCCGTAGCGCAAACCGAAGCTCAAATTCGTTGTATTGCCCGGCCGGAAGTCTCGGCCCGGCCCGTCTTGTTTCGAAGCGAGGGCGCTTTGAAACTGGATGTTTGCGAACGCATCGAGATTGAGTCCGAAGTATTGATAGTAATAGGCGCCGAGAATGATATCGGTGCTGCCGGTGCCGGGCTGCAAACTGGCATCCAACGGCATCCCGGCGGCGGGGCCGCTGCCGAACTTCACAGCCGTGCCGTACCGACCCGTCGGCAGCTTGACGCCCAGCTGCAACCCAAGATTGTGCGTGGGCAACAACCCTTGATACGCGCCGATGAGCCGCACGTCGCCAATACTCGAGCTGCGGGAGCCGCTGACCGGCGGCAGCGGTTGAGTGGAGTCGTACGCGCCATACGTCGAATGACTCCGGATGAGGTAGGGCGCTCTGAGGTCGATGTTCCAGTCGGCCGTCGGGTTGTAATCGATACCGAAAGTCAGGTAGCGATTCAATGTGTCGCGCTCGAGCTCAGCGCCATCCGGTACCGACGCGACCGCATGCATTCCTTTGCGCAGTTGATCTTGATGGATGTAGTCATACTCGAGACTGAGGCGCCATCCGGGCTCGGCCGAATACCCCATCGCTGCATCAGCGTTCAATGTGCAGCCGCAGGTGGCGCAGGCCCAGGAGGGGCGGGGGGCGAGCGTGGCGATGAGAAGCAGCAGCCCGATGAGCCGAAGATACATGGAGACCTCGCGAAAAAAACCTGACATTAAGATCGCGACGCAGAATCAGGGCCATTTCGAGGCTCGACTCTTTGCGCGAACGAATCGCTTACGGGATTTAAGCGAGCGTCGGGGGTCCGCGGGGAAAGCACTGGCGAAGGGGGCCGAAGGTTAGCCGCGTTTGGGTGGCCGCCGCGGGCGTCTCCAAGCGGTGCATCATGGCGGCTGCCGGCAGCACCGCAAGGGTCGGCAACAAAGCGGGCCCGGCGCTTTGTGCATAAGGACAGGTGGGATCCACCTCCACCGCCGGCGCCGAGTCGGGAGGTGCACGGTGGTGGTGATGGTGGCCGGCCATGGCCCCCGGTTGGCAAAGCACGATCTGAAGCGTGCCGTCCACCGACGCAGCCATGAAGCCGGCCGGAACCAACGCACGCATCGCCAATACCGGCAGCACCAAGGCTAGCAGGCAGAGCAGGCGCAAGCGGCGAGATCGGATCAAGAGCTCATTCTCCTATGCTCCTTTTTAAGTCGGATTCCAGCTCCGCTCAATGGGGTCGAATCTGTAGGGGCGGCCGCGCTTCATTATGTCGCATCCAGAACGGCGGGCCTATGCGCTACAGGGACTTCGACACTCCGACGAAGAGTCCGCGCCGCGGCCCGAACTGCGGCGCACCGACGCCAACACCGGTGCCGTTACGAATCTCGTAAATCTTGTCGAAGGCGTTGATCACATCCAGGCGAGCGGTGAGGGTGCCCGCGTTAGGGATGTGAAAAACATGGCTGGCGCCCAGATTGACCTGGGTGTACGCGGGCAGATGCGCGCCGTTCGGAACGACACTGCCGTCAGGCAGGTTAAGGCTGGCGCGTAGCCCGGATCCGATGAGAAGATCGGCACTCAAGCGGGTATCGCTCCAGAGCACATAGGACGCTCCGCCCGAGGCGGTGAATTGCTGTTCGTGGTCGAGATCAATGGGGTGGGTGGCGACATAGGCAATGTTCTCGGCTGAGAAATTGAACTGCGACGAAACCCAATCCTTGCCCCGGGCGCTTTGGCCGGCCAGATTCAAGTAGGCGGAAAACGCGTCCGCCGTGTAATTGCCCGTGAGCTCGACGCCATATTGCTTGCCGTACGCATAGTTAAAGGGCGTGAGGATGATGGGTGCTCCGAATTGACCCTCGTCAATCAAGTTATGCGACTGCTTGTAATAGGTATCGAGCCCCACCGTGAATCGGCGGGAGAGTTTCTGCTGCACGCCGATGTCGTAGTAATTGGCCTGCTCCGCTTGCGGGGTATCGGCCAGGGTGACCGCGGGCGCCGCGGTGGTGCCCAAGAATTTCGTCACGCTCTCAGTGCCCACCAGCTCGAACGGCGGCGGTGAGAGGTAGCGCGCATAACCCCCGTGCACTATGGTGTCGGGCAGCGCCTGCCAGACGATGTTGACGCGCGGACTCAGCTGATGCGCGCTTGTGAAAGCGGTGAAATGATCGAATCGCAGGCCGTAGTTGACGGTCACGGCTGGAAGCATGATCCATTCGTCCTGCAGATAGGTGCTTTCGATCCATTCGGTCTTGCCGCTATTGTCGACGATCGACTCCGGCATATCGCTGATTTGATTCCCCTTGGCATCGAGCGCGATGACTTGCGAAGTGGTCAGGCTGTTCGAGTGGTCGCTTTGCAGGAATACTCCCGCGCGCACGGTGTGAGCGTCGTTGAGCTTGAAAGCGGCATCCGACTGCAGAGCGTAAGCCACATTCTGCTTGTATGCGTTTTGCGAAATACCGTTGAACAGCAGATCGCCCAGAGGGTCGGGCGTAAAGGTGAGGCTCGAGTAGCGCGCGGTGACCGAGGTTTGTACGTCGAGCATCCCTTTCGAGTGCTGCCAGCTCGCGATTGCAAAATGGTTGATTTCGCGCTGATGTTCATCGAGATTTGCGCTGGAGTAGGCCGTCTGGCCGTTGACGGTGAGTGGTGAGCCGTCGGCATTGACGATGCCGGTCTGCCGCCCCGGCCGATTCGGAATTTGAAATTTGCCCGTCGAGGTACTGAGGATGAGACTGACCCGGTTGTAATCGTCCAGAATGTCCTCGAAATACCCGAAGCCATGATATTGCGTCGTGCGGTCGTGAATTGGGTTTGAACTTCCGTCGGGCGACTCGATACCCAGATCGTTGCGCAGGAAGTCGCCCGACACGAAGTAATGGATGTTGCCGTACGTGCCGCCGTAGTTGATGCTCGGAAGCAGCTCGCCGTGACTGCCCCCATAGAGCGATAGCGCACCGCCCGGATCGATGACCCCGCTTTTGGTTTTCAAATCGATGATACCGGCGGTCCGCAGTCCATACTCCGCCGGCAACGCACCCGTCACCAGCGTCAGCGAGGAGATCAGCCTCGGATCCAAGGACTGACCGAACACGCTGATTCCTTCCGGCAGAATGATTCCGTTCAACCGGTATTGCAGTCCGTTGTGTTCGCCGCGCACGTGGAACTGCCCGAAGGAGTCCTGCGCCACGTCCGGGGCCTGCATCACCACTTGGTTGAGCAATTGATTGTCGCCGCCGGGTGCCGCGGCGATGGCCGCCTCATCGATCACGTAAGTCGATGCGCCGGTCTGAGTCTGGATACGTGCGCGCCCCTCATCCAAATGCATCGCGGTCACCACGATGGGCGGCAAACTCGAAATATCGGGGCTATCGGCTGTGGCGACACCCGGCGTGTCGCCTGCATCGGTTGCATCTGACGGGTCGGCCGTTGCCGCGACCGCCGTGGACCCGAGCGCAATGCCGGTAAAGGCCGCGGCGGCGCCGAAGCGTCGCACTACGGATGAGAATCTGGACATCAATCGTCTCCGCAAAAACTGAATATGGGAATCTGCCGCCGATTGCTCGGACGGCTTGCTGCAAACCCGAGGATTCAGTTGGAGACGGGAGGACCGCGGCTGCGCGGCCGCGGAACCGCGGCGTCGATCAGCGCATGGAGCGGTTGGATGCTGGGTTCGAGCGCGGTGCGAACCAGCACCGGGATGTGAAAGGGATGGCTGAAGGCAGGGGTGTTGGCCTGCGCGAACGCCGGACACAACGCGCACGTCGCATCGACGACGCCTGCCGTTACTTTGAGTTCAGTCCCGTCGGCACCGGAGCCGTGACTGAGCTCGTGAACCACAGCACCCTGCTGCGCCGCCAACAGCAGCAGCAACAGACTCAAGCATTTGACTAGGTGTCTCATTCGAGATGGTATCGGGCATTGAGCGCAGGAAGGGTCCAGACGCTAACAGAAAGCCAAGTTTTTTGCACTGTCTGCGGCAGGCAAAGCACCGGCTACTTTCACCCCGTCCGGTCCACCTTGCACATGAGCAAACTCGCGCGAACTTCGAATCCCATGGAGTCGTAGAGCCGGCGCGCCCCCCCATTGCCCTCGCTCACGTGCAGGAAGGAACCGACGCCTCGGCGCCGCTGGCGGCTCATGAGCGCATGAGTAAGCCGGCGTGCATGACCTCTAGACGTAAAATCAGGATGGGTGCACACGCCGCTGATCTCTTGCAGCCCTGGTAAGGCCATGCGTTCACCCGCCATGGCGATCAATTTTTCGCCCTCGAATACGCCCAGATAAACGCCGAGTTCCGCGGTGCGCTCGCGAAAGAAATCGGGAAACGCGATGCGGGTCAATTCGCGCATCGCAGGCCTGTCGGCCTCACCGAGCACGCGGCCCGCATCCTCGCACTCATCGGGTATGGGGCGCTCCGGAAACAGCTGCAGGATGGCTGAGCGGGAGACTGTCCGCCAGCCTTCGGGCAAGGTATCCGGACATACCCCGACGAAATACGCGGAGCTGCCCAATCCCAGCGTATGGGCTGACTCAAGATCCGGCAGGACATCTGCCGATGGGATAGCCGCGAACGGCGCGATCGAGGACGGATACCACAGCAACTCGTGAAGGTGTCCGGCCAACCGTCGATGCGGTCCGCCGAGCGCGGACCACACCGGGTTGTCGAGTGCCGAAGCATCCAGCGGCCGAACGTGAGTGATCGCCAATCTGCAGTCCCCGGACGGCCCTTGGCTTAAACGGCTGCCGCCAGCTCAATTTTATACCGTGGCGCCGAATGCTTGTGTGAAAGATTCGGTCGCAAATCGCACGCCCCGGTTGCGCTCGCGGCGGCCAGGCAGCGCTGCGTGCGCCAACCGCGTCGGCGTAGGTCGCGCCGATTCCGCGCGATGCCCCGGTAATAAGGGGTGTGCTATACAGGCACGCATGGGGCACTCCAAAGCCAGCCAGGCAACGAAGCATGCGCGACTGGTGGAAACCGCCGCCGCTAGGTTCAAGGAACGCGGGTTCGATGGCATCAGCCTGTCGGACCTGATGGGCGAAATCACCCGCGATTGCATGAGGGGACGCAATGACGAATATTCACTTGATCGGCGGCGAAAAGGGCGGCGTCGGCAAATCGCTGGTGGCGCGGCTGGTCGCGCAATACTGCATCGATCACTCGTTGCCGTTCATCGGGTTCGACTCGGACCAAATTCATGGAGCGTTGCTGCGCTTCTACGCAGACTATGCCTGTCCGATTCTCATTGGGAACTACGAAAGCCTCGATACCATCGTGGAAGCGGCGACCGAGCATCCGGAGCGAAGAATTCTCGTGGACTTGGTGCCGCGGTCCGATGACGGGCTCACGCAGTGGATGGACGATTCTCAATTGCTCGAAGTGGCTCCCGAAATCGGACTCAGTTTCCGATATTGGCATGTGATGGATTCTGGACGTGAGTCCGTGGATTTGCTCAAGCGATTGCTGGACCGGCACGGCACGCATTTCAAATATACGCTGGTCTTGAATCAGGTTCGCGGCGCCGATTTCCGCATCTTCGACGAATCAGGCGAAAAGACGCGCGCGCTTCGCATGGGCGCCGGCACCGTCACGCTGAAGCCGCTCGATGAGAGTTCGATGCACAAAATTGATGCGCGCAGCCTGAGTTTCTGGGCGGCCATCAATTCCAGCGCAGGCGGCTTACGGCTGCTCCAGCGCCAGCGAGTCAAAGTGTGGCTCACCAATGCGTATGAAGAGATCGCCAAGGCCGTGTGAGGATCTTTCTCCGCAAACCCGATAGTTAATTGAATTCAAGTTCTCGGTCGCTCCCTGCAGACTCCCGGCCACGCGACGATTTCTCGAGTCGCGCAACGCAACAGTCAAGGAGTAGACATGAATAGCTTCACAGTAACCGCTGTAGGGAATCTCGCGAAAAATCCCGAGCT
>JBBROC010000055.1:0-18042 GCA_038229815.1 Steroidobacterales bacterium | reverse complement strand
GTTCGATGAAGGTCCTGGCGGCGAGCAGCATCGGTCAATACGAGAGAGCCATCGAATCGCTGGACGACTACTACCGAACGGTGGAACTCGGGTTGTCAGCGAGTCTGCGGCATACCCCAATTGCCGCGTACACCGGGCGCAATGCTGCGGCGTCGGCGCGGGGGGCGGGCGCAGTGATGTTTGGATCGGACCAGGGTCTAGTCGGCCGGTTCAATGAGGTACTCGTGGAATTCGCGGCGGGCAGACTTGAGGCCTTTCCCGGCAAAAGCGGGCACATCTGGGCGGTGGGCGAACGCATGGGTGCGCTGGTGACGGACGCCGGTTTGTCCGCGCCCAGCGTCTTGTCGGTGCCGACCTCGGTGGACGCCATCTCGGTGCTCGTCGGACGGATTCTCATCGAAATCGAAGCAGCACGCGAGCGGGGAGATGTTGTCGAGATCTACATATTCCACAACCACCCCGTATCACCGGCCGTCTACGAGCCGGTCGCCAGGCGACTGCTGCCGCTCGACCGCCTCTGGCGGGACAACCTAGCCGCACAGCCTTGGCCGACGCGAAATTTGCCTGAAGTCATCGAAGGTATCGCCCCGGCGCTCGACGGTCTCATCCGGGAGTATCTCTTTGTGTTGTTGTTCCAGGCCTGCGCGGAATCCCTGGCCAGCGAAAATGCCAGCCGTCTGGCGGCCATGCAGCGCGCGGAAAAGAATATTGAACAAATTCTCGACGAGTTGAACCGCAACTTTCACCGCATCCGCCAGGAGTCCATCGACGAAGAACTGTTTGAAGTCGTCGCGGGATTCGAATCGCTGTCCCACAGCCGACACGCGCCGAGGCCAGTCTAGAAATGGCAACACCGGTGTCGCCTTCGGACGAGCCGGTTGACCGCCGACGAACCGCAGTGGTGAAGCTGCGATGGCAAGCGGCGATCACAGCGCTGCCGTCAAGCTCGCGCGCCAGGAGTTCAGTTTGCGCGGCGGGCTCGCAACCGTCGCTCACGAGATCGCTCGCTCACCAATCCCGGTCAGTGATTCTGTGCAGTCGGTGTCCGAACTGCTAGGCTTCGATCCTGTTTATTTGGCCTGCGAAGGCCGGCATGACGGCGAAGGCCGCCTGCCCCGCCAAGCCAATGAGTCCAAGTGGCGTTACCCTAACTGCTGCCCAGTCCGCTACGCTTTGCCCACGCGTGAGCGCCCTTCGCTGATCGCAACGCAACCCATGTGCAGTTTCTGCTCGTCATGTTGGGTAGCGTACGGACCCGAGAACGCAAACGAGGTACCGTCATGGGCTGACGAGCGATTGTTGCGGCAGATACGTGGTCATAGTCGGTCGTATGTGTCCCTCACTGCATTGAGTAAGAAGCCGTCGTCGCCATGAGCGAGTGGTGGCTCACGAGGCGAAGGCAGTCGCAAAGCGACTATATCAATTGTTTCTGCGAGCGCGCGCTCCATCCGAAGCGGCGCAGCCGTAAACCCGGAGATAGCGATGATGCAGCATTCAGGACCGATCGAGACGTTGGAGCCGGCGGAAATTTCCCGGCTTTTGAAGGCGGGAAAGTTGCTTTTGATCGATGTAAGGGAGCCAGCCGAATACGCGGCCGAGAGGATTCCCGGTGCCTTACTCTACCCGCTGTCCACGTTCGACGCGACGACCTTACCCGCCGACGAACCCCGGCGCGTGGTGTTCCACTGTGGCAGCGGCAAGCGCTCACTGACAGCTGCAGAGAAGAGACTCGAGGCGGGCGAAGGTCACGCGGCCCACATGGGCGGTGGAATTGCCGCCTGGAAGACGGCGGGCTTACCCGTCATTGCGCCCAATACCTAGACGTTTACTGGAAAGAGTCCATGAAACCTTATCCGCATCTCTACAGTGTCAAAGCTCAAGGCTCGGCAAACGGGTTCGTTCCCGTAACTGCGCCAGGATTGCCGGATATTTCGTCGGCGCCTCCGCCTGAGTTCGATGGCCCGGGTGGGGTGTGGTCGCCCGAATCCTTGCTCGTGGCGGCGATTGCCGACTGCTTCATCCTGACGTTTCGCGGTGTGTCGCGCGCTGCAAAGTTGCCGTGGGAACAGTTGGCATGCGAGGTCGAGGGTGTCCTTGATCGAGTCGCAGGTGTCGCGCAATTTGTGAGGTACACGACTCGAGCGACGTTAACCGTAGAGGCTGGTACTGACCAAGGTAAGGCGCGCGACCTCCTAGAGCGCGCAGAGAAAGGCTGTTTGGTCGCCAACTCGCTTCGGGGTGAGAGAATACTCGAGGCGCGGATCACCGAAGTAGTTACCTAGACGCAATACGTGCTCGCCGAATTAGTGAGTTTTGGCGCTGTCGCCAGCCATTATGCGCTCGGTCGTCCAGGCCCGGTGGCGGCGAGCTCGGCGATGGACCTGACGCGCATCACCATGGGCCAAGCACCGCAGTGATCGGCAAACTCTTAGTTCCTTCTGCATGCTTTTCCCTTCGTTCTTTTGCGGCTTCGTTTTGCGGCGGCACGCTGACAAAACGCGGTGTACAGCACCTCCATCACTTGCAGCGCGGGGCCGCGTGCGATCTTGTAGTAAATCGTTTGACTTTGGCGGGTCGTGACGACGAGACCTGCGTCCCGCAGAATCCCCAAATGCTGGGAAAGTGCCGACTGACTCAACTGTACCCACTCGTTGATCTCCCCCACCGAGAGCTCGGCATCCATAAGTGCGCAAAGCACCAAAAGGCGCTGGTCGTTCGCCAACGCCTTCAAAAATGCCGCAGCCTCGGTGGCGTGATCCCGCACCGCAGCCATCATTGGGGAAATTCGTATCGAATCTTCATTCACCACATCAGTCGTCATAACCTGCCCTTTATCGTTGACTCACCAATATAGTACATCATTCCCTAAATAAGAGATGGCTAAAGTAGCTTGTACCGATATAATGGGTCCACGTTTGTAAAGCGAAAAAAGTCTATCTGCTGACAGGAGAGTTGCCATGAGCATTGAACGCTGGGTGATGAGATTCGCGGGGATCGTGGTGATGCTAAGCCTGCTATTGGCCCACTTCGTGAGTCCGAACTGGCTCTGGCTCACCGCATTTGTCGGGGTCAACCTATTCCAATCCTCCTTTACCGGCTTTTGTCCCCTTGCGATCGTGCTCAAGCGCTTTGGATTGCAGCCCGGTCATGCCTTCTAACAACAGACACGTCGTACCCATGCGCCTCACCCTGCCGACTTGTATTGGAGCATCGCTAACCGTGATTGTTCTCGTCCTTGCGGGGTGCGGCTCCAAGGTCCCGTCGCCCTCGGCCACAGCGCCGACCACACTGCCCAGCATCGTGGTGCAGTCTGTGCATATGCCTCTTGAGCGGATCGTCGATGGGACGATCGAGGCGGTTAACCAGGCAACCGTGTCCGCTCAAACCAGCGGGCGCGTAGCTGAAATCCTTTACGACGTGAATGACGTGGTCCCCGCCGGCGCGGTCATTATCCGGCTCAAAGGGACGGCGCAGCGGGCGGGACTCCAAGGCGCAGAAGCTGCGGTCACCGAAGCGAAGGCACGAAATTCGGAAGCCGCAACTAGTTACCAGCGAATCGCCGATTTGTACCAGGGCCACGTCGTCACGAAGTCGCAACTCGATCAAGCAACCGCGAATCGGGACGCCGCTGCCGCGCGTCTGGCAGCCGCCGAAGCCGGCCGCACCACGGCTCACGAGGGGGTTGGTTATACGGAAGTTCGCGCCCCGTATGGTGGCGTCGTGACTAAGCGGCTGGTAGAAGTGGGCGAATCGGTGAGCCCGGGTACGCCCTTGATGACCGGTCTGTCGCTACGCGATCTGCGAGTGAACACGAATGTGCCTGAAAGCATCGTGATGCAGGTTCGTCGATTCAAACAAGCAGCCGTGTACGTGGGCAATCAGCGGATCGAAGCCGCTAAAATCACGATTTTTCCGGAGGTAGCTACTCCCTCCAGCACGTTCCGTGCACGCCTTGATCTGCCCCCTGAAACGCTCGATCTTTCGCCGGGTACGTACGTCAAAGTGGGCTTGGTCATCGGTGAGGCCGATCAGATCTTGATCCCCGAATCGGTCCTGATCGAGCGAAGCGAGGTCACGGGCGTTTACGTCATCGATGCGAAGGGATTACTCTCTCTACGGTACGTGCGCCCTGGACCCCGTGTCGGTGACAAGATCGCAATCTTGTCCGGACTTGCCGCTGGCGAGCGCGTGGCTCTCGATCCCATTGCCGCGAGTGCCGAAATCGCGGCTGTCGGACACCAGTCGTGAGCCAACCGCTCGGCTTGAGCGGACGGCTCGCGCGGTTCTTTCTCGAGAACCAGTTGACGCCACTACTCGCGCTAACGGCCCTCCTGATGGGCATCTTCGCCGTGCTCGTGACGCCGCGAGAGGAAGAGCCGCAAATCGACGTCACGTTCGCCAACATCCTGATTCCCTTCCCGGGCGCGAGCTCCGAGCAGGTCGAGAATTTGGTTGCAATGCCGATGGAGAAAGTTCTCGGCGAAATATCAGGAGTCAAACACATCTATTCGGTGTCCAAACCCGGTCTTGCCGTACTGACGGTGCAATATGCGGTCGGTATTCATCGCAACGATGCCATCGTGCGCCTCTACAACGCGGTGTATTCCAATCAAGACTGGCGCCCGTCCGGTGCGGGGGTCCTTCAGCCTCTCATCAAGCCCAAAGGGATCGACGACGTCCCGATCGTCACACTCACATTGTGGAGCCGCAATCCCGCGCTGGGTGGTCATGAACTGGGACAAATCGCCCGCGCCATCGAGAGCGAAATCAAGCGTGTCCCTGGCACGCGTAATGTCTATTCGGTTGGCGACTCGGATCCCACGATTCATGTAGAGCTTGATCCTAGCCGACTTGCGGCTGCAGGCCTCACCGCCAGCGACCTTGCCGCAGCGCTGCAGGCTGCCAACCTCGTTCGACAAGCCGACGCCGTCATCGAAGGGAATCGACTAGAGCCGGTGCAAGCGGGTCGGTTTCTCGCGAACCGCGATGACGTGGGCGGGCTCATCGTCTCCGCTCGCGATGGAAAACCCATTTATTTGGACGATGTGGCAACCATCACGGATGCGCCGCGGACGCCGTCTCGCTATGCCTGGTTTGGCCTAGGCTCCACCTCAGTCAACGCCGGTATCACGCCAGTCGTGCAAGCACCCGCCGTGACGCTCGCCATCGCCAAAAAACCGGGCATCAATGCGATCGATGTGGCCACTGCCGTCATAAGCCGCGTCGAACAGCTGAAGGGCGTCACGATTCCTGCCGGGGTCGAAGTCACGGTAACCCGCAACTACGGAGTCACGGCAAATGACAAGGCGATCAAGCTCATTGAGAAGCTTCTGTTTGCCACCGGGTCGGTCGTTCTCCTGGTCCTGCTCGCCGTGGGTAAGCGGGAGGCGGTGGTGGTGGGGACTGCCGTAATCGTCACATTGGCGGCAACCCTGTTTGCCTCCTGGGCTTGGGGCTTTACGATCAACCGCGTCTCGCTGTTCGCATTGATCTTCTCGATTGGAATCTTGGTCGATGATGCGATCGTCATCGTCGAAAACGTCCATCGGCATCTATCGATAGATAAAGGCTCGATCTCGGAGATCATTCCGCTCGCCGTCGATGAGGTGGGCGGACCGACCATTCTCGCCACCTTTACGGTCATCGCCGCACTCCTGCCCATGGCCTTTGTCTCAGGGCTCATGGGTCCCTACATGGGCCCCATCCCTATAAACGCTAGCATGGGGATGCTGATTTCACTAGGGATTGCGCTCATCTTCACACCGTGGATGTGCCGAAAGCTCTTTTCAAGCGAGGCACGCAACCACGGCGCCGAGTCGCAGATGGAAAGCAAACTGCACCGTTGGTTCGAACGGCTAATGACGCCCTTCCTCACGGGCGATCACGCGCAACGCCGTCGTCATCGTCTGTATCTCGGCACCTTAGGTGCGATAGCGCTCGCCGTGCTTCTCGGTGTGTTCAAACTGGTGGTCCTCAAGATGCTGCCGTTTGACAACAAGTCGGAATTTCAGGTAGTCGTGAATATGCCGGAGGGCACGCCCGTCGAGGGTACCGCACGGGTGCTGGCCGCGCTCGCAAGCATCGTGCGTCAGGTGCCGGAAGTCACCGATTACCAAGCGTATGCCGGAACGGCCGCTCCCATCAATTTCAACGGACTGGTGCGGCAATACTACCTGCGCGGCGACAGCAATCAGGGTGACCTGCAGGTCAATCTGGTCGACAAACATGACCGCAGCCGCAAGAGTCACGATATCGCACGAGCAATCCGTGCGGCTCTCGCTGCCGAGGGCAAGCGCATGGGTGCCGCCTCCGTGCAAATCGTCGAGGTACCTCCAGGACCACCTGTACAAGCGCCACTGGTCGCGGAAGTGTATGGACCCACGTACGCCGCACAGCAGAGAGTGGCGCGTGCACTGCGCTCGATGTTCGATTCGACCCCCGATATCGTCGATACGGACGATACGTTGCCGGCACCGAATCCCCGCTACAGCATCGCGCTAGATCGAGCCAAGGCGGCATTGCTTGGAGTAACGCAGGCGCAAGTGACCGACGCGCTGGCCACCGGTCTCGGCGGCTTCGATGCGACGTATGTTCACGCGGGACGCGAGCGCGATCCGATCGCCGTGCGTCTCGAACTCGCCGCCTCCGACAAACAGGGTCTCAACCAGGCGCTGTCACTCCCCGTCCGTGCGGCAACCGGCGTCCTCGTCCCGCTATCCGAACTCGTGACGGTGTCCCCGATGCCCTGGGACGGGATGATCTATCACAAGGACCTGCTGCCGGTCGTGTTCGTGACCGGCGATATGGCGGGCCGTCTCGATAGTCCGCTCTACGGCATGTTCAGCCTGGTTTCTCAAATCAACAAATCGCCGCCCGGCGGCGAGGCCGTCGTGCAGCGCTTCGTGAGCCCGCCGGACCGTTTGAGCGACTTCAACGTCAAGTGGGACGGTGAATGGACCATCACCTACGAGACGTTTCGCGACATGGGCTTGGCGTACGCCGTCGGTCTCGTGTTCATTTACCTCTTGGTGGTCGCGCAGTTCCGCTCCTATGGCGTGCCACTCATCATCATGGCACCCATCCCGCTCACGATCATCGGAGTGATGCCCGGCCACGCCTTGCTCGGCGCCAATTTCACGGCGACCTCCATGATCGGCATGATCGCTCTCGCGGGCATCATCGTCCGCAATTCCATTCTTTTGGTCGATTTCATCAATTCGGAAATAGCCGCAGGCCAGCAGCATGCGCAAGCCGTGGTCCGTGCCGCGTCCATCCGCGCACGCCCAATCGTGCTGACTGGACTCGCTGCAATGATCGGCGCTCTTTTTATTCTCGATGACCCGATCTTCAACGGACTCGCTATCTCGCTGATCTTCGGAATTTTGGTATCTACTGTGCTGACGCTTCTGCTGATTCCACTGCTCTATTACGGCTACATCCGACGCTCCGCAGCGAGTGTCGTTCTTTAACAGGGGGTTCTTATGGCACACGTTATAGTGATGGGCGCGGGGTTGGGTGGCATCCCCGCAGCATTTGATCTGCGCAAGCATCTTCCCAAAAACCATCGGGTCACGCTGATCGGCGAACGACCGTATTTCGAGTTCACGCCTTCGAACCCCTGGATCGCCGTCGGCTGGCGAACTACCGCCGACACGCGAGTGACCATGCAGCAGCCACTCGAGAACAAGGGCATTCAATGGATCGTCGGTACCGTCAATCACATTGATGCCGATCACTCGACGCTCAGACTCGCGGATGGTCAGGAACTCGCCTACGACTACCTGGTCATTGCTACAGGCCCGCGCCTCGCGTTCGAGGAAGTCCCGGGTTTGGGTCCCAATGGATTTACGCAGTCCGTTTGCAGCCAGGATCATTCGGCCCAAGCCTGGGAGCGCTATCAGGCATTCTTGAAGAATCCGGGCCCGATCATCGTCGGTGCAGCTCCTGGGGCGAGTTGTTTCGGACCAGCGTATGAAACTGCGATGATTCTCGACTCGGATTTGCGCAAGCGCAAGCTGCGCGACCGGGTCCCGATGACTTACGTGACCAGCGAACCCTATGTCGGGCACATGGGTTTAGGAGGCGTCGGCGACAGCAAAGGCCTCATGGAGTCCGAGTTTCGCGAACGCCACATCAAGTGGATCACCAACGCCAAGATGATGTCGGTCACCGCGACCGAGATGACGGTCAATGAACTGGATGAGAACGGAGTAATCAAAAAGGAGCACAAGCTGCCCTTCGCCTTCAGCGCGGTGATTCCGGCTTTCAAAGGCGTCGATGCAGTTGCGGACGTGCCAGGGCTGTGCAACCCCCGCGGGTTCGTCCTGATCGACAAACATCAGCGCAATCCCAAATACCCGCATATCTATTCGGTCGGCGTGTGTGTCGCGATTCCGCCGGTCGAGGTGACACCCGTCGCGACGGGCGCGCCCAAGACGGGCTACATGATCGAATCGATGGTGTCGGCTACCGCCGCCAACATCGTAGCGGAATTGGCCGGCAAGCCGGCGACAGCAGAGGCCACTTGGAATGCCGTTTGTCTCGCTGATTTCGGCGATACCGGTGCCGCCTTCGTCGCCTTGCCCCAAATCCCGCCCCGAAATGTCACATGGTCGAAGAAAGGCAAATGGGTGCACCTGGCGAAAGTCGCATTTGAGAAGTACTTCATGCGCAAGGTTCGTACGGGATCCCTCACGCCGATCTACGAAACCTTCGTGCTCAAGGCGCTTGGCATCGTCTCGCTCAAGAAACGAGCGGGCTGATTGGCGGGACCGACCATGAAGGATTGTCAAACTGATGCTCAGAGTCGCTCGTCCCGGTTGGCTCAGCGCTGGATGCTGCTCGCGGTCGCCAGTTTTCCGTGGGTCAGCCATGCCGAATCCTTGACTGATGCATGGTCGATGGCCTTGGGATCAGATGGTACGCTCGCGGCCGCACGGAGTGAACGCGAAGCCGCCGAGTCGGATCACAACGCAGCGGTTCGCCAACGGTGGCCTTCGCTGGATGTCACGGGCACTTATACCGAGCTTCAGCACGCGCCGCTCCTGGACATCTCGACACCGGCGGGGCAGTTGCGGGCGCCCATCTGGAAGCAAAACGGGTATGCGATGGCCGGCGCCGACTTATCGGTACCCCTATGGACGTCCGGACGTATCAGCGGCGGGATCGCCGCCTCAGCCGCCGGTGCACGGGGCGCCGGCGCGCTGGAAAAGCGCAGCGCCGCCGATCTCAAATTGGCCGTGACGGAAGCTTATGTCGCCGTCTTTCGAGTGCGCAAAGCGCTTCAAGTTGCCGAATCGAACGTCACCAGCCTAAGCGCCCATGCGAACGATGTGCAAGCCATGTACGACAAAGAATCGGCACCGCGGTCCGACCTGCTCGCTGCGCAGGTGTCCCTCGCCAACGCGACCCAGCAACGACTACGAGCGGCAAATGCCGTGCACCTTGCAACGGCTGCTTACAACCGATGGGTGGGCCAACCGTTGGACCGCATTCCAGATCTCGACGAGCCGTCTACGGTGCCACCCTCCAGCGCGGCGGATTCGCTCGATGAATTGGTGACGAGCGCTCAGGAGCGCCGCCCGGAACTTGCCGCGATCGGCGCGCAGCAAGACGCCTTGGAGCAAACTGCGCGCGCCGAGCGCGCGCAGAGCCTGCCGCAGATCTCGCTGCATGCCGGATATAACCATTTCGACAACCAGATCCTTGACCGCGAGAATTTCGCGTCGATTGGGATCGGCTTTCAGTGGCGCCTCTTTGACAGCGGCCAGCTCGCGGCTAGAACGAGTGCCTTGCATAGTCGCGCGCATGCTGCAGCGCTCAAAGCCGCGGACCTGAAATCGCTGGTGCGGCTTGAAGTCGAGACGGCCTTCTACAATCGAGAAGAAGCCTTCGCGCGGGTCCGGGTGGCCGCCAGTGCGGTCGCCCAAGCCGAGGAAAACGTCCGTATCGCCAAAGAGCTGTATCGAAACGGGTTGGAGACCAACAACCAGGTGCTGGATGCAGAGTCTCTCCGGGTTGTTGCGAATACGAACCGCGATGATGCTGCTTTCGACGTGATCCTTGTGCAATACCGACTGCAGCGAGCTGCCGGCGAGCTATAGAAGCATCAATATTGCGCCTTGCTGTCCCAATACGCCGATCCAAAAATCCGCCAAGACCCGTTTATACAAGCAATCGCGCAAAGATCGTAAGATAGTGGAGATGCTGCTTGCACACCTCAAGCGCATCTGAACCTGCGGCGCTTGCGATTACGCGGACCGAGATGACTAGCCTGTATGATCTCGCGCCGAACGTGCCCAGGCGCGGATCGCACGCGTTAAGGCCGCAGAGGCGTCCAGAGAATCTGGCGTCGGTTTGATTTTTGGAGCGACCCCGGCCGGGAGTAGGGCTGTCAGGGGTCCGCTCACTCATTTAAAAAAAGCCACGATCATACCGACGAACATCAGCGAACTGCCGACGCGAAGCGAACGCCCTAGCCACGACTCGTGTGGGAGCTTGCCCTCGCGGTGATCCTGGTACGTCTGTTAAACGTCTTGCGGAACATTCCCCATTTGCGCCCATACCATACATCGAGCGCAACCCACACAAGGAATGGACCGTTTAGCGCCTGTAGTAACGGCACGCGGCCCGTCGCGTAGAGGAACGCCGCCAAGCCCGCGGAGCCGACGGCAATCACGAGCGTCATCACGGTTCTCCACATTGGATCTTTCATGGGTTCGATCCTTCTGCGCGATTTGATCGAAGTATTAGCAGGGTGCCAAGCGCGACCGCATTTCCGGCAACCGCGCCCGGGGCGTTTGCCCCCCTGCATCGGGTTTCCGTAAACGTTCCGTACGGAACCGGCTGCTATCCATAACCCCTTGATTTGATGGCGCTCCCTACGAGATTCGAACTCGTGTACTTGCCTTGAGAGGGCAATGTCCTAGGCCTCTAGACGAAGGGAGCGGTGTTTGAGGATGGGCGCCTGAATCCAAGAGGGCTGGTAGTATACGGCCCAATTTTTTGGACTCAAGCGGAACCCTCCTTTTTGAACGCATCGTCGACGCCATTTCCCCCGTTGGTCATCCCTCGCTCCGAGCATTCGATATCGCGTGCGGCGATTTCGCCGAATGCCTTGAAAGTCCTCTACCGGCTTAAGGACGCGGGCTATCAGGGCTTTTTGGTCGGCGGGGCGGTGCGCGACCTGCTCCTCGGCATTACGCCGAAGGACTTCGACGTCGCGACCAACGCGTTGCCGGACGAGGTCAGGCGCCTGTTCCGCAATTGCCGTCTGATCGGCCGGCGTTTTCGGCTCGCGCACGTGCATTTCGGCAGCGAAATCATCGAGGTTGCGACTTTCCGCGCGGCCGCCGCGCCGGAACGAGAGGATGCCGAGGACCTCGATGCCGAGGCGGACGAGGGCAGTGGGGCCGCTAGCGACCTGGTCAGAGCCGCGCCCGAAAGTCTGCAAGCAGAGAATTCCACGCATAGGGCCTTCGATCAGACCGGGCGCATACTGCGCGACAATATCTACGGCACCATTGAAGAGGATGTGTGGCGGCGCGACTTTGCGGCCAACGGCCTTTATTACAACATCGACGATTTTTCGATTTGGGATTTCGTCGATGGCGTCAGCGACGTGCGCGCCCACCGGCTCAAATTGATTGGCGATCCGGAAACTCGTTATCGGGAGGACCCGGTACGCATGTTGCGCGCAGTGCGTTTCGCGGCCAAGCTCGACTTCTCGATCGAGCCCGAGACCGAGGCGCCCATCGGCAGGCTCGCCTATTTGTTGGACGGCGTACCCCCGGCCCGCTTGTTCGACGAGTGCTTGAAATTGTTCCTGTCCGGTTTCGGCGCCAAGTCCTACCGATTGATGAAGCAATACGGCCTATTCGAACACTTGTTCCCGATGTCAGCCGCTGCTTTCGCACTGCCGCCGTACGCGTACGCGCAAGAGATGGTCGAGCGCGGATTGATCAACACGGATGAGCGCATCGCAGCCGACAAACCGGTGACCCCGACATTCCTGTTTGCCGTATTGCTGTGGAGCGCGGTACTGCGGGAACTCAACGAGCAGCAGGCGGGACCTGCACCGGATCTCGCGCAACTCATGCAGGCTTGCGACACCGTGCTGCGCGCGCAACAGTCGCGCGTGGCCATCCCGCGGCGCTTCGCGATACCCATGAGGGAATTGTTGATGTTGCAGCCGCGGTTCAATCGTCGCAGCGGCATCAAATCGTTGAGTCTGCTGCAGCATCCGCGCTTTAGGGCGGCGTTTGATTTCTTATTGTTGCGCGCGCAGGTCGGGGTGGCGGAACCTGAGCTCGCGAATTGGTGGACCGATATTCAGGTGCTGCCGCAGGAGGAGCGGCTGGCGCTGGTTCAAGCGCGGCCTGCCGAACCGGCGGCCGAGGGCGACGGGGCTGGAGCCCCGAGCCGGCGCCGACGCCGCCGTCGGCGCGGTGGAGCGGCGCGCACTTAGGGTCCGCACCTAGGTTTCCCAGCTATGGCTTCACAGTGGCGCCCCGCATATGTGGCGATCGGCGGCAATCTGGATCATCCTCGAGCGCGGGTCCGCGAAGCGTATGAGCGGCTCGCCACCTTGCCGGCGACTTGCTTGGTATTGCGTTCGCGCCTCTACAAAACTCGGCCGATGGGACCGCAAGACCAGCCGTCCTTCGTGAATGCCGCGGCAGGCTTGTTGACGCAGCTGAGCGCCCGGCAGCTCCTCGCTGACCTGTTGGGGATCGAGAAGGCCATGGGCCGAAACCGGCAGGAGCAGCGCTGGGGTCCGCGCGTGATAGACCTGGATCTTATCTGGATCCTGGGCGAGGCGATCGACGAGCCGGGTTTGACGGTGCCTCACCCTGGAGTGTCGATGCGCAATTTCGTCCTGTATCCTTTGGCTGACATCGCCCCCACGCTTACGATTCCGGGACACGGCAAGGTGTTGGAACTGTTGCACCATGCCGGCGACGATGGGATTTCGGTCTTGGACCAGGACGAGAGCTTTTAATGGTAAGCGCAATTCCACACCGCTTCGTCGTTGTCGAGGGTCCGATTGGGGTCGGTAAAACCAGTCTGGCGCGCCGCTTGGGGGAATCCCTGGGAGGTCAACTCGTTCTCGAGCAGGCGGACCAGAACCCCTTTCTCGAGCGTTTCTACAAGAATCCGCGGGCGGCGGCCTTCCAGACGCAACTGTTCTTTCTATTTCAGAGGGCCCGACAATTGGAAGAGGTCCGCCAAGAGGATTTGTTCGGCGCCGTGCGCGTGGCGGACTACCTGCTGGAAAAGGATCGATTGTTTGCGCGCGTGACGCTCGACGACGCGGAGTACGCTCTCTACGAACGGGTCTATGAACGAGTGGTCGTGGACGCGCCGAAGCCGGACCTGGTCGTGTATCTGCAAGCTCCCGTCGACGTGCTGATGGATCGCATCGCCAAGCGCGGCATTCGGTACGAGCAACACATCGAACGCGGCTATCTCGACAAGCTCACTCAGGCTTACGCGAGATTCTTCCACAGTTACGACGCCGCGCCGCTGTTGATCGTCAACTCCGCGGCAATCGATCCCGTGAACAACGACGCCGATTATCAACAACTGTTCGCCCAGATCAGCAAAACGCGGCGCGGCCGCCATTTCTTCAACCCGGCGGGCAGCAGTTTGCTGCCCGCCGGTTAGGCGCTGCGCACCGCCGACGAATACTCTTGCCCATGTTGCGCCAGCGCCCAGTGCACGTGCTCGCGCACCAGTGCCGAGGGATGTTGCGCGCGGCTTTGCAAGGCCTCGATGATTGCCGGGGAGTCCGGCGCATTGCCCAGCGCGACGGCGATGTTGCGCAGCCAGCGCTCATAACCGATGCGGCGGATCGCGCTGCCTCGAGTCCGTTCCCGAAACTGCGCTTCGCTCCAGGAGAAAAGCTCGGCGAGTTGCGAGTTGTCCAGGCCGTGCCGGACCGCGAAGTCCTTCTCGGCCGTGGGGCGCGCGAACTTGTTCCAGGGGCACACCAGTTGGCAGTCATCGCAGCCGTAGATCCGATTGCCGATGGCACGTCGAAATTCGACGGGTATGGATCCCGCCAACTCGATGGTCAGATAAGAAATGCAACGCCGCGCATCGAGGCGGTAGGGGCCGACGATGGCGCCCGTCGGGCAGGCGGGCAGGCAAGCGCTGCACGTTCCGCAATGGGCCTTACTTGACTGCTCGGCGGGCAGATCAAGATCCACATAAATCTCTCCCAAGAAAAAATACGAGCCGGCGTCGCGATCTATCAGATTGGTATGTTTGCCGATCCAGCCAAGTCCGGCATTGCGTGCCAGAGCCTTTTCGAGCACTGGCGCGCTGTCGGTGAAAACGCGGTGCCCGAACGGCCCCACCTTGCGCTCGATCCTGTTGCACAGCTGCTGCAGCCGGCTGCGCATGAGCTTGTGATAATCGCGGCCGAGCGCGTAGCGCGAAACATAGCCGACGGCGCGGTCAGCCAGGGCAGCTTCGGCATCGGCAGCGTCCTTCGGCCAATAGTCCATGCGCACGCTCACGCAGCTCACCGTTCCCGGCAACAGTTCCGCCGGCCTGGTGCGCTTTACTCCGTGACGCGACATGTAAGCCATCTCGCCGTTGAAGCCGGCGCGCAGCCAGTCGAGAAAATGTGCCTCGTCGCGCGCCAAATCGATGCGGGCTATACCGAGCCGTGCGAAGCCGAGTTCCGTGCTCCAACACCGCAAGTCGGCCAACAAGGCCGGCAAGTCAAGTGAGGAGGGTGAGGTTGAGGCTATCATGCGTTACCTGCCGTTGGGTCGCCGGTATCATGACGAAAAACGCCGCGGCCCGCTGCGCCCACGGTCATCAATGCCCGGAGTGTCCATGGATTTTGAGTTGGCCGACAGCAGTGTCACGGAAGCTCTGGGGGCGGGGCTCGCGCGTTCACTTCCAAGCGCCGTGCAGGCGGGCGCAGTGGTTTACCTGCAGGGTGATCTCGGAGCGGGAAAGACCTCGTGCGCCTGCAGTTTGCTCCGGGCGCTGGGAGTTGCCGGACCCGTGCGCAGTCCGACCTACACATTGGTCCAGAACTACACAGTCGCCACGCTCACTTGCCTGCACGTGGATCTATATCGCGTGCAAACTCTTACCGAGGTCGATGAGCTGGGCCTGCGCGAGCTGCTCGGGCCCGGATGTTTGCTGCTCGTGGAGTGGCCCGAAAGAGGTGCCGGCGCATTGCCGCCCGCCGATTTGATTTTACAGTTGAGTTACTCGGGCGATGCGCGGCGGGCGTCCTTGCTGGGCATGACGCCGTTGGGAAGGGAATGGCTGGTGAACCTGGGACGTGACAATAGATTAAGTGGCTATCTATTTAATTTAACTTGAAAAAAGTCTTTACAAAGGGTTAACTTAATACCTGATGAACTTGCTGCTGCCACGGATCGCTTGGACGACGCTGCTGTCGATGCTGCTTCTGCCGGCGCACGCAGTCGATGTGCGGGCCATTCGCCTGTGGGCCGGTCCCGAAGGCACTCGAGTGGTGCTGGACCTCTCCGGCAGTACTCAACACAGCTTGCAGGTCCTCAGGAATCCCGATCGCGTGGTTCTCGATGTTCCGGGTGCGCGGCTCGCCGGCACGGCGCGCGTATCGCCGGCCGGCACAGGCGCGGTGAAGGAATTGCGCATGGCGCGGCGGCCGTCGGGGGAACTGCGCATCGTGCTCGATTTGGCGCGGCCCATCCAAGCGAAAAGCTTTCTGGCTACGCCGAATGACCGCTATGGGTATCGATTGGTCATCGACTTGGGTGTGAACCCGAGCGTCGATATCCCGATCAAGGTAGAGCATGCGCCGCGCGATGCACGCGATCTTGTGATCGCCATCGATGCCGGTCACGGCGGCGAGGATCCGGGCGCCATCGGTAAGTACGGCACGCGCGAAAAGGACGTCGTTCTCGCCATCGCGCGCGAACTCGCGCTTAAGGTCAATGCGGAGCCGGGAATGAAGGCCGTGCTCACGCGCAACGGCGATTATTTCGTGCCCTTGCGCGATCGTATGCGGCGTGCGCGGGCGCAGCAGGCGGATCTGTTCGTGTCCATTCATGCGGACGCGATTCGCGACCGCCGGGTCGACGGCTCCTCCGTTTACATTCTTTCGCAGCGCGGCGCGACCGACGAAGCCTCGCGCTGGCTGGCAGAGCGCGAAAATGCATCCGACTTGATCGGCGGCGTGTCGCTGGATGACAAGGACGACGTGCTTGCGTCGGTGCTGCTGGATTTGTCGCAGTCGGCTTCACTGAGCGCAAGCCAGGTCGCGGCCGAGCGCGTGCTGCGGCAATTGAATCGCGTCGGCGAAGTTCGCAAGCCGCTGGTGCAGCAGGCGCGCTTCATGGTGCTGAAATCCCCGGATATCCCCTCGATGCTGGTGGAGACCGCGTACATCTCGAACCCGCAAGAAGAGTCGCGCCTGCGTGCCCACCCCCATCAGGCGAAGCTCGCTGCCGCCATCCATCAAGGCGTGCACGATTATTTTTATGCCAATCCGCCGGCGGGAACACACGTTGCGCAGCTTGCGGCCGGCGTTGCGCCGCGGCCGGTTCTGGCAACCGCGGGCGGTTCGGGCGGGTAGCGCAAGTCCCCAGGGCGTCCCGAGCTGTGCGAAAATGCGCGGCAAACGAGGTCTTTTTCTTGCCCATTGCCCTGCTATCCGACGCATTGATCAGTCAAATCGCTGCCGGCGAGGTGATCGAGCGGCCGGCGTCCGTCGTCAAGGAGTTGGTGGAAAACGCCCTCGATGCGCATGCCAAGCACATCGAGGTAGAGCTCGAGCGAGGCGGCTGCGCCTTGATTCGCGTGCGGGACGACGGCACCGGAATTCAAGCACGGGAGATCACGTTGGCGCTGGCGCGGCACGCCACCAGCAAGATCGCGTCGCTCGACGATCTCGAATGCGTCGCTTCGTTGGGCTTTCGCGGCGAGGCGCTGCCGAGCATCGCCTCAGTGTCCCGGTTGTCGCTGGTATCGCGTCCTGGGGATGCCGCGCATGCCTGGTCGATTGAGGCCCGCGATGGCGCGCTCGCGGCCGCCGTGCCCGCGGCACATCCGTCTGGAACGAGCGTCGAAGTGCGCGATCTGTTCTTCAATGTGCCGGCGCGGCGCAAATTCCTGCGCAGCGATGCCACCGAATATCAGCACATCGTGAGGATGCTGGAACGCTTGGCGCTGTCGCGGTTCGATGCGGCATTTACGCTGGTTCACAACGGCAAGACGGTATGGTCGCTGCCGGCGGCTCGCAATGGCCCCGAACGTTTGGCGCGGGTGGCGAAGATGTGCGGCGAGGACTTCGCCGCCCACGTCATCGAAATGAACCACGACACCGAGAATGTGCGCCTGTCCGGATGGTTGGCGCTGCCGACGTTTTCGCGCAGTCAATCTGATCTGCAATTCGCCTTTCTCAACGGCCGCTTCGTGCGCGACAAGCTGCTGGCGAGCGCCGTCCGCCTCGCCTACCAGGACGTTCTTTTCCACGGCCGGTTCTCCGCCTACCTGTTGTATTTGGAACTGGATCCGACCGCTGTCGACGTCAACGCGCACCCGCAAAAACTGGAAGTGCGCTTTCGCGATCCGCGGCGTATCCATGATTTCGTGTTTCGTACGCTGGAGCGCGTGCTCGCCGACACCCGTCCCAGCGCGGAATCCGCAGGCAGCGCCCCGCTCGATTGGCTCACGGGCAGTGCGCAATTCGGTCGGCTCGCCGCGCCGAGCCAGGCGCGCTTTGTGCTTCCCGAAGGGCGTGCGCCGCGGATGGCTGAGGACGCCTATCGCGGATTCGTCGCCCGCGCGGATTTGGGCGTGGGAGAAGCACCTCCCGCTGCCGAGGCGCTCAACGCGGCCGGCGACGCACCCTTGGGCTATGCGATCGCTCAGCTGCACGGCGTGTATATCCTGGCGCAAACGGCAGAGGGCATGGTGCTGGTGGATATGCACGCCGCGCACGAGCGGGTGATGTACGAGCGCATGAAGCAGTTGCTGGCCGGTCGGACAGCCCAACAACAGCTGCTCATGCCTCAGATCCTGAACGTG
>JBBROC010000054.1:0-18265 GCA_038229815.1 Steroidobacterales bacterium | reverse complement strand
GTTTTCTTCCAAGGCGGCCACCTACTACGAGAATATTCCCTTTCGCCTCAAGATGATCTGCATGGTTATCGCCGGCATCAACATGGCCGTGTTTAATACGGTCATCGCCCGCAAGCAATCTGACTGGGATGTCGGCGCGCCGCCAACTTCCGTGAAGCTGGTCGGCGGCGTATCGCTTGCGATGTGGATCGCGATCGTTGCCGCGGGTCGCTGGGTGGGCTTCACCACCGTATAGGGAATGCCGTTCTGGTCGCAGCGCACGCCCCTGCGTGCTGGTTTGTCGGCTGCGGATCTCGAGTGTCTGCAACAGCTATCTTGATCGCATTCTAGCCTGCGGCACGAGGCAGCACTTGCGCCTGCAACCAGTTGCGGATTTCCAGGAGGCGCAGCGTCTCGAGACGCATCGCGGGACCCAGCCCGTGCTTCCAGAGCAACGCCGTATCGGACGGGTTGGCGTGCAGGGCACGGAGCTCGGCGGCGAATCCTGCGAGCGCCGCGGTATCCGCAAACATTCCTTCCGCGACCAGAGTTTCCCCATAGCGTTCGGCGGCCGCTGCGATGTCGAGGTAGTCGTATTCTGGATGGTACTGCACACCCCAGAACGTGCATTGTCCGCGGGTGAATGTTGCCGCTTGCACCCCAAAATCATTGTCCGCCAGTACTTGTGCGCCGGCGGGCACGGAGGAGATCACGTCGCGATGGACGGCAGGCGCTTCGAATACGGCGGGCTTGCCGGCGAACAAGCGGTGTTCGCGGCCTGCGTCGTTGAGAATGATGCGGCGGGCGAATCCAAACTCACGGCCCCGCGGATTGGCGCGCACTTCGCCGCCCGCAGCCGTGACCGCGACCTGAAGCCCCCAGCAACTGCCGAAAAACGGTGGGCCGGCAGCGAACACCGCCTTGGCGAGTTCGATCTGGCGCGTCACCGGGGCGCCGCCGTCGTAGACGTTGAGTGCCGATCCCGTCATCGTGACGCCGTCGTAATCCTTTAGGCCGACCCCCGCCGGAAGCTGCGGGTCGCCGTCGGCGGCGAGCACGATGTCGATTCGCAGCGATGGGTCGATGCGGAGCAAGACTTGCGCATAGCCGGTGCCCGAGTCAAGCCCGCGAGCCGCTCTTTGCCGTGCGCGAATCTCTGCGACGTTGCCGTCGATCACCAGGATTCGCGCTCCGCTCAAGCGGGGCACTCCACGGCCTCAAGCCGTCCCTCGACCGCAGCACGGAAAATGTGTTCCAGCTGCGCAGCATTGACCGGGATCGGATTGCCGCCCGCCGAGGGATCGATCTCAGCCTCACGGCCGATGGTCGCGGCGTTGCCTGTGCTGACGCCAATCTCGGCGAGCGAGTGGGGTATTCCGAGTTCGCGGCGGAACTCCAGGACCCAGGCGTGGAGGCCCTGGAAGCCGCCGGCGGGCAAGCCAAGTACGCGCGCGATGATTTCTGTCTTGTCGGCAATGGCGTTGCGGTTGAAAGACATGACGTAGGGGAGAATGACGGCGTTGGTCAGCCCATGATGAGTGTTGAACCAGGAACCCACAGGGTGCGCTATCGCATGCACGCCGCCGAGCCCCTTCTGAAAGGCCGTGGCGCCCATCGAAGCGGCCGCGAGCATCTGTGCGCGCGCCTCGATGTCCTTGCCGTCCGCGTACGCCCGCGGCAGGAAGCGGTGGATCAGTCGCATGCCTTGCAATGCGATACCGTCGGCAAGCGGATGGAAACCCGGTGCGCAAAAGGCTTCGAAGCAATGCACGAATGCGTCGATGCCGGTGGCGGCGGTGACTCCCGGGGGCAATCCGACGGTCAGCTCGGCATCGGAAATGACCACGCGCGGCATCATCTGCGGGTGAAAAATGATTTTCTTCTGGTGGCTCTCCTCGTTGAGAATGACGCCGGCGCGGCCGACTTCCGAACCGGTGCCTGCGGTGGTGGGCACCGCCACGATGGGCGCGATGCCGGCGGGGTCCGCGCGCGTCCACCAGTCGCCGATGTCTTCGAAATCCCAGAGCGGGCGGGTCTGTCCCGACATGAACGCCACGACTTTGCCGACGTCGAGCGCCGAGCCGCCGCCGAACGCCACAACGCCGTCGTGATCCCCGTCGCGGTACGCCCGTAGGGCCGCCTCGACGTGACTGCTCGCCGGATTCCCTCTGACGGCACCGAAAACCGCGGCATGCTTGAGAGCGGCGAGCGCGCTCTTGATCATCGGGGCGCCGGCGAGCCCTTCGTCGGTGACGATGAGCGGCCGCTCGATGCCCGCCTTCGCGCAGGCCACGCCGAGCTCCGCGATCCGGCCAGGTCCCGCCCAAATAGTTGTCGGATAATTCCAATTGCCGCGCAAGCTTGAATTCATGGCAATACCTTGAAGTGATAGGACTTCGGCCGCGTCAGCTGTTCGAATCCGACGCTCGACAACGTGCAGCCGCGGCCCGAATTCTTGACGCCGGTCCATGCCAGGGCGGGATCTAGATAGTCGCAGCGGTTGAGGAAAACCGTTCCCGTTTCGAGCGCATCGCCGAGAGCTTCGGCCCGCACCGCATCCGCCGAAAAAATCGCGGCCGTCAAACCGAACTCGCTGTCGTTCATCAGCCGCAGTGCTTGTTCGTCCGAATCGACCTTCATAATGCCGACCGCGGGCCCAAACGTCTCGTAGCGCATGATGGCCATCGTGTGATCGACACCGACTAAGACCTGCGGCGCGAGGTACGGAGTTCCGACGGCGGATGCCGCGAACAACGACTCGTCGATGAGTTGGCTGGCGCCGTGCGCGATCGCATCCCGTACTTGGGCGCGCACTGCATCCGCGGCCGAAGTACGGACGACGGGTCCGAGCGTCGTGTCCGGATCTAGAGGTGATCCCAACCGGTATTTTTTGGTCAGCTCGACAACGCCTTCGACGAATTCATCATGGCGCGATGCAGCCACGTAGATCCGTTTGATGCCGCAGCAGGACTGACCCGAGTTGAAAAAAGCACCGTCGGTGAGGGTTTCGACGGCGTGAGCCATGTTGGCATCGGCGCGCACGTAGGCAGGGTCCTTGCCGCCGAGCTCAAGGCCCGCAGTCGCAAAGCCGGCGGCGGTCGCCGCAACGACTGCGCGTCCGCCCGCGACCGAGCCTGTAAAACAAACGCTGGCGACGCGCGAATCCGCCATCAGGCGTGCGGTATCCGCATGCGATAGGTGCAGGTACTGAAACACGCCGGGCGCAATACCGGCGCTCACGAAGGCTTCGAGAAAGCGCTCGGCGCACAGTGGGGTCTGATGTGAGTGCTTGAGGACCACTGCGTTGCCGGCAATCAGCGCCGGCAGCACCGCATTGACTGCCGTCAGGTAGGGATAATTCCACGGCGCTACGACGGCGACGATGCCCAACGGGACACGCTTGATCTGGCGACTGAAACCGGCCTTCTCGCCGGGCAGGATCGGAGCGAGCGACGCGGGCGCGAGCTTCAGCATGTAACGCGCACGTTCTTCGAAGCCGCGGATCTCGCCGGGCGCATGACTGATGGGGCGTCCCATCTGCCAGGATATTTCGGCGGCAATGTCGCCCGCCTTGGCGACAAAGGCATCGACTGCCCGCCCGAGCATCTCGCAGCGAGCCGCCAACGGCCGCGATGCCCAAGCGGGCTGAGAAAGTTGCGCTAGCCCAAGCGCTCGGTCAATGCCGGCGGCAGTCGCGAGCGGACGTTCGACGTAGATTCGGCCGTCAACGGGGCTTATGGTTTTCAGTGTGTCGGTCATTCTCGAGCTCAAATGATTTCGAAATATCGCGCAAGTTCCCAGTCCGTGATCGCCTTGCGGAATTCCCGTTCTTCCCATTGCCGCGTGGCGGCATAGTGTTCGATGAACGCATCGCCGAACATCGTGCGTGCTGGCTTCGACGAGGCAAGGCGCTCGGCGGCTTCGTAGAGAGTGGCGGGCAAGCGCCGGTGCGGCGGATGCTCGCGATCGTAGGCATTGCCCTCGATCGGCGCGTCCGGCTCGACACGGTTTTCTATGCCCCATAGACCGGAACCGATCGCCGCGGCGAGAGCGATGTACGGATTGATATCCGCGGCGGCAATCCGGTACTCGACGCGTTGGCTCGACGGCCCGCCGCGGATGACGCGCAGCGCAGTCGTGCGATTCTCGACCCCCCAAGCCGCAGCGGTCGGTGCCCAGTAGCCCGGTACGAGCCTCGAGTAGCTGTTTACCGTGCCGGCGACCATGGCGAGCAGCTCCGGCATCAGGGCTTGCTGGCCGCCGACGAACCAACGCATGGTGTCGGACATCTCATGCGGTTTCGCAGGATCATGGAATGCGCTGCTCCCGTCGATGTTGCGCAGCGAAATGTGCAGATGGCCGCTCTGGCCCGGAACGCTGTTGGACCACTTGGCCATGAAGGTCGCCATGAGGCCATGGCGCTGCGCCAGAACCTTGGTAAAGGTTTTAAAAAGCGCCGCGCGATCGGCAGCTTCGAGCGCATCGCAGTACGTGAGCGCCGCTTCGAGAACGCCGGGTCCCGTCTCGGTGTGCAAGCCCTCGATCGGGAATCGCATGGTTTGGCCAAGTTCCAGAAGCTCGTGGTAAAGATCAGAGTGCACGGAGCTTCGCAGTACCGAGTAGCCGAACGCGCCGGGCGTCATTGTCTTCAAGTGCCGGTAGCCTTTCTCGCGAACGGATTCGGGCGTTTCGTCGAACACGAAGAATTCGAATTCGGCCGCCGCGCTGGCTGCATATCCCATGCTCGCGGCGCGCTCGAGCACGCGCCGCAGCGTGCCGCGAGGGCATACCGATTCCGCCGGACCCGCGAACTCGCCCAAAAAAAGCGCGGTCTTCGGCTCGAACGGGATATCGCGGCGGGTTCCGGGCAGGAGGCGTACGGTCGCATCCGGATACGCCGTGTGCCAGCCGGTGTATTTCGTGTTGTCATAAAGTTGATCGTTCGAGTCCCAGCCGAGGATCACATCGCAGAATCCGAGATTCCTATCGAGCGCCGACAGGAACTTCTCGCGACTGAGATATTTGCCGCGCAGGATTCCGTCGGTATCGAACACGCCGACCTTGACGTGCTCGATGTCGCGTTCGGTCAAAAAAGTACGGATTTCGACATCTTGCTTCATGGGGATTCGCACTCAATCCATGTCGAAGTTGCAGTCCTTGAGCGCTATCACATGCGTCTTGTTCCAGAGCTTGTGGCCCACATATAAAAGGGCGAACACCGGAATCATCAGGTAGCCCGCGATGAAGTCGAACCAGGAAAATACCGGCGTTTGGAAGACGCCGATATTGGCGCCGAAAAGCACCACGATGAACAGGACCAGCGCCAGCCATGGGCCGTAGGGGTAGAAGTTGGACTTGAACTTCAAGTCATCGAGGCTGCGGCCCTGCGCGACCCACGCCTTGCGAAAACGCAGGTGGCAGACGGCGATGCCCAGCCAGATCATGAAGCCGGTGAGGCCCGATGCATTGTAAAAAATCTGGTAGATCTTGTGCTCGCCCACCAAGGTGGAAAAGAACGCCAGTGCACTGATCGCGCCCGTTGCCAAGAGTGCTGCCACGGGGACGCCGCGTCGGTTGAGCTTGGCGAATAGCCTCGGCGCCTTGCGGCTGTGGGACATCGCGTACAGCATTCGCGATGCCACATACATCGACGAATTGCCGCACGAGAGCACCGAGGACAAGATCACGGCGTTCATGAGATTGGCGGCGTAATAGCCGAACCTCGGAAGCTGTCCGAACACCATCGTGAAGGGCGAGAAGGCGATGTGCGCCTCGTCGGCGTTCAACAGGTTGGGATCGTTGTAAGGGATCAAGGTGCCCACGACGAAGATGGAGCCGATATAAAATAGCAAGATGCGCCAGAACACCGTTCGAATCGCCTTGGGCACGTTCTTGCTGGGGTTGGCTGCTTCCGCGGCGGCGAGTCCCACGCCCTCCGTGCCCTGAAAAGAAAAGCCCGCGACCAGAAACACCGTCAATACCGCGGTCATCCCTCCGACGAAAGGGGCGTGCGACCCTGTCTTTGGGTCGTTGAGGGCCCAGTTCTGAAAGCCGA
Source organism: Steroidobacterales bacterium (assembly GCA_038229815.1). GTDB lineage: Bacteria > Pseudomonadota > Gammaproteobacteria > Steroidobacterales > Steroidobacteraceae > Bog-1198. The sequence continues at coordinate 12,231 of JBBROC010000054.1, read as the reverse complement.
TATGCCGATCGCCTATCATGCCAATGATCATCAAGGCGCCCACCGCCAGAAAGATGATGACAGTTACGACCTTGATACCGGCGAACCAGTATTCTGCCTCGGCATAAGCCTTGACCGACAAGAGATTCAACGCCAGCAGCACTGAAAAGAAGCCCATTGCCCAGAGCGTCGAATTCGAATGCGGGAACCAGAACTGCACGATGAGGGCGCCTGCAACGAGCTCCGCCGCCAGTGTGATAGCCCAGCTGAACCAGTAATTCCAACCGACGGCGAAACCGAGCGAGGGGTCGACGAAGCGTTCCGCGTACGCCTCGAACGAACCGGGGATTGGCAGCTGCGTGGCCATTTCGCCGAGCGACTGCATCATGCAGTAAACCGCGACTCCCATGGTCGCATACGCCAGCAGCGCACCGCCCGGACCCGCTTGGGCGATGGCTCCGCCGCTGGCGAAAAAGAGCCCGGTGCCGATCGCACCGCCGATCGCGATCATGCTGAGCTGGCGGGTGCCGATACCGCGGGTAAGTTCGCGCGTTTCGCCGGCCGTTACCCGGACATGCAGGTCGGTCGGCGGGACGACCGGAGCGATCGCTGCGCGGATTTCAGGTTCAGTTGACACTCGTTAACCTCGGCAGAGGTCCCTGGGGGACCATGGGGCGTTCATTGTGCCCCGGTGATCTTAGCAGCGCACCCGTCGTCGCACGCGACCGTGTTGGATACGACCGTGTTGACACGACCCCGTGGTACACGGCGCTTGGGGTTCGGGATCCTCGGTGGGGTATCCTTGCGGTATCCAGTATTGAGGAGAACCGACATGTCATCCTATGAACTCGCGCAATTGAACGTGGGGATCATCAGGGGGCCGATGGACTCGCCCGTGATGGCGGATTTCGCTGCGAACTTGGAGCGCATCAACGCTCTGGCTGACCATTCCCCGGGCTTTGTCTGGCGCCTGCAGACCGAAGAGGGCAACGCCACCGCCATTCGCCCCTTCGAGGACGAGAATTTGCTCCTCAACATGTCCGTTTGGCGCGACGTGGAATCGCTGAATACGTATGTCTACGGGTCCGCTCACGTGCAGATCATGCGCCGGCGAAGGGAGTGGTTTGAGCGCATGCGGGAAGCTTTTTTCGTGTTGTGGTGGGTACCCGTGGGCCATCGGCCGAGCATTGCCGAAGCGATCGCAAAGCTCGACGTCTTGCGCGCCAGAGGCCCGACGGCGGACGCCTTTACGTTCCGCCAAGCGTTCCCGCCGCCGGACGCAGCCCGGACGGAGTCGCCCATCGCGTTCGGGGGCGCGTGCCCGGCAACTTAAGGCTATTTCTCGCTATCCAGGCCGGCCATCGCCGCGCGGGGTAACGCGAAGCGGCGGCGGCATCCTTCGGCTTCGCAGTCTCTAGGGCAGCGGAGCCCGAGAGCAGAGACCGACAGGCCGGTGGAGCCCAAAGGTGAATGCTTCACTGAAAATTTTCCTAACACCCGCCCGAATCCGCGCGCTGATGGAGACGCGATGAAGCGTGAAATTCCGCTCGATGATATGGGGGGTCCAACGGGCTGTGTGAAACTTCGAACGTTTTCGATCACGGCGATAGCGTAAAGTCGCCCGCACTCGCCAGGTCTCAAAGCAGCGGCTAAACGCGTGCTCGACGCCGGCGTCCCTCAGTGAGTTATAGAGCGAATGAAAATTCCCAAAGGCCTGCAGCCCCTCGTGGATGACGGCATGGTCGACGCCGTTGTGCGCAGCCTCAAGAGCGGCAAGGAAGCATCCGTCTACATCGTGATCTGCCGCGGGCAGCCACTCTGCGCGAAGGTCTACAAGGAAGCCGACCGGCGTGGCTTTCACAAGCTGGCCCAATATCGGGAAGGCCGCAAAACCCGCAGTAGCCGTGATACGCGCGCGATGGGGAAACGCGGCCGTCACGGCCGCAAGGTCCAGGAAGCCGAATGGAAGAACGCCGAGGTGGATGCCTTGTACCGTTTGGTCGGAGCGGGCGTGCGCGTCCCCGCTCCACACCTGGTTCACGAAGGCGTGCTGCTGATGGAGCTGGTGCGGGACCAGCATGGGGATCCCGCGCCGCGGCTCAATGATGTCGAAATCGCCGCAGAGCAAGCGCACGAATGGCATGCGTTCATGATCGCGCAGATCGTCCGAATGCTTTGTGCCGGCCTGATTCATGGAGACCTGTCTGGGTTTAACGTGCTGCTGGATGTCAACGGGCCCGTCATCATCGATCTGCCGCAGGCGGTGAACGCCGCCGGCAATAACAACGCTTTCGCGATGCTTGAGCGCGATGTGAACAACATGCGGGCGACCTTTGGTCGAGTCCTGCCCGAGTTGCTCCAGACCGAGTTCGCCCACGAGATTTGGAAGCTCTATGAAGCGGGCGAGTTGACCCCCAATTCCTTGCTTACGGGACGCTTCGCGCACGAGCCAACCGCGCCGGACGTGAATGCCGTGCTCGGTCAGATAGAGGACGAGCGGCGTGAAGCCGAGGCCCGGCAGCGGCGGCGGGAGGCGGCTGCGGCGTGATTCGGCGCCGCACGCCGGCTTCGACTATCGCCGTTTCGGTATACCGCGTATGTTTGGTGTCGATGCGCACCACCATTTCTAGCCGGGACGGCTAAGGTCACATGCGTTCTGCCGCTCGACCATCGCCTTTGAGCTTCGTGTCGGGCACCAGCGATCGGCCGCTGCTCTACCGCACGGTTGACGGCGTATTGAAAGCCGCTGCCAACGAGGTGCCGGACCGGCTCGCGCTGGCGGTGCCCCAATCGTCGCGGCGCTTCACGTTCGCCGAATTTGACCGCGAGGTGGAGCGGGTTGCGCGCGGGATGATCGCCTGCGGGCTCAATCCGGGCGAGCGCATCGGCATCTGGGCGCCGAACTGCGCCGAGTGGCTGCTGACCATGTTCGGCGCCGCGCGTGCCGGCCTCGTGCTGGTGAACATCAATCCTGCCTACCGTAGCTCCGAACTCGAGTTTGCGCTGCGGCTGGTCGGCTGCCGAGCGGTGGTGTTCGCGCCGCGCTTCAAGACCAGCGACTACGCTGCCATGCTGCAGTCGGCCATCCCCGAACTCGCGACGGCCGCCGCCGGCCGGCTGGTGTGCGCGGCGTTTCCGGAACTTCGCTTGCTGATCCAATTGGGCACCGAGCCTTTGGCGGGCACGCTCTCGTTCGACGATCTTCTGGCCTCGGGACACGATACCGGCCCGGCAGCTCTCGTGGCGATCACGGAGCAGTTGGACGCGGATCAAGTGTTCAACATCCAGTTCACGAGCGGCACCACGGGCACGCCGAAGGGGGCGGCGCTGACGCACTTCAACATCGTGAACAATGGATACTTCGTCGGTGAGGCCATGCGGCTCACCTCGGGTGACCGCGTCTGCATCCCGGTGCCGATGTATCACTGCTTCGGCATGGTGCTCGGCGTGCTTGCGGCCATGACCCATGGCGCGGCGAGCGTGCTGTCCGGCGAGGGCTTCGACCCGCTGGCGGTGCTCGAGACCGTGGCGCGTGAGCGGTGCACGGTGCTGCTCGGCGTGCCCACCATGTTCATCGCGGAACTGGAACATCCGCGGTTCGCCGAGTTCGATCTGTCATCGCTGCGCACGGGCGTCATGGCCGGATCGCCGTGCCCGACGGCTGTGATGCGGCGGGTGGTGGCCGAGATGCATATGCCAGAGGTCACGATTTGCTATGGCATGACGGAGACTAGCCCCGTGAGTTTTCAGAGTCAGCCCGACGATCCGTTGGAGCTGCGCGTGAGCACTGTCGGCCGGGTGCATCCGTATGTGCAGGTGAAAGTCATCGGTCTGGACGGCCATGTGGTGCCCCGCGGCACTGCCGGGGAATTGCTGACCCGCGGCTACAGTGTGATGCGTGGCTACTGGGATGATCCGGAGCGCACGCGCGATGCGATCGACGACGGCGGGTGGATGCACACCGGGGACCTGGGAGTGATTGACGAGCAAGGCTACTGCAGCATCGTCGGCCGCGTGAAGGACATGATCATCCGCGGCGGCGAGAACGTCTACCCGCGGGAAATCGAGGAGTTTCTCTATCGCCATCCCACAGTGCTCGACGTCGCCGTCGTCGGCGTCCCGGACGCAAAGTACGGCGAGGCCGTGTGCGCGTGTATCCGGCTGCGTGACGGCATGAGCGTCAGCGAGCAACAGATCCGCGAGTTCTGCAGCGGGCAAATCGCGCATTACAAGGTGCCCCGCTACGTGCGATTCGTGGACAGCTTCCCGCTTACCATCACCGGCAAGGTTCAGAAGTATTTGATTCGAGAGCACATGCGCTCGCTGCTCAACCTCACGGAATGAGAGCGCGGCGTGCCGTACGGCATCGCAACGGCCGCCGGCAACGCGATAGCCATTCGAACGAAATTCAGCTGGAACGTATAAGTGCGATTCAGCAAGGTCCGATCCTCTGTATTAGCGTGCAAAATCAACGGCCGTGGTGTTGGCGCCGCAAACCAGAACGCCGATGCGTTCGTTCGCGGCGGGCACATACCGGCGTGACGTCAGCGCGGCGAGGGCCGCAGCGCCCCCGGGCTCGGCGACGATCCGGAGCGATTTCCACAGGAGAAGCTGCGCGTCCCGAATGGCCTCGTCCGTCACCAAGACGGTCGCACTCACGTGACGCTGGATGATGGGGAACACCAGTTCTCCGACCCGGCGCGGCGCCAGGGAATCAGCGGCGATGCCGCCCGCCTCGGCATCCACGGGTCGGCCGGCGGCGAGAGCCCGGGCGAGAGTGGGTGCTTGTTCGGGCTCGACTCCAATGACTTTGATTCGTCCCTGATACCAAGACGCGATTCCGGCAATCAGGCCGCCCCCGCCAACCGCCACAAGGAGTGTGGTGAGGTCGCTCGCCTGTTCCCCGAGTTCCAGGCCAACGGTGCCCTGACCCAACAGGGTTTCTTCTTGGTCGAACGCATGAATTTGCATTGCTCCGCATTGGACAGCCCAGGTTTCACTCCCCGCAAGGGCGTCGGCATACCGCTCGCCCGAAACCACGAGGTCCGCGCCGTAGGCGGAGATCTGCTGAATCTTGGCTGAAGAGGCGACAACCGGTACAAATATTTTTGCGGGCACTTTGCACTTCATGGACGCGAACGCCACCGCGGCTCCATGGTTTCCCCCGGACGCAGCCACAACTCCGGCGGCCGGCACTCGTCGGGTCAAGAGATTCGTGAAGGCGCCGCGGGCCTTGAATGATCCTGCGTGTTGTAAAAACTCGAGCTTGAGTGTGATGCGCGAAGCATCGACGCCGAAATCAGCGCCATCGACCTCGACGACCGGAGTCCGTCGAATATGCGGCCTGATGATCTGATAGTTGGAGAGAATCCGCTCGGGCGTGATCATGGGTTCGGTACCCAGCCCATCAGCACCTCGCTCAGAAGTCGGAAATTCTCCGCATTATGTTCAAGCGTGGCCATATTTTGCGAATTTGCTAACCCCGTTTCGCCAGGTGTGTCGCTTCAGTCCATGAGTTTCTCAAATACTGGAGCCGATATGAAACGCCTATTGCCGTTTGCTGTTCTTTTTGGATTGGCTGCCACCTGCGAAGCGCAGGTGCAGGGCGGGCTTGCCGATGTCGCCATTGTGGATCGAGAGAGCGGGGAAGTGCTTAGCCCGCATTTCTACCACGGGGAATATTGGGTCGCAGGAAAACCCGGCGCGCGTTACGCGATCGAGATACACAACCGTCTCGGCGAACGCGTGCTGGCGGTGACGTCGGTGGACGGCGTCAATGTGGTTTCCGGCGCGACCGCGGGCTGGGACCAGACCGGTTATGTGTTCAGCCCCGGGGATCGCTATCAAATCACCGGGTGGCGGAAATCGGACGCGCAAGTGGCGGCCTTCACTTTTACCGATTCTCCCAATTCCTATGCAGAGCGGACCGGGCGGCCGGCGAATGTCGGCGTGATCGGCGTGGCGATCTTTCGCGAGCGCCAGCCGCAGCCCGTCGCGCCGACTGAGGTTGCGCCGCCCGCCTACCCGCCGACCAGCGGGCGATACCAGGATCAGGCATCATCGCGCCTATCAGAGGCGGCGCCCGCGGCGCCCGCCAATGAAGCCATGGCAAAGGGGTCGACTGCGATGCGCGCCCCGACGACATCGATGGCAATGCCCGCGCCTGCGCCTAAACTCGGCACGGGTCACGGCGAGCGCGAATATTCGTACGTGAATCGCACCGACTTCGCGAGAATGCAGAGCCAGCCGAACGAAGTCATCCGCATTCGCTACGACAGCCTCGACAACTTGTTCGCGATGGGTGTCATCCGGCGGCCGCGGCCCGCGGCTCCCACAGCCAACCCGTTTCCCGCGACGCCCGAGCCGCAATACGCGCCGGATCCACGAGGATAAAGCCTTGAGGAACTGCCATACTTCAATGAATGACGGTCGACGGCGAGAGTGACGAGACCCTGATGGTGCGCTACGGCCGCGGCGACGCCGCGGCCTTCGGCCTGCTTTATCGCCGTCATGAGATGCGCGTCTGGCGCTATCTCGAACGCAATGTGGACAATCGGGCGACTGCGGACGAGCTGATGCAGGAGGTTTGGTTCGCAGTCGCACGGGACGCCCCGCGCTATGAACCCGCCGCGCGATTCACGACTTGGCTGTTCACGATCGCGCACAATCGCATGATCGACTCGGTTCGAACGAATCGGCGGCATGCGAGCTTGGAAACACTAGGTTACGAGGCCGATGCGGTGTTGGGGCAACTCACTGCCGATCCTAGGGCGGGCCCCCTGGGAGCGGCCGTGGCAAGAGATCAGGCAGGAGCGCTCATGCGGGCGCTCGAGAAGCTGCCGCGCGAACAACGCGAGGCGTTCCTGCTGCAAGTCGAGGGCGATCTCAGCGTCGAGGAAGTCGCGTCGATCACCGACAGCAGCTTCGAGACGGTCAAAAGCCGCCTGCGCTACGCGCGCGCCAAGCTGCGCGAGTTTCTGAAGGAGCATGCATGAACGACGTGCCGACAGACGACGAAGAACCTGACGAGGTCGACGACGCCTATCGACGTGCATCGGCTCTCGATTCGAGCGGCCCGAGCGATCTGGCGCGCCGCAGGATTCTGAATCACGCTGCGCAACTGGCCGCGGAACGGGGTGCCGAGAATGCTGCCGCCGGAATCAGCCGCAGGGGAGCGGCTAGTCAATCCTGGCGGCGGCCCGCGATTTTCGGCACGCTCGCCGCCGCCGCGCTGGCGGGTTTGCTGATCACGCCACGTTTTTTTGAGCCGCAAGTCTCCGTGACGGCGGCGACGTCAGACGCGCGTGTTGCGCGGCCGAGCGCGGCCATGCCTGCGGCGCCCACAGACCAGTCCGAAGGGCGGCCACTGGGAATGCCCGCCAATGAGCAACCGCAATCTCCGCGGGCGGCGGAGCAGGGTGTTCCCGAGCCGCAGGCGTTCGCCCGCAATGCAGCGCCGAGCACGAATTCGGCCGCTCAGCTTGCTGCCAAGAATGCGCCGGCCAGGGCACCGAGCATGGCCGGCGCACGCAGCAGTGTCGAGGCCGGGGTTAGCGCCACGGCCGGCGATCGAGTCAACGCGGAGGCGAGCCGCGTGCAGGCGATGTCAGGCGCGCGATCCGCCGCACCACCTGCGGCGCCGGCGGGTTTGTTCGGTCCGGCCGCAGAATTGCGGCGGGCGGCCGAAACCGGCGACATTGCAAAGCTGCAAATGCTGCTCGACAAGCCACCCCATGTCGAAAAGCCAAACGGCGGCGACCAACGAGGCGGTGTTGACAAGCAATCCCTCGTCGAGGTGCGCGATGCAGGCGGCCGGACGGCATTGATGCTCGCCACGCTTCAGGGGCAGGATCGGGCGGTCGATGTGCTGCTTGCGCACGGAGCGGATCCGAATGCGGCGGATGCGCACGGCGCTACGCCTATGCAAGTCGCCATGGCTGCAGGCCGGGAGTCAATTGCCGCGGCGCTGCAGCGCGCCGGTGCGCGATAGCTTCAGAGGGGCCGTAGCGTAAGCGTTTCTTGGGGCTTTCTCATCGCGCTATCTCGAAGCACCAGCCCGCAAACGCAATTCACATTTCCATTTACTGGTTGGGAACCCACGTGACGATTGAGGCCGGCGAGGCCACGGCATTTTTCGGTCCAGTCGTATCCCACCAAGCCACGGACTTACTCCAGGTATAGCCTTTGCTCCACGTGTAACCCTTGGTCCAGGTATAGCCTTTGGTCCACGTGTAGCCCTTCGACCATGTATAGCCGTGCGACCAAACGTAGCCCTCGCTCCAGTTATAGCCGGTGTTCCAGGGATATCCCGCCGACCACGTAAGTCCGTCCCCCGCAAGCCGGGCCCCCCAGGTCGAACCGCCTAGGTCCATGACGTAATAATTTCCCTTTACGTCCTGATTGGCCGGACCGCCGTAATGCGCTACGCCGCTTACATCTGCGTTGATGTTTAGGCCAATATTTGCACATCCCGTGGCGGCACTATTCACAGCGGCCACTGCGTTGATCAATCCTGCACCCTGTTGAAACACGCTATAGGCGAGGGTTCCCGCCGATGTGACGGCGGGGCGTGCGGACGCCATGAGCCGGCATTTGACTGTGTCCGGCGTCATCGTCGGGTCTTCTTGGAGCATCAGCGCAACAACGCCGGTCGTGACCGCGGCCGCTTGCGATGTCCCGGACATGGTAAAAAGAGTCTCATTCTTTTTCATCGAGCCCGGGTCGATATTCGCGAGATAACTCTGATAGGACTGCGAAGCGACAATGTGGCCGCCCGGAGCTACGATTTCGGGCTTAACGAAGCCTTCATACGTGGGTCCGGTCGAGGAAAATGAAGCGAGGCGATCGTCGCTCGAGATATAGGGCGTGTAGTTATCGGTCAGTGCACCCGCCGTAATCACATAGGGCACGTTTCCCGGCACATCGATGGTCATCGGCGTCGGACCCTCGTTACCTGCGGCTGCCACTACCACGATACCTGCCTCCCACACTGCCATGACCGCCTGGTTAATCGGATCGTTCCAATAATCCGACTGCGGCGGCGCTCCGAACGAGAGATTGAGCACGTTAATGTGATACTTCTTTTTATTTGCGACGATCCAATCGAGGCCCGCGATGACATCCGCATAGCGCCCCGCACCGGTAGCGTCGAAGGCACGCACGATGACAAGATTCGCCTGGGGCGCTATCGCCAAGTAGGTACCATTCTTGTTGATCGCGCCTCCGGCTGCGATCGACGTGATGTGCGTGCCGTGGCCGAACGGATCGCCGGTAACCGGGCCCTTGCCGCCGTTGACGACGTCGATGCTCGCGAGGGTACGAGCCGTAAAATTGTCGCTCCCGCCAGTCCACAAGCCGGTGTCAAGTACTGCGATGGTGACCCCGTGACCGGTTATCCCAGCGCTGTGCAGCAAGTCGGCACCAACCAGCATTGGATAATTGGTTTGATATTGCGAGGGCTTGGATTTGACAGCCGTTCCATCCATCAACATCGCGGAGGTTTTGACTCCGTCCGTTTTCAGTGAACGATCTGCGAACAATTGAAGACCCGCACTCTCAAGTTGAGTCTGCTGCCAAGGATTGAGCTGGGCGACCACGCCGTGGATGATGCCGACATCTTGCTGAACAGTCGCGCCGACTTGTTCAACGCTTCGACGCGCGGCTCCGGTGGTTACGGATTCGACGATGAAGCGACCATCGTCATGCGCCGCAGATGTGCTTGAATGCGCCTGAGCGGCCGCGACGGCCGCGATCAGAGCGAACAGAATTGCCTGCGGTGGACCAGCTCTCAGGGCTGATTTCCCGGATATTCGAGTTTGATGTAAGGCCATGAAGCAATTACACGGCATTCGCCTCATTGAGTCCCTCGACGGTGCCGTGTCGCCAAGCGGCGACTGTGAATCCAATCACATAATTGTCGGTTAAATGCCGTCAGTGCACGCCGATCGCGCCTTGCGGGCGTGGGCGACGAGAACGCGCTCAACCTTGCCGATGATGGCGCATGACCGGCGGAGAGGGGTATCTTAAAGCGGCGGCGGCGACGCGGGATGGAGGCGGAACGATGTACGATTTATACATTGCCAACAAGAACTATTCGTCTTGGTCGGTGCGGCCGTGGGTGCTGATGCGCGAGCTGGGAATCGCCTTTCGGGAGCATCTGGTTCCCTTCGGCGAGGAAATGAGCTGGCGAAGTTTCCGCAAGATTTCTCCGAGCGGCAAAGTCCCTTGCCTGGTCGACAGCGACATCGTCGTCTGGGATTCGCTGGCCATCACGGAGTACTTGGCTGAGCGGCACGATGGCGTCTGGCCGGCGGACGCGCGGGCGCGCGCGTGGGCCCGCAGCGCGACGGCGGAGATGCACTCGGGATTCGGCGAGCTGCGAAGCCGCTGTTCGATGAGCTGCGGCCAGCGCATCCGCCTGCATGATATTCCCGCGGCGCTCGAGCGTGATGTAGCGCGGCTCAGTGAACTGTGGAACGAAGGCCTGCGCCGCTTCGGCGGGCCCTTCCTCGCGGGCGGCGCTTTCACCGCGGCCGACGCTTTCTACGCGCCGATGGCTTTTAGAATCCAGACCTATGGCTTGACACTCGACGTCCAGTCCGCGGCGTATGCGAGCCGCATATTGGCCACGCGCGCCCTGCGCGAATGGTATGCCGACGCACTCAAGGAAACGCTGCGCGATCAACCGCACGAGGATGACGTATTGAAGCTTGGCACTGTGCTGGAAGATTTGCGGGCGTGAGCACAAAATTCACCATGATGAAATTCAATACCGTCGGCGCGGTGGCGGGAATTCTGGCTGCCGGATACGCCGTCGCTCAGTCGCCGATCAGCGGCGCCTTGTGCGGATCGGCGCAGCCTCCTGCCTTTTGCGGCGCCGTTCGCGGTGCGCGTGCGGAGGGTTGGCCCGCGCAAAGCCGCTCGGAGGTCATGGCGCAACACGGGATGGTTGCGACCAGTCAACCGCTGGCTGCGCAAGCGGGATTGCAAATTCTCATGCGTGGCGGCAATGCGATCGATGCCGCGGTGGCCACCGCCGCGGTTCTCAACATCACCGAACCCATGATGGTGGGGGTGGGCGGCGATCTCTTTGCCGTCATCTACGTTGCCAAGGAAAAGAAAATCCATGTGTTGAACGCGAGCGGCATGGCGCCATCGGGCGCAACGCTCGCGCGCTTCAACAAGCTCGGCTATCAGTGGGACCCGAAGAATTGGGGACCGACCTCGGGAATGCCGCCGGAAGGGATTTTGCCGGTGACTGTGCCGGGGGCGGTGTGGGGCTGGGAGGCGGTGCTCAAACGCTTCGGCCGCCTCACATTCCAGGAGGTCCTTGAGCCGGCAGTTCAGTACGCTGAGAACGGCTATCCGGTATCCGAACGAATCGCGAGCGACTGGCGGATGCCCAACGCGCTCCCCTTACGGAAATGCTGCACTGAACCGGATCCTGACTCGATCAAGACTTGGTACGTGAACGGCGCTCCGCCGGCGGCCGGAATGATTTTCAAGAATGCGGCACTTGCGCGGACGTTCCGCTTGCTCCAGGCCCAAGGCGCTGATGCTTTTTATAAAGGCGCAATCGCCGAGGCCATCGTCGCCAAGTCGCGGGCTCTCGGCGGGACCATGACCCTCAAGGATCTGGCCGATTACCAGGGCGAATGGGTGGAACCTGCACGCACTCGATACCACGGCTTCGATATTCTCGAATTGCCGCCGCCGGCGCAGGCGTGGGCGGCCAACGAAATCCTCAATATCTTGCAGGCGTGCGTGCCGAAATGGGCGGAGGGCGCGACGCTGGCCTCGCTCGGACCCAAGAATCCGCTGTACTGGCACTTGTTGGTGGAGGCGAAGAAGCTCGCGTACGCCGATCTTTATCGCTATAACGCGGACCCTGATTTCGTGCCGGTGCCGCTGGCCAAATTACTGTCCGAGTCGTATGCGGATTCACTGTGCGGCAAGGTCGATCCGCGGCGCGCCTCGACGCCGGGCCCCGAGGCGAATTTCGCTCAGCCGGGCGACACCATTGTTCTTTCCTCGGCCGACAGCGAGGGGAATATGGTGTCGTGGGTCAACAGCAATTACGCTCATTTCGGTTCCGGAATCACCGTGCCGGGCTACGGCTTCGTGCTGCATAACCGCGGCGCCTTGTTCTCCCTCGATCCGAAAAGTCCGAACGTCATCGCACCTCACAAGCGGCCGTATAACACGTTGTCCGCGGGATTCGTGATGCGGGGGGATGAGCCGCTGATGACCGTG
>JBBROC010000053.1:0-19071 GCA_038229815.1 Steroidobacterales bacterium | reverse complement strand
ACGGCAAGATCGTACGGCGGCCGTAGATCAAAGCCCGAGCGGTGCCACGTCTCGCGTCCACCCGAAAGGATCAGGCGCGCGCCGCTCTTGTATCGCCAGCAGCGCCTCGCGCAATCGCGCCGCAACTTCATCCACGCGTTTTGGCACGTAGTCCTTACGGTCGCGATCGCTGAGCAAGCCGATGGGACTCAAGATGGCGGCCGTGCCGCAGGCAAACACTTCAGTGCATTCACCGCTCACGAGCTGCGCAAGCAGTTCATCGAGGACCATGTTGCGCTCGTGAACCTTGAAGCCGAGATGCCGGCCGAGCCTTATCACCGAGTCGCGCGTGATGCCGGCTAGGATCGCGCCGTCGAGCGCAGGCGTATGCAACTCCCCGCCGATGACCGCAAACAGATTCATGCCGGAGAGCTCCTGAATGAAGCGCTGTTCACGGGCGTCCAGCCACAGAGCCACGGTGAGGCCGCGCGCCACCGCGGCGTTCGACGCCCGCAGTGACGCCGCATAGTTCGCAGATGCCTTGGCCTCCCCGACGCCGCCGACTGCGGCTCGCACATCATCGCGCTCGATCGCGACACGCATCGGTCCCGACGAATAAATTTCCACGGGATTGGCGATCACCATGAAGCGGAAGGTTGTGGAGTTGCGCAGCAAATAGCCGGCCTCGGTGCCGAAAACGAACGGACGCAGGTACAGCGCGCGGCCCGATTCGCGCGGAATGATGCGATGACAGCTTCCCACCACGGCCTCGATGGCATCGAAAAACAGCGCCTCCGGAACCGCGGGCATGGAGAGCCGCTTCGCCGATCGCTCAAGTCGCTGCCAGTTTTCGCGCGGGCGAAACAGGTTCGGGCCGCCCCTCTGGGCCGCATCGCCGACTTGGTATGCCTTTAACCCTTCGAACACGAGTTCGGCGTACTGCAGCGCCCGGGCGCCCGGCAGAATTTCGATCGGCCCGTAAGGCATGAGCTGGCCGCGGCTCCAGGCGTCGTTCGCCCACTCAGCAGAGAACATGACGGGCGCGGCCACGAGCCCGAAGCCAAGCTTTTCGGGCAGCTTGAAGTCTCGCAGCGCCGCGCTCACGCCCGGCGCCACATCGTATCGCGGCATCTCAGCGGCGCAGGTACGCATCGGTGCCCGCAAGCCAGTCCTGCCGCGGCGGATTGAATACGTCGACATCGAGCGTGTCTTCGAGCGCCAATGCGCTGTGCGGCAAGTTCGAAGGTATCACCAGCACCTCGCCGGCGCGCACGATGAGCTCACGCTCGCCGTTCGCGCCCAGCAGAAATTGCAGTGCGCCGTCGAGGATGTAAGTGATCTGCTCGTTTTCGTGGGCGTGGCGAGGCACGTCGTCGCCTTTTTTCAAGTATACGTGGGCAATCATCATGCGACTGCTGGTGATCAGCCGCCGCGTTATCGTTCCTTTCATCGTTTCGAGGGGTAGTTCCTCCCACCGATAATGCTTGGCCGTGGTCGCCTCGAATTGATTGGTTGCTGGTGCGGTATTCATTTGCTAAATCCTCGAATTAGCGGAATTGGTCATCGATTTGCAAGTCGAACGCGGCCGCATGGCGGTTGGTCTCGTTCGCGAGCCCGATGATTGCCACGAGCTCTGCATACTGTTCGGCGGTCAAGCCTTTCTTTCGGGCCGCGGCGCCGTGTGAGGCAATGCAGTACCCGCAGCCGTTGGTCACGCTGACGGCGATATAAATGAGTTCCTTGGTGAGCGGATCCAAGGCGCCGGGACCCATGACTTCCTTGGTATTCGCCCACATGCGCCGCAACGTGGGCGGATGATTGGCGAGCACTTTCCAGTAGTTGTTGACCCAGTCAGACTTGCGGATCGACATGATTTCGTCATACACGGCCCGCACTTCGGGGGAGGCGTCTTGATATTCGATCGGCACCTGGGCTGCGGAAGCACCGGGCGCGCTCATGGGACTACCGCGATCACGCGCGCCGGGAAACCGGAGCCGTTTTCGACCTTCGGAAACGTTATCCACACCAATCCTCCCGTCTCCGGGACTTGGTCGAGATTGGCGAGCATTTCTATCTGGTAATGGTTGGTCCCCAACACATACGACTCCAGCGAGTAATCGTCCTTGGTCGTCGCGATACCAGGATCCGTGTCCGTGGTTTCGTGGCCCGACGCGGTGATTCCGCGCTCCTCATAGAGTAGCTTCAATACAGGCATGCTCCAGCCGGGATAATGAAACACCCCGGCAGCATCTTTATTGGCGAGCGCCTTGTCGTCGGGCCAGCGCTTCGACCAATCGGTGCGCATCGCAACGAACGCGCCGCGCGGAATGCGCCCGTGGCGATGCTCCCAGGACTGGATGTCTGTCAACGACAATACGTAGTCCGGATTCTTGGCCGATTGCTCGTGAACATCGATGACAACCAGCGGCATCAGCATTTCCTTGGGGTCTATTTGATCGACGGTATGCAGTCCGGTATGGAAATGCGCCGGCGGATCGACGTGGGTTCCCCATTGGCCGATATGACAATATTCATTGATTCGAAAGCCGTCTTTCTCGACCGTGTACAACGTTTTGACGCTTTCATTCGGAGCCCCCTTCCAATGCGGAATGCCCGGAGCAAACGCATGCGTCAAGTCGACGAAGCGATGCGACTGAATCACGGCCAACGCGTCGGTCAGCGACGCGGGCGGCGACGGCTCCGCTTGTGCGCACACGGACACGGCCAATGCGGCAGCTCCACAGGCGCTCGACACCCATGCTCGCATGAATCTTCCCCCACGAATTATTAATGATCGATCCAAGACTAACATGCGCGGCCGTGCGGCGGCACGCGGCTCGTCGGCGCTCACATGGCGCCGGCCGGGCTCCCCGATTCGCCTGTGGCTTCGATTTCCACGAGCAAATCCTCGCGGCACACATCCGCCTGCAAGTACACAATCGGGGTCGAAGGCCGCAGCGAGTCCGACAGTGTCCTTTCGATAGCATCAAGATCCGATGGCTGGCGCACGTAGACCTTGAACTTGAGCCCATCGAGTTCGTAGCGGACCGAACCCACCGCACGATTTACCTGGTCCAAGAGCGCGCTGATGTTCGCGACGGTCTCCCGAGTTTGCGCGCGGACATCGCCCCGATGAATGGTTTCATGGCCGACGATGCTGGCTGTGCCGGAGACGAACAGGTTTGTGCCGACGGACCCCTGCATGACGCATGCTCGCGAGAATATCGGACTATGCCGCCCAAACTTCGGCGGGTAATGGTAGGCGCTCGTCTGACGTGGGTTTTCGATCATTTTCGGAGCTTGTCGGGCAGCCAAAAAATATATGGAAATCGGGCTGCCCGACGGCGAGCCTAGGGCGCTGGCGGCGGGTACGGTACCCACCGTCGCCTGACCCGACTTCCGGAAGGCGAGTTGACGCGCGGAATTGAAGACCCGGTAACGCTCGTCGCCGTCGGCTTCACGATTGATTTCCGGCAAATAGTTCCAAATACGGATCAGATGTCGGTGTTGAGTCGCACGGAGCACCCCGAAAATCTCCTGATAGGCGGTCTCGGTCGCCCGCAAAAGCGCGCCGGCTTCGAGGCCGATGCCCTCTGC
This sequence comes from Steroidobacterales bacterium, assembly GCA_038229815.1. Taxonomy (GTDB): domain Bacteria; phylum Pseudomonadota; class Gammaproteobacteria; order Steroidobacterales; family Steroidobacteraceae; genus Bog-1198. The sequence goes on along the minus strand of JBBROC010000053.1, from coordinate 15,495 downwards.
CCTGCAACGCGCAGCACTTGTCTCCGCAGCGCGCTCGTCGATCGTAATGGAACCGAACAGAAGCTCGTCGCAGAACCTATAACGCACATGGCCACGCTCGACAACGGTGCCATTTGACAATTCGACTCCCGTTCCGGCGACTCGCCACACCTCGCAAAGCGCGCCGCGAGCTCCCAGCGGCGGAGTCATGCTGGCGGTAATTGGCACTCGGGACCCCTCGATGGCCGGCGGCTTTTCAAAGCCCACCACCCCCAAGACGTTTTGCCACCAGGAAGCCGACCTAGCGGCAATTTCATCGGAAGAGAAATAATCGAGTTGCAGCGCCGCCGTGCTCGCCGCCCCGGAGGTCGCCGTGGAAGACGGCGTGATAGTCATTGCACCACAGTCTATCCTGCGCCTTCCCAGCGGGGTAGATGGATCAGAAGGCTACGTAGGGCCCCGTGCCGACGGACGTCGTCGCATTTTCGACTGCGGTGTAGACTGTGCGGCCGAAATAAAACGGCAGTCCCCAATCAAAACTGACCGTGGTGCCTGGATAAGGGCCCGCGAGGGTCGGAAACGCCACGAAGCCCGGAGCATTCGCAAAAAGCGTGTCCGCATCGGCGACGCTGAAACCTATCGTAGCGGACACCGCATTCTGCCCTTCCAGCATCGCCGTCAATGTGAGCGTGCTCGCCGGACAATAGAACTTGACGTCCTTGCATTGGACGATTCCCGCATCGTGAAAATAAATGCCGTTCGAGCCCGTATCAAGAAAGCTCTGCGGCAAGCTTTGGCCGTTGAAAACCGTCGTTAAATATCCTGTGTTGGGGTCAAGCGTGAGCACCGATTGGCTGCCGGATTTATTGTTCGATTGGGTATCGATTCCGAAGATCATGGAACCCGCTACCACCCCAGCTCCCTGCGCAGCAACGCTGGGCAGCTCGATGATCACTCCGTTGTTATCCTTGGCGAACAACGTGACCGGGTTCACCACCTGGCTCGCGAGCGGCGCCGTCGAGGCTTGGCATTGCGATCCGGCGCACGCATAGTAGTTGCCATTGTCCACCGTGTTCACGCAACCCGTTCCGCAGTCCTGTGCGAACACACCAATTCCTAGAATGCCGTTTGCACCAAACGCCGCGACGGTGTCCTCTGCCGGCCCCGTACCGGAACAGGCCGCGGGAATAGTCGCAAAATTCGGATCGCCGATCACTTGTACCGGCGCGGAACTCGCTGCTTCGCCGGATAGTTGCACGTCCGCCGAAACGACCGGGCCCCAGCTATAGCCGTCCACGAATTGAGTGCACTCGAGCAGCGAATCGCCGTTCGCCGTCTTTTTCACCGGCAGCGTGAGGGTAAGCACGGGAGCCAATATGCGCAGCCCATAGGACCCCGTATCCACTTCGATATGGTCGATGGTCTGGCAATTGGTGGTGCTGCCGGGCACGCACAGCGTCACCGTCGTGAACAGGGTATTGACGTCGCGGCTCGCGCTAGTCGGACCGGCATCGACCATGACGCTGGCAACATTGGTGGCGGCCGCGGTCGAGCTCGCGGAAGACCCGGCGGATGTCCCGCTGCCGCCTCCTCCGCCTCCGCAGGAAAGACCGGACAAACACAGTGCCGCACCCAAACCGCAGCGCCACACGCGCGCGGAAAGAGGGTTTCGAGCCATCAGCGCAGGGCCTCCACGTTTACGCCGCTCGGCACCGCAGACGGCAGGTAGGCCAGGCCGGAGAAGGCGCGCATATGGCCCGCCGCATGCAACACCAGGCCGTCTTGATTGATTTGCAGCCGACGATGTCCCGAACGGTTGGCTTTCGAACCTGCCACGTAGGTGTCGAAATAGCGCCCCAACGTCTGACGCAGGTTCGGGATGGCGGGGCCGGTCCATGAAACGGCAAACACCCTGCCGTCCGGTCCGCTGAACTCGCGAACCATCGTTCCCGACGGCAACCGAATTTCGTGCAGCCGATAGTTCCCGCGATCCGCCGCCTTGATCGAGCCGCGAAGTGCACTCATGTCGTTTTTCACCGACGGTTCGAGCTCGCCCAGCGCCGCCGCCGCGATGCATGGAATCAATGCTGTGCTCAGCAATAAAATTGCGTACCTATGGTTCTTGGCACTTTTGATCAATCGTCCTGGCTGCAGCATGGTCGTCCTTCCTTCATTTTGAGCAAGCTCATGCCATTTGGTTCACACTTGCAGTCAAGCTACCTCCGCATTTGTTCAACGGGATACCCTGAGCATACAATGCCTCTCACATGAAGACCCGCGCATGGATAATCCTTGCCGCGACCGCGTTCGCGATCGTGGGCTGCAAAATCGGTGCTAAATACTCCGTCGGCGGAACCCTGACCGGCATCATGGGTCAGGGCATGGTGCTCGAGAACAATCTGAGCGATGACTTGAACGTCTCATCGAATGGCTCGTTCGTATTCAGCAAGCGGATCAGGAACGGCGAAACCTATTCGGTCACTGTCAAAACACAGCCGTCCAATCCGTCGCAAAATTGCACAGTCCACAACGCTTCCGGCACCATTCATAAAGCCGACATCACCAACATCGTCGTCTCGTGTACCCGGGCCGGGCGATTCGCTTATGTTGCCAATCAGCTTTCCAACAATGTGTCAGCGTTTTCCATAAACTCGGCAAACGGTTTCCTCACTCCCATCCCAGGCTCGCCGTTTCCGGCCTCCGGCACCGCGCCGGTGTCGCTTGTCGTGGATCCGAACGGAAAATTTCTGTATGTCGTGAGCAATGGCTCGAACGATGTCGCGGTCTATGCTATCGACGGGGCCACGGGGGCGCTCAAGTCGGCCGGGCTGAGTTTCACCGGCAGCGGTCCCGATGCGGTTGCCATCGACCCGAAGGGTAGCTATCTCTACGTGGCGAATTTCGCCTCGAACAACATTTCGGCCTACACGATCAACGGCACCACCGGACTGCTCGCCGAGTTCGGCTCGCCGGTCGCGACAGGTGCGGAGCCCAGCTCGCTGAAAATCGACCCGACCGGCAGCTTTTTATACGTCACGAACTTTGGCGCCGGCGAGGTCGACGTATTTGCGATCGATCCGGCGACTGGGACCTTGAAAAGGGTGTCCGGCGCACCTTTCGCCGCCGGTGCTGGGCCCGTCTCGATTGCCATCGATGCCGCAGGGACTTTCGCTTACGTCGCAAATGCGACCGCCGCAACGATTTCCGCATACTCGATCAATGCATCGACAGGCGGCTTGTCGCTGGTACCCGGTCCGGCGGTGTCGACCGTAAGCAGCCCAGAATCACTGGCGGTCGACGCCCTGAGCCGCTACCTCTACGCAGCTAACGTCACCGCCAAAAATCACGTGGCAACATACTCAATCACGCCGGGCAGCGGCGCATTGGCTCTATCGGGATCATCGACAACGACGGGCGCACTGCCGATCAGCATCGTCCTCGATCCCTCCGGGCTGTTCGCCTATGTCGCCAACGACAACTCCAGTGATATTTCGGTTTATGCCGTCGATGCCGCCAGCGGCGCGCTGATGCAAGTCGCCCATCTACCGTTCGGCGCGGGTAATGAGCCCCGCGCTATTGCAATCGACTGACCCCGCCTTGCAACACGCCGCCAAGCCTACGGACGCTAAAAGATGAGCCTCAGTGATGTGCCTGCCGGCAGACATGTGCCGCACGAATTCAACGTAATCGTCGAGATTCCCATGGCTTCGGATCCCATCAAATTCGAGGTCGACAAGCAATCCGGCGCACTGTTCGTGGATCGCTTCATGATGACCGCGATGCACTATCCCGCTAATTACGGCTACGTGCCCCACACCATCGCGGACGATGACGATCCGGTAGACGTGTTGGTTCACACTCCGTTTCCGCTGCCGCCAGGCGTGGTGGTGCGCTGCCGCGCCGTCGGCGTGCTGCGCATGGATGATGAATCAGGCGGCGATGCCAAAGTGTTGGCCGTACCCGTGGATGAAATTTGCCCTTTGTTCGAGCATTGGAAATCGATTGCCGATGTGCCGGACATCCGCCTCAAGCAGATTCAACATTTCTTTGAGCATTACAAGGATCTCGAAGCGGGAAAATGGGTCCAGATCATCGGCTGGGCCGGCGTGGACGTCGCTCACGCGGAGATCCTCGACGGCATCAAGCGCTACGAGGCGGAAAAGCGAGTCCAATCCAATGCCACCGGTTGAAGGGAAACTAGCAGGGGCGAATACCGTCATTTGCGTCATGGATGGCGGCCCCGCGGCGGTCAGACGCAGGCTTGCGTTCTTGCGGTGCTGCATTGCAGCCAACGCTAAAGTCCCCCGGCTGACCGCATAATTTCGGCTCCCATCAGCCGTTTTTCGAGCGACCTGCGTGCAAAGCCAAAAGCAGGGAATTGTCAATCTGGCGGATTGCGCCGGCGATTGCTTGCGATCGGCATTGATCGACATGCACTTTCGCGGATAGATCGCCATATGAGGCATCGGGGCATACTTGCTTCGCAGCGGCCGCGATTCGACGATACAAGGCCTTCACCCCGCCCTCGTCCGCGAGGCTCGCCCGGCTGTATTTGACGACCACGCTGGGTGCACCGCTGTCCGGGCTGGCGGCACTGGCGGCGCCTGCGGCCATAACTCCCGCAAGACTACCCAGTATCAGTAGCGCGGATTTAGCGCGAGGCCCTGCAGCGCGGGCCGGATTCGAAGTTCTCATGACACATCTCCTTGGTGACGGGTTGGATGACGCGCATATGAGACGCGAAGAGAGCCATCGTCGTCTGCGGCTGGCCGTCGAGGTCGTCCCGCTCAACTACGGGTTCGTCCCGGACCTAAGGCGCGAGGGCCGCGATAGCGCCTCACTTGCGCTAGGCTTACCGACATGATCGGAAACGGCATGACAAAAACCTCTGCCCGGCCCTTTGCCGGGGGCTTGAGCCTGCGGCAGTTTCTGCTCATCGCCTTTTTTTTCTGGGTATACGTGGCGATCTCGAACATCTTATACGCATACAGTATGCGCACGGGAATGGCGCGCGTGACGAACGTACCGCTGTTTGCGGCCTGGGATGCGCGTCTGTTGCAGCACGTGCTGCTGCTGCCGGCGTTGCTGGTGTCTTTCTGGGCGTCGCTGCGAATCCAGTGGCGCCCCCTGCTGCTCGCGCTGCCGCTGCAATTGATTCTGGGCGCCCTCTTCGCGGCGCTGGCATATCCGGCCATGATCGTCTCGGAGATGGCACTGGGTTCGCCCGAAATGCACGAAAACATGTCGCATATGTCGAACACCACCAATCCCTGGGCCGACCCTTCCTTTCTCTCGCTGTGGCTGGCGAGCTTCGTAAGCTTCCTGCCAACCTATGGATTCGGCTTGGCGCTGATCACCGGCCTGGCGCTGTACACCCGATTTCGGAATTCCGAATTGCGGCTCGCGGCTCTCGAGCGCGAGTGGAGCGCGGCTCGCTTGGCCGCCCTACGCATGCAGCTGTCGCCGCATACTCTTTTCAATTTGCTGCACACGATTAGGGGGCATATCGAATGGGACCCCAAAGGAGCACAGTCCATGGTTGTGCAGTTGGCCGATTTGCTGCGCCGGCTGCTGAATGCCGGCGAACGCGACTTTTCGAAGTTAAGCGATGAATTGCAGTTCGTCCGGTTGTACCTGGAATTGCAGCAGCGGCGCTTCGCCGATCGCTTGAGCGTGGTTTTGCCGGGGGCGGCAGAGGTGCCTTCCGTGTGGGTGCCGAGCCTGATTCTCCAGCCCCTGGTCGAGAATGCGGTGGTTCACGGATTGGCAAGTCACCAAGGCGCGGTGGCCATTCGCATCGCCGTGAGCATGGAGCATGACGTACTTACCTTGTCGGTGTTCAATACAATTGCGCCGGTCAAGCTGGCGGGCGAGGAAGGCATTGGCCTCAAAAACGTCCGCGAACGTCTCGCCGTTCAGTTCGAGGGGCGCGCGGGGCTCATCGCGGCGGGTGCGGACGGGCAGTGGTGCAGCGAGATTGCCATGCCGGCGATTCACCTGTCGCCGGTGCGCGAGACGCGGCGGGCGGAAGCATTGGTCGGCGCCTGATGAATGTGATCATCGTCGACGATGAGCTGGCGGGGCGCCGCACCTTGCGCGAATTCTGTGACGCGGAAGGCGATTTGCACGTAATTGGCGAATTCGGCGACGGCGCGACGGCGCTCGCGGCGATTCGACTGCGGCCGCCGCAGCTTCTGTTTCTCGACATCCAAATGGATCCTGTGAATGGCATTGAAATCGCGCGCTCGCTGGAGCCATCGCAGCTTCCTTCGCTGGTGTTTGTAACCGCCTACGATACCTACGCTGTGGAAGCGTTCGAGGTCAGTGCGGTGGACTACCTTTTGAAGCCGTTCGACCAAGACCGCTTTCGACGGACGCTCGAACGCGTGCGGCCGCGCCATGCTGCCTCGGGCGTGGGTGAGCGGCAAGCGTTGCTGGCCGGTCTGCTGGCGCAACTCGAGCGCAGTGCCCGCCCCGCCGGCGATGAGCGGCCGCGACTGCTCGCGGAATTCGCCGGGCGTTTGCACGTGCTCGAAGCCGCTCAGGTAGAACTGATCGAGGCGGACCGCAACTATGTCGTGATTCGAGTGGGCAAGGACAGTTTTCACGCCCGCAGCACGCTGCATCAGGCAGAGCTGGCGCTGCGCTCGCAACCCATGCTCCGCATCAGCCGCTCATGTCTCGTCAATATGAATTATGTCAAAGAAGTGAATCGCACGCTGCGCGGTGATTTCATCCTGGTGTTGGCCGGTGGGGCCACGGTTACCAGCAGCGAAGGATTTCGCGCAAAGGTCAAGGACTACCTGGGCACGCTGCGCATCTCCTGAATTGCAAACGTTCCTCCCCGGTCATAACAGTTCCTCCGGCGCGAAGGGGGCGAGGACCTTCAGAAAAAAGCGCTGCAGACGAGTGGTTTCAGGGTCGGTAGACCAGATCTTCTCGGCCCCGGGCTCGCCGCTCGACCATTCGATCTTATCGGTGTGGTCCAGCAACTGCAGCCTGTAGCTCCCGTCCGCGCTGATGTCATCGAGCAGGCTAGTGACCTGACGCGCGATGTCGGCGCTCCGCATCGCCAGCCCGAGCTCGCTGTTGGTGCGCGCCGAACGCGCATCCATGTTCTGCGATCCGATGAACACGGTTTTTTGGTCGATTACCAACGCCTTGGCGTGCAGGCTTGCATTGGAACTGCGAAACGGATGAAAACGCGCACGTTTCTGTCCGAGCTTCGGCCGGACCTCGGACAGCTCGACGCCGAGCTTGAGCAATGCTACGCGATAGCGTGCATATCCGTTGTGCACGAGCGGCGAGTCGGTCGACGCCAGGGAATTGGTGAGTATCCGTATGTGCACGCCTTGGCCTTCGAGCTTGGCGAACATTGCGACCCCGTCCTTGCCGGGCACGAAATACGGCGATATCACGATGAGCTCATGTTTGGATGAGAGCATAAGGGTGGCGAGATCGTTGTCGATTGTGAGCTCCTCGTCGGAAGAGTCTTCCCCGGCGATCTTGGCGGGCCGATCCGCAAGCACCGTCGCGGGCACCCACGTTAAGTGCAGAATTCCTGAATCGAGTTCGGCTCCCAGCCAGCCGGGGTTCGCGGCCTCGACATTTTCCGCGAGCGGCGGTGCGGAGGTTTCGGCGTGCACCGGCCACGCCAGCGAAGCGATCGGGTAAGCGTACTTGCTGTTCCAAAAGGCATCGAACGAGGCCGATAACTTCGGCACGATCGCACCGGCCCCCACCACATCCAGGTCGATGAAATTGTACTTGGGATCGCGGGTGAAATATTCGTCGCCGATGTTGCGGCCGCCCGTGATCGCGAGCGCGTTGTCGGCGACGAACAGCTTGTTGTGCATGCGGTGATTGATGCGCCGGATGTCGGTCGCCACCATCAGAAACCGGGTCCAGTTCGCATATCGGCCGCCGGGAAACGGATTGAACACCCTGACCTCGACATTCGCATGTTCGCTCAAATGCAGGAAGCGCCGATCTTCCCCTGCCGTGTTCAGATCATCGACCAAGACGCGTACCCGCACTCCGCGGTCCGCGGCCAGCCGCACGTGTTGCAGCAACAGCTGCGCGGACTTGTCCTCATGGATGATGTAGTACTGAACGTCCAGCGTGCGCTCCGCATGGTCCGCGAGCGCGATTAGATCGGCCAAGGCCTCTTCACCCGAAGCGAGCAGGTGAATGCCGGAGAGATTCTTGTTGACCTGCTCGCGCGCGACGATGCGGCCGAGCGACGTCGTCTGCGGCTGCGCCAGCGCTTCGCTGTGTGATTTTTCGACATGCCTGGGTAGCCCGACGCAGCCGGCCATCAGGAGCGCGAGAGCCATCGCGGAGCAAGTGCGACTCATGCTCCAAGGCTGCGCGTCGCACTGAATTCTGCTTAACACGTACGTGCTACTCTAGCAGCGTCAACGTAAATCTTTCAGTTCGTTTTGCGAATTACCGGCGAGCCCGAAGTGAGTTAGATTCCGGGTGATGGTGCTGGCCTACCGATGGACATCGAGCGCCTGCTGAGGGAATTCCGAGAATTAGGGCGGAGAGAATGTCAAATCAGGCACACTTTCCGGCCCCCATGCAAAATCAAAGCCATATTCGCAGCTTCGTGCTCCGCGCCGGACGCATGACGCCCGCGCAACAGCGGGCACTGACGGAGCTATGGCCGTCGTACGGGGTGGACTTGGGCGATGCCCCACTCGATCTGGACGCGATTTTCGGGCGGCGTGCGCGGCGCTGCCTCGAGATCGGCTTTGGCATCGGCGAGGTGATCGGCAGTCTGGCGGCGAACAACCCTCTCATCGACTACGTGGGCATCGAGGTCCACCGCCCGGGCGTCGGCCGTCTGCTGTTGCGCGCCCAGCAAGCGAATGCTCACAATCTACGCGTCATATGCCACGATGCCGTCGAGGTCTTGAAGGACAAATTTGCCGATGAATCCTTCGATGAGATCCTGGTTTTCTTCCCGGACCCTTGGCACAAAAAGCGTCATCGCAAACGCCGATTGATCGACGCGGCGTTCGTGGCCTCGGCAGCGGCCAAACTGCGTGCCGAGGGGGTGCTGCGACTCGCCACTGACTGGCAAGACTACGCAGAACAAATGTTGGCCGTGTGCAATGCAAGTCCGCAGCTCGCGTCACTGAGCGCGGACCGCACCTATGCTGCAAGACCGGATTTCAGGTTGCCGACCCGCTTCGAGCGGCGCGGCGCCCGTTTAGGCTTGGCCGTGTGGGATTTGGCCTACATCAAAACCCCAGACCAGGCCTCGTTCGCGCCCCCCTCGCCCTCAGAGAAAGCTGCCGCGAATGCCGTCGACGATGAACTGCACAGCGAGGGCGGCGAGAATAACGCCGGATAGTCTGCTCACCACGTTCGCGCCGGTGAGTCCGAGCACTTTCATCAGGCTCGGCGTTGCGAGCATCAAGATCCAGCAAACAGCGAGTACCAGGGACACCACGCAGAGGAACCCCGCAAACAGCAGCGGCTTTGCGCCCACCTCGCCGGCGGTGAGCAGTATGGTGGCGAGCGCACCCGGCCCTGCGATGAATGGAAAGGCCAGCGGGAATACCGAAATATCCTCGCGCTTCTTGGCCTCCTCTTGTTCGGGGGTGGTCGAGCGCGTGCCCGATGGGCGCGCAAACACCATGTCGAGCGCAATCAAGAACAGCAGGGTCCCTCCGGCGATGCGAAATGCACTCAGGGAAATCCCCATGATGTCCAGGAACTTCGCGCCAACCATGGCAAACAGCACGCAGATCGCGAGGGCGATTGCCGTCGCCTTCCCCGCCATTTTTTTCTTGTAGCGGACGCCGCCGCCTTGGGTGAGGCCGGCGAACAACGGGATCAAGGATATCGGATCGACGACGACAAAAAAGACCACGAAGAATTTGACGAGCTGTTCGACCATGGCGATGTTGCTTCGCGCAAAAATTACATATTGCGCGAATCGTTCATTGGGAGTTGAATGCAGTTGAGCATAGCAGACGGAGGCGCCGATGAACGTAATCAGGCCGATCGTTGGGCAGTGGTACCGCGGAGGCACCAACGAGCTCTTTGAAGTCGTCGCCATCGACGACCAAGACCAGACCATTGAAATTCAATACTTCGACGGCACGGTTGCTGAAGTGGATTTCGATTCGTGGAATGAACAGCTGATGGATGATCTCATCGACTCAGCCGAAGCGCCGGAGGACTGGTCGGGAGCGGTCGATGTGGAGGCTGAAGATTTGGACCGCGAATTCGAAGATAACGCGCGCACGGTTTGGTCGACGCCGAACGATCGCTCGCTCCGCTGATTTTTTCGGCGCGATCCATGCCTCGCCGTCGTGGCTAAGTTTTTGCGGCTTCGCGCGCGGAAAGCTCGTTCAAGGATCCGCGCAAAATAATCAGCAAAATAAGCCCGGGCACCGCACTGAGGCATGTGACCACGAAGAAATTCGCCCATCCGATCACCGGGACAAGCTCTCCCGCAATGGCACCCGTAACGTTTCGCGGCAGGACCGCAAGGGCGGATAAAAGCGCATATTGGGTGGCGCTAAAATCCGCCGAGCATAACGACACCAAAAAGGCCACGAACGCCGCCTGGCCCATGCCTCCGACGCCGGTATCCAAGGAGGTTGCAAGAACCAGCAGCCACACTTTTTTCCCTGCCAGCGCGAGCCACATGTAGAGCAAGTTGGTGAGTGCCTGGCCAATGCCGAACACCAGCAGCGAACGAAACGTTCCCCAGCGCAGGTAAACCCAGCCGCCGAATGCCACGCCGATCATGGTGGAGATCGTCATGTTTAGTTTGCCGGCAATGCTCAATTCGTGCAGTGAAAATCCGACACCGCGGATCATGAAAGTGCTGTACAGACTGAGGGCAAGCGCGTCGCCAAACTTGTAGAGCAGAATCAGCGCCAGGAAACCCCACATGCCCTTTTGCCTGAGCAATGCGCGCAAGGGATGCCACACCGCATCCCCCAGCGTGCGCGGTGGGTGGCCCGGCACATCCGGCTCCGGCGCAAAGATCGTTGCCAGCATCGTGGCGGCCATGAGGCCGGCCACGAACATGAAGGCCAGTTGCCAGCCGAGACTTGCGGCAATATAGACGAGCACAGCTCCGGCGAGCATCGCCGCCGTCCGATAACCGAATGCTGCGGCGGCGGCGGCGAGTGCCCGCTCGCTCGACGGTATTGCGTCCACGCGATACGCATCGATGACAATGTCCTGAGAGGCTGATAGGAAGACGAGCAATACGGCGATCGCCGCCAGCGCCGGGAGATCTTTCGTCGGGGAACAGAAGCCCATGACACCGATGCAAATAGTCAGGCAAGCCTGAAATATCAGAATCCAACCGCGCCGCCGGCCCAGGATCGGCGGCAGGTAACGGTCCAAGAACGGCGCCCACAAAAATTTGATGTTATAGGGTAGTGCCGCCAATGAAAAAATGCCGATGGTCTTGATGCTCAGGCCGGCGGATGCCAGCCATGCTTGCAACGTAAATCCCGACAGATTGAACGGCAGCCCTGAGGCGAAACTCAAGAAAAGCACGGCAGTCATGCGCTTGTCGCCAAGCGCTTGCATCAAGGTCGGCTTCGCCGCTGCGGTCAAACGCGACCACTCGATATCGTCATCGATGCGTAAATTCCGTGCCCAAGGCCGGACCCGGCCGCCTTCGGGCCGTTCCCAAGACTCAACATCAACATGACGATGCGCATGGCGCGCGATAGTATCAGGGCTCATGATCCTGGCATATCAAAGTGACTTCATCGAGTTGTGCGTGCGGCTCGGAGTTCTGCGATTCGGCACCTTTACCCTGAAGTCGGGACGCGAAAGCCCCTATTTCTTCAACGCCGGACTGTTCAATACCGGCGCCGCGATCGCCGCGGTGGGGCGAGCTTATGCGGCGGCGGTCATGGCCTCGGGCCTTGAGTTCGATATGCTGTTAGGGCCCGCCTACAAGGGCATCCCGTTGGCGACCATCACGGCGGCAGCCCTGGCGGATGCCGGCCGCGATCTGCCCTTTGCTTTCAATCGCAAGGAAGCCAAGGATCACGGCGAGCGCGGCCACATCGTCGGCAGTCCCTTGAAAGGGCGAGTGCTGATCGTCGACGACGTCATCACCGCCGGCACGGCAATCCGCGAATCCATCGAGATCATCCAGGCCTCCGGGGCGCAACCGGCCGGAGTGCTGCTCGCGCTGGACCGCCAGGAATGCGCTCCGCAGAGCCGCTTGTCGGCGGTGCAGGAGATCCGCGACGGCTACGGAATACCCGTAATCGCGGTCGTCAATCTAGCCGACCTCTTGGACCATATATCGCTGCACGGGAGCAAGGACGAACTGGTCCGAATGCGAGCCTACCGGGAGCGCTATGGGCTTACAGATTGAGGCATAGGCCCGAGTTGAGGCACAGGCCCTAGAAAACCGGGGGCGCTCGCCTCACAATGACGTGCGATTCTCCTGGGGGTCATGCGCTTTGAAGAAATTCGCTTGGATGATCTGCGCCGCAACTCTGCTGGCTTCACCGGGCTTTACCGCCGGGAGCGGCTCGGGCAGCGGCCGCACCGTCTACAAGTGGGTGGACGAACACGGAGTTACCCATTACGGCGATCACATTCCACCGGAATATGCTACGCAAGAGCAGCATGTCATCAATTCACAGGGCGTTGAGATCGATCGCCTTGAGGCCCAGAAATCCCCCGCGCAACTCGCTGTCGAAGACCAAAAGAAAATCGAGGCGCAACAGGGGCGCGACCGCGACCACAACTTGCTGAGTACCTATGCGTCGGTGCAGGAAATCGAACGCCTGCGTGACCAACGGGTTACGCTGCTGTCCGATCAAATCAGGGTCACGTCGCAAGTTCTGGAACTATTGAACGTGAAAATGAAGCAGTTGCGGGCGAGCACCATTCATTTCAAGCCTTACAGCAATGACCCCAAGGCCCCGGCAATGCCGGACCAAATCGTCGAGGACCTCGTGCGCGTGGGGAACGACATCCGCACGCAAGAGCAGAACCTGCTTGAAAAGCGCAGCGAGGAGGCGACCATGAGCAAGCAATTCGAGAGCGACATCGGACGCTTCAAAGAACTCAAGAGCATCCATTGACGCCGAAGATTAGAATCCTGCTGGGCGTAACGGGCGGCATCGCCGCCTACAAGAGTCCGGACCTGGTGCGCAGGCTGATCGAACGCGGCGCGGACGTCCAGGTGGTCATGACGGGCGCGGCGCAGCGGTTCGTTTCTCCCATGAGTTTCCAGGCGGTATCGGGCCGACCGACGCGCAGCGATTTGTGGGACGACGCAGCGGAAGCCGCCATGGGGCACATAGAGCTTGCGCGCTGGGCACAGATGGTGCTGATCGCGCCGGCTAGCGCAGACTTCATCGCGCGGCTGGCTTCAGGGCGTGCCGATGATTTGCTGGCCACCCTGTGCCTCGCCACCGAAGCGCCGATCCTGGTCGCGCCGGCCATGAATCGCGTGATGTGGGCGAACAAGGCCACGCAGGCAAATGTGGAGACCCTGGTCGCCCGCGGCATACGTATCCTGGGACCCGGCTCCGGCAATCAGGCTTGCGGCGAGGTCGGCGCGGGCCGTATGTGGGAGCCCACGAAACTCGCGGAGAGCGTGCTCGAGGCGCCGGCCAATGCCGGCTTGCTGGCAGGGCTCAATGTACTGATCACCGCCGGTCCGACCCGCGAGCGTCTCGATCCCGTGCGCTATCTCACCAACCGCAGTTCCGGGAAAATGGGATTTGCAGTGGCCGCTGCGGCCCGGGAGGCTGGAGCGCACGTCACCATCGTCACCGGACCCGTCCAAATGCCGACACCCGCCGGCATCACACGCATCAACGTGGAAAGCGCGCGCGACATGTATGCCGCGGTTCACCGCCAGGTGGCGGATACCGACGTGTTCATAGCGGCGGCGGCGGTGGCGGATTTCCAGCCGGTTAACGTCGCGAAACAAAAGATCAAAAAACAAGGCGTCTCTGTCAAGCTCGAACTCGAGGCCGCCCCGGACATCGTCAAGTCGGTCGCAGACATGGCCAAGCGCCCCTTCGTGGTGGGATTTGCGGCGGAGACAAACGATATCGAAGAGAATGCACGCGGCAAGCTCAAGCGCAAGAAACTCGACATGATTGCCGCCAACCACGTCGGCGACGGGATCGCCTTCGATTGCGATGATAACGCGCTCACCGTCCTCTGGCCCGGCGGCAAGATCGACATCGCGCGCGGACCGAAAATCGATGTCGCGCGCCAGCTCATTGCCCTGATTGCCCAACGCTTGCCGCCGCCCGACGGCAGCCGCCGGCGCGGTTCCCGCAAGCGGCGGACCGCGGTTGCCCTGCCGCGAGATCGAGTGCGCTCACGCCGCGCGCGGCGCTAGGTACCATCAGAAAGGCGCGTCACAGTGCAACGTACCATCAAGCTGCGGATCTTGGATCCGCGCATCGGACGGGAATTCCCCTTGCCGCATCATGCGACGGCCGGTTCAGCCGGCATGGATCTGCGCGCCTGCATTGCGGCGCCGCTGGAGCTCCCACCGGGCGCCGCCGAATTGATTCAGACGGGAGTTTCGATCTATATCGCGGATCCGGCTCTGGCCGCCGTGCTGCTGCCGCGCTCCGGACTCGGCCACAAGCACGGCATCGTGCTCGGCAACCTGGTGGGCCTTATCGATTCGGACTATCAGGGACCGTTGATGGTCTCCGTTTGGAACCGCGGCGCCGCCCCTTTCACCGTCAACCCCGGTGACCGGATCGCGCAAGTCGTGTTCGTGCCGGTGGTGCAGGTAGGATTCGAGGTCGTGGATGACTTCTTGGAAAGCACGCGCGGTGCGGGGGGATTCGGAAGTTCGGGACGCTGATCCCGGCCGCCCCGCCGAACGTCTCTTTGCTCGAATCTCCTCTCTCGCCGACGAAATGCAGCTAGAGACTCTCTGCCGCGCCGGTCATGCTCGCGGTCATGGCAATCCGGGATTGGCCCAGCGGCGAACGGCCGCGAGAGAAGCTGCTCGATAAGGGCGCCGCGGCACTGTCCGATGCGGAGTTGCTGGCCATCTTGCTGCGCTCGGGAACCAGCGGACGCTCGGCGCTCGATCTCGCGCGCGACGTGCTCCAGAGTTTTCGTTCGCTGAGGAAGCTGGTCGCTGCCGACCGGCAGAGATTCTGCGCCGAACACGGACTTGGATCGGCTCGATTCGCGGAGCTACAGGCAGCGGTCGAGATCGCGAGAAGATTGATGTCGGAGACTCTGCGCGCCGGCCCTTCGCTTGCAAGCCCGCGGGCAACCCGCGATTTTCTTAGCTCACAGCTGCGCGATCTCGAGCACGAAGTATTCTGCTGTCTGTATCTCGATAAGCGCCACCGGCTGATCCAATTTCAGGAATTGTTTCGCGGCACGATCGATGGGGCGTTATATCTGGCAAGTCGCTTGTCAACAGCGTTCAAATGCCTATAAATACAGTGTTTTTCTTTTGTGTGATGATAGCGCGATTTTGGGATTTGTAAATAGGAACGCTCTGAGAGCGTACTT
>JBBROC010000052.1:0-19762 GCA_038229815.1 Steroidobacterales bacterium | reverse complement strand
CGCGCCTGCCCGTCTTGTACGCGAGCATGCGCCGGCTCCGGCGCGGCTACTACGAAGTCGAGCTAAAGTTGCTGTGGGACGGGCGCGAGCAGGCACCGCCCAATACCGTGACCGAGCGCTATGCCCGCGCCTGCGAACTGGACGTACTCAAGAGTCCCGCCGATTGGCTTTGGTCCTACCGGCGCTGGCGGCTGAAGAAGCCCTTGTACGGCTCCGATTGACATACGCTTGCGCAGCGACAGCGCAGTTCAGCGGGTGGCGGCCGCTTTGAGCTTGGCCTCCAGATGCTTGGCGAGCTCGGCGATGGTCGGGTGATCGAACAACTCGGTGAGGTCAATGAGACCGGGGAATTCGCGATCGACACTTTCGTGAATCTCGATCAGCTTGAGCGAGCTTGCACCGATATCGAATAGGTTGTCGTTGACGTCGATTCTCTTTCCAGGCAGCGCAGTTTGGCAAATCGATTGCAAGCGTGTTTCAAGCTCGGTGCCGGAGACCTGGGTCTGCCCGGCCGTGGATTCCCGGAGCGCTTTTAGTTCCGCCAATTCCGCGTCGAATTCCCCGTCGACATAGGCTTGCTCCAACAGATGGCGCTGGACCTTGCCGCTGGTGGTCTTGGGAATGCGCTTGGCCGGAACGATTTGTGCAACCTCGAGCCCCGTGTGTTCATTGATGAGGCGGCTCACCGCCGCCGCCAACGGCAAAAACTCTTGCATGCTGCCGCGATGCAGTACGAATACCACCAACTCCTCGCCCTGAGCGGCGGGGTTTGCCACACCCGCTGCGACCACTTTGTTGAGATCCAAGCCCGGTGCACGCTGCGCGATATTTTCCAAATCGTAGGGATAGTAATTTTGGCCATTGACGAAAATGATCTCTTTGCTGCGGCCCGCGATGTAAAGCGAACCTTCGTGCATGAAGCCGAGATCGCCCGTGTCGACCCAGCCGTCCGCGCCGATGGCGAGTGCTGTGGCCTCGGCATCGGCGAAGTAGCCGCGAGTGACGCTCGCTCCGCGGATGAGGATGTGCCCGACGACGCCGTCAGGCAGGGCGCTACGCGAATCATCGGCGATACGGACTTCGGTGTTCGGAACCGCGCGTCCGACGCACACGAGCTCGAGCGTATTGCGCGCGTCGGCCGGATTGATCTCGATGTTGGTTCCCACACCGAGTTTGTGACGATTCACCCGTAACCAGCGGAAATCAGACCCGAGATCGGGCAAGGTCACCGCGAGCGAAGCCTCCGCGAGCCCATAGACCGGATACATGGCCTGGCGTTTGAGGCCCGTATAGGCCAGGGCGCTCATGAATTGATTGCAGAGATCCACCGAGATAGGTTCGGCCCCGTTGTAGATCAGGCGTATCGCCGAAAGATCCACGTCATCGAGCCGGCGTTCTCCCAGCACCTTCAAAAAATGCCGATATCCGAAATTGGGAGAACACGTGATGGTAACGCGTTTTCTCGACGCCACTTGCAGCCAGAGCAGCGGCCGCCGCACGAACAGCTCGGTAGGCATCAGATGGATGTGCACGCGATTCGCGAACTGCATCAGATAAAATCCGATCAACCCCATGTCGTGCGTGAGCGGCATCCAGCTCAGAGTGACGTCTTGGTCGCTGAACTTGTCTACCGCCGTCGATCCTTGCGTATTGGCGATCAGATTACCGTGGGTGAGCATTACGCCCTTCGGTTCGCTGGTGGAGCCGGAGGAAAACTGGATGAAAGCCAGATCGTCCGGCGCCGGGCGGTACAACTTGCCGGCGCGTGAGATATCGGTGATCGATTCGACCAGAAAACAGCGTGATTTGAGTTCGTTGAACAGGGCCGACTCGCCCACCTGGGCCGCAAGCCCCTGCAGGCGCTCCAAATTCTTGGAGTCGGTGTAGAGATAGGGTTTGCCCAGCTTGCGAGCCACGCGCAAAAGCTTCTGCCGATGCTCGTCGCTGATGCCGACGGCCAGGGGCACCGGGGCGATCCCGCCGCAGACCGCCGCCCAGAAGCCATCGAGGAACTGCTCGTTGCTGCTCAAGAAGATGATCATCTTGTCGCCGCGCTGCGCCCCCATGGCCTGCAGGTGGTACAGGATGCCGAGTGCGCGCGTGTAGACCTCGCCGTAGGATACGCGCCTCTCAGAATTCTCGCCCTCGACATAGGCGACGGCGCGGTCGACCCCGCGATTGCTCTCGAGGACGTCGACCAGGGTGGTGTAAGTCATTAGTCTATTGACGTCATTCATCGTAGTTCTATATTCATCATAAGATTGGATCGAGGGCGCAAATTGATTTGCGCCTCGAGCTCGATGGGGTCATCGCCGGCTCGCGTCAGGCGAAAGCGGCGGGACATGGCGCTGACATGGACCAGCATCTCGAACATTGCCATATTCTCGCCGATGCAATGCCGCGGGCCCACCGCGAAGGGAATATATGCGAATCGGTGCCGTTCCTCGCAATCGGCGCCGGCGAAGCGTTCGGGTCTGAATTCCTCGGGTTCGCTCCAGTAGGCCGGGTGCCGATGCAGCATATAGGGACTGATGAACACGTCGGTACGCGGGGCAATGGGGTAGCCGCCGAGCTCGTCCGCCTCGAGCGTACGGCGGGTGATGAGCCAGCCCGGCGGATAAAGCCGCAGCGACTCCTGCACGACCTGGTGAGTGAATCCCAACGATTCCGCGGCATCGAGCCCCAGCATTTGGCCGGAATTCGTCCGATCGGCTTCACTTTCGAGCCGGGCCGCAGTATCCGGATTTTGACTGATGAGATACCAGGTCCAGGTCAGTGCCGCCGCAGTGGTCTCGTGACCCGCGACGATCAAAGTCAAGACCTCGTCGATCAGTTCTTTGTCGCTCATGGGTTCGTCGGTTTCCCGGTCCCGCGTCGACATCAACATGCTGAGGAAATCAAAATGTTCCGAAGGGTTGCGACGGCGCTGTTCGATCAGCTGCGCGACCGGCTTGGTCAGCGAGCGAAATCGAAAGGCGAATTTCAGGTCGCGGTTTTGTTCTTTGGCGACGACCTCGAACGGATTCCCGCCGAACTCCTTTTCCAGGCGCGCGAGGTCGCTGCCGAAGATCGAGCGGAGGACGATTTCCAAGGTAAGCTCGCTCGTCTCGTCGCTCAAATTGATCGCCTCGGCGCGCGCCGCTTTTTCCGCCCACCGCGCGGCGAATCTGTCGTTGACCTCGAATATCAAGGCGCTGAATTGATCGATGACGCGGCGATGGAAGGAAGGCTGCATCATGCGCCGCTGCCGGCGCCAAAAATCGCCTTCACTGGTCATGATGCCGTTGCCGAGCAGGATCTTCACCCGATCCATCCCTTCGCCCTTGGTATAATTGCGGTGGTTCGTCAACAAGACCCGCTTGATGTCGTCCGGGTGGTTGATGACGTAGTTGTAAACTCCACGTCCCGGCGCGAAGACCCGGTAGATGTCGCCGAATTCCGCGAAATAGCGGCGCAAGCGCGCCAACGACTCATCGCTGCCGCCGAGATCGAAGCCCTCGGCGGGGCCGGGGGGCAATGCCATGGTTTGCATTGCGGTATTGTAGCGTAGGCGGCGACGCACCCCGCGGCGCTATCGATCAGCGCGCACCCACGACTCTGCCGCTATTGCGGAGGGCGACGGCGTTCTCGACAATGCGGCCGTGGAAGAAAAACCCGACGGCGGCCTGCGCAATACGATTTACGATCAGCAAACCCGCTCCGCCCGGCGGCTCACGCGCGGGCGGATGCTCTTGTACAAAATGCTCGTGCCGGTGGGCTTGTCCCTGGTGCGGCTGGTGTGGCGATGGTCGCGAGTCGTGCGTGTGATCGGTGCGGAACACATTGCGGCCGCGCTGCGGGAAGCACCCTCGTTCATACCGGTTTATTGGCATCAACACCAAGTATTTTGCGTCAAGCACCTGCTGCAGCAGCGTAGCGCCGGATTGAAATTGGGGTTCTTGATTTCGCCGTCTGTCGACGGTGAAATCGGTGCAATGATCGTGCGCAATCTGGGAGGCGAGGTAATTCGCGGTTCGTCCACCCATACGGGCGCCCGAGCGCTGCGCGATTACTATCAGGCACTGGCTCGCCACGGCGTTTCTCCCGCGATCACTCCGGACGGTCCGCGCGGCCCGCCTTGGAAATTCAAGGCCGGTGCCGTGTTGCTTGCGCAGATCTCGGGGCGGCCGATGATTCCTTTGAGCTACGCGGCGTCGCGCGCCTGGAGGATCAAGTGGGATCGCTTCGTCATTCCGTGGCCGTTGTCCAGGATCGTGATCGTGGTCGGAGAGCCGGTCTACATCCCCAAGGGGCTCGATGCCGCCGGACTTGAGTGCGCCCAGGCAGACATGGAAGGTCGGCTGCTGGCATTGTTCCGGGCGGCAGAAGCAACTTTGGGGTTACTGGCGGGGAGGCCTAACAATACAAGTGCTTAGCTTGTATTCCTTACAAGTTATGCGAGAATCCAGGTGCATGTGCCACTCACGAATTAGAAGGAACTGTGTGACACCTTCGATTTTCAGCGTGAATCCAGTGGCAAACTGTTGATCTATAAGTCCAACCATTCTTCTGGGACCTCCGAAGGCGCATGGCAATAGCACCCCTCGATCCCCGCCACGCAGACCTAAGCGCTTCGGACATATTGTCTCCGCAGCGTTGGCCGAAGCGCGGTATTCGCCCGACCGCCGGGCTTGACGTGATCTGCACCAAGATTGCGGTCGATTTCCAATCAATGACAGCAACGACTGCGCCCGAGGTTATCGGCGCGAATCTGGAACTGCTGCGCGAGGCAACGCGTGCCGATACCGCCTTTCATATTCACCTCGACGCGGAGTCGGGTCTATTCAATGAAGTTCAGGTGGCGCGCGGCATGCTCACCACCGGCAATCCGGAACAGTTGCAAGGCCAGACATTGGATGCCTTCCCGTGGCTGCAATCGCGCCTGGCGCCGTTGCGAGTGTCCGAGATGCGCGATACCGCCAAGCCTCGCGGTGACCAGAGCGATGACGCCGCATTGTGGAGTCACCTCGGTATCGGATCGGTCCTGATCATCGGTTATTTCATCGAGGGTCGGGCGGCCGGCCTGCTTGGGATCGCCGGTGCGCTGCCGCGCGAGAACTGGGACGTGCAGCTGCACCTTCTGATGAAGCTGGTCGGGAGCAGTCTCGCCACGGGCTTGGAACGCATCGAGATCCAACGTCACTTGCGCGATTTGGAAGAGCGCAACGAGCTCGCCCTATACAGTGCGAACGATGGCCTGTGGGATTTCGATACCCTTAACAATCGTGTCTACCTGTCGCCGCGCTGGAAAGCGATGCTGGGTTACGACGAAGCGGAGGTGGGGCACGCACCGGACTGGCGGACACTGGTTCATTCTGACGACATGTCGCGCGTCCAGGCCGCCATTCGCGATCACGTGGCGGGCAAGACGCCGATTTTCGAGAGCATGCATCGCATGCGCCACGCAACGGGCGAGTGGCGCTGGGTGATCAGCCGCGCCAAGGCCAAGGTCGACGACAAAGGACGCCTGTTGCGCTTGGTCGGGGTCGAACTCGATGTCACCGAGCGCAAGCTGTACGAGGAAGCGCTGTTTCGCGAAAAGGAAAGCGCGCAAATCACCTTGCAGAGCATCGGCGACGGGGTCATCACCACCGATGCCAAAGGCGTAATCGACTACGTGAATCCGGTCGCGGAGGCGCTTACGGGGTGGCGTCTCGAAGACGGCCAGGGCCGTGCCATCGAAGAGATCTTTCGCGCTTTTCACGAGGAGACTTGCGAGCCGCTGGAAAATCCGCTGGCGGTCGCGATTCGCCGTACCCGCTCGATCAAATCGGTGAGACCGATGTTGCTCATCCGTCGCGACGGCAACGAAATTTACGTCGAAAGCACCGCATCGCCGATCCGCGACGGCAGCGGCGCGGTCTCGGGCGGCGTGCTCGTGTTCCACGATGTCAGCGAGGCGCGCGAACTCAACCGGCGCTTGAGCTATCACGCCAGCCACGATGTTCTCACAGGGCTGGTCAATCGCCGGGAATTCGAAAACCGCATGGAACGGGCTTTGAAGAGCGCCAAGGCGCGCGAGACATCTTACGCGCTGTGCTGCCTGGATTTGGACCAGTTCAAGATCGTCAATGATACCTGCGGGCACAGCGCGGGTGATGCGTTGCTCGGGCAGGTCGGCGC
The DNA here is from genome assembly GCA_038229815.1 of Steroidobacterales bacterium. Lineage (GTDB taxonomy): Bacteria > Pseudomonadota > Gammaproteobacteria > Steroidobacterales > Steroidobacteraceae > Bog-1198. The sequence continues at coordinate 13,600 of JBBROC010000052.1, read as the reverse complement.
GCTTCTCAAATCGAAGGTGCGCTGGCGCGATACGCTCGCCCGCCTGGGCGGAGATGAGTTCGGCATTCTTCTGGAAAGCTGCTCGCTGGACGAGGCCATGCGCACCGCAGAGACGCTGCGCGAAGCGGTGCGCAACTTCAAATTCACGTGGGAAGAACGAACCTTTCGGCTCGGCGCAAGCATTGGCGTGGTGCCCATTTCCGCGGACAACGCGGACGTCGCGTCGGTGCTCTCCGCTGCCGACAGCGCTTGCCAGGCGGCCAAGGAGGCGGGCCGCAATCGAGTTCATAGCTTCGAAGAGAACGACATCGACCTCATGCGGCGCCGCCGCGAGATGCAGTGGGCGGCACGCATCAACAACGCCTTGGAGGAGGGCCGCTTCGAGCTGTTCAGGCAGACGATCCTGCCCTTGCAGAAGACCGAATCGGGCACGCACTACGAGCTCTTGCTGCGCATGCGCGACGAGGCCGGCAAGATCGTCGCGCCTGACAACTTCATGACCGCCGCTGAACGCTACGGCATCACGCCGCAAATCGACCGCTGGGTCGTCGAAAACGCGTTTCGCTGGCTCGTGTCCGAGGCCGACGAGCGCGAGAAATTGACCATGTGCTCGATCAATCTGTCGGGGCAAAGCCTGGGAGACGACAAATTTTTGCCGTATGTCATCGATCAATTTCACCGCAGCGGCTTGGACGCCAGCAAGATCTGCTTCGAGATCACCGAGACGGCGGCGATCGCGAGCTTCTCACAGGCGAATCGCTTCATCCAAGCGCTCAAGGAATTGGGCTGCAAGTTCGCGCTCGACGATTTCGGCACCGGGCTTTCATCGTTCGGATATCTCAAGCATTTCCCGGTCGATTACTTGAAAATCGACGGCAGCTTCGTCAAGGAGATCCTGCACGACCCGATCGACCGTGAGATGGTGCGCTCGATCAATGAGATCGGTCATCTGACCGGCAAGCAAACCATTGCCGAATTCGCCGAGAATCAAGAGATCATAAACATGCTGCAAAGCATGGGCGTCGACTACGCGCAAGGCTACGGGGTATCGCAGCCGCAGCGCGTGCTGAAGGCCGCCAACAGCGCTTAGGAACCAACAGCGCCTAGAAACCAGTGGCGCTTAGAACTCGAAGCGCATGGAGAGGTCGATCGCGCGCACATGCTTGGTGATGCTGCCCACCGAGATGAAATCGACTCCAGTTCCCGCGATTTCGCGAATGCTCGCAGTGGTAATCCCGCCGGAAGCCTCCAACTTCAGCGGCTTCGAAGCGTTGGCATTGACAGCCACCGCCTCGCGCATCGCCTCTAGCGAGAAATCATCGAGCATGGCGATATCGGCGCCGGCCTCGATTGCCTGCCGCAACTCGGACAGATCCTCGACCTCGACCTCGACTGGGACTTGTGCGGAGCCGCGCCTGGCGGCAGTTACCGCGCCCGCGATCGATCCCGCGGCTGCGATGTGATTTTCCTTGATGAGGATGCCGTCGAACAGCCCCATCCGGTGATTGTGCCCACCGCCGACGCGCACGGCGTACTTCTGCGCAGTGCGCAGCCCGGGAATCGTCTTGCGCGTATCGAGCAGGCGGCACTTCGTGCCCTCGAGAAGCGCCGCATAAGAATGCGCGGCGGTCGCGGTGCCGGAAAGCAGCTGCAAGAAATTGAGTGCTGTGCGCTCCCCGGTCAACAGCGCCCGCGCGGAACCCTCGAGCGTGAACAAGCGTTGGTTGGGAGCGACAGCCTCGCCCTCGGCTACGTGCCACTCGATCCGGACTCTGCTATCGACCCCTTTGAAGCTGGCGTCGACATAGGGTATGCCGCAAATGATGGCTCGCTCGCGCGTGATCACCCCAGCCCGTCCCACCCGATCCGCGGGTATCAGGGCTGCCGTCAAATCACCCGTTCCGACGTCCTCGGCCAAAGCGCGCGCGACCTGATGGGGCAGGTCGGCCGGAACCGGCACCGGGGCTGACACGGAGCCGGTCCCCGTTGCTCAGAACGGCAATCCGTGCGAGGGCCCGATCATGCACATCAGCATCGGGATGGAGAGCAAGAAGTTGATGCGCGAGGCATACAAAGCGACTTTGCGGGCTGCGGTCTTCTGTTCGTCAGTGGCGGGCACGATCCCGAGGATCTTTTTCTGGTTGGGCCAAATGAGACCCCACACATTGAGCAGCATGATGGTCCCGAGCCACGCTCCGATGCCGATGATCAGGTTCGAACGCGAAACCGGATTATCGAACAGACTCAAAGTGAATGCACTGATAAACCGCCCGGGAACCTGCGACAGCAGCCATGCGCCGAAGAACCAAGTGCCGAGTGCCGACCAGCGGAACCAGAGCAGGGCGCGCGGTGCGACGTATTTGTTGATGCCGGCTCCGCCCGGTCCGCCTTTGTCCGCGGCGGCGGCGGCCATAGCCGGGGTCTGCACCGCGTTGAAGTAATAGAGCAGCCCGATCCAGAAAATACCGAAGATGATGTGCAGCCAGCGTGTGAGGCTGGCGAGTGTCAGTGTGTTGAAATTCAGCCCACCCTCGATGAGGGCTGCGATGGCCACGGCCAGTACGAAGCCGATAATCAATGGCCACTTAACGGTTGTTAATGGGTTCATGCGATTCCCCTTTTATAAGTTTTGCGTCGGATCCGTCTGGCCCAAACCTTTGAGGGTAGGCGCCGCTGCGCGGATCTTGCGCTGCGGCAGACTGGAAGAATAGGGGACTGACACCGATAATTCAACGATCTCAGGCGCTTGCCGCCGCCTCCTGCGACAAATATTGGCGCTGAAGTGCATAGGCAGGCGCCGGCTGGTATCGTATCGAGGAATAACTTTGGAGAATTGTCGACTATGAATGCGATCGAACGAATCAAAAGCCAATTAACAGCCGCACCGGTGGTGCTTTACATGAAGGGCACGCCCGACTTTCCGCAGTGCGGCTTTTCGGCGCAAACGGTGGCCGCGCTTCGCGCATGTAAGGCGCAATTCGCGCATGTGAATATATTCGAGGATCCGGAAGTGCGTGAAGCGCTCAAGACCTATTCAAATTGGCCGACCTTTCCGCAGCTCTATGTCAACGGCGAGTTGGTGGGCGGTTGCGACATTGCGATGGAAATGTATAAGAACGGTGAACTTAAGCAGCTGCTTGCGGAAGCCGGCGCAGTGCCGGTCTAGGCTGCCGCCAGGTAGAATCCACCGCTAGCTAGGCTCCGTCGCTCAGAATTCGGGACCGCCGCCGGGAGCCGAGAGATCGATCTCCGCCGAGGGTTCTATCTCCAATGGCCCCATGGCGGCCAGGCGTCGCCGGCTGGCATCGAAAACCCCCTGAAACTGATTACACACGGTGCAGAAAAGATCGGCGGTGCGCTCCGCGTCATAAGCCGCTGAGTGCGCGGACCCCGTATCCCATTCGAGGCCTGCCGCGAGTGTCGCGCGCATCAATACGGTTTGGCCAAACGCAACGCCGCCCAAGGTGGCGGTGTCGAAACTCGAGAATGGATGAAATGGGTTGCGCTTGACCTGCGTGCGTGCCACTGCGGCGTTCAAGAAATTCAAATCGAAAAAAGCGTTGTGCCCCACCAGCACTGCGCGCGTGCAATCCGCCGCGCGTATGGCATTGCGTACTTCACGAAATATGCGCTGCAGCGCGTCTTCTTCAGAAATTGCGGGCCGCAGGGGATGATGAGGATCGATTCCGGTCACGGCCAGCGATGCCGCCTCCATGTTGGCGCCCGGGAACGGAATCACGTGATAGCGGGTAGTCTCGCCGCGCGCCAGAGTTCCGTCGCTGCGCATTTCCAGGAAAACGGCGGCGATCTCGAGCAGCGCGTCGGTCTGCGAATTGAAGCCGCCGGTTTCAACGTCGATGACCACGGGCAGAAAGCCGCGGAAGCGTGTTGCGAACGTGATGGGGCCGAGCTGCGGGGTCACGGCGATTCTGCGAGACGCCACGCGATCGGCTCGCCGCCGCGATAGGGCACCAGCGTGCCGCTGCCGAAATCATAGACTTGCGGGGGCACCCACGACTCCTTGACCAGCGTAATTGTCTGCTCGTGACGCGGCAATCCATAAAAATCCGCGCCAAAATGACTGGCAAACGCTTCCAAGCGGTCGAGCCTGCCGGCCGACTCGAAGGCCTCGGCGTACAGCTCGACCGCGGCGTGCGCGGTGAACATGCCGGCACAGCCGCAGGCACTCTCCTTGCTTTCCCGTTCGTGCGGTGCGCTGTCGGTACCCAAGAAAAAACGGGGATTGCCGCTGGTGGCCGCGGCGAGCAATGCTCTTCTATCGCTTTCGCGTTTCAAAATGGGCAAGCAATAATAATGCGGGCGGATGCCACCGGAAAAAATCGCATTTCGATTATGCAGCAAATGCTGAGGTGTAATGGTTGCGGCGACGCCGCTTCTTGCGCCCTCGACGAACTCGACCGCACGCGCAGTCGTGATATGTTCGAAGACGACCCGCAGGGCGGCGAAGCGGTCGAGCGCCGGCCGCAACACCGAATCGATGAAGTGAATCTCGCGATCGAATACATCCACGTCGGGATGCGGTGTTTCGCCATGCACCAGCAACGGCATTCCGATCTCTTCCATGCGTGCCAGCACGCGGTATACCTTGGCGATATCCGTCACCCCGGCATCGGAGCGCGTCGTCGCACCCGCAGGGTACAGCTTGACGCCATGGATGAACCCGGCGGCTTTCGCGCAATCGATTTCGCCCGGCGTCGTGGCGTCCGTCAGATAAAGAGTGAGCAGCGGTTCGAACCGCGAATTGGTCGGAAGGGCAGCCACGATTCGTTCGCGATATGCCCGAGCTAATGCGGTGGTCGTGATCGGCGGGTCTAAATTGGGCATAACGATGGCCCGCCCGAAGCGCTCTGCGGTGAACTTCGCGATAGCGGCGAGTGCGGCGCCGTCGCGCAGATGGACGTGCCAATCATCGGGTCGCCGTAGCGTGAGTGTATTCATCGGGCCGGCGGCCAGCCGCGGCGCAGTAAATCGAGCGTGTAGCGCACCCCGAACCCTGTGATTTCCGTGGCGATGTGTCCAAGGCCGCCGTGGCGCGATCCCGCTGCAAGATCGAGATGAAGCCAGGCGATCTCCTTGGGAACGAATCGGTTCAGAAAACGCGCCGCCAAGATGTGGTCGCCCTTGCCGTCGGCAGCGCATTGCATGATATCGGCGACCGTGCTCTCGAGATCCGTATCGAAGTCGGCATCCATGGGAAAGCACCAGACGCGTTCGCCGCTGCTGCTGCCGGCCGATTCGATCAGCTCCCGCGCCTCCGGCCGGTTGGTGAATGCGCCGCTGTAGCGTTCGGTGAGTGCATAGACGCATGCCCCCGTGAGCGTCGCGTAGTCGATGATCGCACGCGGCTTTCTCGCGGCTGCGAGGCCTAGCGCGTCCGCCAGAACCATGCGGCCCTCGGCATCGGTGTGGATCACTTGGATGGTCGTGCCGTTGAGGGCTCGGACCACGTCTTGCGGTTTGTAGGCGAGCGGGCCGATGCGGTTTTCAGTGATCGCCAACCAGCAGTCCACGGCCAGCGGCGAGCGCAATGCGTGCAGCGCATAGAGGCTTCCTACCGCGACTGCACTCCCTTCCATGTCGGTGTGCATGTCCAGCATGCTCTTGTGCGGTTTCAAATTCGTTCCGCCGGTATCGAAACACACGCCCTTACCCACGAGGCTGAGCGCGGCGCTCGTCCGCGAGCCGCGGGATGCGGCGCCACGGGGACGGTACGAAAGACGAGCGATGCCTGCATCGCGCGTGCCGTTGCCGCGGGCGACCGCGAGAAACGCGCCGGCGCCCAAGCGCTTCAGGTCGGTCTCGCCGTAGAACTTGAAGCCGAGTTTCAATCGCAGCGCCAGCTCCTGCAATAAGCGGCGATAGCCGCGGGCGTCGAGGGTATTGGGCGGAAGCGCGGTCAGCCATCGCGCCAGATTATTCCCAGCGGACGTCGCAAGAGTGAGATCCAGATCGGGCAATTTTCGCCCCACAGCGATGTCGATACGCGCCAGATGCGTGCGCCGCTTGGGCTTGCTTTTGAACGATGCGAAACGAAAGGCTGCTGCTTCGAGCGCTGCGATCGTTGCGCTCAAGGTCGCATTCGCAGGGTCGTCCTTGCAGCCTTGCTGCCACAAGAGCAGCGATGGCGGTTCGCCATCCAATGCGCTGCGCGCGAGTTTGCCGGCTGCCTGCAGTCGTTCAAAGGTGCTGGCCTCGTCGGCCAAGCATGCGACGATCAGCAAAGTCTGAGCGCGGGTACCGACCCTGAGGTGAAAGCAATCGCCGGCTTTATGTACCTTGTTTGCATACAGGCCGCGCAACACGGCGCCGTGCGGCAGTGCCCGCCAATCGGCCTCGGTGGGCGCAAGCGGCAAGAACACGAGAGCGCTGGAATAGCCGGCGAGCCGAGCAGCGGTTATCCGTGCGCTGACTTGGCGCACCGGGACGAGCATTTGGTCGAAAGGCAAGCGAGTGGGCATATCGTGAAAACGCAAGCCTATCCCTTGCTTGACCGTGAAAAACCAAACCCCGAAGATAGTGCCGGTTGACACAACGCAGTGGCAGTTAGCGCAACGGCGCTGTAACGTGCCTGCCATCTTAACAGGACACGTGAGCGTGTGCATTTATGACTCAACAATCGCCCTACGAAGACATTGATCCTGTCGAAACGCAGGAGTGGCTGGAATCGATCGATTCGGTCATGCGAGCGCAAGGGCCGCAACGCGCTCACTTTCTACTGGAAAAATTGGTGGACTTCACCCGGCGCTCGGGCGCGTATTTGCCTTTCAAGCCGAACACCGCCTACCTTAATACCATCTCCAAGGCGCAGGAGCCCGATTACCCCGGTGATCGGTCCCTCGAACGGCGCAACGAGGCCTATATGCGCTGGAATGCGCTCGCAATGGTGGTGCAGGCGAACCGCGTGAATTCGGAATACGGCGGCCACATCGCCTCGTACGCTTCTGCAGCGACCCTCTATGAGGTGGGGTTCAACCATTTCTGGCGTGCCAAGAGTGCGGCCCATCCCGGCGACATGATTTTCGTGCAAGGGCATTCGAGTCCCGGAATCTATGCGCGGGCCTACCTTGAAGGGCGCTTGGACGAAAGCCAGCTGCTGCGCTTTCGAAAGGAAGTAAAAGGCGGCGGATTGTCGTCGTATCCGCATCCTTGGCTGATGCCGGACTTCTGGCAATTTCCCACGGTGTCGATGGGTTTAGGTCCGATGACCGCTATTTTCCAGGCGCGGTTCGTGCGCTACCTGGAGCACCGCGGTATCGTTCCGCCCTCCGACCGCAAGGTGTGGGCATTCCTGGGCGATGGTGAAATGGACGAGCCGGAGTCGATGGGTGCGCTCACCATGCCGGTGCGCGAGCAACTCGATAACCTCATTTTCGTGATCAATTGCAATCTGCAGCGGCTCGACGGGCCGGTCCGCGGCAATGGCAAGATCATTCAGGAACTCGAGGCGGCGTTCCTGGGCGCCGGTTGGAACGTCATCAAGGTTTTATGGGGCTCGCGCTGGGACCCGCTGCTCGAGCGCGATCAGAAAGGTTTGCTCAAGCGATTGATGGAAGAGTGCGTGGACGGCGAATACCAGAACTTCAAGTCCAAGGGCGGCGCGTACACGCGCGAGCATTTCTTCGGCAAGTACCCCGAGTTGAAGGAAATGGTCGCCAACATGTCGGACGAGGAAATCTGGCATCTGAATCGCGGCGGCCATGATCCGCAAAAGGTGTATGCGGCATACGCCTCTGCGGTCGCGACCAAGGGCGCGCCCACCGTGATATTGGCGAAAACCGTCAAAGGGTTTGGCATGGGCAAGGCGGGCGAAGGCTTGAACGTCGCGCACCAGCAGAAAAAACTCGGCGATGAAGCGCTCAAGGAAGTCCGCGACCGCTTCAATATTCAGATTACCGACGAAGAGATCGCAGGATTGACGTTCAGGAAACCCGCCGAGGAAAGCGAGGAGCTCAAGTACCTGCAAGAGCGCAGGAGCGCTCTTGGCGGCTATTTGCCGGCGCGCAACTCGTCCGCGCCCCCGCTGGCGGTGCCGCCGCTCGAAGCATTCAGCTCGCTATTGGAGGGCACGGGAGATCGCGAAATCTCCACTACCATGGCGCTGGTGCGAATGCTCACCGCGCTTGTCAAGGACAAGAACATCGGCAAGCACATTGTTCCGATCGTTCCCGACGAAGCGCGGACTTTCGGCATGGAAGGCATGTTTCGCCAAGTGGGGATTTATTCTTCGGTGGGCCAGCTCTATACCCCCCAAGATGCAGATCAGCTCATGTTCTACCGTGAGGACAAACAGGGACAGATTCTCGAAGAAGGTATCAATGAAGCCGGTAGCTTGTGCTCCTGGATAGCCGCCGCGACGTCGTATTCGAACAACGGCGTGAGCATGGTGCCTTTCTATATCTACTACTCGATGTTCGGCTTTCAACGCGTCGGCGATTTCATGTGGGCTGCGGGCGATTGCCAGGCACGGGGTTTCCTGGTGGGCGGCACCGCGGGACGCACCACGCTCGCGGGCGAAGGGTTGCAGCATCAGGATGGGCACAGCCAGTTGGTCATGACCGCCATTCCCAACTGCGTGGCTTACGATCCGACTTATGCTTATGAACTCGCGGTGATCGTGCAGGACGGACTGCGGCGGATGTACCAGGTGCAGGAAAACGTCTTCTACTATATTACCGTGATGAACGAGAACTACGCACATCCCGCGATGCCGGAGGGCGCGGCGCAAGGCATTCTGCAAGGCATGTATCTGCTGCAAACCGGCGGCCGCGGCAAGGTTCGAGTAACGCTGTTCGGATCGGGCACGATCTTGCGCGAGGTGCTGGCGGCGGCCGAGCTATTGGAGAAAAGCTACGGCGTGCCCGCCGATGTGTATTCCGTCACGAGCTTCAGCGAGCTGCGAAAAAATGCTCTGGCGATTGAACGCCATAACTTGCTGCACCCTAGCGCGCCCCGGCAGCTGAATTTTATTCAGCAGGCCTTGGCAGATCGAGCGGGTCCGTTCATTGCAGCCACCGACTACATGAAGACTGTCGCAGACCAGATTCGCCAATGGATACCCGGGCGCTACGCCGTGCTCGGTACCGATGGTTACGGCCGTAGCGACTCGCGCGCGGAACTGCGGCGGTTTTTCGAAGTTGACCGGCACTACGTGACAGTCGCTGCTCTCAAGGCGCTCGCCGACGACGGCAAGATCGACACGCAGATGGTGATCGACGCGATGCTCGCATTCGGGATCGATCCGGAAAAACCCAATCCCCTCTCGGTCTAGCCTATGACTAATCCAATCGAAGTTCTGGTCCCGGACATTGGCGGATTCAACGATGTAAACGTCACCGACGTTCTGGTCAAGGACGGGCAGCCGATCGAGAAAGAAACGCCGTTGATCACCATCGAAACCGAAAAAGCGGCCATGGACGTACCGTCGCCTACGGGGGGGCGCATCACGCAGGTCAAACTCAAACCTGGCGACAAGGTATCTGAAGGCACGCTGATCCTAATGCTCGAGCCGGCGGCAGCCGCCGACACTGCTGCCGCAGTTCCGCAGGCCCCGCAGGCTACGCCGGCCCCGGCGGCCGAATCACGGCAGGGCGCAGCGGCCCAGGCTGGCCCTGGTCCTGCGCCGAAGAAGCCGGCACCGGCTGCCACGACGTCGTCATCGCCTCGAGCCTCCGAAGCCGCCACGCCTGCCTTATCCGCAGTGCCGCCGGACGTTGCCCGTGCCGCTCCGATGATCGATGAGCAAGCGTTCTCAAAAGCCTATGCCAGTCCCTCGGTGCGTAAATTCGCACGGGAGCTCGGGGCCGGCTTGGGCCAGATCGTGGGCACCGGCGTCAAAGGCCGCATCACACAGGAGGATGTGAAGGCCCATGTGAAGACAATTCTCACGGCGCCCCAGGGTTCGTCCGGAGCGCAGACTTCGGGGCTGCCCAAGGTTCCTTCAGTGGATTTCGCGTCCTTCGGGCCTGTCGAGATCAAACCCCTGTCGCGGATTCAGCGGATTTCCGGATCGCGCCTGCAGGCCAGCTGGATCAATCTGCCCCACGTGACGCAGCATGAGGATGCGGACATCACCGATCTAGAAGCCGAGCGGGCGGGGCTCAAGGGCAAGGCGGCTGAAGAAGGGGTGCGCCTTACGCCGCTCGCGTTCATCATCAAGGCGTGTCTGGTGGCGCTGAAGGAATTTCCGCGCTTCAATTCCTCGCTTGACCCCGGCGGCGAGAACCTGATCATCAAGAAATACTTCAACGTCGGCTTTGCGGCCGATACGCCGAATGGATTGGTTGTGCCGGTAATCGCGAATGCCGATCGGTTGAACCTGTATGAGATTGCGCGGGTCCTCGCGGCCATGTCGGAAAAGGCGCGGGCCGGCAAATTGAAAATTACCGAGATGCAAGGTGGAACGTTCACTATCTCGAGTCTGGGCGGAATCGGAGGCACGTACTTCACGCCCATCATCAATGCGCCCGAAGTCGCGATCTTGGGCGTATCTAAGTCCAGCCTGAGGCCGGTCTACGAGAGAGGGGCATTCTTGCCGCGATTGATGTTGCCGCTTTCGTTGTCCTATGACCACCGAGTGATCGACGGTGCCGAAGCGGCGCGCTTCACGGTGTTTCTCGCCAAGGTCTTGGGCGACGCCAAGGCGTTGCAATGAGCCTCGTCGAAGTACGGGTGCCCGAGCTCGGTGACGCAAAGGGCGTCAGTGTCGTCGACGTGCTCATCAAGAAAGGGAGCGAGATCCGCGTGGAAGATCCGCTCATAACTCTAGAGACGGAGAAAGCGTCGATGGACGTACCGTCGCCGGTGGCCGGCATCGTCAGTACCATCGAACTCAAGAAGGGCGATGAAGTAGCCGCCGGCACGTTGATCGCCACTGTGGAAGTGACGGAAGGCGCGACAGCGCCTGTCCCAGTGGCAGCGTCCGCCCCAGCGGCAGCGGCTGACCGCGCGGCAGCGCCTGACCGCGTGGTTGCGCCAGCCACTGCGGCCAAGCCAGCCTCTGCCGCTACGCCTGCCCCTGCGGCCACGCCTGCGCCGCCCAATGCTGCGCAAGTAGCTTCGAAGAGGGCTGCGGAGGCGCCGCCCGGAGCCGTCGATTTGGTGGTTCTAGGTGCCGGCGTGGGCGGCTACACCGCCGCGTTCCGGGCGGCTGATCTAGGTCTCAAAGTTACGCTGATCGAGCGCTGGCCGATGTTGGGCGGAGTGTGCTTGAACGTCGGCTGCATTCCATCGAAGGCGCTATTGCATGCTGCCAAGGTCATCGACGACGCAGCGGACATGGCCTCGTCCGGCGTCGTGTTCGGGCCGCCGCAAATCGACCGTGACAGGCTGCGTGCTTGGAAAAACCGCGTGGTCACGAGATTGACCAACGGGCTCGGACTGCTGGCCAAGCAGCGCAAGGTGAACGTCGTCCACGGCGAGGCAAAATTCTTCGGACGTTTTTCGTTGGAAATGCAGGGAACGGATGGGCTGCGACGCATCGATTTCAAGCAGTGCATCATCGCAGTGGGTTCTGAGTCGGCACGCCTGCCCGGCTTGCCGGACGATCCGCGAATAATCGATTCGACCGGTGCGCTCGAATTGCCGCTCGATTGCAAACGTCTGCTGGTGATCGGGGGCGGCATTATCGGTCTCGAGATGGCCTGCGTATACGACGCGCTCGGCGTACGGGTCACGGTGGTCGAATTGAGCGATGGCCTGATGCCGGGCACCGATAGGGATTTGGTGCGGCCTCTGCAAAAACGGATTGAAAAGCGCTACGAGCGCATCTTGATCAATACCAAGGTGGCCAAACTGGAGGCGACACCTTCGGGTCTGCGCGCGATCTTCGAGGGTTGCGAAGCCCCGGAGCCTGAACTGTACGACTATGTGCTGGTGGCCGTGGGGCGTACTGCCAACGGCAATGCCGTCAACGCAGCCGCGGCCGGCGTCACGGTCAACCCGCGCGGCATCATTGCAGTGGACAAGCAAATGCGCACCAATGTCCCGCATATCTTTGCGATCGGCGATGTAGTCGGCGCTCCGATGTTGGCGCATAAGGCAAGCCATGAGGCCAAGGTTGCGGCGGAGGTAGCGGCGGGCCAGAAGTCCACGTTCGACGCGCGCTGTATTCCGTCGGTGGCCTATACCGACCCGGAAATTGCCTGGGCGGGGATCAATGAAATCGAAGCCAAATCGCAGAACATCGACTACGGGAAAGGCGTCTTTCCCTGGGCCGCAAGCGGCCGTGCACTGGCTCTGAATCGCGACGAGGGTTTTACCAAGCTGCTGTTTGATAAAAAGACGCATAGAATCATCGGTGCTGGCATCGTTGGCACCAATGCCGGCGATTTGATTGCCGAAACGTGCCTCGCAATCGAAATGGGCGCCGATGCGACGGATATAGGCTTGACCATTCACGCTCATCCGACACTCTCGGAAACCGTTGCCTTCTCGGCCGAGGCTTTCGAAGGAACCTTGACGGATCTATACATTCCGAAGCGCAAGGAGCCGGTCTGAGTTGTAACAAGGCATTGTTGGTTGTCATTGCCCTTGCTGCGGGCGGCGGTGCAGCCCCGGCGCTTGCCGACGGTGCCTGTGTGGATTTCAAATGGGACGTGAGTAAGGAGCGGGTGCTGTACGCCGGGACGCCGGCCTTGTTGACAGCCGGCAAGGACCCAAACTCCGCGCCGGCCGTCGTGCCGAATCGTCTATACCGGCTTCGGCTCATGAGCCAGGATCACGTGGCATTTCCCGTGCCCCCGACCAAGAAAATGACGGGAGCGACATCGTACGGCGGTCTTGCAACATTGTTAGTGCGAGCGCCCGGCAGCTATCGGTTTGCGATCGATCTGCCAGTTTGGATCGACGTCGTGTCGAAGGGGATTCGGGTGGCCGCCGAGGATTATCAAGCACAACACGGCTGCAGCGCGCCGCAAAAGATCGTCGAGTTCAACTTGGTCGGCGATGGACCCTTCGTCCTGCAGTTGAGCAATGCAACGAACGAAACCATTCTGTTTACCGTGACTCCCTCACCCCCACGTAAGCTTTGACGAGCGGATTGGCGCAGCCATGCAGCGCGCGGGCCGCCTCCGGCCACGTCGCGGCAAATCCACCGCCTATGGCCGCCAGGGTTAGGCACACCACGACCAGGGTGGAAAAACGAACGCTCATGCGCCCGAGAATAGCGCTCACGGCGAACAGCACCGATGAAGCGCGGATGAAGCTTACTTAACCCTTGCGCCGATTTTCTCGTGGGCTATCGGTTAGGGGAGGCTTCCAGGCGCCGCCGCGCGAGCGCCAAGTAGTAGGTTTCGTCGGGTGGCCGGCCGTTCCGTTGCGCCTGCCATAAAGTCTCGCCGAGCGCCTCCACGAGCACATGTTCGGCGCGATGCAGGTCGCGGTAGCGAGCTTGCAATGACCGGTGGAGATCGCGCACGCCGGGCGGGCGATCGACGGACACTTGATCGCGTACGGCGAGATGCAGTCCCATATGTAAAAATGGGTTCTCCGAGCCTGAGCGGCTGTCAGGCTCAAACGCCGCCGCCGCATCCGCATCGCCCACCAGGGCGTGATATTCGGGATGCAGCTCGATGACATTCGT
>JBBROC010000051.1:0-20592 GCA_038229815.1 Steroidobacterales bacterium | reverse complement strand
TGGCCTTCAAAGGCGTCGAATTTCCGATCGTGTCGACGATCGACCGTCGCGAAGTTCTGCCGGGTGCCCATTTCGTCGTGACCACCATCGCAGTCGGCGGCCGTCGCGGCTGGGAACTCGATATTCAGGTGCCGCGTAAGCACGGCATATTCCAACCGGTTGGCGACTCCGTGATGCCAGGTGGAATATCGCGTGCCCTGCGGATGATCCCGCAGATGGTGGCTATTGCCGAAGACGTGGGCGAATTGTGTCCCGCCGCGTATTTCTTGAACTATTCGAACCCGATGACGGCCATATGCCGCGCTATCCGCTTAAAGACCGGCGTGCCGGTGATCGGCTTGTGCCATGGCGTTCATCATGTGGAAAATGAGCTGGCTCGTTTTCTCGGGCGCGAGGAAGGCAGCATCTCGAGCTTTGGCGTCGGCCTCAATCATATGACCTTTCTGACCGACATCCGGTACAACGGCGTGGACGCCAAGCCATTGCTCAAAGCCAAGCTGGATGAGCAACGGCCTCTTCTCGAGCAGGAGTTGCGGGACAAGACCGAGTGGCCGAACAGCGTCACGGGACGCGCTCCGCGTTATTCCGACGATCCTCTTTCCTGGTCGATTTTCGAACGCTATGGTGTCTTTCCGGTTGCCATGGATCGCCATGTCGCGGAATTCTTTCCCGAGCGATTTCCGCAGGGCCGCTATTACGGACGCACGCTGGGAGTCGATGCCTTTTCGATCGATGGGCGCATTGCGCTCGGCGATACGTGGTTCGACGAGATGCTCGCCGTCGCGCGGTCGGCCGATCCCCTGCCGGCGTCATACTTCGACAATGTCCCGGGTGAATCAGAGCAGTTGGTGGACATCATGCTTTCGTTGTTGCACGACAAGCGCGAAGTGTTTTCGACCAACCTGCCGAACGGCGGTGCCGTGCCCGGTCTGCCTGCGGATGCGGTGTTGGAGTTGCCTGCGTCGGCGGGGGGGACGGGCTTTTCGCCACTACAGTCAAAAGCGCTGCCGCCCGCACTCGTCGCCAAGTTATTGTCGAAGATCGCCGCAGTCGAAGTCACGGTGCAAGCCGCTCTGCAAGGCAATTTCGATTTATTCGTCGAGGCGCTTCTCACCGACGCGACGGTGACCGAGCCCGACAAGGCGGTGGCGCTGGCGCGCGACCTGATCCACGCGCACCAAGCCCACCTTCCGCAGTTTGCGTGAGTGCGTCAAGTGCTTTTGATAAAAGCCGATCATGGGCGCGGCGTCGAACTCGCCGGTGTGCGAGGTCTGGTGCCGCGGCCCGTCGACATCGATCAAACGGCCACGAGCTTCAAGGCACTACGTACCTTGAGAATCTATCGATTTGCCCCGCCTGCAGTGATAGACGGGCACGCGGAAGAGGACGAAGTGTTCATCGTGGTGCTGACAGGATCAGTCGACCTCGTCATGCGCTGCGAGAACTGGCCCGATAGCGGTGCCTCGTTCAGGCTGGCCGCCGCGAATGCTCGGGAAGCGGTGGCATGCGCGGCCTATCTACCGCGGAATGCCGAGTATCGACTCACGCCCGTCGTTTCCGCGGAGGTGGCTTATGCGCGAACCAAGCCCACGGGTAACCGCGCGCCGCACATTTTGACGTCTGCGCCACGCGTCGAGGATGCCGGTGCCGTCGTGCTCTTAGAGGAGTCGACTCACGCCGAGCGACTGCGCTGTCGACTCATCCAGATCGATGCCGGGTTTCAGTCCGTGGCGGTAACCCCGATCCGCGACTTCGAAGAACAGAGCGAAACGCTGATTCACGTGAGAACACGGCCGGCGCGACATTCCGCGATGATAGAGACCGAGGGGTCGCCGTCGACGTCGCTCGAGTCTTGGGACACGGTCGCTCTCGCTCCCGGCAGCAATCCCCGCTTGCGCATCTCTGCCGGCTCATCCGCGGTCGGTTTCGTCGTGATGGCCACGTGATGAGCGTCGTTGGAAGTCACCCCTTGGACCCATCCCCCATCGTCGTCATTTCCGATAGCTTCCAGAGTCTGCCGGAAGCCGTTGCGGCGCTCGCGCAGTCGCGCCATGAGGTGACCTACGTCCCGGCTCTTACGCCGTGGGCTCATCTCGAATCGGTCCACCGGCGTGCCCTCGCGGAGGCGCGAGCGGTCGTCATGGGCCGCGTACTCGGTATCGATGCCGCGGCGCTCGCGCTCGCGCCCAAGCTGCGCATCGTGGCCCTCCATACTTCCGGTTGCGACAACGTGGACATCGACGAGGCAAGCCGCAGAGGCGTATTGGTCACGAACGTCAAGGGCGTCAATGCCGAGCAATGCGCCGAATTTGCGATGGGGCTGATGCTGTGCGTGGTGCGCAAGATTCTGATCGGTGATCACGCCATTCGTGCGGGGGAGTGGGCCGGCCGCACGCAATCCTGCATGGATTTGTACGGCGCGACGATGGGCGTGATCGGATTGGGACAGATCGCCAAAGCCTTCGTTGCGCGTGCACGGGCCTTTGGAATGTCCGTCTTAGTGCATACGAGAACCGAGGATCCCGTATTCGCGCGGCAGCACGGTATCGAATACGCCGCGCTCGATGAGATACTCGGGCGCGCGGACGTCGTGGGTTTGTTCGCTTCGCTGGATCGGTCTAGCCGGCGCATGATCGGTGCGCGCGAGTTTCAGTTGATGAAGCCCTCGGCCTATTTTATCAATATTGCACGCGGCGAATTGATCGATGAGTGCGCCCTGGTCGATGCGTTGCGTGCCTGCAAGATTGCCGGCGCAGGCCTCGATGTGTTCGACGACGAACCGGTAACCACGAGTCCTTTGTTTGGCTTCGAGAACGTCGTTCTCACGCCGCATCAAGCGGGCTTGACTCACGGCGGAAAGACGGGCGCTGCAGTGCGCGCGGCGCGCAACGCGTTGCAGGCGCTCGACGGTACCATTCCGCGGGATGCCGTCAATCCCGCCGCCTGGGAAGGTCCGCGGCAATGAACGCGCGATCGACAGATCCCCCGGTTAGCACACCATTCAAAGGCCTCATGAAATCAGCCGCCATTCTTTCTCGAGCGTTCTCTTGAAACTCGTGCGCTACGGAGCGGCGGGGGCGGAGCGTCCCGGCCTGCTCGACGCGACGGGTCGGTTGCGCGATCTGTCCGGCCACTTGTCCGATATTTCCGGCGAGGCGTTGATGCCTGCCGCCCTCGATCGGATTCGATTGCTCGATCCGTTGTCGCTGCCTCTCGTGGCGGGCTCGCCGCGGCTCGGTCCGTGTGTCTCGAGAAGCGGAAAATTCGTGTGTATCGGCCTTAACTATACCGATCATGCCGCCGAAGCGAACATGGCGGTTCCGCCCGAGCCCATCGTCTTCATGAAGGCCACGTCGGCGATCAACGGAGCAAACGACGACATCGAGATGCCCCGCGGCGGCTCCAAGCTGGACTGGGAGGCCGAACTGACGATCGTCATTGGGACGACGGCGAAATACGTTAGCGAGGAGCGCTCGCTGGCTCACGTCGCGGGTTACTGCATCGCGAACGATGTGTCCGAACGCAGCTTTCAGCTCGAGCATCAAGGGCAATGGACGAAAGGCAAGTCGCACGACACGTTCGGACCGCTTGGGCCGTGGTTGGTGACCGTGGACGAGGTGCCGGATCCGCAACGACTGGCGATTTGGTTGGATGTGAATGGGCGCCGTCATCAGGATGGGTCGACCGCGACGATGGTCTTCACCTGTCAATATTTGGTGGCCTACCTGTCTCGTTTCATGACCCTGCACCCGGGAGATATCATTGCCACCGGTACACCGGCGGGTGTCGGGCTCGGTCGCAAGCCGCCCGTTTTCTTGAAGGCCGGCGATCGTGTCGCGCTCGGCATCGAAGGCTTGGGTACCCAACATCAGTTGGTGACCGCGCCGCATGAATCACCCGGCAAGCCGGGGGAACGAACGTCATGAACTCCAAGAAGGAGCTGCGTAGTCGCGCCTGGTTCGCGCGCCAAGACAAAAATGGATTTTATTATCGCTCCTGGCTCAAGAATCGCGGGTTTCCGCAGGATCAGTTCGATGGCCGCCCGGTGATCGGCATTTGCAACACCTGGTCGGAACTCACGCCGTGCAATACGCATTTCAAGACCATCGCCGATCACGTGCGTTGGGGCGTATTGGAAGCGGGCGGCTTTCCCCTGGAATTTCCCGTGTTGTCGTTGGGCGAGACGATGCTGCGCCCGACGGCGATGCTCTATCGCAATCTTGCCTCGATGGATGTGGAGGAATCGATCCGCGCCAATCCGCTGGACGGAGTCGTGCTGTTGATGGGCTGCGACAAGACCACGCCGGCGCTGTTGATGGGTGCGGCCAGCGTGGATGTGCCGTCAATCGGCATTTCGGCCGGCCCCATGCTGCGCGGCGCTTATCAAGGCAAGTATATTGGCTCCGGAACGAACACGATTTCGATGAGCGAGCAACTGCGCTCGGGCGAAATTACGTTGGCGCAGTACCATGAGGCCGAGGGGTGCATGCACCGCTCGCACGGGACCTGCATGACCATGGGAACCGCGTCGACGATGGCCTGTTTAGTCGAAGCCCTCGGTATGTCGCTGCCGGGCAATGCGGCGATTCCTGCCGTCGACGCTCGCCGGAATCTGTTGGCTCGCGAGTCCGGACGCCGCATCGTCGATATGGTGAAACAGGATGTGGTCATGTCCCAGATCGTGACGCGCCACGCGTTGGAAAATGCCGTGCGCGCAAATGCCGGCATCGGCGGATCCACCAACGCCGTCATCCACCTGATCGCGCTCGCACGTCGCATGGAGCTTGAATTGAACCTCGATGATTGGGACCGGCTGGGGCAGGGCGTTCCCTGCATGCTGAACCTGATGCCGTCGGGTCAGTTTCTCATGGAAGACTTCTTCGAGGCGGGCGGACTACCCGCCGTGCTGCGCGAGTTGGGTGAAAATCACTTGCTGCACAAGGATGCTCTCACGGTCAACGGCCGCACGCTATGGGAAAACAATCATGCCGCGCCGTGCTGGAACCGCCAGGTGATCTCCTCCTTTGGCGCTCCGTTCAAGTCCGATGGCGGAATCGTCGTCCTGAAGGGCAATCTCGCACCCGATGGGGCCGTGCTCAAGCCCTCCGCGGCCTCGCCCGCTCTGATGAAGCACACGGGACGGGCCGTGGTCTTCGAGAGCATCGAAGATTTGCGGGCGCGCATCAATGAGGATGCCTTGGACATCGACGAAACCTGCGTGATGGTGCTGAAGAACTGCGGGCCGAAGGGTTACCCGGGCATGGCCGAAGTGGGAAATCTGCCGCTGCCGCCGAAGCTGCTGAAGCGGGGAATCACCGACATGGTTCGAATCTCAGATGCTCGCATGTCCGGTACCGCGTACGGCACAGTAGTGCTGCATTGTGCGCCTGAAGCGGCCGTCGGCGGCCCGCTGGCGCTGGTGCACAACGGCGACTTGATTGAGCTCGATGTCAAGGAGCGGCATCTCTCCCTGTTGGTAAGTGCTGAGGATCTTGAGCGCCGGCGAGCGGCCTTCAAACCCGCTCCGCCGTGCGCCTCGCGTGGTTACGTCAAGCTGTACGTGGACCATGTACTGCAGGCGAACGAGGGCGCGGATATGGATTTTCTGGTGGGCCGCAGTGGCTCCGGCGTGCCACGCGACAACTTTTAAGGCAGGAGACAATCCATGATGAATCGTCGTATGGCGCTCGTTGCGATAGCTGCGGCAACCGGTGGCGCGGTGTCTTCAAGGGCGGCGTTCGCGGGGCTGCTTGAATCCGGTCAGGCGCAGCATGACGCCCCTCCCGGCGCCCCGCCGAAAGAAGCCGTAACCGAGGTCGATGTGCGTCTTCGTGAGGATCTGGCGCGGCTCGGCTCGCGCGCCTATTCTGAGGAAGGCATTCCGGTCTTCTTGGCCTGCGAGGATTTGGTGCCCTACAGGGCGTCGCGACAGTCCGCCGCCTCACTCACGCCGTTCAACGCAGCGTTCGCCGCGGACTTGCGCAAAAACGCCGAGGCGTGGCAGCGCATCCACCCGGACGCCACCGACGCCGACGTGGGCAAGCTCATAGAAGTGCTGGCGGACCGGGATTTCGCCGGCGGCGGGAGGGTGCGATAGCCATGAACACGTCCGTTACATTCGGTGAGCGTGCCACCGAACTCCAAAAGTTATTTGCAACCCATCCGCTCATTCGCGCCGTCAACTTTCACAGCACCTCTCGAAGCGAGGCCGAGCATTACGATCGCCAGCTTGCGCAATACGGCCGCTTCTTCTCTTCCGTCAATGAGGAAGAACTAGATGAATACCTGACCACCGGGCGGTGGCACAAACCGAAACCTGGGCTGATCGTCTCGGTGTTCGAGGGCTATCGCAATAGCTACGACGTGCTGACACCCTTGATCGAAAAATACGGCTTCATCGGTTGGTTCTGGGTCATCACGGGATTCGTCAACGCGCCCATCCCAGAGCAGCTGACGTTCGCGGAACACCACGACATCGACATGCTGACACATGAGTACCCCGACGGGCGCTATGCCCTCACGTGGGACGAGTTGCGTCAAATCGGCAAGAAACACGTGATCGCCTGTCACACGCGTTCGCACACACTATTGTCGCAACTCGAGCCCGCAGAGCAGCGCGAGGAAGTGGTGGGCTCTCAGGAGGAGTTCAAGAAAAATCTCGGCCATCCGGTGCGCGGGTTCGTGTCCCTGACGGGGCCCGCGTATGGTGAAAATCCGGCCACCGACCGATTGATCGACGCCGCTGGATACGAGTTCGTTTTCTCCAATTTCCGTATTCAGCGCGTCCGTGCGCGCGGAGGCGGCTAGCCCGATCAGTCGACTCGTGGGTGCAGATCGAGTGCTAGAAACGATGGTACGCCGTGATTCCGGCCGTCAGGGGCCGGATGGCGGCCGCGGTAAAAATGGGGTCGCCCGCGACGGAGTGGGAAAAGCCGGCCAGCGGATCCTTTACGTGTGCAGAAAAACCGCTGTGGTTATCGATAAGCCTGCGGTGGGGGCAATGGTCACTGCCGGCCTCACCACGTAGGAATTCGAAGAGTTTGCATTCTTTTTCTAATCGGCCTTCGCGTAGCCGCTCGAGTCCGTGAGGTTGGGCTGCGGGGTGATGTAGCGGATAGCGCCGCCCATGGCGCTGGAACCGAACAGCGTGCCCTGGGGTCCGCGCAGCATCTCGACTCGATCCAAGTCGAAAATCAACGGATGTGGGCTGCCCGCCGGGCCGGCGCCGTCCTGACGTCGGATGGCCCCAGGTGTCTCGTCGATGTAGAACTGCGTGGTCGGTGCATTGCCGCCGCTGAAGATGCCGCGGATGGCGACGTCCGTGAGGCCCTGGACACCGGATTGAGGAGTCGAAACGACCAATCCCGGCACGATGGACGCGAGATCGGAGAAAGACTGAATGTGAAGTTCATCCATCGTCTTCTGCGAGAACGCCGTGACCGAATCCGCCGCGATGATTCTTCCGGCGGCGAGAACCGCAACGATTGGAATAAATCCGCGGACAGCAGCGAAATGTTTGGGTAGCTTCATCAATTTCGCATCCTCCCACTTTCGTTGATTATGCGGCCCGCTCGACTTTGGACAGCGAACCGCCACCTTAAGCCACCGACCATCGATAGTAGCGAATGGATCAATACCGCAGTTTTCAGTTCGTTGGAGAACAGGAAAAATATGTTGGCGAACGGCAGTACTTCGAGCCGGTAGTTGCATTTGAGTGCGGGAGTACATCCGTCGCGCGCGGCCGGGCGGACGTGCCCGGTGAATCGTGCTATTCGTTACCTTGGCGTCTGACGAGATCGGGTGCGTCACCGTCCAGCAAGCGCAGCGCGTCCGTCGTCGTGAGCGCGGTGCAGAACTCCCCATCCATGCTCGTGATCGCCATGGCATGAACGAGCTCCGCATCCCGGTCCACGCCATCCCAGCCCACCCGATTGCTGGTCGCACACGCATCCGCTACCACATAAGTGTCGTAACCCAGGTTACCGGCCGTGCGGACCGTCGTTTCGACACACATATTCGTGAAGAATCCGGCCACGACCAAACGGTGTATCCGTTGGCGCTGCAACATGAGTTCCAGGTTTGTGCCGACGAATCCACTGTTCACGTCCTTTCGAATGACGATTTCTCCATCGCGCGGCTCCAATCCCTCCTTGATGCGGCCGGTGGGCAGGGACAGCTTGAGAGGAGAACGCGCTTCACGCGAATCGTGAACGGTATAAAAGACGGGGAATCGACGTTTTCTCCAGCCATCGAGCAGCAGGCGGAGGTGAGTTTCGGCGTGGAGGTTATTGCGTCTGCCGGTGGGCCCCCCCCAGTAGTTCAGTACGTCGACTCCTTTTTGAACGTCGATCATCAGGAGTGCTGTTATTTCATCGAACTTCGTGATCACTCGTTCTCACTCCATGCCAATAATTTGCGCATCATACGGACGGAATCGGGCAAAATATTTTCTTTAGGGATATTTTTTTGTAGGAGTTCAGCGGATTTCGCCAGTTTCCCTTGCGCATTACTACTCCGTTTTGACCGCTTTGTCGCCTGCACTCAGCGTGTCAGGCTACCGCTTCGGAGTTTCCAAACATACATTTAGGTGCTCCTAAGCGTAACTTTGTTCAGCATCCAACGAGATCGGTATGATCGCATCCGTGCCAGACGAGACGCAGTTGTATGGGCCATGGAATCCCGGGATCCGCTCGCAGATACCCCGGCAATTGCGGCATTTATCGACGATCTTCCGGCCCGAGAACGTCTTCACCAGCCTCGCAGCGGTCACCGAGATGCAGACTCTGACCGGATTCGCACCGCACGAGTTGGTGGCATTTCGGCCTGAAAGACTCGTTCTGCATGAACTCCTGATACGAGTGACCGCGGACTTCGCCGTTCCGGACGGCTCGAGAATCGGGGACTTAGGGATCAACTTCCGCGAGATTGCCAGCCGCGTGTACGAGTGCCACCTCGTCCCCGAAATGAATGCGATAGCTGCAGCCTACGATCGCACACGGCGCGAGCTGCGCGATGCGATTGATGCCGCACTCGCGGAGGTTACGCTCGAACAGGCGCCGTCAGCCGGGCCGACCAAGCGATCGGCGGCATCCCGGCTGTTGGCACGCATGGCACCGCGGCGCGGCGCCGCATCGATTCCTTCCGCCCCGGACCGCGTCTGGGGCCCTCGCCACATCGCCGAATGCGAGCGCCGCGCAGACGCCGTGCGAGATCCGCGGCAGAAAATCGTATACCGCGTCCTTGCGCGTGTGATGTCGGCGTTGTTTGCGACTCAAGGGCGGCTCGCATTGGGAATGCGCGAGATCATCGTGTCGGTGGCGACCGATTTGGCATGCAACGACCATGGTAGCGATTCGATCGGCCGAGTGATCGAGCCTCTCATGCTCAACGCAGCGCGCAGCGAAGGGTATCGATTGTTGCCGAGACAGGAGCGCCCGGTGGTCATCAATACCAAAGGACCATCCGCTTCGGGCAAGAGCACTCTGCGGCCGCTGCAGAAAGTTCTGGCCGGAGACATCGGCGTGCGATGGAGCGATTTCGCGCTGATCAGTCCGGACATCTGGCGCAAACAGCTGCTTGATTACGGCGAGCTCGGGACTGCTTACAAGTACGCGGGCGCATTCACCGCCGAGGAGCTGCAAATCGTCGACCAGAAGCTCGACCGGTACATGGCGCGCAAAAACCGTCGCGGAGACATGACCCATCTCTTGATCGACCGATTCCGCTTCGACAGCTTCGCGCCCGATTCGGACGAAGCGGGCAGCAATTTATTGACGCGCTTTGGCCAGACGGTTTTTTTGTTTTTCGTGATTACGCCGCCCGAATCGTTGGTCGAGCGGGCCTGGATGCGCGGACTCGAGTTCGGCCGCTACAAGGCCGTCGACGACACCTTGGCGCATGCCGTCGAAGCATACGTCGGGATTCCTGATGTCTTCTTCACGTGGGTCCGGCGCAGCGACAAGCGCCTTCAATTCGAATTTCTGGATAATACGGTGCCGTTGGGAGAGCGCCCCCGGACGGTGGCTTTCGGCAACAACACTACATTCAATGTTCTGAGCGTGAAGGGAGTGCTGGATATAGAGCGTTACGGCCGCGTCAATATCAACGCCGCCACGCCGGAATTTCTCTACACCGATCGAACGCAGCTTGCCGCCGGGAACAACACGGGATTCTTGCGGCGGTGCATCGGCGGCTTTCGCGAGGTGAATTTTGCAGATCAGGACAGCGGGCGAATCTATCTGCGTATCGAGTCGGGAAGGCCGACGTCGATGGATCGGGACCAGCTCAGACTGGCAATCGCGGATCCCGATACGCTGAGCGGCGTCGAGGCAGCGGCGCCGGAGGCGCTTGGCGGCCAACTGCCCGAAGCGGCTGCGGCTCTATACTTGCGCCGCGAAGGCGCAGCCGCCCACGGGCCGACCCTGGGCGAGTGGGGATCTTTAGCCTAAGAAATCACAGAAACAGTCGACGTGCTCCGCAAGGTCCAGAGTGTGTTGCCGTGCAAGGCGTTCGGCCAACTCGGTATCGCGACGTTCTAATGCTTCGATGATCTTCAAGTGATCGACGATCGAGCGAGCCGCTCGGTCGTTCTGCGTGATCGTGGCGCGGCGAATGGCCCGCACGTGAATGAGAAGGTTGCGCGTCGCATCCACGATGGTCTGCGAACCGCCCAGTGCGATGACCGCCGTATGAAAAGCGATGTTGGCGTCCGAATACTCGCACAAATGCTCGGAAGGCGGGGAGTTCTGGAACCCATCGAACAAATGCCGCAGCTTCGCGATGTCCTCGTCGCTGGCGTGCAGTGTCGCGAGGCGGGCGGCCATCGATTCGAGGGCGGCCCACATCTGGATCATTTCAATTACTTCGCGCTTTGACTTGCGGATGATGTAGATGCCACGCCGCGGTACGGTGCGGATGAATCCTTCCTGCTCGAGGAGCGACAGCGCTTCGCGTATCGGTGTCCGACTCACGCCCAGTGCCGTCGTCAGTTGCCGCTCATCCAGACGCAATTCCTGTCTGGCATCGTATATGTCCGTGTCCGCGATCGCGTTCTTCAACAGTGCATACGCTTGATCTCGCAAACTCGTGGCGTTCAAGGGACCCAGAGCGAGCGGCGTCGCGGGCGCGGCGCGTTGAATCAGTTTCTCGATCGTGCTCATCTATCCCCCTCGTGCCTCAGAGCGGCAATGGCGAATCCTGCGAAGTGCCGCTAAGGCGCCACCCTTAGATATTAGGTATATCACCTGAGACTTTATCAGTGCAAACATACTATATTGCGGGACCGACTGGGCTAAGTGGATGAATGCTGTAGATGGTCCGCGGATCGACTGCACCGGTACTTCGACGCCCGTTGGCACTGCCCGAGCAGGGCGGCGGGGGCCTGAGACATCGCTCCATTTGCGATCCCGATGACCGCTTGACAAACTGGAAATGCGTTGATATATCGTATACCAACAAGAAAGTATTGAAATGTAAAAATGGTGCGGGCCTTCGAAGCCCGGACGATTTCGGGGGAGGCTTACGAGTGCATCGGGCTGGGAAGTTCCGCGTGTTCCGTTCAATTTCGAGCGCCATAGGTCCCTCCTGTGCCGCTCCTCAATCCTTGACGCGTTCCTGGCTTTGGACGCAGGCCTCAACTGAGATGGGCTCTTGCGCTTCAATATTCATTACGGCTGGTCCCGGTAAACGCGATTAAGGAGAACTACTATATGAACGCGACTTCGAACCATGCAATGTCATCACAAGCAGGCGCATCGCCACTAGCCAATCCCTGGGTGCAGTTGATCATCGGCATCGTCTGCATGGTGATGATTGCCAACATGCAGTACGGCTGGACCCTATTCGTAGGCCCAATCGGTGCCAAATATCATTGGAGCAAGGCGGCGATTCAGGTCGCATTCACGGTTTTCGTCCTGTTTGAAACGTGGCTGGTGCCGGTCGAGGGTTACCTCGTAGATCGGTTCGGACCCCGGTGGATCGTGGTGATTGGCGGTGTGCTGTGCGGAATCGCCTGGACGATCAATTCTATGGCCGATTCTTTGTGGACGTTCTATGTCGCGGCCGCGATCGGCGGAATTGGGGCCGGTGGAGTGTATGGGACCTGCATCGGCAATGCCGTCAAATGGTTCCCCGGGCGGAGGGGTCTCGCCGCTGGATTGACCGCGGCGGGTTTCGGTGCCGGCTCCGCGGCGACGATCATTCCAATCGCCAACATGATCAAGAGCGTGGGCTATGAGCAAACCTTTCTCACGTTCGGTCTCATACAAGGCGCCGTCGTCTTCGTTCTCGGCTGGTTGATTCTCGTCCCGCCCGCGAGCTTCATGGCCACCTCCACAAAGCTTTCGCCGGGGGCGAGCCGCTACCAAGCGCAGCCACTGGAGATGCTCAAGACGCCCGTCTTCTGGATCATGTACCTCATGTTCGTGATGATGGCCGCCGGAGGTCTCATGGCTGTCGCCCAGCTCGCACCGATCGCCAAGGACTTCAAAGTGGACACCATACCGGTGAGCCTCATCGGTCTCACTCTGCCGGCGCTCACCTTCGCGCTCACGCTCGATCGCATATTGAACGGTCTGTGCCGCCCCTTCTTCGGCTGGGTGTCCGACCAAATCGGCCGCGAGCAAACCATGCTCATTGCCTTCGCGCTCGAAGGTTTCGGTATCTTGGCATTGGCTAATTTCGGTACGAGTCCGGTGGCTTTCGTCCTGCTGAGCGGGTTGGTGTTCTTTGCCTGGGGTGAGATCTACAGTCTGTTCCCGGCCACGGTGACCGATACGTACGGCACCAAGTTCGCCACAGCGAATACCGGGTTGATGTATACGGCCAAAGGAACGGCAGCCTTGCTGGTGCCGCTCACCAGCCTGATGGCGGCGAAGGGAAACTGGCACCCGGTGTTCATGGCGGCGGCGGCGTTGAACATCTTGGCGGCCCTCATGGCGATTCTCATTCTCAAGCCGATGCGCAGTGCGTACACCAATCGGACCGCCACGACCGTCGACGCGTCCGCGAAGCTCGCTACGCCGTAGTTTGGTAACCCCGGACTCGCGCCAGGGAGCGGTCCGGGGTCTGGCCGCACTGCGGGGAAATAGACGGGACATCGCGTCGCAGAGAATGCGCCGCGGACAAATTCAGGATTGGAGGAATATATGCTCGATACAGCGACTAAGACTGCGGACGGCAAGGGTACGACGACCGCCGAAAATACTTTACAGCGCAAGAGTCGCGATGCCGGCGTGATCTCGGGCGGTCACTTAGTGGCAAAGGCCCTCAAGAACGAGGGTGTCGACACGATCTTCACTCTGTGCGGCGGCCACATCATCGACATTTATGACGGCTGCGTCGATGAGGGCATCCGCATCATCGACGTACGTCATGAGCAAGTCGCCGCCCATGCGGCCGATGGGTATGCGCGCCAGACGGGCAACCTCGGTTGCGTCGTGACGACCGCGGGACCTGGATGCACGAACGCAGTCACGGGCGTCGCTACCGCCTTCCGTTCCGAGAGTCCCATCCTGCACATCGGCGGTCAAGGCGCACTGACCCAGCACAAAATGGGCTCGCTGCAGGATCTGCCTCATGTCGATTTGATGAGTCCCATCACCAAATTCGCCGCGACGGTTCCGAGCACCGAAAGGGTAGCCGACATGATCGCCATGGCGGCGCGCGAGGCATTCAACGGTGCGACGGGCCCGGTTTACTTGGAAATTCCGCGCGACGTACTCGACCGCGAAGTCGACGTAACCAAGGCCGTCATCCCCCAACCCGGTAAATACCGTGCATCGACGCATTCGATCGGCGACCCGCGCGACATCGAGAAACTCGCCGACATTCTCGTCAATGCCGAGCGGCCTGCCATTCTCTACGGGCAACAAGTTTGGACCGCCCGCGGCCACAAGGAGGCGATCGCGCTGCTGCGCGGCCTCGACATCCCGGGATATTTCAATGGCGCGAGCCGCGGCCTCTTGCCGCCGGGCGACCCGCATCATTTCGACCGCACGCGAACCCAAGCGTTTGCCAATGCCGATGTCCTCGTGATCGTAGGCACTCCGTTCGACTTCCGCATGGGATACGGCAAACGGATCAGCAAGGACTTGAAGCTGGTGCAGATAGACATGGACTACCGGACGGTCGGCAAGAATCGCGACATCGACTTGGGTCTGGTCGGCGATCCGGGCGCGATTTTGGGTGCGGTGCTCAAGGCCGCGTCCGGGCGCATCAAGGGCGACAAGCGTCAGGCGCGCCAGCAATGGCTGAAGCAGTTGAGCGATGCCGAGGGCGTTGCCGCCGAAAAGCTCATGCCCCTGTTCAAGTCAAACAGCGTGCCGATTCATCCCTACCGAGTGGCGTGGGAACTCAATGAATTCTTGCGCGACGACACGATTTACATAGGCGACGGCGGCGATGTGGTGACGATCTCGGCGCAAGCGGTGCGTCCGCGGGGTCCGGGTCAGTGGATGGATCCGGGTGCGCTCGGCTCGCTCGGAGTCGGCACGGGATTCGCCATCGCAGCCGGGCTTGCAAACCCTTCCAAGGAGGTGCTTTGTTACTACGGCGACGGTTCCTTCGGCATGACCGCCTTCGACATGGAGACCGCCAACCGCTTCGGCGTTCCGTACCTGGCGGTTATCGGCAACAACTCCGCGATGAACCAAATTCGTTACGGCCAGCTGGCGAAATACGGCGAACAGCGCGGCAATGTGGGCAATCTTTTGGGCGATGTGCCGTTCGGCAAGTTCGCCGAAATGCTCGGCGGCTACGGCGAAGAAGTTCGCGACCCTGCACAGATAGCGCCGGCATTGCAGCGGGCGCGCGAGTCGATACAAAAATCGCGCCGCTCGGCGGTCGTCAACATCTGGGTGGACCCGCGCGAATATGCGCCGGGTACCAAGAATCAGACGATGTACAAATAATTGGCGATGCGCAATGCAACTGTTGGGACGACAATGGGCAAGGCTTTAGACGGGGTTCGCATTCTTGATTTCACGCACGTGCAGTCCGGGCCGACTTGCACGCAGTTGCTGGCGTGGTTTGGCGCCGATGTCATCAAGGTCGAGAGAGCCGGCGCCGGCGACATCACGCGGGAACAATTGCGCGATATTCCGGATGTCGACAGTCTGTACTTTACCATGCTGAACCATAACAAGCGCTCGATCACCCTCGATACCAAGAGCGAACAGGGAAAGAAAGTACTCGAAAAATTGGTCAAGCACTGCGATGTATTGGTTGAGAATTTCGCTCCCGGTGCGCTCGATCGCATGGGCTTCCCCTGGGAGCGTCTCCAAGAGTTGAATCCGCAGATGATCGTCGCATCGGTCAAAGGTTTCGGCCCCGGCCCTTACGAAGATTGCAAGGTGTACGAGAACGTGGCGCAATGCGCCGGCGGTTCCGCCTCCACGACAGGATTCGACGACGGACCGCCGCTGGTGACAGGTTCGCAGATCGGCGACAGCGGAACAGGGCTGCACTTGGCGCTCGGCATCGTCGCGGCGTTGTACCAACGCAAGACAACGGGCCGTGGCCAGAAAGTGCTCGCCGCCATGCAGGACGGCGTGCTGAACCTGTGTCGCGTCAAGCTTCGCGACCAGCAGCGCCTCGCGCGTAACCAAGTGATGAAGGAGTATCCGCAGTATCCACACGGCAAGTTCGGCAGCGCGGTGCCGCGCGCCGGCAATGCGTCCGGTGGCGGCCAGCCGGGCACCATTCTCAAGTGCAAGGGCTGGGAGACAGATCCGAATGCCTATCTGTACTTCATCGCTCAGGCGCCGGTGTGGAAGGCCATTTGCCAAGTGATTGGCAAGGAGGAGTGGATCACCGATCCAAACTACACCACCCCGGATGCCCGCCTACCGCGGCTCAAAGAGGTGTTCGCAACGGTGGAGCAGTGGACCATCACCAAGACCAAATTCGAAGCAATGGCGCTGCTCAATGAGCATGACATTCCCTGTGGCCCGATCCTGTCCATGGAAGAGTTGGCCAACGAACCATCGCTGCGGCAGACGGGCACTGTCGTCGAGGTGGACCATCCGCAACGCGGCAAATACCTGACGGTGGGCAACCCCATCAAGATGAGCGACAGCCCCACCGAGGTCAAGCGCTCACCGTTGCTGGGCGAGCACACCGACGAGGTTCTGGCGGAACTCGGGTACGAACCCGCCGATGTCGCAGCCCTTAGATCAAAAAAGGTAATTTGATACGTGCAAATCAAGCGCGTGCAGCAGACATCCGCAGGAATCGGGCGAATTCGCACGCAGCTGCTGCGGGAAATCGCATGATGACGCCCGATAAGAACGCGGTTGGCAAGATACTCGAGCGGGCCAAGGCCGCCAAGCGCGAAGCTCTGACCGCGCCCGAGGCGCGAGGCATCTGCGAGGCATACGGAATCACAATTCCCAAAGAGGGTGTGGCGAAGAGCGCCGATGAAGCAGTCGAGCTGGCCTCCGATATCGGTTTTCCGGTTGTCATGAAGATCGTGTCGCCGCAGATCCTTCACAAGACCGAGGCGGGCGGGGTCGTTGTCGGCGTCAAGTCGGGGGACGCCGCGAAAGATGCCTACGCCACGATTGTCGGCAATGCCAAGAAATACGACGCCAACGCCGAGATTCTCGGCGTGCAAGTCCAGCAGATGCTGGCCGGCGGCCAAGAAGTCATCATCGGCGCGGTGACCGACCCGGCGTTCGGCAAGCTGGTGGCTTTTGGCCTCGGCGGCATCCTGGTCGAGGTGCTGAAGGACATCACGTTCAGATTGGCGCCGGCCACCAATGAAGATGCACAGTCGATGCTCGACGGCATCGCAGCGGCCGAGATCTTGCGCGGCGTCCGCGGCGCCAAGCCCGTGCATCGGGCCGCGCTTGCGGGAATGATCGAAAACGTGTCGACGCTGGTCGCGGATTTTCCCGAGATATCGGAAATGGATTTGAATCCCGTGTTCGCGACCGACAAGGGTGCGACCGCCGCCGATGTGCGCATCGTGCTCGATTTCAACCCCGCGCCTCCGCGAGATCGCCCGAGCCAAGCGGCCATTGTCGAGAAGATGACCCGGATCATGAAGCCGAAAGCGGTTGCGGTGATCGGCGCATCGGCCGAGAACGGCAAGATCGGCAATTCCGTGATGAAGAACTTGATCAACGGCGGGTACATGGGCGAGATCTATCCGATCCACCCCAATGCCGGAAGCATCATGGGCAAGAAGGCTTACAAGAGCGTCAAGGACGTGCCCGGAGAGATCGATGTTGCGGTGTTCGCGATCCCGGCGAAGTTCGTTGCCCAAGCCTTGACCGAGGTGGGCGAGAAAAAAATTGCCGGCGCCATATTGATACCTTCCGGTTTCGCCGAGACCGGCAATGTCAGCGGGCAGAATGAGCTGGTCGAGATCGGCCGCAAGTACGGAGTGCGGCTGATGGGCCCGAATATCTACGGCTTCTATTACACGCCGAGCAACCTCTGCGCGACTTTCTGCACGGCATACGATGTCAAGGGTCACGCCGCCCTCTCGTCACAGTCGGGCGGCATCGGCATGGCGATCATCGGTTTCTCGCGTTCCGCCAAGATGGGCGTGTCGGCGATCGTCGGGCTCGGCAACAAGGCCGATATCGATGAGGACGATTTGCTCACGTTCTTCGAGCAAGACGAGAACACAAGCATCATCGCGCAGCATTTGGAAGATTTGAAGGACGGCCGCTCATTCGCCGAGGTCGCGAAGCGGGTTTCCAAGAAAAAACCTATCGTGGTATTGAAGGCCGGACGCACCAGCATGGGCGCGAGGGCCGCGAGCTCGCACACGGGAGCGCTCGCCGGCAACGACAAGATCTATGAGGATGTGTTCAAGCAGTCCGGAGTGATCCGTGCGCGCAGCCTTCGCGACTTGCTCGACTTTGCACGCGGCATCCCGGTTTTGCCGACCCCGAAGGGCAACAACGTCGTGATCATCACCGGTGCCGGAGGTTCGGGAGTGCTTCTCTCGGACGCCTGCGTGGACGCCGGCTTGTCGCTGATGGCCATGCCCGCCGACCTCGACGCCGCGTTTCGCAAATTCATCCCGCCGTTCGGCGCCGCCGGCAATCCGGTGGACATCACCGGCGGCGAGCCGCCGAGCACCTATCAGAATACCGTGCGGCTGGGTCTCGAGGATCCGCGCATTCATGCGCTGATTCTCGGCTACTGGCACACGATCATCACGCCTCCCATGGTGTTCGCGAAGCTGATGGTCGAGGTAGTGGCGGAGTTGCGCGCGAAAGGCATCGAGAAGCCGGTGGTGGCTTCCCTTGCCGGCGATGTGGAAGTGGAGGAAGCGGCGGAATACCTGTATCAGCACGGTATTCCCGCCTATGCCTATTCCACCGAAATACCGGTCGCCGTGCTCGGCGCGAAATATCGCTGGGCCCGGGGGGCGGGTTTGATTCCAAACGTTGGTTAAAGGGTTTCAAATAACTATGCGCAAAGGCGCGTTTATATGGGGGATTCGCGATGCTTACTAACAGAATGACCAGGCCCATCCTGGTTGCCTTGGCAGCCGGTGCCATGAGCTGCGCCGCGGCGGGCAGCGCCATTGCGGACGCTGCCCAAGACAAATCACAGCTAAAGGAACAAATGCGCATCATGCAGCAGCAGATGCAAGAGCTGCAGAAGCAAGTGCAGGCGTTGAAGCAGCCGCCGCCACCGACGCCAGCCGAAACGCCTCCCAAGGCGCCCGCCACGCCACCGGCGGTAGCGGGACCCACCGCGCCTTCAAAACCGAAGGAAGCGGCGCCCGCCGAGCCGAAACTCGAAGCGCTACTCAAGGGTTTCTACGGCAGACTGGACGTGTCCATCGATGATGTAACGAAGGGCATCGATGGCTTGGTGGCGTATCCCTACGCGCTCGTGGATCCCAACAATCCGAATTCTGGCGCCGTTCGAGGCCCCACACCAAAAGGCGGACCGGTCGGCCGCTTGGGCTACCAGGTGGGACTGGGCACGAACAAGTCCGCCATCGGGTATCGTGGAAGCCACAAGATTAACGACGGCCTAGATTTCATCTACCAGGCCGAAGCGTACGTCGCGATCACTGCCGCGCCCGGTCCAAGCACGTCCAATACGTCGCAGTCCAGCGTCGAGCGGTTCGGACTGGGGTACGGCGACGCTTTCGTTGGCTTCCGCGGAAAGGGCGATAAGAATTGGGGCAGTGTCAAGTTCGGGACGCTCTACGCTCCGTACCGGCAGTCGACCCAGCGCCTCAATCCTTTTGCCGAGATGCTCGGCGACTACAACGTGGTCATGGCTAACTCTGGCGGCGACAACCGGGTCGAGTTCGGTACACGGTTGGAGCACTCGATCATGTACGAATCGCCGAAGATCGCCAATGCGTTTACTTTCAACGTGCTGTTCTCGCCGGGTCAGAACCGAAGCGTGGACAACACAATTAAGTCGGCCGGTTCACCCGATTGCAGTGGCGGCAACGTACCGGGCAGCGGCAATCTGCCGCTCAATTGCGACGACGGCGCCTTCGACAACGCCTTCAGTGCGGACGTCAGGTTCGAGAGCGGGGGCTTTTATGCCACGGCCGCGTACGAACTGCACAAAAACGTCAATCGAAACAGCGATGGAATCGGCGCGAACAGTCTGACTTATGGCTACCTGTTGGGCACCAACAGCCCGTACATCGATTATGCCGGTTTTGCCAGCCTTCCCCCCGATCAGCAAGCGGTGAGTTCGCCGGGGTACCTGCAAGACATCGGCGATGAGTCCGCGATCAAGATCGGGGCCCAGTATAAGTTCGGTTTCGGGCTGACCGTGAACGCTCTCGCGGAACACCTGAAGCGCAACATTCCGGCTGCACTCGAATTTCAGAACGAGCGTCAGAGGTACGGCTACTGGTTGGCCCTCACGCAGGCATTGGATGAGAAAGACAATGTGAGCGCCGGCTGGGCGCATGCAGGAAAGACGCCGGGCGATCCGGGTGGCCAGCACAATTACAATCCGCTCAGCACGGATAACCACGCCGACATGTTTGCGCTACTGTATAAGCACAAGTTCGACAAGTCGCTGACTTGGTATCTCGACACGGCGCTGACCATCAATCACGGCAACTCGCACTATGATCTGGGTGCGGGCGGCCGCGGCTTGAATTACGACTGTCACGACGCCTCCCACGCGACGAACATCGACTACAGCGGCGCGGGCCCCACGACGTGGGGGGGATGCCGGCTGATGGGCTTCTCGACCGGGCTTGATTACAGGTTCTAGGCAGGAATGCCGGTCGGTCCATCGCCATGACTCGAGTGGTGGCGATGGACCGGGGATGGAACGCGGTCACAATGTTGGCCAAAGAGTGCAATCATGCAGGAAATATCTCGACGGGTGTTTTTGCTCTCTTCGATTGCGTTCCCGCTCGGCTGCACGCTGACGCCATCGGGGCGCGTTCCCGCCCCGGCGGCTCCCGGCGTTCGTGGGCCAAAGACCGGTCAATGGTGGCGGTACGCCAAGCGAGATGCCCTGACCGGTAGATTGGTCGAGACTCAGACCGCACACATCACCGAGGTCGGCGAAACCGTCACTATTGAGCGTCAGCGTGAGGGTGGAGAGGAGAGGCACCCATCCTGGGCCACAAAATGGCTG
>JBBROC010000050.1:0-21886 GCA_038229815.1 Steroidobacterales bacterium | reverse complement strand
GGCACCATACTCGGCGAGCCGCGACAATACCTGCGGCGTCACATCGGGGTCCGGGCCGTCGTCGATGGTAATGGCGACTCGATTCGATGCGCCGCCGCTTTGCAGGGGCAAGCGTACCCAGTTGGGGCCAAGCAACTGGCTGCGAGGCCAAAGGCCGGCGGCGGCCAGGGCAAAATGGTTCGCCACCACGGCGCCGAGCGCCCACGGCCACAGGGGGGGGCGCGCGAGCGCCGCCGCCGCCGCCGCCAAATGAACGGCTGCGGACGCATACAATAACGGCGGCGGTGACCAACGCTGCAATGCGACGCCCTGCGGTAGCTGCCCTTTCATGCGATGTGGGAATCCAAAAAATTCTCCCAAAGCTTAGACCATGTGGACCATTCGTGACCGCCCTCGATCACGTCGACGGCATCCGCCGGCAGCGTTGCTGCCAGCAGCTCATGGGCCGCCGCAAAGCGGTCTGCCTGCCCGAATCCTAGGTACAACGGCCGTGAGTCGGCGCGACGGTGCTGGATATAGCGCCATATTCGGCGCTCTTCGTCGTTTTCCGCAAGCTTTCCCGGCAGCCAAGCGGCAAGTCCCGGCGCCTGGACGATTTCGGCGGTCAGAATACGGCTGCCGAGATAAGGAGCCAGCAGGCACAACCCAGCGAGCTCATCGGGATAAGAGGCCGCGTAATCAAGCGCCAGCAGCCCCCCGAGAGAGATCCCGCCCAACCAAATCGAGATGCCCGCCGCGCGCGCCGGCAACACGATGTCGGAACGCAGCTTTCGAAGTGCGCTGCGATCCCCTACATGGGCCAATTCCATGTCCACAAACGTGAGGTCGAGGGGCGCCTTGCGACTACGCACAGCCTCCGCGAAACCGGCAGTGACGAAATCCTCGGCGGCATGGTAGGCGCCGGGCAGCCACACCATGCGGGTGGGGGCCACGGCCTGTGCAATGACGGGAATGAAGATGCTACGCACGTGATAACAGGGCGGCAAACAGCAGGGCGAGAAAGGCGCCTGGCGCCACGGTTGTGCCCAATGCAACCAGCACGGGAACTTGCGAGAAAGACAGGAGGCCGAAGCCGATCACGGTGCTGGCGTTGGCAATGATCAGCGATGCCAAAGTCAGCGCTTCGCCGCCCGATTCATGCACGGCTGCCTGCCGGTCAAAAAACAGAGCGTAGTTGGAGCCCACCGCTACGATGAGCAGCATGCCCACCAAGTGCAATATGGTGAGCTGCACTCCGCTCAAGGCGAGCCCGGCGGCCACGGCGAGAACGGACAGAATCAGCGGCGCCATTACGCGCAGTACCCGAAGCGGCGAGCGCAGCGCCGTCAACAGCAGGACCACGATTGCGACGAGGCCCGCCAGCGACAAGTGAATGGCCTCGGTCAGATAGCCGGCGTACAACGCGTTGGACTCCTGTTTCAGATCGAGAACTTGAGCCGTCGACGTCGGCGAGCGTTGCAGCGCCGCCTTGATTCGAGCCGTGTCGACCGCCTCTGACCCGGACACGGTATGCAAGGGCAAGAGCGCATTCCAGCGATCCTGTTGATGCAGCACCAGCGCGTCGAAGGCGGCACGCAGAGAGGTACCTTGCAGATCTTGCGCCTGAAGCAAAGGCGCATGGCGCGCGGCTTCGACGTCATTCAAAAAAGGCTGCAGCCGGTCGAGGCTTAGTCCTAAGCCGGCGATCGCCTGGCGCAGGTTGTCACGAAGTTGTGCCGCCTCGGGCAAGCTCGAGCGGCGCGCCTCCTGCGTCGCGGTGCTCGGCAGGTAATTCGCCGGGCTGTCGAAACCGCCGATCACATTGTCGTGGATCAAGGGTTCCAATGCTTCGGCCGTTCGCTCTGCTTGCTCGAGGGCGGAATCGAGCGTCGGCGCGGAGACGATCACCAGGTCGCGCACGTCCGCGGCGCCCAGGTCCCTGCGCAGCTCCGCGTCATACGTCTGGTCCGCTGCGGATATCGGGCTCAACGCTGCGAGCTCACGGTTCCATAAGGTATCGCGATGCAGGTACGTGATGGAGAACGCGAGTGCGGCAAGCGCCACACTCAAGGCCGCGAGGCTCGAGCCTTGAAGGTGCCTCGGCCGCATCAACAGCCGCGCGACCCGCTCGCCCAGCGGGGCGACATCATGAATCACGAAACCGCCCGGCAGCAGCGCGGGCAATACATAGCGAGTCACCAAAGCGGCTGCGACCAATCCGCTGATCGAGTAAAGACCGAGCTGAGCAAGGCCCGGAAAGCCCGACGGCAGGAGCGAGGCAAAGCCGCAGACCGAGGTCAGCATCCCCAAGCGGATCGTCGGCCACCACGCTCGCGTCCACAGCGGAGCTGAGGCGCCGTTCTCAGATGCGCGGCGGGATTGTACGAAGAAATAGATCGAATAGTCGACCGACTCGCCGATCAAAGTGATTCCGAACCCCAACGTAATGCCATGCACCACCCCGAAACCCAGCGCGACGGCGGCAATTCCGATGATCGCGCCGCTGGCAACGGGCGCGAGGCCGAGTGCCAGCGCGGAAAAGGATCGATATACGGCAAACAGCAGAGTCACGACCAACAAGCTGCTTGCGATCGAGAGACGCACGGCGGCCAGTTCGATCTTGGCGCGCGCGCGGACACCGAACACGCCCGGACCGCTGAGCTGCAACTTCAGGGCGTTATTTTTGCCCGGCGGCAAGCCGCTGACTGCTGCCGCGAACGCAGCCCTGATGGCCTTAATGGCTCGCTCCTGCGCATCGGTATCGGAGCCGGCGGCGGCTGTCTGCAACACTGCCAAGGCGCGGCTCCCATCCGCAGAGACCCACACGCCGTCGCGCGAGGGCGGCGCAGGAGTGCGCTGCAGTTGGTCGATGATGTGCAGCATTTCACCCGTGGGGTCGTTCGGCAGCAGCGACTTCAGTAAAAGTCCCGCAGGCGTTGCCAGATCCTGGATCGAGTCCTGGGTGGCGGCACGCAACCCCGCCGCAGAAAAATGGGCCGGGGTGACGCGGTCGCTGAACAAGTAACGGTGTTGAAACAGTAGCTCGCGGTCGCGGTCCGCGGTCACCGGTTCGCCGTTGTTGACGCTCAAGAATTGGCCGTCGTGGCGCAGACGACTGGCGGCCGCGATCGATGCTTGCGCCCTGGCGGCCTCGTCGCCCTGTTCGATCGCCATCAGGATGAGGCGTGAGGCTGGACCGTCGCGCAACTGATCGACCAGCAACTGTTGCACCGGAGTGGGCTTGGCGGGCAAGAAGGCCGAGAGGTCCGTAACGTAATGCGCGCGTGCCACGATGATGGCCGCGACCGAGACGCACCCAAGCCAGAGCGCCGTCACCGCCAAGCGCTGAAGCTTCATGGTGCCGCGGGTGCGCGCAGAGTCATCAGAGAGCGATCACCGTCGGCCTGACGAATTTCAATTCTTTGCAGTTGATCTCTCACGCCATCGATTTGCACCTGCTTGACCGTGCGCGCCAATTGAGGGTCCAAGGGCACGAGCTTAAGGATCCAGCGATCCAGGCTGCCTGCAAAATCCACGTGAAAAACCGTCTCGAGCGCGTTTCGATCACCTGCCAGGGTGGCGCGTATACTCTCGACGAACGGCTGAATCTGCGGGTAACGCCGCAAATCGAGCACCCGCACGCGTCCTGCGCGCTCCATGGTCAATCCTCCGCCGGCGAGAACGAGGGTTTCAGCGTGCGGCTTAAGCGTGCGCTTTTCCAACCGATCCGGCGCGTCGTAGCGCAATTCTCCCGAGGACTCCACCGGGTGATCGAGGATGGCCAGGAATTGCTGCTCGACAAACTCGACCCGACCGTGCCGACGCATGGCGAGCAGTCCCATCACCGCATCGAGGTCGCCCGATGCCTCAGGAAGTGCGCCGTTTCCCGCCAAGGCACTCATGGCGCTGACCGCAGCGCCGAGCGCCGCCAGCGTCAGCACTGCCAGAGTTCGCCGCTTCATGCGCCCGGGATTCCGTCGTCCTGGCCGCGCCAGAAGTCGTAGAAATTGAACCAGTTGTAGGGATCGCTGCGGCAGTAGCGATCGAGGACAGCGGCGTAGCGCTCGATCGCCGATCGGACCGCGACGTTGCGGACGCCGGCGGGAGTCGAGGAAAAATCGGCGACCCTCTCGAAGACGACGTGGTAGTTGTTGTTGCCGCGATATAGCCCGACCATGAAGAACACGGGGCAGCGCAAGATTGCCGCGGCGCGCATGGGACCCGTCGGCAAGTACGCCCGTTCGCCCAACAGGGTTACGGGTTGTATCGGCTCGCGCCCGAGAGTGCGATCGCCCAGCACGCCGACGAAAGCGCCCCGGTCGAGCCGTTCCGCAATGTTCAGCATGGAGTCAAGCCGGCCGAGGGGAACGATATCGGATACCACGCGCGGATTGATCGCGGCGAGAGTCGCGTTTATCTTGCGCGCATTTTCTTCGTACATGGCCATGGCAACCTTGAGTCCGCTTCGTCGGCGGCCGAGGCTGTGCATCACCTCGAAGCTGCCCATATGAGCGCCCATCAGCAAGGCGCCGCGGCCGCTGTCCGATTGCGCACGCACCAGGTCCTCACCCTCGAGCGTTACATTGAACAGCTCGAATTGCTCGTTGATGAGATAGACGCGATCGTGAATGGTGGAGGCAAAGCTCAAGATTTGACGAAAACGGTCGAGCGCGCGCGGCCGACGGCCAAGCGCCAGATGCAAGAAGCGCCGCGAATGACGCCGCGCAGTCGGCGCGAACAAAAAGAAGTAGATCGCGATCCCATAAAGTGGAATGCGGCTTAAGGTTCTGCCCAGGCGCAGCGAGACAAACGCCATCACGCGAAGCAGGGCGATGCTGCCCCGCTCACGATGCCTCGCCCAATCGGCCTTGGCCCTTGGTTGGATGAGATTTGCCGCCTTCGGAGTCATGGGAC
This sequence comes from Steroidobacterales bacterium, assembly GCA_038229815.1. Lineage (GTDB taxonomy): Bacteria > Pseudomonadota > Gammaproteobacteria > Steroidobacterales > Steroidobacteraceae > Bog-1198. The sequence goes on along the minus strand of JBBROC010000050.1, from coordinate 16,993 downwards.
AGCGCCGGGCGGGCGCACACCCGAAAGACTGCCGGTGGCGACGACTCCACCGGCGGCGCGAATGGTGAAACGAATCGACCGGGGGTCGGTCGCGGCGTGCTCCAAGCACAACGCATCACCTGGGTGCACGACACCGAGAAATTTGACCGACTTGATTTGCCATTTCTCGAGGTCTATGCCCCGTGTACATTGGATGGCGTGCAGCGCTTCGTCGAGCAAAACAGCGCCGGGCAGCACCGGGAACTCGGGAAAGTGACCGGCGAACGACGGATGATCCGTCGGTACTTCGATCGGGCTTCGTATGGTTGCTGCAGTCTGCAAGGTCATATATTCAATCGCCGGCGAGCAACGGTATTCTTACCAGATGTTGCAATTCCTGTTGCGGCAGCTTGCCGGTGGCGTTGCGCGGCAAGCGCTCGACCATGATCAACGGGCGCGGCAGGAACACCGGGTCGATACGTTGGCGCAGGTGTTCGGTCAGTGCGGCAACGCTTAACGTGGGAGCCACCACGACCGCGCCCAAGCGCGCCACCCCCGTGGAACCCGCCGTACCCTCGCGCAGAAAAAACACGCCGTCGGCGACGCCCGGAATGGCATTCAACTGCGCGTTCAAGTAGCCGAAGGAACTGCGCTTGCCGGCGACATTGACCAGATCGGCCGCGCGGCCGTGCAGCAGGAACTCGTCGTCGCCGATAATTTCTATGACATCTTGCATGGGCGTCAATTGCTCCACATGGCCACCGTGAGCGCATACCTGGCCGTTCGAAGCCTGCAGCCGCACGCCGGGCCAGAGCCGCCAGGTCATTGACTCGGAGGTACGGCGCATGGCGATCTGGCCGGTTTCGGTGGAGCCATAGATCTCGAGCAATGGAGCGTGAACCTTGGCTTCGACCTCGCGCGCGATATCTTGGTCCAAGGGTGCGGTCGCCGAGACGACCAGATCCATCGGCGGCAGGTCGATCTCCGACGCAAGCAGCGTGCGCAAGTGCACCGGAGTCGTAACCAACGCCCGTGGTCGAGGCACCCCACTGACCGTGGCAGCGACATCGGCGGGATAAAAAGGCCGCTCCGCGCAGAATGCGTTGCCGCTCATCAGCGCCAGGAGCACGGTGGATTCGAAGCCATACATATGCTGCGCGGGCACCGTGCCGATCAGCACGTGCGACCGGCCGTCCAACAGCCCCAGCGGCGGGGCGCCATCGCGCACGCAGCGTGCAAGACGGCCCCAGGTTTTCCTGTAGGGGAGCGGCAAGCCGGTTGATCCAGAAGTGAAGACGATGGCCGCCAGCTGCGTCACCGGAATCTCGGGGACGCTCCAAGCCACGTCGTCCGGGCACGGTTCCTCGGCATAATAGAATCGCGGCAGGGCGATTTCGCACTTCGGCGCGTCGGTCAGGCAAAACGCGTCCGGCGCGAAACCTGCCAGTTGCCCGATCACTTCAGGCGTATGTGTCGAGGGCAATAGGCTCACGCGCCCGCTCATAAGGCACGCTGCGAGGCCCACCGTGAACCGGTATCGATCTGCGCATACGTTCAGCACGTGGGTTCCGGGGGGCAAGCGCCGCGCCAAGCGCACCGCATCGGATAAAAAACGCTGCGCAGTGATGGGGACGTGGGCGCGGTATGCAATCACCGCGGTGGGTGCGCTATGGGACAGTAACGGAATCGTGTCCATTGAGGCGCTTATGGGGAACTTGCGAAATATACCCGGACGGCGGCAAGCAAGCCTGCGCGCGGCACTTGCGGCAGCGTATGACGCCTTACTGCATATTCACCCGCGAACATGAGTCCGATCAAGGCTGGCACACAGAAATTGGCGAACAGCGAACGGATGCGCAGCGGGGCCAAGATGAACAGGGCGACGGTCGCTGCGGTGATGAAGACGAAGAAAAGAGTCCAAGCGGCGGTGACTTGGCGCGTGTAAATCACTTCCTGCGGGGTGAGGGGTCCATGCACCTTGTCCGCGAGTTGCGTGCATAGCGCCTCGCGGCCCCCGCGTAGCGACTGACCGAAGCTCGCTGCCATGAGGGTGTAAAAGCCGCCTTCCTGAAGCAGGTAAACCAGCGGAAAATTCTGTTCCAAGAAGGGCCAATAGCGTTGGAGGAGCGCGGCCGCCGCCGCCGCGACGAGTACTGCCACCCCCAGGTGCGTCCAGCGCCAGAGAAGAAGCAGCCCCACCACCAGGAGCGGCACCACGGTCAGACCGACGCCTAGATCGTGGGGACCCGGCCTGGAATTGCTGTAATGAGAGAGTCCGGCGTAGGCGACGGCGAATGCGATGATTGCAGTCAGCTGCAGTCTACGCCGCCACATCGCTACTTCGTCCTATGCGCCGCAATGTACTCTGCTAGGTGCCTCAAGGAACGGAAGGTTTGCTGGTTTTCCGAAGCGTCGGCGCGCAGCTGAATGCCGTATTGCTTGGAGACGATCAGCGCTACCTCCAAGATATCTATGGAGTCGAGTCCTAGTCCCTCGCCATACAGCGGGGCGTCCGGGTCAATATCCTGCGGCAGGATCTCGAGGTTCAATGCTTGCACGAACAGAATGGCAATTTCCCGCTGCAGACCGACTGGGGTCACGGGCGCCGACTGTTGCATGAGCGACGCTTTGTCGGACATAGGCTAGGCTTTCGATTGGATTTGAGGTGCGGGCATTATATAGGTGCGGGCCTAAGCGGCAACCGGCGCCTGAGCGTTTCGTGACGGCGGTCCTCCGCGCCTTGCTACGGACGCGCTCGGTAGCGCCGGATACCGATCATCGGCAGGCGCAAGATGAAGCCCCAGAACAGCCGAAAGTGCATCCAAGTCAGCAATGCGTTGTCGCGCAAATAATTGAAGTGGGAAACGCCGCCCTCCTCGGGGCGAAAGTAGCGCACCGGTGCCGCAAGGTTGATGGGCCGGACGCCTCGCCAGCATAGGCGAACGGCGGCTTCAACGTCGAAATCGAAGCGCCGCATCCACCTTTGCCGGCGCATGACCGCAACGAGGGCGTCGATCGGATATACGCGAAAACCATAGAGGGAGTCGCCAACTCCTGCCCACAGAGTCTCCAGATTGGCCCACCAATTGGAGATTCGGCGGCCCTTGACCCTTATGCCGGGCGCGCTCGCGTCGAATTCCGGGCAGCCCAAGACCATGGCGTGGGGTGCGGCGATCGACGCTTCCATGAAGGCCCGAATCCGCTCGGCCGGATGCTGCCCGTCCGAATCCATGGTCAACGCGTGCGTGAACCCCAAAGTTCGTGCCTCGCGCAATCCAAACAACACGGCGGCGCCCTTGCCGCCATTCTTAGGAAGGATGAAAACCCGCAGGCCCGGTTCAGCCTCGGCCATGGCCGACAGCTTGGCTGCGGATCGATCGGTGCTTCCGTCGACCACCACCCAAACCGGCGTCCACTGTTCGAGAGCGCCGCGCACGGTCGCATACACCTTCGGGCCCGGATTGTAGCTGGGGATCAGCACCAGATGCGTGCTGGACATGACCATGCCCTAGCTCCGCTTGAGCCAATGAGACTGCAATGCACTTTCCAGCTCGTGCCTGTAGTACCGATCGAGCTCGGCGGTGAAGGCTTGGGTATCCGACGGCGGATCGAAGCGCTTGCCGAGGCGCACGCGGTAGATGATCGGCAACGCAGGACGGCGGAACAGCGGCCAACCCTTGCTCAGGAAGGGCGAGTCGGTGTCGATTATCAGTGTCTGCACCGGCACCTGGGCGTGTTTCGCGATCAAACCCACGCTTCCGACCAACGCATTGATCGGGGCCCGGGTGGTGCGAGTGCCCTCGGGAAATAACAAAAGCACGCCGCCCTCCTGCAAATGGGCGACCGATTCTTTGATCATCTGGCGCGACGAGTCATTGGGGACGTAGCGGGCGAGGCGCGAACCGGCACCGAGGAACACGTTGCGCATGAGCGCCGATTTCATCACGCACACGATGTTCGGATGGCGCGTCAAAATCAGCAACGCATCGATCAGGCAGGGATGATTGGGGGCCAAGATCAGCGGCGGGCCGCCTTTGAGGGAGTCGATGTCGCACAAATCCAAAAGGTAGGTGCGAGTGAGGGACAAAGACCAGGCATAGAGGCGAAAACCGCACATGATCCCGCGCCGTCCGACCGCGGTGCCGATGCGCCGCGGCAGAATATAATAGAGGGGCATCGCGAAGGCCGACCAACTCAAGCAGATGAGGCCAAGCAGGGTCAAGGAAGTGTAGAGCGCGAAATACTCGTAAATCACTTTACGGGGGCGCAGCATCGGCGCACTCAATCGGGGACTTCTACGAGCTGCGACGATTTGCTGATTATCCACGAGCAGCCGATTCCGCCGGACATGTAGCTCTTGCGCTGCACCAATGGGCTCGCGAGAAAAGATGCTCCGGAGAGCGTGTCATAGCGCACGTAAGCGCCGACCCAAAACTTCGGAAAGCGCTTGGATAGAGCAGAAATGAACTGGGCACCCGCGTACCCGCTGTCCGCTTGGTAGACCGGGCGCGTCGCGGTAGCGTACCGCTGCGCAACCGAATAGAAGTAAGCGTGATAGCGGCGGTCGGCAAACAGCGGCCCGGCCAAGACTCCGAGGTTCCAGCCTTCGAACCCTAGGGGGGCCTTGAGATCGAGAGCCAGCCGAGGCGTAAATGTCCATCCAATCACCTTGGGCGAAGCCTCGACCGTCATCGCTGCACGCAACGGCATGCGCAGGTCCAGCTTTATCCGCGTGTCGGCGCTGCGCATCAAGTGCAAATCTAACGACGGGCCCAGCTCCACCGTCGGCTTGAGGTCAGGCATGCCGTTGCGTTCGCGGTCACTGCGAACCGGAGTGGTTGCGTCGAAGCTCAGGTTGAACTCGAATCGATCTTGATTGAGCAGGGTGCCGCGTATGCCGTCGCGATTCGCCTTCAAAAACTTGCCGTTGTACAGAAGGTAGGGCAGGGGCAAAGGATAGCCGTGCGCCGTATCGGAACCCCGGTAATCGTCAAACACGATCGCGCCGAGCCCGAGTCCAAATTCGTACAGGGGCTCCTCTTTCGCCCGGGCGAAACTCATCCAACTCGCCGCCGCCAACACCACGGCTGCGCATCGCAGGCTATGGCGGCGATCCTTCGGCGGCGCAGCCATCAACCGCTGGTCACGCGTTCCGTCCCGGAACGAATATTGGCGGTGCGCGAGCGCCAGGCCTTCAGCGAGCGCTTCGGATTGGCAAGGGAGATTGCGTAGTACAACGCTTTGAACAGGCGCAGGCGCCCCCAGATGGGAGTGCGGCCAAAAATGTCCCCCGCCAACACCGACATCAATGCTTCCTCCATGCGCAGGACATTGCTCGGATCCAAAAAGAGCTCGCGCATGGTCGGATTGCTCACGCGATGAATGAACCAGGAAAACTGCTTCGGCCCATGGCGCGAGATGCGGTCGAAGCGCTTGAGCGCTGACCGGGAGCGGCTAGGCAGCGTGCGGCAGGTATGAATGGCGTCCGCGGCCGCCATCCCGCCGTTCATGGCCAGCATCACGCCGGACGAGAACACCGGATCGATGAAGCTGTAGGCATCGCCGACGAGGAAATAGTTCGCGCCATGACTGCGATCACAGGCATACGAGTAGTTGCCCGTGGCCTCGACCTCCGACACGAGGGTGGCGGCGCTCAGGCGCTCGGCGAGCGGCGGACAGAGAGCTATCGTGGCGAGGAAAAATTCGCGGAGCGGAACACTGCGCGATTTCATGTAGTACGGCCAAGCGACGGCTCCGATGCTGGTCGCACCGTCCGCCAGAGGTATGAACCAAAGCCAGCCGTGATCGAACCAATATATGGTCACATTGCCTTCGCTCTTGCCGCAGTCGCGGCGCGCGCCGGCAAAGTGAGCGTAGAGCGCGGCGCTGTTGTGTTTTCTATCGCGGCGTTTGGTTTGCAGGCGATTGCCGAGAAAAGTGTCGCGGCCCGAGGCATCGACGAGGTAGTCCGCCGTCCAGGACGCGGTGCGTCCGTCGTCGTATTCGGCGTGCACGCACACACCCGGCGAGAGAAAGTCGACGTCGCGGACGCGGCAGCCTTCGATGACTTCAGCACCGAGTTGCGCAGCGCGCTTGCAGAGCATTGCATCGAATTCGGAGCGTCGGACGTGATATGCCAGAGGCAGGGTTTTGTCCCAGCCGCGCGCAAACTGAAATTCCTGGCGCCGTCCGTCCCAATGGGAAACGAACTCCGCGGCCCATTTTTCCATTCCCATCGCGTGAACTTGCGCGGCGACGCCCAGACGCTCCATTATCGGCAGATTGGCGGGCAGCAGCGACTCGCCGATATGGAAGCGCGGATGATGGGCTTTTTCCAGCAGGACGACCCGGTAGCCTTTTTCCGCGAGGAGGCTCGCCGCGGTCGATCCGCCCGGACCGCCGCCTATCACGACGACATCGCAGCGGGCCGATTTGCCGCCGGGCGCGTTGGTTTGCGAGATCGGCTCGGGCATAATGATCGACCTTTCGATGTGCGGTGGGGCGGCCCCGTGCGAATCACCCAGTCTATCGCGCCGACAAACACGGGTCCAACGTCTGTAGGATGGTGAGCCATGCACATCTTGATCGTTGAAGATGACGAAGTCGCACGAGATTACCTGGCCAAGGCGCTCCGCGAGGTAGGACACACGGTCGATGTCGCCGGGAACGGCCTCGAGGGGCTGCACCTCGCCTCATCGATTTCCGTCGATCTGGCGATCGTCGATCGAATGCTGCCGAAGATGGATGGCCTCGCCTTGGTGCAATCGTTGCGCGCCACGGGGCGCAAGATGCCGGTGCTCATTTTGAGCGCGCTCGGCGACGTCGATGACCGCATCACGGGCCTGCGCGCGGGCGGCGACGACTATCTGACCAAGCCGTACCACATGTCCGAGCTGCTGGCGCGTATCGATGCGTTGGCCAGACGCGGCGAGAACGGCGCTGCGGAAGTCAACACCAAGCTGAAGCTGGCGGATCTGGAGCTCGATCGCATGACGCGGCGAGTCATGCGAAACGGCAAGAAGATCGAACTCACCGCACGCGAATTCCAATTGCTGGAGTTCATGATGCGCCATAGCGGGCAGGTGGTGACGCGCACCATGCTGCTCGAGGGCGTCTGGGATTATCATTTCGACCCGCAGACCAATGTGATCGACGTGCACATCAGCCGTTTGCGGCAGGCGATCGACAAGGATTTCGACAAACCTTTGCTGCACACCGTGCGCGGCGCGGGGTACAGCTTGCGCGAAGACGAATAGCAGCCAACCGTGGGACCCGATCAACGGTTTCTCGGCGTACTCGATACATCGCCGTTCCGTATCGCTATAGTCTATTCGATCGTGTTCGCTTGCGGAGCGGCGGTGCTGCTCGGGGCAGTCGATTTCGCCGTCTCGCGCGTGGTGGACGGCAGCACCGACAATCTCATCGAGGCCGAAGTGCAGGGACTGCGCGAGCAATACCGGGTGCTGTCGCGCAGCGATTTCATCGAATTGATCGAACAGCGCTCGCAGGACCAGGACGTACGCGGCGCGGTGTATTTGATGGTGGATCCGCAGTTGCGCCCGGTCGCAGGCAACGTGCCGGCATGGCCCAAGATCGATGCCAGCGAAGGCAAATGGTTCCTGTTCAAAGTATCGGTGCCTTTCGGCGATGAAACACGCGAGCACGAAATGCGCGCGGAGCGTTTCCCCTTGCCGGGTGGCTATCGCATGTTGGTCGGACATGACGTGCAGGAGCGGCAGGACGTCAAGAGTCTCATGTTGCGCGGCCTGATCGCGGCAGTGGTGATGACCCTGCTGCTTGGGCTGGGCGGCGGCTTTTGGATGGGGAGGCGTATTCTGGCCCAGGCAGGCGCGATCTCGGCCGTGGCAACCCAGATCATGCGCGGAGACCTGTCGCAAAGGCTGCCGGTCCGCGATGCGGATGATGAGATCAATACGTTGGCGCGGGAAATCAACACCATGCTCGACAAGATCGAGCAGCTGACGCTCGGCATGCGCACCGTCCTCGACAGCGCGGCGCATGATCTGCGCACGCCGCTGAATCGTCTGCAAGCCACGGCCGAGGGGGCGATGAGCGAACTCAAGGTAGGGTCGGCCGAGCGCCGCGTCCTCGAGCGGGTCACCAACGAGGTTGATCAGATGCGTAGCACATTGGACGCGCTGCTGCGCATCGCGCTTGCCGAAACCGGCACGGTCGCGAGGGAACCCGTCGACCTGTCGGAACTGGTGGCGAGTGTCGTCGAACTGTACGCCCCGGTCAGCGAAGAGCGCGGCATCGAGTTGGCGAGTTCCGTCGCAACGGGGGCCGAAATTCTGGGCAGCCGGCAGCTATTGGCCCAGGCACTGGCGAATCTGCTCGACAATGCGATCAAATTCACGCCGGATGGCGGCCATATCCGGGTGCAGCTGCGCGGCTCCGCCCACGAACCCGAGGTGATCGTCGAGGATGATGGCCCGGGTATCCCGCCGGACAAGCGCGAAGTCGTTCTGGGTCGGCGCGTGCGGTTGGACGAGGCCCGCAAATTTCCAGGTTCCGGGCTCGGGCTGTCGCTGGTGGCGGCGGTCACCAAATTACATGGCGCGCGCCTCGTCCTCGACGACGCGGGACCCGGGCTGCGAGTTTCGCTCAAGTTCTAGCTAGCATGCTGCCTCTGCGGGGCGAAGTGTCATTCTTGAACGTACACTGTGCCCCCATGGTGAGTCAGCGGCAGCAAGACGGATGGTAAGCGGCAACATCGCTAACGGATATTCACTTCATTGTTACGACGACCTCGCGCAGCGCTATGTCGAAGGTGTCGATTACGCCGTGCACGTCGCGTGTCGCGAGCGATCCCAGGTCGCGGTTTTGGCGCCGCACGGCGGGCGAATAGAAGGACGGACGTCGGAAGTCGCCCGACTGATCGCCGGCGATGACTACCGCCTCTATCTTTTCGAGGGGCTGAGGACCACGGGCGACAATTTCGACTGCCTGCACATCGCCAGCCATCGATTCGACGAGCCGCGCGCCCTCAATCTCATTTCCAGATGCGATACCGTCGTGGCCGTACACGGATACGCAGCGCCCGGACCCCACGTGTTGCTGGGAGGTCTGAATGAGCGGCTGAAGCGCAGGCTCGCACAAGCTCTCGCGAAGATCGGGCTTTCGTGTCTGACTGATGGGCATCGCTTCCCGGGCAGGGACCCTCGCAACATTTGCAACCGCGGGCGTTCGGGCGAAGGCGTGCAGATCGAATTGAGCGAAGCGTTTCGCAAGCACGGCGACCTCGCTGCACTCGCCGTCACGGTGCGCGCTGTTGTTGAAAATCGCGATGCTTAGGTGATCAGCGCTCCTGCTTTTGGTGTTCCTTCTTCGCCCGCTCAGGCTCGCCTTGCTTGGCAGCTTCGGTGGACGCAGGAGTTGCCTCCTCGCTAACCACTTTGACGTGCTGTGGAGATCTGGTGACCTGGAAAGCTACCCGACGATTCTCCGCCCGGCCTTCGGTGGTCTTGTTCGTGGCGACCGGATTAGCCTTGCCGAAACCCTTCGCGGTGACAGCCGAGTCATGGACGCCTTTGCTGAACAAGTAGGTTCTCACGCTCTCGGCCCTTTTCTGCGAAAGACGCAGGTTGTATTCGTCGGAACCCGTGGAATCGGTGTAGCCCTGAATCTCGCCCTTCAGTTCAGACTGCTTCACCAAGGACGCGGCAACGTCGTCGAGCGTCTGCCGTGCCGGGATTGTCAACTGAGCGGAGTTGAACTCGAAATCCACTGCACGCACGATCAGGGTCTGTTCGATGATTCGGCAGTCGGCATCGACTTGAAAGCCGGCCGGTGCCACGCAAGCCGGGGGAGGAGCGGGCTGCGGCGGGGGCGGCGGTACCGGCTCGGGCGGCGGAAGCGCTCTTGCGACCGGCGGAGGCGGAGCGGCAGGGTGTGTTGCGCCAAATCTATAAAGAATGCCTACCGAAAATAAATCGACGTCGCCTTTGTTGCCGACCGCATCACTGAGCCGGTAGCGTTCCGCCTCGGCGCGCATTCCCCAAGAATCGCTGAGCGCGTATTGGAGGCCGAAACCGAACTTGTAGTTCGATGAATGCTGGCTGGGCGACGCATCCTTGACCATGACCGCGCCATAGCCTGCAAAGCGATCCTGCGCGTCGGTATACGTGTAGCCGATGCGGCCGAAAGCTGCGAAGCGTTCGGTGAATGGGATAATGCCGACGGCATCGAGATTCGCGCCTTTGAGTTTGGTGTCGCCCGTGAGTCCCGCGGGAGGCGAGGTGTTCGCCGTGAATCCGAATCGCCCGAGATCGAAATAGCCGCCCTCTAGGGCGAAATATCTGACGAACTGGTATCCGCCGAAGAGTTTGTATCCAAAGTGAGTATCGTCGTTCTTGAGAGCGGTGGTTGTAAATCCCGCCGCCAGCAGGTTGCCGGTGATTCTCGAATCGTCGATTTTCGCCCGCGCCTGACCAGCGTTGGCACCGACATACCAGCCGGAATCATCCGCCAGCGCCGAGCCTCCGGCCATCGCAGCCATTACCACCCCGGCCGACACACATAAGAGTCTTGATACATTCACTTGCTTCTCCAGCGGCATTTTCCGTCGCAACTTCATGGGCCGGGCACGTTGACCACTGTGTCGACCATCGTGACCGACGCCCCCAGGGACAGAGCCCTGCCGTTCAAGGTCGCGAGAATGGTGTTGCCGGCGGTCGAAAACGAAACGCCCGCCTGAGCGATGATGGTTCCAACCATGGTTCCGCCCCCGGCCGCGTTGATCGTCGCGTGGGAGCCGACCTGCCAATACACATTCTTGGCCTGCGCCCCTCCGGCTAGAATGACGCTTTGAGGCGCCGCGGCCCCTGGCCCGCCGATGGTCAGCGTGGTCGCCATCTGGAACACAAAGACGGCGTTCGCGTTGCCCTGGGCGTCGAGGGTCAGGTTGCCACCCTGCATCATGAAGGATCCCGCGGGAGCGGTGTACACGCCGGGAGCCAGCGTGAGCGAGGCGAGGTTTCCGCCCGGATTTGCGCCCGGAGGCAATCCCGCCAAAGCCGTGTAGGCCTTTTGAGCATCGCCAAGGGCCTTGGTCGCGGCGGCGCAATTCGCGGCGTTGACTCCGCCGGAAGTAGGGCCGGTGGTGGAGTTCGTGCAGGTGAAGATGGTTCCGTTGACGGCGCCAATATTCGCCGGCGATTCCGTGTAGATATCGCCGGCCGTATCGTGGAACCCTGTGATCGATGAAGTCGTGGTCGCGATGGTACCGATGTCGCCGTTGATCTCGGTGAGGATTCCGGTGTTGGTCATGCCGGCCGTGCCCCCAAAGGTTCCGTAGGTCGACGCGGTACCTAGGGGAATCGGGGCAAGGCAATTGCCGGTTGACGGCCCTGCCGCGAAGGTCCATGTGAAATTACTCAACATCTCGTCGGCCGGGACTGCCAAGTCTTTTACTCCCATCGCCCCGCCGAGGACCGTCGCCTTGTATGTCGAGCCCGATGTGAACGCGCTTTGCGGTGTAAAGGTGGCAATAGTGCCCGTGGCCGCATCGAGCGAAACAGATGCAGCGACCAACGCGGTCGTCGCGGGCGCCGGCCCAGTCACGGTGAAAGTCTTGGCGTTGATGCTGTTCGGATCCATTCGCAAGCCGCCAGGCAGCTTAAACGTTGCATTGACGGTTGCATTCGGACATACGCTCGACTGACCGGCCGTCGGATTGACAGATTTGACCGTGACAGGGCCCGGCGCTTGAGCGGGCCCGGTAGTAAAGGTCCATACGTAATTGCTCGCCGCGGGCAAGGGCGCTTGGTTGCCGGCGAGTGCATTGCCCTCGACATCCGTGGCCGCGGTGGTAACGGTGGCGGTATAAGTAGCGCCCACCGTCAACGGGGCCGCCGGCGTGAAGACTGCGGTTCGGGCGGCGACGTTGTAGCTCACCGCTCCCGCCGGAGAGTTGCAAGGCAGAGCACAGGTGACCGTGAAGCTGGCAGCCGTGAGGGTCGCCGGTGCCATGTCCTCGCTGAATGCCGCGCTGATCGCAGTGTTGCTCGGCACGCCCGTCGTCGGGCCAGGCGAGGTGGTCACCGGGACGGTGAGTGTTACTCTGGGTTTCGTTAGGTTGACAATCGAACCCGTCGTGAATGTCCACACGTAGGGACTGGTCATTGCAAGGCCGGTTGCAAGGCTGGTCGCGCCGGTGATCGTGGCGGTATACAGGGTGCCCGCCGTGAGGGGGGCTGCCGGTGCGAAAGACACTACGGTCTTCGACCCGTCGAGCGCCGCACTGCCCGTGGGACTCGTGCACGGTGCCGCACAGGTCACGGTGAACGCCGCCGTGCCGGCAAATGGCGCGAGCTGCTGATCGAACTGGGCAGAGACCACAGAGAGATTGATCGGTACTCCGATGGCATTATTCATAGGCGCCACTGCGGTCACCGTGGGAGGGGTGGCTTGTCCGGTGGTGAACGTCCACACATACGGAGCGGCCAGGGCAATCCCGCTGGCGAGACTCGCGGCGCCGGTCACCGTCGCGGTGTAAAGAGTGAGAGGCGCGAGCGCGATTGACGGCGTGAAGGTAGCGATGCTGCTGGTGGAATCGAGCGCAACGGTTCCCGTGACATTCACGCAGGGTGCCGCGCAGGTCAGTGTGAAACCTCCGGCCGGGATCACGCGCATCGGCTCGCTGAACGTGGCCGTTATGCCGGGATCGTTGATCGAAACGCCCGTGGCTGCGTTGAGCGGAGTCACCGCGGTCACCGCGGGAACGCGTGCGGTGATGCCGCCTACCCCCAAGATCGGATCTCGCCCGCAGCCCGCCGCCAAGAGGGCCGATAGCAGCGTGATGCACCAGGCCGTGGTAATTGCCCCGCTCTTGAATTCGCGCATTCCAATTACTCCTGAACTCATCCGCACCGGATGCAAAGCGTTTCTGCCCAGCGGGAGGATACCGTATTGCGAGGCGCGTCTTTCGGTGATTTGTTTGCGGTCGCGATTATCGCGATTATCGCGTGCCATCGCACGCCGCACCGTTCGGTGGGATACATAGGCGCGAGATGGAGTGCCGCACCTACGCGTTCGCGAAACGGTGTTCAATGTTCATCCTAATCTGCATTTAGTATGCTGGTGAGGAGGCGCTTGAGGTGCGTGCGGGACGACACCGCCGGTGCTGTTGGAGGAGAGAAAATGAAAAAATTCAAACACGAAGCGGAATTGTTCAAAGCGGCCTTGCTCGCCGGAGTTCAATATGCGGAAGGCCGCGGGGCGGTCGAGTTCGAGGCAACCGACTCGGCGAGCGACAAGGCGCTGTACGTCTATCGTCTGCTCGTGCACGACAAAGTCATCGCGCCCATGCCGGAAGAACAGGTGGCAGAGAAAACGATTCGGCATCGGCTAGCAACCTGGTATGCGCATCAATTGCCCAAGGGGGATCCGTTGTTGGACTAAATGCGCCGCGTCCCGTAGGCATGCCCCCGACACTTCGATTGATGGGAGCGCGAACCACGGCACATTTCGCCGCCGCGCGCGTTCTGATCGAAGAATATGCGGCGCGGATCAGGGCATACTGATTTTCAGCTCCTCATGAAACACCTATCATTTGTGCTGCTGTTGGTGGCCGTAGGCGCATCCGCCGCGCAATCGGACGTTTCCCTTGAAAAAATCATGGCGGACCCCGACTGGATGGGCGCAGCGGTGCGGGGCGCGTATTGGTCGGCTGACGGGCGCGCGGTATATTACTCGGTCAAGCGTCGCGATTCGCCGCTCGTCGACCTGCACCGCATCGAGCTGGGCGGCGGCAAGGATCGGATCATTGACGCGGCGGCGATGTCAGGCGCCGATGGGCCGCCTCGAATCGATGACAACGGCAAGCGGGCCGCATTCATCCGCAACGGCGATATCTTTGTTCGCGACGTTGCTACCGGCCGCCTGACGCAAATCACCCGCACGCCAGAGAGAAGAAGCAGCTCCGCAGTTCTCTTCGGATGGCCGGTTTCTGAGTTTTTGCGTGGGCAACGATTGGTTCGTGCACGATTTCGGCACCGGTGTCACCGCACCTGCTGCCATCGTCAAGGCTGAAAAGGATCCGGATACACCTCCCAAATCCGACGTTTTGCGGGACATGCAGCTGCATACGTTTTCGACCCTGAAGAGAGTGCGCGACGAATCGGAGATAGACAAAAAGCATGCCGAGGAACTGCGCAAGGGAGACGTGACGCGCGCGCCGGCGCCGTTCTACCTAGGCGAGGAGGTTATCATTCGCGACGCCGAATTGTCTCCCGACGGGCGGTGGCTGGTAGTCGTGACGGTACCGAAATCCGCGGTCAAAGGTTTCGAAGGCAAACTCACACGCTATGTCACTGAGTCGGGTTACGAGGAATTCGAGACCGAACGACTGCGCGTCGGGCGCAATCCGCCGGCGCCGCAATCTTTGATGCTGTTGAATCTCGTCGAGCACACCGCGCATGCTCTCGCAATCGACGAGCTGCCTGGAATCGGCGAAGATCCCTTGAAGGCGGTTCGCGAGGAGAATGGTACAAGCGAAGAGCAGGGCGACGCAGCCGGTGGCGGAAACGCGAACCCCAAGCGGCGCGGCGTGCTGATGGTTTCTGATGATCCGGAGCAGGGCGGCGGGGGAATCGTATGGAGCCGCGACGGCAGAGCGCTGGCGATACAAATTCTTTCCATCGACAATAAGGATCGCTGGATCGCCAGCGTGAATTTCGCCAAGCACAAGCTGGTTGCGCAGCATCGATTGAGCGATCCGGCGTGGATAAACTGGAGCTTCAACGAATTCGGATGGCTCCGCGACAACCGCACGCTCTGGTTCGAGTCGGAGCAGTCAGGCTATGCGCATTTGTATACCAAGGCGCCGGACGCCGCACCCCAAGCGCTCACGCAAGGTCGCTTCGAGGTGGCCGATCCCGTCCTGTCCGCGGATGGCCGCTGGTTCTACTCGTTAAGCAACGCTCAAGCGCCGTATTCCTACGATGTCTATCGGGTGCCGAGCGCTGGAGGCAGGTTCGAGCGCGTCACGCGGCTACAGGGGCTCGAAAGGTTCGCACTGGACCGCTCTGGGAAAAGACTGCTCATCACGCACTCTTCTTCCTACGTCCGCGCGCAGATTGCCGTGCTCAGTGCCGACGGCTCGGGCGCTGCTCGCGAGCTCACCGATACGCGTACCGCCGACTATAAGTCACTCTCATGGAACGAACCGGAGGTCGTCACGGTGCCTTCAAGGCACTTCGACGGGGTGATCTACGCCAAGCTCTACCGGGACGTCGCGGCGGGTCCGTCGGCGAAACGTCCCGCCGTGATCTTCATCCATGGCGCGGGATATGTGCAGGACGTGCATCTGCGTTATCCCTACTATTTCCGCGAGCAAATGTTCAACAGCTTGCTGGTCCAACGCGGCTATGTCGTCCTCGATCTGGATTATCGCGCGTCCGCGGGATACGGCCGCGATTGGCGCACGGCGATCTATCGCCAGATGGGCCACCCGGAACTGGACGACATACTCGACGGCAAGCAGTGGCTGACGGAGCAGGCCTCCGTCGATCCGAAGCGGGTCGGGGTCTACGGCGGGTCCTACGGCGGCTTCATGACGCTGATGGCGTTATTCCGGGCGCCCGGGGAGTTTGCCGCGGGAGCGGCGCTGCGGCCCGTCACGGACTGGATGCAATACGAGCACGGCTACTCGTCTGCCATCCTGAACGATCCGCACATCGACCCGATCGCCTATGCGCGCTCATCGCCAATCGAGTTCGCCGCGGGTCTACGCGATCCGCTGCTCATTTGTCATGGAATCATCGACGACAATGTGTTGTTCGAAGATTCGGTGCGTTTGTATCAGCGATTGATCGAATTGCACAAAGACGATTTCACCATTTCGCCGTATCCATTGGATCGTCATGCCTTCTCCAACGCGGACTCGTGGCTGGATGAATACAAGAGAATCCTGCGCTTATTTGAAGGCCATCTGAAGTAGCACGCACCGTAAGGTCACTTGCCCGTGATTTCCACGGTTGCACGTTTCAGGATCTCGACGATGCGCTGCTGTTCCTCGCGCGAGGATTCCCATTTGCCCGCAAGAGCAGTCTTCAGGTCGCGCCTGGCACGGAACAATTCCTTGGAGCCGCGGCGCTCGATTTCGGTTTCCGCACCTTCTCCGGTCTCATCGGCGCGCATCGCTCGGCGTATGCGCTCCATGCGTTCTCCGACTAGGATGAATTGGGCAAACAGCGCATCCGCCGTGCTGCGATTACGGTCCAGGTGCTGCAAGCCCAAGCCGGTGATCTGATACAGCTTCCGAGCGCCCTCGTTTTCAACCGTGGCGTGCCCGCTTTCCAGGAGGTAGGCGAGCGCCGGATACACCATGCCGGGGCTGGGTATGTAAAAACCCTTGGAGCGCTCGTCGAGCGCCCTGATTATTTCGTAGCCATGGCGAGGTTTCTCGGCCAGCAACCCCAATATTAGAAGCTGGAGGTCGCCGGATGCCAATTTGCGGCCCATGCCGAAGGCTCGACCGCCCCTATCGCCCTCCATGAACCCCCGGCCGAAATGGCCAAAACCGCGGCCGCCGTGGTGCCGTCCGGAGAAATAATGAAGTTGGCAACGCATGGGTACAGCCGGGCCAGTCGTAAAACCTATCTTACGATAGGTCTGCTTCGCTGGTTGTGTCAAGCGTCGCCGCAAGCTTCACCGAGCACTGCGAGGACCTCGATTTAGGTCTGCCTTTAGATTGACACCACGTGCTACGCACCGCAAAATACGCGGCTCATTTTGAGGAGGGGTACCCAAGCGGCCAACGGGGGCAGACTGTAAATCTGCTGGCTTATGCCTTCGTAGGTTCGAATCCTACCCCCTCCACCAGCTGAGGAAGGGTTCGATGCCATTGGCTTTGGCTTCTAGCGGAGTGCGGGTGTAGTTCAATGGTAGAACGTCAGCCTTCCAAGCTGATCACGTGGGTTCGATTCCCATCACCCGCTCCAAATGGATGCGGCCCACGTAGCTCAGTTGGTAGAGCACGTCCTTGGTAAGG
>JBBROC010000049.1:0-23475 GCA_038229815.1 Steroidobacterales bacterium | reverse complement strand
GGCGTGGCTCAGCGGCCGCGAGGACACGATGATCGCCTTGCCCGGCTCCTCGATAATTTTTTGAATATCGCGAGGCGCGTCGCTGCGGTACAGATCGCGGGTCGGCTCACCGCTGCGAACGAAGCGCTCGATGTCCGCCGCAAGCTGGTGTGGCGCTTCCCATGACAGGTTGTGACCGATGTCGTCGGCATCGTGCTTGTTTCCAGAAGCGGGTGGCGGCCGCACGCCATATTGTTTCCAATAGAAATACATCCCCGGGTTGGCTTGGCTCGCCTGCTTGAGCTGGTCGATGACATGCTGTTGAGACGTTCTGCTAAGGGCCGCATCTTCGCTGCCCCACAGGATCAACGTGGGAACGCTCAGCTTGTCCAATCGTACGATAGGCTCGGTCGGTCTGGGAGCCGGGTCGAACACGCCCCAGGTGGCCAGCGATTCCATGGCGGTCTGCGCAGCGATCCGCAGGACCACTTCGGGTGCGGCGATCGCTGAAATGTCCCACTGCTCGCTGATGTGCCGCACAGCGTCGGGATCGATATCGAGGGGACGCATATGCAACGCACCCTCCGGCCACGCAACGTGTCTTGACTCGAGCATCTTCTGCCATCCGAGCGCATCCAGCACATGAAACGCCGGCAATTTCGAGTCTTGGGGTCGCGGCGCAGGGCCCTCTGTTACGCCGGTTCCGGAAAGGATCAGCCGACTCACGCGTTCAGGATGTTCGAGCGCGACCGTGCGCGCGGCTTCCGCGCCCATCGCGTGGCCCACGAGCGTCGCCTTTGAGATTGCCTTTGCGTCCATGAACGCCAATAGATCAGCCGCTAGGTCTGCCCGACTGATGCACAGATTGGGACTTGACCTGCAGGGCTCACCGTCCGGCAGGTCGGTCGCGCCGGCGCCGCGCTGGTCCAGCGCGTAGATGTGCAGGTTGGCATCCAGCAGCATAAGGGCGTCCACGGTCCACGCCCATTCGACGGCACTGGTCGTGTCAGTGTGCAGCAGGATTAAGGTCTCACCGCTTTTCGGGCCGACGTCGAAATAGCTCATATGAACGCCCGTGGGCAAATTGACGAGACACCGCTGTCCGAAGAAATTGTCGCAATGGGTCGCGGCCTTGGCGCGCTCACCGCCGATCGAGGCCGATATTGGAAGCATCGCGAATATCGAGGTGAACAGTGCGGCCACCGCCAAACGAAAGCGCATGAATTAACCTCGGGATTGTGGAGTCACGGAACGACCGCGTGCCAGAACAGAGCTCCGACTCCGGTGCCGATACGCTGCGGGGTGCCGAGCACCTGTGGCTCGTCGTCGCCGGCTGCGTCGTGTACCCGGACCAGATCGTAGGTTTCGTTTCCACGTATGTCGCCGGGCGCATCGTCCACATCAGTGTAGAGGGCAAATCCCTTGTAGGCCCACTGCCGGGTGCCGTCCGCCCGGGTGACAACGTCCCAATACCCCGAGGGCAGCGCGCCGGCGGGTGCGATGAAGGGTCTCCAGGTTCTCGTGCACTTCGCATCGCAGGTCGCTGTGCCAAAAGATCGGCCGAGAGCCGGCGAGCCATGGTCCTCTCGAAAAACGTGACCTTCGCCGTCAGTGAGTGCGCGATCGCGCTGATAAAGCGTCGCGCCACTCCCGGTCGTCAGAATATCCCCGAGCGGGACGATTCGCCGGATCGTGGCGTCGGCGGGCATGAAAAACCGTTGGACTAGCGCCGGCTGAAAGCGTGGATCTACGCCATTGCCGTACACGTCCAGAGGCTTTGCGTCGCGATCGAACGTGAAGAGCGGCTTGCCGCGATACATCCATTGATCAATGCCGTCATCACGGGAAATGATGGAAAAATTGTCGGCCGCGACGGCGATGCCTGCTGCCCGCAAGGGCACCCAGTGTTGCATGCAATCCCCGCCGTCTGGACATTTCGCTTGCTGCGCGGCATCGCCGGTGAAGACATACACGGTCAGCCCCGAGTGATCAACGAGTGTCGCACCGCCTGCATCGTCGATCTCTCTAACCGAGATTCCGGCGCGTAGAGCGATCCCTGCGTCCGGGCGAAATGCCGCGGCATGCCATGCGCCGCCATCGCCCTTGGCATCGCCGATGGCCGAATCATCGTCGAAGAGGTAGAGCGGTGCGCCGCGATAGACCCATTGCCGTGTGCCGTCGCCGCGACGGATCACTCCCCAGTCCCCCACGGAACCCGCTTGCGGTGGCGCGACCGCCGGCCGCCTCATTGAGAGGCACTCGCCCGCACAGTTCGACATACCGCGAGACGCATCCTGATATGTATAGAGCGTCATGCCTTTCGCATCCGCGAAAACCACCTCTGCCGCCGACGCGTTCCGCGCTTCGGCTTTTGCGGAGCGAGTTTGCAACGTGATCCCCGGGGGCGTCGCGAGAGGCGCCACCCATTGCGCTCCCGAAGACGGCTGATGCCTTGGTAACCGGTGCAACGAAGCTACCGCCGCAACCGCGACAACGGCGATTGCGCAACCCAAGAGGATCCTGACCGACTTCATTCGATGGGTATACGGCCGATGTGCAGGCGTCAGACCATCACGTCGGTGATGATTCGTGAAGTCGTGTTTGATTCGGTGCCGAAACTGCTGATCGGAACACCCAATGCCTGCTGGACGGTAAGAGAGAGCCGGGTCACCGGATCGCCCTTGGCGGCCGCGAAGTGGATTCCGGTCTTTAGACGGCCACCGGCACTGCCCGCCGTCAGCATCGGGATGTTGTCGGTAGTGTGGTTCTTCGCGTAACCCGAATCCGTGTAATTCAGAACCAGCGTGCGGTCGAGCAATGTCTTGTCGCCTTCGCGAATGCCGTCCAGTTCCGCGAGCAGATTGTTGAAAATTCCAAGGATGGGAGGGAAGAACCGGGCCACGTTCGGCTGAAAGCCAAGCTTCTCATCGATCGCATCCTCGTGCGTGAACAAATGGTGGGTGTTGGCCTCGCCCGCGAAGCGCAATTGCGACAAGCCATCCGTCAGCATGACATTAAAGACCCGGGTCTGGTCGCACGCCAGCGCATGAGCCAGTATCTTGGCGAACAATCGATGATTGGCCGTGACCTCTCCCACCTCACAGCCCACCGGCGTGTCAGTCGGCTGAACCGCCGCGGTGCAAGCCTCGAGAGGGGCGGGCTTTTGCAGTTGCAGATCGAGCTGTTGTTCAAGTTCGCGCAACGACGTCAGATACTGGTCAAGATTCGCCCGGTCGGTTGCGCCCAAATCACTCATGAGGCGTTTGGTTTGATCGCTCACCGCCGACAGCACGCTGCGCCTCGCCATGATCGCTGGATCCGGTGAAAAGCCGGCCGCGTTCGGATCCTTGAACCCGGAGCCGAAAACTCGCTTGTAAAGTGCGAGAGGCGACACTTCCGCCGGATTCACCGCGACGCCGACGCCCTTGCTGTGGCTGGTGGCGGGATTGCCCGTGCAAGATACTTCGAGCGAGCGAAAGCGGGTCTTCTTTCCGATTACGTCCGCAATCACTGCGTCGATGGTCGGTTCGGGATTCATCGCATAAGTCGCCGGTGCCGCTCCCTGCAAGATCACCGCGGGAGCCACATGATGAGCAAGGGGCGGCTTGCCATCGAGCAGCGCCGACATCTGGCTATAAACGTTGAGCTTGTGTCGGAATGGGCTGAGCGGTTGCATTTCCACCCCGAACTCGTAGTTCGGCCCGGAGATTTTGGGCTCCCAGCGTCCTGGGTTAAGGCCGCACCCGTAATACCAGGTCCCGAAGCACACCGGAAGCGCTGCGCCGGTCGACGCCAACGCCTCACCGTTGGAATCAAGAAAACAATCGAGGAAAGGCAATCCCACGGTAACGACCGCACCGCCCAGCATACCGCGCAAGATGCGGCGCCGGTTCAATCTGGCAATGGCATTCACTTCGCACTCTCCTCGGGCGTTGGCTGAAGCGCCGCCAGCTGTGTTGCCGCTACATCGGGCGCCGCGACACGGTACAGATTTCTGCTGAGCGCGACCCGTCGCATCAGCTCCGGCATAAGGTAGCCGTCCTCGGCGAAACGCGTCTCCAAGAAACGGATCCAGCGCATGTCGCGCCGCATCGCGCCGCGCCCCGTGGCGTAGGAATATACCTGCCGCACAAGGCACGCGCTGGTCGCGGGATTGTCATGCATGGCGCGCCCCAAGCCAGAAGCATCGATGAAGAGGATGCCATCCAACTCTCCGCTGGTATCTAGCGGCTGACCATTCTCGGCGGTGCGATACCCTGCGTCGGAGTCAAAATTCTCAAGGGCAAAGCCAATCGGATCCATCAATTTGTGACATCCCGCGCAGGTCGGATCGGTGCGATGCGCCGACAGTCGATCGCGCATGGTCTTGAAGTTGGGATTGTGGGTGTCTTGGGCGACCGCAAAATTGACGTTGCCAGGCGGCGGTGGTACGGGCTCGCACAACAACAACTCCCGCAGCGCCTTGCCGCGGAGCGTCGGTGAACTCAATCCCTCATGGGAATGTAAGGCGACGAAACTGGCTTGGGTAAGAACGCCCACGCGCGGGTCGCCGTCTGGAAATTCGTACCGCTGCCAAGGCGCGGAATTTTGCGCCACCGGCACCCGGTAAAGCGATCCCAAGATCGGCGTCAGGAAGGTCTTTTGGGTCGTGAAGAGATCGCGGTAGTCGCCATGCTGTCGCAAGAGCATATCCACGATGGTTCGCAAAGTCTGTTCCTGCGCGTCAACGCCCACTCGGGCCGTCCATTTGGGATAAATCTTCGCCTCCTTGGCCAGCGTATCGAAGAGGTCGAATTGCAACATGTCGGCAAAGAACGCGCGTACGCCGGCTTCAAGCCGCGGTGACTGCAACATTCGGTCAACCTCTTTCCGCAATCCGGGCTCCGTTTGCAAGGCGCCACTGCGCGCAGTCGCCATTAGTGCCCGATCGGGCCCGGAATTCCACAGAAAGAAGCTGAGTTGCGATGCGCGACTGTAGGCATCCATGCGATAGGATCCGGGGCGATCGGGATCGGGCTCGGCGATCTCCCGACGAAATAGAAATGGCGGCGAATCCAACATCCCGGTAAGGCTCATTTCTATACCGGAATAGAAGTTATGCAATTTCTGCGCAGTGACGCGTGCGATCGCCACGGCCAGATCGAGTTCCGCTGGCGTAAGGGGCCGTCGATAGAGCAGCGGCCCCGCCGCTGTAAAGAATTGCGCAGTGCAGTCATCATCCGCCGCCGTCGAAGAGTGCGGTAAGCAGGGGATCAAAGAATCCCGATGCTCGGGGCTCACGACTTGCGCGGCGATTCCTCGCGCCATCGCGTCGTACTGTTCCAAGCCGGTCCGAGTGACCCCCACATGGCCGTAGCCCACCGCGAACAACCCGTCATAGCGGATCCCTGGTTCGAATCGCCCCTCTATCTTGACCGCAGGGCCGAACACGTCGGTCACGACCGCGCGGTATTGATCGGGCGTCAGCCGGCGGGCGATGGCCGGTGCGCCCGGCGTTTCCGGCTCTGCCGGCGCGACCATGTCGCGCAACGCCAATTTAATACGCTGGCATGGATAGAGCTTCGCGCACAGGCTCGCGCCGCTTTCGACCGAATGAGCGTCTGTCTCGCGGCGATTCAACGCCGTGATGAAAGCCGGCACTGCTTGGATGGCATAGGCGGCCGAAATTGCCGTGTTCTCGCCGGTCTTCGGGTCAGGATACGCATCGGCACTGCGGCGCAGGGCATAGTAGAGTGCCGGCACGTCGACGCCGAAGCCTCGCTCGTCGATATATCCCACCTTTGCGTGGCTCCAATAAATGGGGTACCAGGGCTGATAGCCGCCAAGCAGGCCTTCCAGGCTGCCGTCTGGCTTCAATTTGAGCCGCAAGCGCGCCTCCTTGAATTCGAAACGCGGCTGGATATAGGCATCGCATAGCATCGTGATGGGAGCCGGATCTGTGGTAACGATTCCAGCTTTGATTCGGCCATGCAGCACATTGAATGAAGCCGGATGGCCGGCAACCCGATAGGTGAAGTCGTGCTGTATCTCGGCATTGGCGTCCTGAGTCGAGACGGGATCGACCGAGTCCTGAAAAGTGACCGTGACCTCGCCATCGCGCGTCAAGTCCTCGCCGCTGATTGATAAGAGCCATGCGCCCATCATGGGGCGCGAGGAATGCCAGCGATATTCAGGTTCTAGCGGGGGCTGCGGTGGCGGATTGCCCTTGTAAACCTGGATGCAGCCGAGCGTGCGGAACAGCTGGTTGTTGACGCCGCGCTCATGCGTCTCCGGATCCTCGTAGGAATTGGGCGAGGCCGCGCCTTTGCCGTCAAGATTGATTCCGTAGGCAAACCGCCCGGTCGCGGGGTACAGAGGGGCATCCGGCACCGTGGTTGGGTGCAGATAGACGCTGTCGCGCCCGTTGCCTCGCGTGCTGGCGATTGCGACCCAATTAGTCGCCGTCGGTCCGTTCTGGGTATTGTAGTCCTTGTCGAACTTCGCTTCGACCTCGGCCTGCGGCACACCCAGGATCTTCAAGTCCCGTTTGAAAAACGCATCCGCCAGCGGATTCAGTCCGTGCGGGCAAGTGTCATCGCCGTAATAATCCGCCGTGTAGAAATTGCTGAGCACGAAAGTCTTCTTCTGCGCGGCGTACAGGCTCGGCGCCAGTAGACAGTTCAGAAACAGAGGGCTCGCAAGGAGGAGCGAACAACGGTGTAAAGAGGATGGATTCATGCTTCCTACTTCATGGCTACAATGCGCTTTGCGGCCGGACATCGGTTAGTTGAGCAATGTACGCAATGCTAGCATTCCCAGTATCCGTCCACCCCTGCAACTCGATAGGTTTTGGTTATAGTTCTCCAACGAACTTGGCCGCGAGCTCAATGACGGTGTCGGGCTGGTCGCGATGCGGCGAGTGGCGGCAATGCGAAAGTTTGGATACCTCCACCGTTTCAGTCTGGGCGGCGATTCTATCGATTTGCTCAAACGTACCGTATTCGTCCTCGACTCCTTGAATCGCGAGCAGCGGGCATCGAATCCGAGGTAAACATTCCTCGATATTCCAACTTCGAAAATCTTCGTGCAGCCAGATATCGTTCCAACCCCAAAAAGTGCGATCGACTTCGGCGTGATGGCGGGCAAGGCGGGAGCGTAAATCGGTGGACTCGTACGCGGTCTTGGCGGCTTGGATGCTGCGGATCGCCTTCTCTTCGACGAAGACGTGCGGCGCGCAAACGACCACCGCAGCCGCGGTACGGGGTCCCAAGCCTTCATGAATAATGGCAATCGAAGCTCCGTCACTATGACCGAACAGAATCGGCTCGCGAATCGAAAGCCGCTCCAAGAGCTCCGGCAGCACGGCGATGCCTTCATGATGCATGTAGTCGGGTCGACGCGCCTCAGAAAGCGTGTCGGAGAAGCCGTTGCCATGGCGCGAATACACCAACGCGCCGCAACCGCACGCAGCGGCAAGCCGCTCCGGAAAATCTTTCCACAGGGAGATCGACCCAAGGCCCTCGTGCAGAAAGACCAGTACGCGTTCTGACGGACTTGCGACCAAGCGATATTCGAGCGAGTGTCCCGCAATTGTTATCCGCTGCGAATTATTCACGATCCAGAATCGCCATCGAGAGCCGAGCTACACACACCACGGTGCCGCTCGGATCCTTGATTTCGATATCCCACAGATGGCTGTCTTCGAGAATAAAGACAGCCGACGCCTTCGCGTGGACTGGGCCCTTATTGACGGGCGCTGGGTGATTGATATTAAGGATCTGGCCTACACAGGTACGCGTGGATGTATCGATGCACAGGCTCGCGCCCATGCTCCCGATAGTCTCGGCGAGAATGCCCAACGCGCCGGGGTGCAAAGTGCCTCCGGCATCGCGCGTGCGAGCATCGAGAGGCATGATTGCTTCAATCCAGCCGTCCCCAATGCGGGTGAATTCGATACCGCAATGTGAAGTGCCCGTGTGCCGACTCAGAGTTGTCAGCTGCTCGAGCGTCGGTGTATTTTTCCAATGGTCCAGAGTGGTATCCAGGCGACTAGTAAACCGATAAAGGTTGCCCCGCAGGCGGTGATGCGGCGCTCTTGAATTCAGCGACGAGCGAGCGGGCGGCTTTTACCAGAAGGGTTGTATCGACGCCCACTGCCACGAATGATGCTCCCAAGCTAAAGAATTCGCGCGCCAACTGAACGTCGCCGCAAAGCGTTCCGGTGGCTTTTCCGGCAGCGTGGGCGACGGCCATGCCCTGCGCGATTGCTCGTCGTACCGTGGGGTGCATGGGAGTTCCCAGCAATCCCAGTGAAGCGGAAAGATCCGCCGGTCCGAAGAATATTCCGTCGACTCCTTCGACCGCACAGATTTCGGCCGCATTATTCAGCGCCGTTACCGATTCGATCTGCACTAAAACGCAAATTTCATCTGCTGCGCGGCTCAGATAGCCGTCAATCTGGTTCCAGCGCGAGGCGCGCGCGAGTGCACTGCCCACGCCGCGATGTCCGCGCGGCGGATAGCGCGTCGCCGCAACCACGCGGGCTGCTTCCGCCGGGGTCTCGATCATCGGGAGGAGAAGCGTCTGCGCGCCTATGTCGAGGTACTGTTTCAGCAATGCGGAATCGCTGTTGACGGGCCTTATGACGGACTGCACTGGATACGCAGCCAGCGCCTGCAACTGGGCGAGCACGCTTCTTGGGTCATTAGGCGCATGTTCGGCATCGATCAAAAGCCAATCAAACCCTGCCGAGGCCAGAAGCTCGGCTGAGTACGGATCTGCCAGCCCCAGCCAGCAACCGACTTGCGGGCTTTTTGCAAGCAGCGCGCGCTTGAACAAATTGATGGGCATTTCCAAGCCGATACCTCCTAAGTAAACCGGATGGAGATCGTGCCAAGCCTTCCATAGTCCGCATGCAGCACGTCGCCCTTCTCGGCGTTGGTCGGCCGCGTGAAGGATCCGCTCAATATCACGTCGCCAGGGTTCAGCTGCTCGTCGAATGGCGCGATCTTGTTCGCCAGCCAGGCCACGCCGATCCCTGGATGATTGAGCACCGCGGCGGCGAGCCCGGTCTCCTCGATGACGGCGTTTTTGGACAACAATGCGCCAACCCATCGAAGGTCGAGCGCATCGGCGCGCATCGGGTTGCCGCCGACCACTATCCCGGCATTCGCCGCAAAATCGGAGATGGTGTCGAATACCTTTCGCGGCGCCTTGGTTTCACGATCGAATTGCTCGATTCTCGCATCGATGATCTCGAGCGCGGGCGTAACGAAATCTGTCGCCTTTAACACATCGCAGAGCGTCACGTTGGGCCCCTTGAGCGCCGATCCCAGCACGAAAGCGAGTTCCACTTCGATCCGTGGGGCGATGAATCGATCGATTTGGATTTCGCTGCCCGCATCGAAGAACATGTCATCCATCAGGGGCGCATAGTCGGGCTCGGTGATCTGCGAGGCCTGCTGCATCGCGCGCGAGGTCAACCCAATCTTTCTTCCCTTTATTGTTCGCCCGTCTGCCAGTTCCAGTTTGACCCACTCACTTTGAATGGCGTAGCCGTCCTGAACGGTCATGCCGGGATGTTCGATCGAGAAGTGACGGAGTTGGGTACGGGACTTTCGAGCCTGGTAGAGCCGCTTTGCGAGTGACTTTACGGTCTCGAGGTTGAGTCTTTCAGGTGTGACAGCGGGCATTACGGTCTGCTGAAACGACTGTGAAGATTGTTGTGCTTGAGCGTGCCGCTCTCGCTGAATTCACATAATTCCAATGAAAGTGCCAGTCCGTGTTGGGAGAAATATTGTGCAAAGTGTTGCTTCATGAGCTTGAACAATCCATCGCAGGTCCTACTCTTAGCTTCTTCGCTTCTCCCGGCTCCTATTTTTAGGATGGCATGCACGAAAGCCGCGTCCGCAACGCTGCCATCCGCGATGCAGAATTCATCGCAAGGTATCGCGCGGACGCGGACGCCGCCCGCTGGGAATATAGCTTTTTCATCGATCCGCAATTCGACCATGTAACGCGCCAGATCCCGGCACAGCGCGTCCAATCGGCCCTGGGCGCGAAGATTACCGCTATATTCCAATGTCATGTGCGACATTTTAAGCCGCGATGCTCATAGTGCCGATCGTGCAGCCGACGGCAAATATGGGGATCGCTCGATAATGGTGGAGCCGGCCCCGCCCTCGCGCCGCCGCGGCAGTCGCTATCAGGGTCCGGATCTCAAAGCCGCCTTGGCCCGCATCACGATACGTCTCCTCATCCGAATACGATAAGAGGGCCTCGCGATCATTGGCCTGCCAGCGGTCGAGAAACTGCCGGTCCCAAGGCTCGTTGATTTTTCCGGAATCCGGGGTCGCGGGCCAATGCGAGATGCCGCCGGTCCCTACGAGCGCGATGCGCGCCGGGGTCGCATCTGCAGCGCGACGTATTGCTTCGCCCAAGGCCCACGCTCTGTGCAATGGCGTCAGGGGTGGCCCCTGACAGTTTATGTTGACCGGGATGATTGGCAGATCGAAGCGTGGTGTCAAAAAGTGCAGCGGCACCATGATGCCATGATCCAGTTGCCATTCCTCTGCGTACGCCACGTCGACACTCTGCATCATCTCCCGGATGAGCACGTCCGATAGCGCAGCGTTGCCGGGAACTTGGGTACGAGGAATTGCCAGCCATGCCGGATCCTCGATGGGTCCTTCGTATGAATCCGCCATGCCGACAGCGAAAGCGGGCATGTTGTTCGTGAAGAAGTTGGCGAAGTGCTCAGCCGCAATCACGATTAAAGCATCCGGGTTAGTCGCTGCGAGCGACTCTCCAAGGCGATGAAACGCAGAATGGAATTCTTCGGCGGCGGCCGCATCGGCCAGGTGCGCTCGACCCGTGATCCCAGGGGCGTGGCTTGCGATACCGGCAAACACAAGACTCATACGTCGGCGACCCGGTCGTCCAATCGCGTGGTCATCGCATAAATTCCTGCGCGCACCGGACCGTATCTATTCACGCCTTCGCGCATGGCATTGATGTACTGCGCCCAAGGCATCCCTAAAAACGCGGCAAAGTGCATAAGCAGTTGCCCGTTGGCTCCCAAAACGTACAGCAATCCGACATTGCCGTCGACGATGGCCTGTCGCTCCTCGGCGGTGAGCGTGTATTGAGCGAGCAACCTATCAGGCGTATCGCGGAAATCGGTTTGCACCTGCTTATCGCGATTGAGTTGGAACAGAAATTTCTGCGCCTGATACAGACTCACGGCTAGTTGCCCCAGTGCGGAATGTGGTGGGAACCAAGGCTGACGCATATATTTTTGGGTTCCAAAAAGACTTCATAGCTCCATGTTCCTCCTTCTCGGCCGATGCCCGATGCCTTTGTGCCTCCAAACGGCTGCCGTAAATCCCGGACGTTCTGACTGTTCACAAAACACATTCCTGCTTCCACCGCGGCGGCGACCCGATGGGCGCGGCCCAAGTTCTCGGTCCAGATATAGCTGCTCAAACCGTAGGCTATGTCATTTGCCTGCGCAATCGCATCCGCCTCATCGTGAAACGCGATCAGGCACGCCACCGGACCGAATATTTCCTCCTGGGCAATTTGCATGCGGTTGTCGACTTCAGTAAAGACGGTTGGGGCGACGAAGTTGCCTCTCTGAAGCTCCGCAGGCAGGAGCGGGGACGCGGTCCCGCCGCAGAGGAGGGTTGCCCCTTCAGATCGGCCAAGCTCGATATAGTGGCGCACCTTTGCCAGGTGATTGGGACTTATCATAGGACCAATGAAGGTCTTCTCGTTCATCGGGTCGCCGACGGCAA
Organism: Steroidobacterales bacterium; assembly: GCA_038229815.1. GTDB lineage: Bacteria > Pseudomonadota > Gammaproteobacteria > Steroidobacterales > Steroidobacteraceae > Bog-1198. The sequence goes on along the minus strand of JBBROC010000049.1, from coordinate 11,722 downwards.
TTCTTTCGGCGCGGGCCGCAAACCGGTGCGAGAATTCGCGGTAGATGCTCTTCTCGATCAAGATTCTCGAGCCTGCAGTGCAGCGCTCTCCATTATTCGAAAAGATCATGAAAATCGCCGCGTCGAGCGCTCGTTCCAAATCGGCGTCGGCAAACACCACGAAAGGACTTTTGCCGCCAAGCTCCATGGAGAATTTCTTCAATCCGGCAGCTTTCACGATTCGATTGCCTGTCGCCGTGGATCCCGTAAAGGAGATCGCGCGCACATCCGGGTGCCGGCAAAGCGGCTCTCCTACCTCGGTTCCGTAACCATGGACAACGTTCAACACGCCGGGTGGGATGCCTGCCTCGAGCGCCAAATGGCCCAACCGCGCGGCTGTCAGCGGCGACAGCTCGCTCATCTTGAGAACTGCCGTATTGCCAAAAGCAAGGGCCGGCGCCACCTTCCACGTCGAGGTCATGAATGGAACATTCCACGGCGAAATCAACGCGCAGACCCCGACGGGATGATACAAGGTGTAATTGAGGTGCGTGCTCGTGGGATATGTATGCCCGTCGACTCGCACGCACATTTCCGAGAAATAATAGAAATTATCTGCCGAGCGCGGTATCAGTTGCTTCGCGGTTTGGGAGATTGGCTGTCCCGTATCGCGGGTCTCCGTGGCCGCGATCTCGGGCACTTCCTTAGCAATGAGGTCACCTAGTTTACGCAATAATTGCGCGCGCTCGACCGCAGGCCGCGATGACCAAGCCGGAAACGCCGCTTTGGCGGCAGCGACGGCGGCCGCGGCCTCCTTCTCACCACCCCGTGCCACCTCCGCCAAGCGCTCCTGCGTGGCTGGGTTGACCGTCTCAAACACCGCATCGCCAGGAACTTCGGCGCCGTTGATCAGGTGATTTATGCGCACGCTTTCATTCCTCATCTTCCAAACGCCGCGTCCGCGACAATGGTGTTGGACAAGCGACCGAGGCCCTCGATTTCGCAAATCACTTCGTCACCGGGGTTCACATTGACAACACCGTGCGGCGTGCCGGTCAGGATGACATCACCTGATACGAGCGTCATGAACGAGCTCAAATACTCAATCAGAAACCCGATATCGAAGATCATCTGCTTGGTGTTGCCTTGCTGCACCAGATTGCCGTTGACGTAAGTGCGCAGGTCGAGGTTGTTCGGCTCGCCCACATCCGCCGCATCGACCAACCACGGTCCGAGCACGGTAGCGCCATCGCGATTCTTGACCCGCAAATTGGGCCGATACCAATTCTCGAGGTAGTCTCGGAAGGCATAGTCGTTGGCAATCGTATAGCCTGCAATGTGCTGCATCGCGTCGCTGCGGTTGACGTTCCGCGCCGATCTGCCGATGACTACGGCGAGTTCACACTCATAGTGCATGAAGGTCACATCTGAGGGACGGCGTGTCTCTCCACGGTGACCGAGCAACGTTCCCGGTCCCTTCAAAAATACCAGCGGCTCCGACTGCGCGCTAAACGCTAGTTCTTTGGCATGGTCGGCGTAGTTCAAGCCCAAGGCCAGCACCGTGCCGGCTTCGAAGGGTGGCAACCAGACCACGTCCTGCTCCTGAACCAAGCGGCCATCTTCAAGACGCACGGCAGCCATTTCGCCTGGCTTGCACGGCTCGGCTTCATGTATTGCGCCCGAATATGCGACCCGTGCGCGCCTCACACGGCCGCCACAAATGCACTGGAAAGTCCTGCCAATCCGTCGACCTCAATGCGCACTGTCTGTCCCGCGCTCACCCTGGGCGCGGGCGCCGCGGCGCCCAAGGTCAAGATATCCCCGGGTGCGAGAGTCATGAAATCCGACACGTCTTGAATCAACTGCGCGACCGACCGCACGGAATCCCTCGTGTTGGAGCTCTGCACGCGGATTTCATCGACAAACGTCACGATCTCGAGCGCGTCAGGATCAATCGACGCGCCGTTAGCGACTCCATCTCCGATAGGACAGAAGCCATCGTGCGCTTTGTAGCGGATCGCCGGGCGAAAGTAATCTGGATGCGGAATACTCACGTCGTTGACCAGCAAATAACCGGCCACCGAGTCCATGGCGCGATCCGCGGTCACACGGCACGTGGTCTTCCCAATAATGATGCCGAGCTGGGCGCCTATCTCGAGCTCCCCAACCGATGCGGGGAAGTGCACAGGATCGCCCGACGTTGCCAGCGTATTGCGCGGCTTGATGTACAACACCGGCGCTTTGGGAGCTCCTCCATAGGGGGGCTTGTTCATCTTGTCGCCAAGTTCGCTCAGGGCGGAACGATGGTTCAGCAGCGTCCCATAGACATTGCCGCTCAAGCGAAACGGCGACATTGGCAGGGATTTGGATGCAGCGTCGCCCACCAAGAATCCTTTCATGTATTCACTAATATATGAGTGAGTTTTCCACTAATATAGCAACATGTCAATTCGGAGCCATGCCGCATGTCAAAAACGAATGCAACGAGCCTCAACCATCGCAACCTACCACTTTTGATGCTCAAGGCGCGGGAACATGTGATCGCGCGCTTTCGTCCCTTACTTGCCGAGCATGATCTCACCGAGCAGCAATGGCGAATTATTCGGGTGCTGCTGGAGAGCGGTCCGCTCGAGCCGCGCGAAATCGGTGAGTTGTGCGGTCTTTCGAGCCCGAGCCTTGCTGGAGTGCTATCACGCATGGACGAATTGGGCTTGGTGGTGCGCGAACGCTTTTCTACCGATCAGCGGCGCGTCCGGGTCTCCCTATCCGCGCAATGCCGCGCGCTAGCGAAACGCATCAGTCCGCAGATTGAATCGACATATGAGGCGCTGGAAGCGCGTCTCGGCAAGCAATTCTGCGAATCCCTGTACATGATCCTCGACGAACTGATATTGAAGTTGAAGGAATAGCGGCCGCGTGTGCTGACTTGTGTACGTTGCTCAATTTGTGAGCGAGACTACCGGAGCATGCACCGGTTGCTCCGCCTGAATTGCTTTTTCAATCATCGATCGAAAAGCGGCTAGCGCGGTGTCCATGCGCATGGCCAACATGGGCGCATCCGGATCCAAATTCAGAATCTTTTGCTGCGCGAGGATTATGTCTTTGTCTTCATGAAAGCCCGCCAGCACACTCCGCCGCAGGTTTTCGGTCACACCTGCATCGTCAAGAGCGAAGCCGTGAGATTGCTGAAAGAAGTAGTGCGAGGTGTTCGCCAATTCCGGCGTCACGGCCTGGCAGCCGAAAAACAGCGCTGCGTCAACGCGTTTGCCGTCGGGTGCGCCGGTGCCGGTCGGCGCGCTCCCCGAATCCATCAACAGAACGCCGGGCAAGACGACATCGTATATATTCCAGCGATCGACGTTGCCGGGCCACGTTTTTATCTTGGTCAGAAATGGCGCCGGCTCGTCATCGATCAGCCAGCGTTCCACACGCACATTGCAGTCACCGCGCGTGATCTTTGGACGGATACTTGCGTACTTCGATGACCCGCCCAAGGTGGTTTCATGCACATAGGACAGGTGCGAGAAATCAAGTAGATTATCGGTTATCAACAGGTAGTTGGCATCGTAATGCATGTAACCCGGCGTACCGCGCCAGGCCGCATCGTCGAGATAATGCGTGTCGGGGATCAATGACGGATCTGCTTTATCCTGGTCGCCCATCCAGACCCAGACCCATTTGGAGCGCTCGACGACCGGATACGCGCGTACCCTGGCTGCCGGTGGAATGAAGTCCTGAGACGGAATCTCGACGCACCGTCCCGTGCTATCGAAGAGCAGACCATGATACATGCAGCGAACTCGGTCCCCTTCCAACCGGCCCTTTGAGAGCGGAGCGGCTCGGTGACAGCAACGGTCGATAAGGGCCACCACTTTGCCCGAATGGTCCCGCCAAAACAGCAGCGGCACCTCGGTAATCGTGCGGGCCAGCATGCCCGCGGCGGGAATCTCGTTGGACCATGCGGCAACGTACCACGTGTTCCTGAGAAAAGCGGCTTGGTAGCCCATAGATTTCCTGTGCAGGTATGATTCCTTATCGGCAGTCTGACAATTACTCCGTGCGGTAACAACCCTTATCGAAAAGCGCCGCATTCTCGGGTTTTCACTTTTTCCGCCGTTGCGACGCTCTGCCTATAACGGCGTTGCAGTCTGCGCGTGGTTTGGGCGGAGTGTATCCGTATTACAGTTAATGAGCGTACCTAACTCATTGATTATTATAGACCAATATCCGTAACGGCCTGGCCCGCGCCGCAAGCATCCCTGCGCTAGATCATTTCGGCATACCGCTCGGATCCATCCACACTACTTCCCGTACGTGGCCGTCGGGATCCTCTCAATGCGTCTCACGCGAGCGGCAAGTTGTGCGGCCGTACCAGCAAATGCCAGTCCTGGTGTTCCTCGAGTATCAACGCGATCGCCGCCTCGATAGCGGCCTTGAGCGCAGCGACGTCGCTCGTCGAGCCTGCCTCATCGAGCGCCGTGCTGATGCGCGCCATTGCACTTTGTAGCTCGAGCACCAGGCGTTCCGAGGTGGTACCCAGACGGTAGGCTTCCGATTGCGCGAGCGCGCCGTGCAATGAAGCACCGAGCGCCGGGAAGAATGTGGTTATCAAAGATAGCCAGAGTGTGTGGACCAAGAGATGCAGCAGCGCACCCAGGGCCGTCAGCGCGAACAAAGCGCTGTTCACGATGTGCACGCGGTGCCGCAGCGCGTGCTGTTTGCTCGCCGTGCGGTAATGATAGTGCCGCTGCCCCTCCAAGATCTCGATCGTCCATCGCGCGTAGCTCGAGACGAACTTCGAATCTGACCAGGCTGTGGCGAGCAGTTCGCGCGCCAGCGGCTCGTTCTGGGTGCAGAGATCGGCCACGTCGTCGGCGCCGCGCAAATGCTGTCCGGGGTCGAATACGCGCAGATACCAATTCGGCTCTGCCGCCGGGGAGGAAAAGTCGAGCAGAGGCGCGAGCATGGGCAAATACCAGCTCAACTCGGCGGTAGTGCGTGCGCGCAGCCATTGTGACTGCCAGTCATAGCGGTGTCCCAGCCAGTAAATAGCGCTGACCGTGCCGATCACCATCACCTCGCCGACGGCCCATAATCCTGCGTAAGGATGCAGCATATGATTTGGGCTGTCCCAGCCGAGCGCCAGAGGGATGACCGCAAAAAGCACGGCAATCGCGCTCAACAGATAAATCATCCAAAAGCCGCTCCGGTATCGATGCCCGTAATGGATCGCCCGTTCATCGAACCGTCGATGCGGCCCTTCGATGGCGTCGATGAGCGGCAGTAGCGCCGGCGGCGCGTGCGGAGCGGGAGGCGGCGGCAGCGATTCGACGTGAGCGCCGATGAGCAGTACGCGTTGAATGATTTGATGCAGGGCCATCTGTCAATCGCTGATTTCGTAGGTGTTGGCAAAGATGTCTTCGGAGACTATTCCGAGGCTGCCGTCTCCATAATCCACCAGCCATTCCCCGGCGCGCCCGGTCAAACGGGATATGCCGTCCGCAAGCAATACTTCGAATGGCTCGGTCATCGGCACCGCCATGATTCGATTGGGCAGGCTGACATATCGTCCCGGCTCGCCGGCGACCGTCGGCGGCACCGGGCGGTATTTGTGGGGGAATCGCGCCTGCGAAACGCGCCAGTGCTCGCCCGCGGTACCCGTGATGATGGCATCTCCTGGAGCCGCATGCACCAGCCCTTCCGAGGTTTGCACGGTGCACTCCACGGGCGTGAACCGCACGTCGATTTCACGCTCCAGCTTGCGCGCAAAGATGCGGCGTGGATCGCCGCTGATGGCGCTCGAGTAGCCGCGCTGCCCGCTCGAACGAAACAGGGGTAATGCCCCTTCGGCCACCTAGGCGCCTCGCTGCGCCACGAGGATGCGTTCGCGCCACTGCCGTACGTCGTGCAGGGCGCGCAGCGTAGCGGGGCGAGTCTCGACCAACGCAGCCGCCTCACGCAGCAACATCGGCCTCCTGCCTTTGTCGGTGAGCGCCTCGGCATACAGTGCGGCCGCAAGCTCCAAGGGCTGCCATTGGTCGCCGCGATTCTTGGCCGCCAGCTCCCGCTGGAACTTGACCACCGGGGCAATTACCTGCGCGGCCTCTTGGAGGCGGCCCTGCCGGGCGATCGACATCGCCAGCCACGTGGACTTCTCGGCAAGATCACGCCGATCACCGATCGCTTCTGTCAGATATTTCTTGCGTGCTTCGATTGCTTCGCGCTCCGCGCTCTCGGCGTCTCGATAATTGCCGAGCAGGAATTCCGCGTGCCCGGCAATATTCGCGGCCAGATATAAGCTCACGAATTTTTGAACTTCCTGGACACCGCGTTCGGGCTTGATGGCTTGCAGTTGGCGCATGACATCCCACGCGATTCGCCTGGCAGACTTAAGATCATCGCGCTCGAATGCAGCTTGGGCTTCACCGGACTTTTGCATCGCCTCGACAATGATTGGGGCCATGCTGCCCTTGGGTTCGCTCAAGCGAAGGGTCAGCAGAATTGGCGTCATTTTCGCCAGCGAGTCGGTTTCCCCGGCCGTGTCACCAACGAGCGACTGCTGCGTGACCATGTATTCCGCCTGGTAAGAGAAAAGTATTTTTGGTCCTACTCCGCCGGAGGCTGCATTGGTAAAATCTTCGAACATTTCATGGTAATAGGGCATCGCCTCGCGAAGCCGGCCGGCCGACCAGAGCGAATCACCAAGGCTCTGATGGGCGACCCCCAAATTATTGATGCTCACGAGATTTTTGGGATCGAGATGCAGAAGGGTCAGTGAGATCTGCTCGTTGCGCTGCGAGATCTGCAACGCTTCGCTCGGATTCAGATCGTTTTGAGCGACCCCGGAAAGAGTGCTCTCAATGACCTGCTGCGCATGCAAGGCCAGGCGAAAGCCGGGACGCTGCTCGAGCACTTTATCGGCCAAGGCGACCGAGTCTTCACCCACCCGCCGCGCCTCGTCGTTGCGGCCGAGATTCTGCAGGGCAGTGACCCGCCAGGCGCCGGCATCCGCATAGAAGGCTGCCATTTGGATGTTCGATAAGTCGAGCGCGCCGAGTTCGGCGGCCATCTGCATCGCTTGGCGCTCAGTCGCAACGGCGGCTTCATTTTGATTGTCGCTTTGCTGTTCAAACCCTCGACGGCAGAGGATGTCTACAAACGCGCTGCGCGCCGCCGTCGAAGAATGCGGCGCCTCTGCCACGGGGCGCAAGATATCGTAGGCTTGCTTGCCCGAAACCAGGCCTGCGGGATCATTCTCGTTGTCTAGGATCTGCGCCTGGATTGCGTACGCCATCGCTGACGCAATCGTGGTCGCCTCTGAGCGGTCGCCGCCGCGGCGCAGCTGATCGAGCAGCCGCACCGCTTCGGCTGCGTTCGCGCGGCCGGTATCCATTTCCCCGAGGATGCGCATGACCCTGGCGTAATGCACCATCGCAAGCGCGCCATTGCGGGTAGTCTCCGCGCCCTTGAGATCCGGCGGTAGTCCGTGGAAGTAATCAATTTGCCGCTTGGAGAATTCAGCGACGACATTCAAACGACCGAAGCTTTCCAGCTCGCGCACGAAATCATCCGCCAAGTATCCGAGCAGCTGTTCTGCACCGTTGCGCGCTTGCACTGCGACGGCACGCGTCTGCTGCGCCTGGAGTTCGGCGCGGCGGGCTCGCTGACTGCTGAAGTAGGCAAATAGCGCGGCGGCGATCGCACCGATGGCGAGTACCGTGCAGCCGATGGCAATCTGCCGCGCTCGCACCAGCGCGCGTCGCGTGGCCAGTTCGCGCTCACGCTGGTCAGCCAGCAGGCGCTCGGTCGCCTCGCGCGACTCGCGTTCAAGGCGCAGATCGCGGCTGCTCTTGACTACGCCGCACAAAACATCATGCGTGAGTTCGACGCGGCGCATGTCCAGCCGCTCTTCGATGCGCAGCAGACGGCGGTTGACGAGGGTCGCCAGCGTGTCGGGGGCGGCACCCACTGCGCTGAAGCGGCTGAGAAGCCGTTCCTCCGCAATATTCTCGCGGAATCCGGAGGAGGTCAGCAGATCGTCTTCGATGATTTGGCGCACGCCGGCCGGCTGGTCGGCGAGCGAGCGCTCGTAGAAATTACTGAGGATGGTGGCGTGCGATCCCGCGAGCAGATCCAGGGAAATCTCATCGCGCCCCTGGGCGATGCGGGTATCGTTCAATTCGCGGCAAATCAGGCTTAGCAGCGACGGCTCCACCTCGGCATGCGCGAGCTCCGCTCCGCCCGCGACGAAGCGCACGATCGCGGCCGCCACGTCCTCCGTGACCAATCGCTTCCCAGGCTGAAGGACCGCGGCCAGCGCCTGATCACCCGTCATCGGTGCAAGCCGCAGCCGATTCTGCGAGATGCTGGGCATCGCCTTTTTCAATCCCTCGAGCGGCGCGAGATAGTCCTCGCGCAGGGCGATCAGCACGCGGTAGTCGCCGCGCGCGAAATCAAAACGCTCCGCGCCCGATTCATCCTCGTCGAGCTTAGCTTCGAGGGATTTGGGCGGCCGGTTCTCGACCAGATCGGCGAGCTCGTCGATGAAGCGCGCCGCGCGCGTACGACCAAACTCATCGCTTTGCGCGAGCGTAAAAATCTCCTCGAATTGATCGAAGATCAGCAGCGGGATCAGCGTGGCGCCGGACTCATCGCGCAGCACGTCGTCGCGATGGTGGAGAAATTCCCAGAGCGACTCGCCCGCAACTGCGACTCCCGACTGGGTCCATTCTCCGGAGTGCCGCGCCGTGCGGCTGATCGCCTGCTTGATCTGTTCAGCGGGCTCCGGGGATTCCTTGCCGTAGTCGATGCGCACATAGATGGGGCAATAGCCCTGGCCGCGCAGGCGCGGCACGAGCCCGGCACGCAGGATGGAGGTCTTGCCGAGCCCCGACTGCCCGAACAGCACCGTCAGGAGCTTGCGCTGTACGCGCCGCGAAAGCTCGGCGACTTCCTCGTCGCGCCCGAAAAAATACGCGCGAGTCTCCTCCGTAAATGACGCTAACCCCAGCCAGGGATTGCGTTCGTCGACCGTGCTCGCAGGGTCGGCCGCCGCCTCGACCTTGGGGCGCGCGTTCATTGCACGCGGGCCCGCATGAAATCCTTGAGCCGCTCGGCGAATTCGGCCGGCACCTGTCCGCCGGGGAGTTGCGAGAAATGCAGTGCTTTGAACTTGTCCGGCACCAGCGCTTCGGCTGCGTTCGTGGCGTCGATGCTTACCGGCAGAATGAACAGCGCGCCGTCCGCCATGTTGCGGACGCGATCCATGGCATAGCTCCATTCGCGGCGGAAGTAACCCTCGTGACGCCTTTGCGTCGTGGCCGAGACCACCGGTATGAAATACGAACAGCGTGCTATGTTGCGCTGAATCTTGCGGTCGTAGTCATCGCCGACCTCCAATCGATCGATGTCGAACCACGTCGTGATGCCGGCCGACTCCAGCCCGGCCTTGATTTGTTGTACCGCCGCCAGGTCATCGCGCGCGTAGCTGATGAACACAGCATTGTCAGGCATGTCTCTGGCAGGGGGCGCAAAGCGCGCCGCCGCGGGAATCAAGTTAGCGGCAGGCGGCTTGCGGCGCGCCTGCCAGCGTTCGTGCAGTTCCTCGACAAATCGTTCGGCGCCCCTATAAATCCTGGTACGCACGCTCACCTGCTGCAAGAAGGACATGAGACGGTCGTCCTGAGAGCTGTGATCGTCGGCCAGCACCTCGCCGACATCGCGTGGATCGGAGAGGCGCTGGCGCTTGGCCATGCGCAGGAATAAACGCGCGAGCCAGTTCGTGAAGTTACTGCCGATGAACAGCAAGTGACTGTGCTCGAGTTCATGAAACAGCTTTTCAGGCGCGAGGTGTTCGCTCTGCAATGCGCAGATATACTCGAGAAGATCCTCATCCGAAATGACGTAGGTCGGCGAGGCAGAGACTTTCCCGAACAGATGGTAGACGACGGGGCGCTGCAGCCGATCGCGCTCCGTGGGCAGATCGATGACTCGGTTGGGAGCGTAGGACAGCACATCCGTCGATGGTGCACCGTTGAAGCGCTCGAGATTGATTGCGTTCTCGAGCAAGGGATCGAAGGTCGTCGAGACGAACAAATCGAAATCGGTGATGGCCGCCAAATGCCGCAACGCTGCCGGCGGCTCGAAATTCGCCTCTTTGATGATGCTGCGCATGCGCACGTAGGCTTCTTCGCGCCGCCCGCGCGCGGAGAGGAACCAGCAAATCACGTCATTGAGCGTGTAAGGCTGCGGCAGCTGGGAAATGTTTACGTTGAGCCGGCCCGCGAGTTTCTCCGCGACCCAGTCGAGGAGCAGGCGCGGGCCGCTCGACGTCGCGACCAGCAACAGTTCCGGACCCACGATTGGAATGACGCGGCGTTCCTCGATGAAACTCAGCAAGTCATCCCACGCATCATCGTCGAGCGTGCTCATGGGTAGCGCGGCGGCTGAAGTATTATTCATGGCTCGCCGGCTGCCGGGCAAAATAGACTTTTTTGTTCATGCAACGATGCCGTAGCCCGCTGGAGCGAGCGGCCTATTTGAATTGCATTGGATTGTGACGCAGCGCAATAAGCACTGCAAGTCGCCGCCATGCAAGCCATCTTATGGTAATGAACGTAAACTTACGCCGCCCATGATCAAATTCTTCTCGCGCCTATCCCTGCGCGCACTATATGCGTTTTCCACCTTTCTGTATCTGCTGGCGTTCTACGTCGTGCGCCATCGGCAGCTCGTGATTCGGGAACAACTCGAGAAGGTCTTTCCGGAAAAGAGCGGCGTCGAGCGGGAGGCGATCCACAAGCAATTCTTGAGAAATTTCTGCGACGTCATGGTCGAAGTGCTGAAGTCGGTCTCGATGAGGGAATCCGAATTGAGTGCGCGGGTGCAAATAGTAAATTTAAGGGACGTCCGGCGGTACTTGGATGCCGGCCAATCCGTGATGTTCGTAACCTCGCACCTGGGCAACTGGGAATGGCTGTTGCACGGGGTTACTCTGCAGCTAGGCTACCCCGTCGACGCAGCGTACAAGCCTCTGCACGATGAATGGGCGGAACGGCTGATGTTCTCCATCCGTTCCCGGTGCGGCGCCCGATTGGTGCCGGCCAAGGAGTTGCTGGCGGATTTTCTGCGACGGCGCGGGATCGTGCGCGCCGTGGCCGTGAACGCCGATCAGGCGCCGGTCTCGACTGATAAGCGCTATTGGACGCAATTCTTGGGACAGGACACGGCGTTCTACATCGGCGCCGAGCAGATTGCGCGCGCCACGCGCCTGCCCGTCTTGTACGCGAGCATGCGCCGGCTCCGGCGCGGCTACTACGAAGTCGAGCTAAAGTTGCTGTGGGACGGGCGCGAGCAGACACCGCCCAATACCGTGACCGAGCGCTATGCCCGCGCCTGCGAACTGGACGTGCTCAAGAGTCCTGCCGATTGGCTTTGGTCCTACCGGCGCTGGCGGCTGAAGAAGCCCTTGTACGGCTCCGATTGACATACGCTTGCGCAGCGGCAGCGCTGTTCAGCGGGGGGCGGCCGCTTTGAGCTTGGCCTCCAGATGCTTGGCGAGCTCGGCGATGGTCGGGTGATCGAACAACTCGGTGAGGTCAATGAGACCGGGGAATTCGACGCGGAATTGGCGGAACTAAAAGCGCTCCGGGAATCCACGGCCGGGCAGACCCAGGTCTCCGGCACCGAGCTTGAAACACGCTTGCAATCGATTTGCCAAACTGCGCTGCCTGGAAAGAGAATC
>JBBROC010000048.1:0-23608 GCA_038229815.1 Steroidobacterales bacterium | reverse complement strand
TCCAAATCGTGGCCGCAGCTCTTGCACTGGTACTCGTAGAAAGGCATGTTTTTCCTATTGGCTGACCCTGCTCGCCCGAGGCGCCGCAGTATAGCGAACGGCGGCTCCGCATCGTAGCTTCACCGCCGACAGCACCCGCTTGACGCTGCCTAGTGCAGCCGCTCCTTCTCGAACACCACTGCGCCCTTTTTGACCTTGCCGATCACCCGGTCGCCCGCGACGAAATCCCCGCGCAGAATCATCTGCGCCAACGGATTCTCGATTTGCGACTGAATCGCACGCTTCAAGGGCCGTGCTCCGTACACGGTATCGAAGCCCGCCTCGCCAATTAGGTCGCGGCCATCATCGTCCAGGCGCAGTGTGATATCGCGCTCCGCCAGCCGCTGCCGCAGTCGTCCCAGCTGGATATCGACGATGGCGCGAATCTGCTCGCGTCCCAGGGAATGAAACACCACGATCTCGTCGACTCGATTGATGAATTCCGGACGGAAATGCTGCGCCACGACCTGCATGACCGCTTGCTTCATCTTGTCGTAGTTGGCTTCGCCCGACAGTTCTTGGATCACCTGCGAGCCCAGGTTCGAGGTCATGATCACGACGCTGTTGCGAAAATCGACGGTGCGTCCCTGCCCGTCGGTGAGGCGCCCGTCGTCCAAGACCTGCAGCAACACGTTGAATACGTCCGGATGCGCTTTCTCGATCTCATCGAGCAAGATGACGCAGTATGGCCGGCGGCGCACCGCTTCAGTCAAATATCCGCCCTCTTCATAACCCACATATCCGGGAGGCGCACCGATCAAGCGCGCCACCGAGTGCTTTTCCATGAATTCCGACATATCGATCCGCACCAACGCTTCCTCGGTGTCGAACATGAACTCGGCCAAGCCTTTGCAGAGCTCTGTCTTCCCGACGCCCGTGGGGCCCAAGAACATGAACGAGCCGCTCGGCCGATTCGGATCGGATAGGCCGGCGCGCGAGCGTCGAATGGCGTCTGCGACCGCCTTGACGGCTTCCGGCTGACCGACGACGCGCTTGCTCAACACTTCTTCCATCCGCAGCAGCTTGTCGCGCTCGCCCTCGAGCATGCGAGATACCGGAATGCCGGTCCACTTCGATACGATCTCCGCGATTTCGACTTCGGTCACCGAATTGCGCAACAGCTGGTTCGGCTTCTTCTCGGCCTCCAGCGCCTGGGCAAGCCTAAGCTCGAGCGCCGGAATTTTCCCGTATTGCAGTTCGGACATGCGCGCCAGATCCTGCGCGCGGCGGGCGGTTTCGAGATCTTGCCGCGCACGCTCCAACTCTTCCTTGATGTGCGCGGCGCCCTGCACCGAGGCCTTCTCCGCCTTCCACACTTCCTCGAGATCCGAGTATTCCTTTTCCAACGCCTTCAATTGATCTTCCAAGGCGCCCAAGCGTTTCCGGGACGCTTCATCGTTCTCTTTTTTGAGCGCCTCGCGCTCGATCTTGAGCTGGATGACGCGCCGGTCGAGCCTGTCGAGAGCCTCCGGCTTGGAGTCGATCTCCATGCGGATCAGCGCGCCCGCCTCGTCGATCAGATCGATGGCCTTGTCGGGCAGTTGCCGATCCGCGATATAGCGGTGCGACAGGGTCGCCGCCGCCACGATCGCCGGGTCCGTGATCTGCACCTTATGATGCACTTCATAGCGCGCCTTCAGGCCGCGCAAAATCGCGATCGTGTCCTCGACTGATGGCTCCTCTACCAGCACTTTCTGGAAGCGCCGCTCCAGCGCCGCGTCCTTTTCGATGTACTTGCGGTATTCATCGAGGGTTGTGGCTCCGACGCAGTGCAGCTCGCCTCGAGCGAGCGCCGGCTTCAACATGTTGCCCGCGTCCATGGCGCCCTCGGCCTTGCCGGCGCCCACCATGGTGTGCAATTCATCGATGAACAGAATGATCTGCCCTTCCTGCTTGGCGAGATCATTGAGCACGGCCTTGAGCCGCTCCTCGAATTCGCCGCGAAATTTCGCCCCCGCGATAAGCGAGCCCATGTCGAGCGCGAGAATGCGCTTGTTGCGAAGACCCTCGGGCACTTCGCCGTTGATGATGCGCTGGGCCAAGCCCTCGACGATCGCGGTCTTGCCGACGCCGGGCTCGCCGATGAGCACCGGATTGTTCTTGGTACGCCGCGCCAGAACCTGGATGGTCCGGCGAATCTCGTCGTCGCGGCCGATCACCGGATCGAGCTTGCCTTGGCTCGCGCGTTCGGTGAGGTCGATGCTGTATTTCTCCAGCGCCTGGCGGTTTTCCTCTGCGCCCGCATCCTCCACTTTGGAGCCGCCGCGCACCTCCTCGATCGCCCGCTCCAGGGCCGCGCGCGTCGCCCCGTCCGCCTTCAGCAAGCGCCCGAGTTCGCCCTTATCGTCGACAGCCGCGAGCACGAACAATTCGCTGGAGATGAACTGATCGCTGCGCTGCTGAGCGAGCTTGTCGGTCACGTTCAAGAGCTTGTTCAGATCGTTGCTGATCATTACCTCGCCGCCCGTCCCCTCGACCTTGGGCAACCGGTCCAGCGCCGTGGCCAGGCCCGAACGCAGCTTGGCTACGTTGATGCCGCCCTTCTCCAGCAGCGGCCGCGCGGTGCCGCCCTGTTGGTCGAGCAACGCGGCCAGGAGATGCACCGGCTCGATGTATTGATTGTCGCGGCCCACGGCAAGCGATTGGGCATCGGCCAATGCCGCCTGAAATTTGGTCGTCAGCTTGTCCATGCGCATAGCTATAGCCTTCTGATAACGCCGCTCGGAATGCTCACTCAATGGGGATCCGCATGGGCCAATTCAACCGGGTCCCGCAACGCCTCGAAGATTCGGGCCAAGATAGGGCGGTGGGGTCGTCAGCGGTTTTGTGGCCGGCGTTGCCGTTCCGGCGGCCCTACCTCAGGGTCCAGCCAAATCAATGTCGTCTGTCGGCCCGTCACCCCATCACGCCGATGAGAAAAGAACCGATCGCCTGCGGCGAATGTGCATTGGCCACCCCCGTAGATGCGGTGTATCCCTAAGGCCTCGAGGCGTCGGCGCGCCAGTTTCCCCAGATCCGCCATGAATCGCCCGCGCGTATTCGACGTAAAAGCCTCCTCCGCTCCCGAATCCCGCGCGACCAGAGCTTCTCGAACCTCCACTCCCACCTCGAAATGCTGCGGTCCTATAGCCGGCCCCAACCATGCCATGAGCTTCACGGGCGGCACCGGCAATGCCTGTACCAGCGCCTCGATCACCCCGCCGGCGAGACCGCGCCACCCCGCATGCGCCGCCGCGACCAAATTGCCCGAGTCCGCGGCCAGCAAGACCGGCAAGCAATCCGCGGTGAGAATCGCGCATACCCGCCTTGGCTTGCGTGCGAAAGACGCATCCGCGGGACTCGAGGGATCTTCGGCGTCGAGGTCCGCCACCTGCGTCCCGTGAACCTGCTTGAGCCACGAGGGCTCCGTCGGTACGCCCGCCGCCGCCGCGAGACACCGTCGGTTCTCGGCAACGGCCTCAGCCGAATCGCCGACGTGGTCTCCCAAGTTGAGCGAAGCGTAGGGAGCCGCGCTCGCGCCGCCGGATCGCAAGGTCGACAGCGCCCGAACACTGCTCGGTGCCGGCCACTCCGGAACGATCCAGGACGGGGTCATCGCGGCGCATCCTCCCGCAAGGCGGCAAGCAACTCCGCAAAGTCCTGCGGCACGGGACTCTGCAAGGTCAAGCGCTTGCCGGAGCGCGGATGATCGAATCCAAGCGCCGCTGCATGCAAAGCCTGCCGCTTGAAGCCGCGCAAGGTATCGATCAGTTTCGGGCCCGCGCCGCGCGGCAGCCTCAAGCGGCCACCATAGACAGGGTCGCCCACGATCGGATATTTGATGTGCGATAAGTGCAGGCGGATTTGGTGCGTACGGCCGGTTTCCAATTTCACGTTCAAGTAGGTGTGAGCGCGGAAGCGTTCCAGAACTCGGTAGTGCGTGACCGCGGGCCGCCCGGCAACGCGTATCGCCATCCGCAGCCGATCGCCGCGGTGACGCCCGATGGGTTCATCGATGGTGCCCCCGCCCGTCATCACCCCGACGCAGGCAGCGACATATTCGCGCGCCATCGTGCGCGCCTCCAGTTGCCGGCTCAATGAGGTATGCGCCTGCGGCGTGCGAGCCACCACCAATAAGCCGCTCGTCTCCTTGTCGAGCCTGTGGATCAATCCGGCGCGCGGCAGCACCGCGAGCTTGGGGTCGAGGCCCAACAAGGCGTTCTGCAAAGTGTGACGCGGATTTCCGGCCCCGGGGTGCACCACCAAACCGGCCGGTTTGTCGATCACCAGCACGTCGCGATCTTCGTGGACCAGAGACAGTGCAATGGCCTCCGCCAGTACCTGGGGTTCAGCGGGTGCCTCCATCGTCGCTTGCACAAGGACGCGGGATCCCGCCTCGACGAGATCCCTCGGTTTGCAGGCAGCGCGGTCCAAGGTCACGGCGCCGGCCTCGATCCAGCCCTTGATCCGCGTGCGCGAATGTTCCGGCAGCAAGCGTGCGAGTGCGCTATCCAGCCGCTGACCGGCCAATTCCGGTGGAATCTTAAGATCGATCATCTGGAACTCCGCGCTCATGGGGCACTCGAAGCTAGCGGCGGGGCATCGGGTATACTGCCGCGCTTTCGGGACCCACCCCGGGTCTCCCATTGTAAGGAATCGACTTTGAGACTGCGTGATCTTGTCCATCCGGCCCGCGTGTTGCTCATCGTGGCAGGCCTCGCGATGCTGGCCGCGGGCTGCCGCAGCCACCGCGCCGACGATGCGAAATCCGGCCCCGAAGTGATCTATGCACGGGCCCAAAAAGCCATCAAGAGCTCGAGCTACGGCGAGGCGATCAAGCAGCTCGAGGCGCTGCAGTCGCGTTTTCCGTTTAGCGAACCCGCGCGCCAGGCGCAGCTGGATTTGATCTACGTCTACTACAAGGCCCGGCAAACCGATCCGGCGATCGACGCCGCCGAGACCTTTATACGTGAAAATCCGACCAATCCCGGGGTGGACTACGCTTATTACATGAAGGGTCTCGTGTATTTCGAGCGCCAAGCCAATTGGCTGGAACGCAAGTTCAAAGTCGATTTGTCGCAGCGCCCGCCCATCAATGCCCGCAAGTCGTTCGAGGCGTTCCAGCAACTGCTCGAGAAGTACCCGCACAGCCAGTACGTAACGGATGCCCGGCAGCGCATGATTTTTCTGCGCAACCGCCTGGCTGATTTCGAATTGCATGTTGCTCTCTACTACATGCGGCGCGGCGCGTACGTGGGCGCGATCAATCGCGCCAAATTCTGTGTCGAGAACTATGACGGCGCTCCCGCCGTAAAAGGCTCCCTCAAGGTTCTGGTCGATGCTTACCGAGACCTCCACATGACCGACCTAGCCGCCAACGCGGAACGGGTGTATGGCGACAATTTCCCGGGTTCAACCAAGGACATTTTGCCGAAGAAGCATTGGTGGGCGATTTTCTAGCGCCCGCTAATGCGACTTATACCCGCTGGTAATCGGATAGCGCCAATCACGCCCAAACGCGCGGCCGCTGACCCGTACGCCGGGAGGCGCCTGCCGCCGCTTGTATTCATTGCGCTTCACCAGGTCCAAGATACGCCCCACCGTAGCCCGATCGAAACCGCGCGCCGCGATTTGATCGACCGACAGGTCCTCCTCGATGAACGCTTCGAGGATCGGGTCGAGAATCTCGTAAGGCGGCAAGCTGTCGGTGTCCTTCTGCTCGTGGCGCAGCTCCGCCGACGGCGGCCGCTCCATGACACGTGCCGGAATTACCTGCGATCGAGCGTTGCGCCAGGCACAGAGCCTATAAACCAATACCTTGCTGCAATCCTTGATGGGGGCGAAACCGCCCGCCATGTCGCCGTACAAAGTGGCGTAGCCCACCGCCATCTCGCTTTTATTGCCCGTTGTGAGCAGCATGCGCCCGGTCTTGTTGGAGATGCCCATCAGGAGCACGCCCCGGCAGCGCGACTGAATATTCTCCTCCGCCGTGTCGGGCGGCCGGCCCGCGAATTCGTCCTTGAGCGCCGCCAGCGTCGCCTCGAACATGCCTTCGATCGAAATCTCGCTGTGCCTGACCTTGAGCCAGCTCGCCTGCAATGCGGCGTCGTCCTTGCTCATTTGCGAGGTATAGCGCGAGGGCATCGCCACCGAATGGACCCGATCCGCGCCCAGCGCATCGACAGCGATCACCAACGTCAGCGCCGAATCCACTCCTCCGGACAAGCCAAGCACGACACCGGGAAAGCGGTGCTTGTCCACATAGTCGCGAGTGCCCTGCACCAGCGCCCCATACACGCTTTCTTCCTGGGTTTGCAGCGGCACGACGTCGCCCCCGAGCGGCCTTATCGCCCCCGAGGAATCCCTCGTGAAATCCACGGGATAGAGGCCCTCGGCGAACGCCGGGGCGCGGGTCGTGATCTGACCCTGCGCATCCATCACGAAGGAGTTGCCGTCGAATACCAATTCATCCTGGCCGCCGATCAAGTTGAGGAACACCAGCGGCACATGGGTTTCGCCGACGCGCGCGCGCGCAATCTCTTGCTCGCGCTGAATCTGTTTATCGACCTCGTAGGGCGAGGCGTTGATGACCAGCAGAACCTCTGCGCCGGCCTGGCGCGCATGGAGTGCGGGCTCCGCATCCCAAACGTCTTCGCACACCAGCACCGCTGCTTTGATGCCGTTGAATTCGACGATCGTGGGCAGGGTGCCGGGCGTGAAGTAGCGCTTCTCATCGAACACTCGATAGTTCGGCAGGCAGGCCTTGCGATGATTGGCAAGCACGACGCCATCGCGGATCACGATGGCCGAATTGAAGATCTTCGTCCCCTCGTACTCCGGGTAGCCGGCGATCAGGGTGATGCCGTGCACTTCCTGCTTGAGGCGCTCGATCGAGCGCCCTACCTGCAGGCGCATGCCGGAATGAAACAACAGGTCCTCGGGCGGATAGCCCGATACCGCGAGCTCGGGCAGCAAAACCACGTCCCCGCGATGTCGATCGCGGGCCTCGACAGCGGCAGCCGCGATACGCGAAGTGTTGCCATCGACATCGCCGACGACCAAATTGAGCTGCGCCATGACACAGCGCAACTGCTGCGGATGAATCAATCTCGTCCCCTGGTCCGAACGCCGGAGCTTCGCCTGAATTTTCCGGCAATGCCGAACTGATCACGTAAGGCGCGCTATTCTGAATTAAGCTCACGGCCAGCGCAAAGCCGCCTTAGGAAGTGCATCGTTGAATCGGCCATTCAATCTCAGAATCAGCTCCAAGCCTGCACTCAATTGGCGCGTCCTAGGCCTGCTCAACTTGTACCGGGTATTGGCTCCCCTGGTCCTCCTGGCGCTCTATCCGCTGGGCAGCGCACGCGGCTTTATGGTCGTCTCGCCGCAGCTTTTCTTCGGCGCGAACCTGGCCTACCTCTGCTTTGGGCTCGGCAGCATCATCGTGGTGCGCCTGCGCCTCGCGAGTGCCTATATTCAGACCATTCTGCAGGCGACGGTGGACCTCACGCTGCTGATGATGTTGCTGCATGCCTGCGGCGGAATTGCCAGTGGCCTCGGCCTCTTGCTGCTGCTTCCCATAGGGGGGCTCGCGTTCCTGCTGCCGCCGCGCAGCGCCTTGTTCCTCGCCGCCGTGGCAGCGATTGCGGTGCTGACCGACACCATCTGGCAGCAGCTGAACGGCCATGCCGATATAGTTTCCTACGGATCTGCCGGTCTGCTCGGGATCGTGCTGTTCGCCATCGCCACGGCCGCCACCCTGGTCGCGAGCCGCATACGCGAGAGCGAAGACTTGGTTCGCCAGAAAGACCTCGATCTCGCAAACCTCGCCGAACTATCCCAGTATATCGTGCAGCATCTGCGCGAGAGCCTGCTGGTGGTCGACGCGGCGGATCAGATCCGCCTCATCAACGAGTCCGCGGCGGAGATTCTCGGCGATGACCATGCCGTCCCCGGCGCATTGGTTGGCGAAGTGTCGCCGCGCTTGCTCTACTCCCTGGCCACCTGGCTGCAGGTCGAGCGCAGCGACAATCCGCCTTCGAGCTTTGTGGCAGCCGACGGGGCCCGCGTGATTCAACCGCACTTCGCACCGCTCGGCGGCGCCTCGCCGGGGCCCACGCTGATTTTCCTGGAAGACACCAGCCTGATGGCGGAACGCGTACAGCAGGGCAAGCTCGCCGCCTTGGGCAGGCTCTCCGCCAGCATTGCGCATGAGATCCGCAATCCCGTGGGCGCCATGAGTCACGCCGGTCAACTGCTCGCCGAGAGCCCTAACATCGGGGCTGACGAGCGCCGGCTCACGGACATCATTCGCAGCAACTCCGAGCGCGTCAGCACAATCATCAATAATGTATTGCAGCTTTCGCGCCGCGAGGCGACGAATCCCACTCGCTTGACGCTCGGTGACTGGATCGAGGAATTCTTGAGCGAGTTTTGCGAGACCATGCAAGTCCCCCGGACCCGGATTGGCTTTGTCGAAGAGGCGGATGATCTGGAAGTCCTATTCGATCCCAGCCACTTGCACCAAGTGATATGGAACCTCTGCGACAACGCCATAAAGTACGGTGAGCCGCGCGCCGGAACCAGTGTGGAGATCAAGCTCGGCCGCTTGAATCCCAGCAATCGCCCCTTTCTCGAGGTCGCTGATCGGGGCCCCGGAATCGAACGCCACGCGGTGGACCGTATTTTCGAGCCTTTTTTCACGGGCCGCAAAGGGGGCACCGGGCTCGGCTTATTCATTGCGCGCGAACTATGCCAGCTAAATCGCGCGATTTTGCTGTACGAGCCGCGCGGCGGCGACGGCAGCGTCTTCAGGGTCGTGTTCAGCGATCCGCAGCGCTGGGAGAGTCCGCAGACTTGAACATCAAGCGCTGCTCTTTGGGGCCTAGATACCACTGATCGGCCGCTGCTACGCCCGCGATCCAGACCGCACCGGGCCAGTTCTGCCGGATCAATTCGCCGTCCAGGCCCGCCCCATGGCTCACTAAATAAAGGTCGCGGTCCCTGAGCATGGGGTCGAACTGAACCATGTCCGCCGCATAGAAGTCGCCGCGAGGGTGAATGAAGTAGACATTGCTGCCCGGCCTTTGCGGCGGTGGAAGCTGGGCTAAGTGTTTTGAGATGACCTCGCTGATCTCGTGCATCTGAAACGGAATGAGCACAAGCACGCTCAGGAGCGCCGCAGCGCCCGCGAACGAAATCAGCCGCTGCTGCTGCGCGTCCGATCGTTCCGTCAGGGCGCAGCCGGCTAGAATGGGAATCACGCCCCACGCCGAATGAAAATAGCGATATCCCCAGCCATGGCCTTGATCGAAGCGAATGAACAGGTAGCCGATGAAAGTCAGCGCCGCCGATTGCATCAATCGGCGCACATGGGGATTGCCGCGGTATCTTGAGAAACCCAAAAGCGCGAATACGAACAGGCCTGGCACCGCCCACACCCACATTTTGACCAGCGCGGCAGCGCGCATATCGAGCATCGCCTGGATCGGCCAAGCAAACACGCCGTCGGCGACGGCGCCGACGGCCACGCCGCGAACCCCCGCGCCGATGTCCGCTCGGAACAGCAGCCATGCAAGGCCGAGCGCTACGCCGGGGAGATACCCCAAGACCAGCGGCGCCAGGCAGCGGCGCCGTTCGCGCTGCGTTACGATCGCGAGGATCCATGGAAGTGCGAACAATGCATGCGGGACGGGGTTGTGCAGCGTCAATGCCAGCGAGCCCACGAAACCCGCGCCCAGCGCACGCCATCGGTTGGGTCTTAAGAGCAACGCGCTGAACAGCAAATTCGCCGTCAAGTGCGCCTGCATCGAATAGTAGGAGATGGCTTCGGCCATGAAGACTCCCGACGCCAGCGTGAACAGCAGCGCCCAACCCGCAGCACGTCGATCGCCCGTGATCTCCCTGGTTATCCAATGAATCAGAAAAAGCGCAAGCGCGGCGAGCGAGGCATTGCAAAGCCACGGGACCCTCAGGAATTCGAACGGCGCCAGCAACAGGGCAAAGCCGGGCCAATAATGCTCGATGGCTCTGCCCGACTCCGGCGATGCAACCAGGAAGGAGCCGTTGAAGCCGCTGACGACCAGCCAATCAACGAGGTTTCGCGGCAGCTGCGCAAAGAGGTGTCCCGAAGCAAAGATTTTCGCTTGCAATACGGCAGCGTACTCATCCATCGAAAAAGGATAATCGTGGTACACCGCGACTGCCCCAAGCGAGATTATCGGCACGCTTGCGAGGGCGGTCGAATAAGGATGATTACCGAGAAAATCAACCAGCCTCAAGCCGGGAGCCGGACGGTTCCAAACCATCGCTATAATCGAGATCGCGGCTGCGAGCCATGCGGAACGCAGGTCAAAGACCGTCAGAAGATAGCGGAAAATCGGTGAGAAGCGCGTGCTCGAGAATACGACGTGGTCGAGCGCGTAGAAATACGCAACGCAGAGCACCGACAGCAACGCCGCCGCGGATGTGATGCGAACGCTTATGCGAATGCCGCCTCGTGCATAATACGAAGTTTACACAAGGCCTCAGGCAATGCACTCGTCGAGCCAGAATACCCACTCGAAGATCGTTGCTTTTGCCCTGGTCCTGCTGCTGTCGGCTCTTTGGCTCCTCATGCGCGGATACCACGGCCTCACCGGCGACGCGCAAATCTACGCGTTTCAGGCGCTCGCCAGAATCCATCCTCACCTCGCAACGGATTTGTATCTGCAGAACGTCTCGCAGGATCGATTTACGATTTTCTCCCCGTTCTATGCATGGTGCATCGGTTTGTTCGGTCTCGAAAACGCCGCTCGACTGCTCGCGGTGATTTTCACCATTTGGCTATTGGCCGCGGCATGGACCCTCGCTCGGATAACCGCCGGCCGCGATGGCGCGTGGCTGGGCGTCGCTTTTCTGCTGATCGTCGCCGGAGATTATGGCGGGTCGGCAGTTTTCCGGATTTCAGAACCGTATTTAACTGCCCGCCTACCCGCCGAGGCTTTGATCCTGACGGCCCTCGCCTGCTTCGTCGGCGGCAAGAAGCGGCTGAGTGTATTGCTGGCGATGGCGGCATTGTTGGTCCATCCGCTGCTAGCCCTGCCCGGATCACTAGTGTTGTTGTGCATGTGGTTGCCGGCCCGCGCGATCGCCGCGGGTGCGGTAGGGGGGCTGCTTTTTACCTTGGTCTCTGCGGTTACCGCGACCTTTTTGCCGATCGGGATCGAGGCGATGGCAGTCATCGATCCGGCGTGGCTGGACGTCGTCCAGGAGCGCTCGCAATTCTTGTTCCTGCAGCTCTGGTCTTCGCACGATTGGGACACGAATACCCAACCCTTTATTTATCTCGCCTTCACGGCGATCGCCGTTCCGGACGCGCGCATCCGCAAGCTCTGCACGGGATCCGCACTGGTGGGAGCGGCCGGACTGGCGGTGGCATTGATCGGCAGCCTGATCGGTCCGGCCGCCATGCTGGTGCAGGGTCAAGCCTGGCGCTGGGTCTGGATCGCTGTTTTTGTGAGCGCTCTGCTGCTCCCCGTCACGGCACTGCACGTGTGGCGCGATGAAAGATGCGGCCCTCTTTGCGTCCTATTGCTGGCCTCGGGTTGGACAGTGTCGAGCATCGATGGGACCGCTTGCGCGTCGCTTGCCCTCCTGCTTTGGGTCATGCGGGCAAATATCAGCGCTCGTGCGGCACCTTATTTTCGCTGGGCCGCCGCGGCGCTTGCCATCGCGATCATGGCCTGGATTCTGGCCAGATCGTCCGCACTCATGTGGCCCGCGACCACCGTCTCCGCACCGCCATTGCGCGGCGCGCAAATGCGCGACGTCTTCGGATTGAGAATCACCGCGTTGCTGTTCGGTGTTCTAGTTTGGTGGACGATCCAAAGGAGCCGCGGTGCCGGCGGGAATATTTTGGCAATTTCTGTCGCGGCGCTGCTCGTGATGATCTCGATTTTCGTTTGGCCCGCAGCGCTCAAGCAAGCGCACAACTTCGCCTCGGTCTCCGAAATCGATGAATTTGCCGAGTGGAGAAATGAAATCCCCCCTACCAGCACAGTGCTGGTCGTGCCTGCGCGCGACGTCGGGGCGTTTGTCTGGTTCATTCTGGACCGGCCGAATTACCTGGCATTGGACCAATCCGCCGGCGTCGTTTTTTCGCGGGCGACCGCGCTTGAAGTGCGGCGCAGATCGGAAGTACTTCTCCCGCTCACTGCTCCAATCTGGAAGATAATGACAGGCTTGGCAAACTCGCGGAGCGGGCACCAGGACGCTGCGGCAACGCGCCCTCTGACAGCCGAGAGCCTGATCCGGGTTTGCGAGGATCCCCTGCTTGGATTTGTTATTTCGCCCGTAAGGTTGGGGTTTCAGCCGCTGCGCCATGAGCACGCCGGAGCGTGGCAGGATTCGAACCTCTACGACTGTCGCAAGGTCCGAGCGTCGCTGCCGGCAACCTGAGGGTTGTGATGCAGTTATGACATCCACAAAACAGCCGCAGAAGATCGCGGTGGTGGCCGGCGCGGGTCCCGCGGGCTTGACGGCGGCGCTCGAGCTTCTTCGGCGATCCGATATCACCCCGCTTGTCTTCGAAGCCGACGGCCAAGTCGGGGGAATCTCGAAAACCGTCAACTACCGCGGCAATCGCATGGATCTCGGTGGGCACCGATTTTTTTCAAAATCGGATTGGGTCATGCGCTGGTGGCAAGACATCCTGCCGGTGGCCGGGGGTCAGGCACAAGGATCAGACGCGATGCGCGTCCACTACCAAGGTCAATCGCGCCACTTGATGCCCGAGGTTCTTGCACCTGCCTCGTCGGATGAGGTCATGCTGGTCCGGCAACGTGTCTCCCGCATCTTCTACCGACGCCGTTTTTTCGATTACCCACTCACGCTGAGTGCGGGCACGTTCGAGAACATGGGTATTGTCGAGGCTCTGAGGATTGGTTTGAGCTACGCTCGTGCGCATCTCGTCGCACGATCACCCGAAATAAGCTTGGAAGATTTTCTCATCAACCGCTTTGGCGCGCGCTTATACCGCACATTTTTCAAGAGCTATACCGAGAAAGTGTGGGGCGTGCCTTGCGGGGAGATCTCCGCGGAATGGGGAGCTCAACGGATCAAAGGGCTGTCGGTCGCGAAAGCCCTGGGGCACGCGCTGGCGCATCCGTTTCGCCGCTCCACGGACACCTCTCAAAAGCGGACCGAAACCAGCCTTATCGAACGATTTCTGTATCCCAAATTTGGGCCTGGCCAAATGTGGGAGGAAGTAGCACGCCGGGTCTGCAACCTCGGCGGACACATTCATCTGAGGCATCGAATCGTCGGGTTGGAGCGCGACGGCGTCGCAGTGACGGCGGTCGATGTATTGGACCAGAGCACGGGGTCGCTGCAACGGGTCCCATGCGGCTATTTCGTTTCCACGATGCCGGCCCACGATCTCATCGGCATGCTGCAACCCGCAGACTCGCTAGTCCGGCGGATCGCCGGCAACCTGCCCTATCGCGACTTCATGACCGTCGGCCTGCTGCTCAAGCGGATGAACCCGGGCATCGGCCGGCGGGACAGGCGGCGGCCCAACGGCATGCCGCCCGACAATTGGATCTACATCCAGGAACCAGACGTGAGAATCGGGCGTCTGCAAATCTTCAACAACTGGAGCCCGGCTCTGGTCGCCGATCCCGCCACGATCTGGCTCGGCCTCGAATACTTCTGCTGCGAAGGCGATGATCTCTGGTCCATGGACAATGGCCGGTTCATCGATTTTGCGGCCGGGGAACTCGAAAAAATCGGCTTGATCGATCGAAGGGACGTACTCGATGGCACCTTGGTTCGCGTTCCCAAAGCATACCCCGCATATTTTGGCGCATACGGCGAGTTCGATAAGGTCCGTGCATACTTGGATCAGTTTTCAAATCTCTATCCCATCGGTAGAAACGGCATGCACCGCTACAACAACCAAGACCATTCCATGTTGACAGCCAAAGGCGCCGTAGACTCGATAATCGACACCGGGACCGCCAAGTCGGCCATCTGGCGCATCAATGCCGAAGGGGACTACCACGAGGAAGTGGGGGACGAAGCGCGCGAGTCCTCGATGAAAGCGGCGAGTCAAGAACGATGGAACTGACCATTCTCATGCCTTGTCTCGACGAGGCCGAGACCATCATGGGATGCGTGCAAAAGGCGCGGGACTTTCTCGATCGAACAGGTATAGAAGGTGAGGTGGTCGTCGCCGACAACGGATCGACCGACGGTTCACGCCAGCTTGCACATGACTCGGGTGCCCGCGTGGTGTGTGTCGCTGCGAGAGGCTACGGCAACGCCCTGATAGGGGGCATTCAAGCTGCCCGGGGACGGTTCGTGATCATGGCTGATGCCGACGGTAGCTACGATTTCTCGCAACTTGGCGAGTTCGTCGATTGCTTGCGCGCAGGCAATACCATGGTTGTCGGCAACCGTTTTCGCGGCGGCATACAGCCAGGCGCCATGCCTCTGCTGCATCGCTATGTCGGCAATCCGCTGCTGAGCTTTGCCGGACGATTGTTTTTCTCCTCCGGCATCGGTGATTTTCACTGTGGCCTTCGTGGTGTCGAACGGGCGGCCGTGCTGCGACTGGGTTTGCGCGCACCCGGCATGGAGTTCGCGAGCGAGATGATCGTCAAGGCGACGCTCGCCGCGTGGCGTATCGCCGAGGTGCCCACGGTGCTGTCGCAGGCCGGACGCACGCACGCGCCGCACCTTCGCAGTTGGCGCGATGGGTGGAGGCATCTGCGCTTTCTACTGATGATGAGCCCGCGTTGGCTCATGCTATACCCCGGGGCATTCCTCATCGTAATCGGCATCGCGGCCGAGCTTGCGATAATACCTGGTGCGCTCGTCATCGCCGGCGTCGGGCTCGACATTCACACCATGCTTTACGCAGCCGGGGCAGTCATTCTGGGCGTCCAACTGGTCTTGTTCTCGTTGCTGGCCCGCGCGGTCGGCGTGCTCAAGAACGTGCTGCCAATGAGTCTCCCGCTGGCCCGCTTTCTACGTGTCTTCACGCTCGAGCGCGGCATCCTGCTCGGTCTGACTCTTGGTCTCGCCGGACTCGGGCTCGCGGCCTTTTCAGTCCTCGGTTGGGCCCACGCCCGCTTGGGAGCCTTGGATCCTGCCACCATGATGCGCGTTGCCATCCCCTCGGTTACGTTGATGCTGGCCGGCGCCGAAATCGTCTTCTCTTCGTTTCTCATGGCGTTCATCGATGTCCACGCGGCAGGCGACCGCGACCCATGAGTCAGCATGCAGGCGCGCCGGTGCACGAATGTCGCTAGGTCTGGCGATCCGCCGGCTGCTCGGCGCGCGTCTTTCACGTCGCGCGGGCCGCCAGTACCGGGCGATGTATGTCGACCTGGCGAAGGTCGCGGCAGCGCTCGCCGCGGCGATACCGCGAGACGCCCACTTGCTCGACATCGGCGGCGGCGACGGCCAACCCCTGAATTACCTGCTGGCGCTGCGTCCCGATTTACGGGTCACGACGCTTGATCCCGCACCCCTCGTCGGGCAATGGATCGAAGCGCGCTTCGATCCCCAGGTGACGCGGCTGCCGAGCACCGGCCTGGCAGACTATCTGGCGCAGAGCAGAGCGGATCCCGACGCGATTCTCATCGCAGATGTACTGCACCACATCCCGGAGAGCTCCCGCGCCGCGTTTCTCGCTTCGGTCAGGGTGCTTCTCGACCGCGTGCCGAAGCTGCGCGTCGTCGTCAAGGATGTGGAACCTGGTCATTGGCGTGCACTACTGGGGTATTGGTCGGACCGATACATCACGGGGGATGGCAATGTCTGTCCGATCTCGCGCGATCGTCTCGTGCGTCTCTTTGAGGGAGCGCTGGGTCCGTTGAGTTGCGAGCACACCGACCTGTTCGAAACCGATAAGCCTAACTACGCCGTCACTTTTTTTCGACCGGCATCGCCTCGGCACATATCAGCCTGAGAGGCGTGATCACTTAGAGTCGATTGGCGCGATAACCGAGCCGGTAGAGGGCTGCGAGGGTTGCGGCGATCGGCCTAGGCCACAGGGCATCGAACAACGCGCGATCCTCGCGTTGGCGCGCGCGATTGGCGATTGCCGCTGTCGTCTCGCTCGCGGCATGAACGCCTTTGGAAACCAGCTTTTCGCGAACGTAGACAAACCCGCCGGGCCGGCGCGCAAGTTCGAGCCACGCCATCCAATCCAGGTTGGTCTGGAATCCTTCGGGAAACCGGAAATCGGGCAGCATCGAGCGATCGAACATGACGCTCGGGCAGCAGATAGGGTTGCCGAGTGACAGCAAACGCACCTTGTCGCTCGTTTCGAAGATACATTCACGCGTGCCGAAGGCGCGCCGGCGGAGCGCGCGCTTGATCCGCAGATTGACATTGACCGGACGCAGACCCGATGTCGTATGCTCCGAGTGATCGCAAAAGGCCATCAGTGCATCGGGATGGCGTTGCAATGCGCTGATCAACCGGGTCACATAGAACGGCGCGAAACAATCATCCTGATGAGCGATCGTCACCAATTCCGTGTTCGCGACCGCCAGCGCAAAGTTCCAGTCGGCCGCGATGTCGATGCGCTGAGGATTGACGTGCAATGGAATGCCATGGTGCTTCGCGAAGGCGTGAAGCTCGGCCGAGGGCGCAGAGGTCGCCAGCAGGATTTCGCTGCCGGCATTCGACTGCGCACGAAGTGAGTCAATCAATGCGGCCAGGCTTGGCGCAGCCAAATATACGGGAATGGCAAATGTGTGTTTCACGGAGCGCGTGATGGATGTAGCCGGTGCAATCTCGTTTTCCCTCGAATCCTAGCATGCAGCAGATGGTGCTTAGTCACTGCGGCTAACGCTACAATGGGCGCCATGCCGAAACCCACCGTCTTGGTCGTCGATGATGAACCGGACTTATGCGAATTGCTGTCTATTACTTTGCAGCGCATGAACTTGAGCCCGCTCACGGCGGACACCGTCGCCTCGGCACAACTTCTGCTTAAGACAGAGCGCTTTGATCTGTGCCTGACCGACATGCAGTTGCCGGATGGCAGCGGCCTTGAGCTCGTCGAATGGATGCAGCAGCATACGCCAAGCGTACCGGTTGCAGTGATAACGGCGCATGGCAACATGGAGACGGCGGTGCGCGCGCTCAAACTGGGCGCGTTCGATTTTGTTTCCAAACCGCTGGATCTTACCGGCCTGCGGAAACTGGTGGCTACCGCCATCAAGTTATCGGAGTCCAATGAGGGTGATACCACCGTATTCGGCCCCCGGTTGCTCGGTATGTCGCCTGCAATGCAGAACTTGCGGGATATGAGTTCCCGCGTCGCGCGTAGTCAAGCGCCCGTTCATATTTTTGGCGAGTCCGGCACAGGAAAGGAATTGGTTGCAAAGCTCATTCATGAATCCGGACCTCGGCGCGACGGGCCCTTTGTACCCGTCAACTGTGGTGCGATCCCCACTGAACTCATGGAGAGCGAACTTTTTGGGCACAAGCGCGGCAGCTTTACGGGCGCAGTCAGCGACAAGAAAGGGCTGATTCAGTCGGCGGAAGGCGGCACGCTGTTCCTCGACGAAATCGCCGACCTGCCCTTGCATATGCAAGTCAAGCTCCTCCGGGTGATTCAGGAAAAGGCCGTACGCCCGGTCGGTGAACAACTTGAAGTCGGCATCGACGTCCGCTTCCTGTCGGCGACGCATAAGAACCTCGCCCACCTGGTGGCCGAGGGAAAATTCCGCGAGGACTTGTTCTACCGGGTCAACGTTATCGAATTACGCGTGCCATCATTGCGCGAACGGCCCGAGGATGTCCCGGAACTCGCTGAGGCCATCCTCCGCAGGCTCGGGCGGCGCATGAAAATAACGCCGCCCATGCTGGGGAAGGACGCGCTAGGCGCCCTCAAGGCCTACGCCTTTCCCGGAAACGTTCGAGAACTAGAGAACATCCTCGAGCGAGCGATCACGCTGACTACGAGCGGCGATATACGTGCGAGCGATATCCAGCTGCGGCCGTCGCCAGTATGCCCGACGGCGGAGTCGACACCGATCGCGGATTCGAGTGCCCCAACCGGTGGGGCCTTGGGCGACCATCTTGAGGATATCGAGCGCGACGCCATACTGAAGGCACTCGAGCAAACGAGATACAACAAAACGGCGGCCGCGAAGGTTTTGGGGATGAGCTTTAGGGCACTCCGCTATCGCATAAAGAAGCTCGGCATCGAATGAAATTTGTGATTAACCTCATGTTGGCGCTCATTTGGCGTGGCAAGGCCGAATAGTTTTGGTTAATCTGCCGCTCATGGTCGTGGGCGCGTGCCGATGGCGCCTGCGGCACCACCACTCCTAAGGTTCGGCTGACCCAACTTTAAATGGATTGCAAACAATAATGCTCGACTGGTTCAACGCACTCGAAGCCGCAAACGTCGGTGTCGCTCTGGCCGACGCGCTGTCGCCGGCGCCAGCGGTGCAGGGCACTAAAGCCGCAGGGAAGGAACAGACGACGGCACTTCAACTTCAAGAGTTGCTGCAGCGCGCCGACCGCGATGTGCGCGCTCTTCGGTTCAATTTCTACCAAAAGGCAAAGTTCGCAAATTCCTTCAAGTGGAGATTGATCGAGAACGGCGTCGCATCTGCATTCGCCAATGAAGTGACTCAGTCCTTGATAGTGCATCTTTCCAAGCAGACGGCCGATCCCGCGTCAGGCCGTAGCTCGCCGGCCGTGAGTGCCGATCAACCAGACGTCGGCAAGATGGTCCCTCTTATTGTGCGAGCCAACAAGTCCCTCGCTGACGGCAACTATGCGGAAGCCGTTACCCTTTATCAGGAATCAATTGCGCTCGTCCCGCATAACCCGGATGTCCTCAACAACCTTGGAGTTGCGCTAGCCGAGCTGGGTCGCTACCAGGAGGCGGAGCAGTGCTACCGTGAGGCGATTGAAATCAATCCAGAATTTATCGGGGCCCTTTGCAATCTTGCGGATATGGTGCAAGGGAGTCCACACGAAGCCGAAGAGTTGCTACGGCGCGCCCTTAAAGTAAACCCGAAAAATGCGGATGCGCGTGTCAAGCTCGGCATCGCTCTGGATGCATCAGGCCGCGAGCGCGAGGCCAAGACCTGCTTTAAGAAGGCGTTGAAGCTCGTTCCCAGACATCCGCAAGCCTTGCTGGGTCTAGGCCGGATCGCGCGCACGGAGGGTCGCTTTGACGAGGCGGAGACCTTTTTCAAACGGGCGTTGAAATCCAACCCAAAATCCCCAGGCGCCTGGGCGGCCATGAACATCCTTCGTAAGATGACGTCTGCTGACGGCGACTGGCTCAAAGGAGCGGAAGAAATCGCTGGAAGCGGGATCTCCCTCTGGGAGGAAGCTGAGCTTCGCTTTGCCATCGGAAAGCATCGCGATGACATCGGGGATTTTGAACGGGCTTTCCAGAATTACAAACGCGGCAACGAGTTGATGAAGACGGTGTCCCCAAAATATGATCGGCAAGCGCACTCTCGTTTCGCAGACGACATGATTCGCAGCCATACACAACAGGCACTGCAGACCGTAGGGAGTGGCGGCTCGGCCTCGATAAAACCCATTTTCGTCGTGGGGATGCCGCGTTCGGGCACCTCGCTGACCGAGCAAATCATTGCGTCACATCCTGCCGCCAAGGGGGCCGGTGAACCGGAGTTTTGGCTCGACGCCGCCCGTGCGCAGCAAAGCGACATACGTCTAGGAATACTCGGCGAGCCGGCCAGAAAAAAACTGGCGGAGGAATATTTGCGTGTTCTCGAGCGTTCTTGTCCCGACGCGCCGCGCATCGTCGATAAGACTCCGACTAACTCGGACTACCTAGGTTTCATGCACTCGGTACTTCCGAACGCCCGCATCATCCACATGCGGCGAGACCCGATCGATACCTGCCTCTCTTGCTATTTCCAGCATTTCTCGACAGGCATGAGATTTGCCATGGATCTATCAGACCTGGCGGAGTACTACAGGATTCACCAACGCTTGATGCAGCATTGGTCCGCGGCGCTGCCACCGGGAACGATTCTTGCGGTGCCTTACGAAGAGCTCGTGGCCGATCAAGAAGGGTGGACCCGCAAGATTCTGGATTTCCTCGAGCTCGAGTGGGACGAGCGCTGCCTATCGTTCTACGAGACCAAACGCACTGTTAGTACAGCCAGCGCTTGGCAGGTGAGGCAGAAAATTTACAACCAATCCGTCAGGCGCTGGCGCAACTACGAAAAGTTCATTGGTCCGTTGAAAGGTCTGAGAGCGTAGGTATTTTCGCTGCTCTCAATGCTGCCCATTCGAAGGCCGTGCCGCCTGACAAAATCTGTCAGTGTGTGACCCGATGCGCCATACAGGGCCGCCGCTGACGAGGCTGATATGTCAAGTCGTCCTCACGGCATTCCAAATAACCCTGTAGTTTCATTCGCTTACACCAGAGTGCGGGGTTGGCACACAGCTTGCTTCTATCTCATCACCGGCTTGGGCCGTTGCTCGAAAAATGGATTTATTTGTGTTTATCATCAGGAGTTAGAATGTTAAAGAAAGTACAACAGGGTTTCACCCTCATCGAATTGATGATCGTGGTCGCGATCATCGGTATCTTGGCGGCCATCGCCATTCCGGCCTATCAGGACTACACCGTTCGCGCGAAGGTTACTGAAGGCCTGAGCCTCGCGGATTCGGCGAAGATTGCGATTGCGGAAGCCTACCAATCGAATGACATGGCGGGTGTTACCGCCGCGGCGGGTACGTGGAACGCGGCCTTTGCGCCGACGAAATACGTGGTCGCGGGCACGAATATCGCCGCTGCCACCGGTGTCATCACGATTATGTTCGGACCGAACATAGCCCAACTCAATGGCAAAACGGTTTCCATGCAGCCTTCGATTGGCGGTGCCGCATTGGCGGCGAGCCTGACGGGCTCTATGGACTGGGCCTGCGCGTCTTCGAAGAGCGCCACGGCTACCGCCCGCGCGTTGCCTGTCACTCTCGGTACAGCGCCGGCCCGCTACGTGCCGACCGAGTGCAAGTAATGCTGAGAAGCTGCTAACGGTCTCGCGACTCAAGCAGGAACCGAAGCCCCTCAACCGAGGGGCTTCTTTATTTTTGCGGCCTGTTTCGGCACGAACCCCAAGCGACCATTCTGGGATCAATGTCACGAGTGCGGTGCCGCCAATGTGCGACTATCTGCGGATGATTTGACAATTGCTCAGTCGGCTACCGATAGTAGGGCAGTAGCAACGGCCTGGGGTTTACTATAAGTCCATGAATGATAACGCAATAGCATCGATCGGCGGCACCAGCCGCGTCGCCCTGGGAGGTCTTGCGCAACGGCTGGTCCAGGACGGTCTGTTGGACGAACAGGCCATGCAGGATGCCATTGCCCGGGCAAAGGAAAAGCGGGTCAATCTGGTGACCCATCTGGTAACCATGAAACTCGCGACGGCCCGCGACATCGCGATTTCCGCCTCCAACGAGTTCGGGGTGCCATTGCTGGACTTGGACGCCGTCGCCATTGATATGGAAGCTGTCCGCGCGGTGAGCGACAAGCTGCTGCAGAAGCATAGGGCGTTGCCCTTGATGAAACGTGGCAAGCGCCTGTTCCTGGCAGTGGCGGATCCGACCAACCTGCACGCGCTCGATGAGATTCGCTTTCAGACGTCGATGAGCATCGAGTTCGTCGTGGTCGAGGACGACAAGCTGCAAGCCGCCGTCGGCAAGGCCGTGGAGCAGGCCGAATCGGTGATGCCGAACCTGACCGATGACGACTTCGATCTCGAGAATCTCGAGGTCACCGGCGGCGACGAAGATGCCAATGCGGATGCACTCGGGCGCGACGACGTCGAGGACGCTCCCATCGTCCGCTTCGTCAATAAGATATTGCTCGACGCGATCAAGAAAGGCGCTTCGGATATTCACTTCGAGCCCTATGAAAAGATGTTTCGCATCCGCACGCGATTAGATGGCGTGCTCAAAGAGGTCGCGTTGCCGCCCGTGCAGCTGGCGGTAAAGATCGTCGCCCGCCTCAAGGTCATGGCGCGGCTCGATATTGCGGAGCGGCGAGTGCCGCAGGACGGCCGCATCAAAATGCGCCTCTCGAAGAACCGGGCCATCGATTTTCGAGTCAGCACGTGCCCGACTCTGTTTGGCGAGAAAGTAGTCACCCGTATTCTCGATCCATCGAGCGCGATGCTCGGCATTGACGCCTTGGGGTATGAGCCGCTGCAGCGCGAGCTTTACCTGAGGTACCTTGCCAAGCCTCAGGGAATGATCTTGGTCACGGGGCCCACCGGCAGCGGCAAGACCGTGTCTCTATATACCGGACTCAACATCCTCAACACCGAGGATTGCAATATTTCGACCGCCGAGGATCCGGCGGAAATCAACCTTCCCGGCATCAACCAAGTGAATGTGAACAACAAGGTTGGGCTCACGTTTGCGGCTGCTTTACGGGCGTTCCTGCGCCAGGATCCCGATGTGATCATGGTCGGTGAAATTCGCGACCTTGAAACGGCGGAAATCGCCATCAAGGCTGCGCAGACCGGGCACTTGGTGTTGTCGACGTTGCACACCAATGATGCACCTCAAACCCTGACCCGCTTGGTCGACATGGGTGTCAAGCCTTACGCCATCGCGACCTCCGTGAGCCTCATCATTGCGCAACGCCTGGCCCGCAAGCTGTGCAACAACTGCAAGCAACCGATCGATATTCCTGACGAAGCATTGAAAAAGGAAGGCTTCGAGGCGGCGGACATCGAGAAGGGAATCAGAGTGTATCGGGCCGTCGGTTGCGGGCAGTGCACGGACGGCTATAAGGGCCGCATGGGCATTTACCAAGTCATGCCCGTCACCGAAACCATCGGCCGCATCATCATGGAAGGCGGCGGCGCCATCGACATCAATGATCAAGCGGTCAAGGACGGCATATGGAATCTGCGCCGTTCAGGATTGGAAAAAGTGAGAAACGGTGTGACCAGTCTGGAAGAAATCAACAGCGTGACAATCGATTAGCAGGTAACCGGGAAGGATAGGATTTATGGCCGTATCGGCAACTGCAGGGAAGAAAGAAACCCAGTTTTTGTGGGAAGGCAAGGACAAGCGCGGCAACAAGGTGCGCGGCAAATCGCTTGCGGCAAACGAAGCCGCTCTGCGCGCCGACCTGCGGCGCCAAGGCGTCGCTGCGACTCGCGTCAAAACCCCCAGCTCCCTGTTTCGATCCGGCGGCAAAGTTTCGCCGATGGATATAGCGGTGTTTGCCCGCCAGCTCGCCACCATGATGTCGGCCGGTATTCCGATGGTGCAAGCCTTCGAGATCATCGGCAACGGCCATGAAAAACCGGCCATGCAAAAACTGGTGCTCGAAATTAAGAGCAGCATCGAGGGCGGCAGCACTTTGCATGAGTCGCTCGCGAAGCACCCCTTGTACTTCGACGATCTATTCGTGAATCTGGTCCAGGCGGGCGAGCAAGCCGGTGCGTTGGAAACGTTGCTCGACAAGATCGCGACCTACAAAGAAAAAACCGAAGCTTTGAAGAAGAAAATTAAGAAGGCGATGTTCTATCCAGCGGCCGTTTTGATCGTAGCCGTGATCGTGACCGTC
>JBBROC010000047.1:0-23784 GCA_038229815.1 Steroidobacterales bacterium | reverse complement strand
TGCCAAAGTCAACGCTGCAGCCAGAGCCAACGAACCGACGACCGCGCGCCCTCGCGCACCCATATTCAAGTTGCGGCCGTGCATTTTTATGGCTCCCTTCAAAGCGATGGGCAGAGATAATGCCACCAAGCGCCGCTGCATAGCCAGCCGCTTTTGCCGGTCCAGTGCCGCGCCGCAGAAATCCTGACGCAATCGTCGTATCACAGGTAATTATGTGAACAAGCGGCCCCGCCATCGAAGGCCGGCGGCCTCGGTTACCCTCTATACTTCGCCAAATATGCGCTTGATCAGACTTCTACTGCTCACTGCCACGATACTCACCTCAACTGCACTGCAGGCGGGGGAAACCAGGATCGCTCTCGTCATCGGCAACAGCGATTACTCCAGCGGCCCGCTGCCGAACCCGGCAAACGATGCGAAATTGGTCGGCGAGGCGCTGACTTCCCTGGGATTCGATGTCATTGCGCGCCGCAACGCCGATCAAACGACCATGAAGCGAGCCATTCAGGAATTCGGGTCGCGTTTGGAAAAGGCGGGTCCGAGCGCCGTCGGGCTCTTCTACTATGCCGGCCACGGCGTGCAGCTGAGCGGCCGAAACTATTTGATCCCCACTACCGCGCGCATCGAGCGCGAAGGTGACGTAGAGATAGAAGCCGTCAGCGCGGATTGGGTGATCGAGCAAATGCGTTACGCGCGTAACCGCCTCAACATCGTGATCCTAGATGCCTGTCGCAATAATCCGTTCACTCGCAGCATGCGTTCGGTGGACCACGGCCTGGCCACCATGGACGCGCCTGCGGGAATCCTCATCGCCTACTCGACCGCGCCCGGCGCCGTGGCCGCCGATGGCAGCGGCCGCAACAGTCCCTATACGGAGGCCCTCACGCACGCCATCCGCGAGATGCATGAGCCGGTGGAACAGGTGTTCAAGCACGTGCGGGTCGGGGTAATGAATGTAACGGCAGGAAAGCAAGTTCCATGGGAATCCTCCTCGCTCACGGGAGACTTTTATTTCGCGGCGCCAAGCAAGGTCGCACCGGAAACTGCGAGTGCATTGGCGTCCGGCGCCATCCCTGCAACTATCCCCGCAACGAGTGTGACGGCGAGCAAGCCCGAATCGGGAACCATCGGCACATGGGTATCCGGTCTTTTTGCCGGCAAGCCTGACTCTGATACGGATCGCAAGCCATCGGCTGATGCCCGGCCCTTGGTTACCGCATCCACTCCGGCGCCGGCGGCGACGGGCATACGCCTTTCCGGAGCGCGCACCGTGCCGCTGCTGCAGTCGCTCGGCATCCCGGCCAACGAACTCGACGGGGCGCACGACTATCCCGAGGCTGCCATCCGCCAGCTGGTTGAGGGCACCCCACGGCGCGTCACCCTCGGCAGCACACCGGAGCAGATTCGTGCTGCGTTCGCGCTATGCCGCCAATATTCCTCCGCTTGCCAGCTCAGCTGGTATGGCGACGAGGGGCTGCGCAACGTGACTCTCGATCCATTCGAACTAGACCGGGTGCCGGTGAGCGTGCGCGCGTTTCGCCAGTTCGTCGAAGCCACTCACTATAAAACCCAAGCGGAGACGGCGGGTTTCGCATATGCCGTTGTTGAAGGGACCCTGCAACCGGTGACCGGTGGTTCGTGGCGCAACGCGGTAAAAAAACATGCCGTTGCAGACGGATTGCCGGTCGTCGGAGTGAGCTTTCAAGACGCCGTAGCCTACTGTCGGTTCAGAGGCGCTCGTCTGCCGTCCGAGGACGAATGGGAATACGTCGCGCGCGGCCCGAAACGCCATACGTTTCCGTGGGGCGACGCCATCGATCCCGTGGCGATGTCGCCGAACGCTCCGCCGAACGCTACCGATGGACCTCCTGAAGGCATCGGTGGCCGGTACAAGGGGCTCTCGGGGAATGTCTGGCAATGGGTTGACACGAAAGTGGGCGGCAGAAAAGTACTCAAGGGCGGCTCCTGGCTGGAGCCCAATCCGGCCAACAAACGTGCCGCCACCCGCCGTTATGAGCTTTCCAACCGCGCTGACGAAGACAGCGGTTTTCGCTGCGCCAAATCAACGCACGCGTGGCCGGATGCCGAGATCTGGCTGGCGCAGCTTCAATGATGAGTCCGCGAACGGCGGAGCAGAGCTTCGTTATTCCGTCGCAGCAATGGCTCCGGCTACGACCCGACAATAACTTCGCTAATTTGAATTACTGGCGTCTGGTCGGTGTATTTAGGAATGTCGGCCATGATCTCATTTGCGTGCGGACCAAAACCTGTTTGGAACGCTTCGACGGATTCGCAGAAAATGTGGCACATGCCGACGTACGTTGCGGGTGTCCCCGGAGCGCCCCCCGCCAAGCCCTTATCCACTGTGTAATACTTGCAGCTATCCCCCATCCGGCTCTTCAGAAGGGGCATGTGCTTGTCGCGGTAGT
Source organism: Steroidobacterales bacterium (assembly GCA_038229815.1). Lineage (GTDB taxonomy): Bacteria > Pseudomonadota > Gammaproteobacteria > Steroidobacterales > Steroidobacteraceae > Bog-1198. The sequence continues at coordinate 21,355 of JBBROC010000047.1, read as the reverse complement.
AGTCGTGGTCGAACCGCGCGCCGGGCCTGTTGGGGTACATCACGCTTACTTTGATCATTTCTCGCTCCCGAAAGTCCAGTCGGTCTGTGCGACCCCCGTTATTTATACTCTACTTGAACACGCATAGGAGCCGCCGATCAACAGACCGGGGTCATTCAACGCGAATTTTACCGGCAGACGTACTGCGATCGTGCTTAGCGATTCGACTGGCTCATCACCGGCGGATTCATACCGCCGGCCGGCGTCGCCGGTGCGGTTGGTGGAACGGGCGGCTGCGGCGGTGGGGCGGTTTCGACCGGCACCAGCGGCAGGTGATAGGCGTCCACTTTGGGATTCTTCGCGTCTTGCGCCTGCCGTTGCTTGTCTTGGGCCAAGCGCAGCTTCTCCCGAGTACGCTCGAATTCCGCGGCGCGCTTCGCCTCCACATCACGCTCACTTTGGATGGCGAGACGTGCAACGACGGTTCGCGCGGTCAAACAATCCGAATCGGTACGCGCCTTGGATTGATTTTGATTGCACTTCATCAGCACGCCGTCGAGCGCCACCCGATCCTGCATGAGTTCGGTGACCGTCATCGGCGGAATAGGCCGCGGACTACAGGCTGCCATGGCTAAGATAAACGCAGCCAAACCCCCGCCGGGGACGATTGATTTGATTGAAATTTGCATAAATCTTCCCATTCGCAATGGTACTCAAATGTGGCCGGCATGCGACCCCACGGTTGTGACGCGTCTCACGGCTTGACAATGTCGCGGCCGGCACCTCTCGCCGAAACGTCGTGTGCGTCACGATTACGCCGGTTTGACCCCATCCCGGCGCATGTGTACCGTTCTAGGGCATGCCAATAGCCAAAGCCGCAAACGAGACGCCGCCCGATTTTGAGTCGGCGATGCGCGATCTCGAAAAACTCGTGGAACGCCTCGAGCAGGGCGATATGCCGCTCGAGGAGTCGTTGGCAGCTTTTGAACGCGGCGTGCTGCTCTCTCGTGCCTGCCAAACCGCGCTCAAAGAGGCGGAACAAAAGGTCGAGATCCTGCTCAAAAGAGCCGGCGGACCTGCCGTTGAAGAATTTACCCCCGACGAATCGAAAGCCGGTTGATGAGCGCAGCCACGCGAATCGTCTAATATTCTTGGAATTCGCGGTTTCGGCACCATGTAGGGCCTGATCGCCTCAGTAGGAACCCGTATGAATGTTGCCGTCCCCGTGAAAAAGCCGCAACTGAAGACCGTAGAGGACGTCCAGGGACACCCCGACATGCGTCAAATGCCGATCAACAGGGTCGGTATCAAGGACATTTATCACCCGGTCAAGGTGAAAGACCGCGCGCGCGGCGAGCAGCACACCGTCGCCAATTTCAACATGTATGTCAATTTGCCCCACAACTTCAAGGGCACGCACATGTCCCGCTTCGTTGAAATTTTGCATCGGCACGAGCGTGAAATCTCCGTCGATTCTTTCGGTAAAATGCTCACGGAAATGACGGAGCATCTGGACGCGAGCGCCGGCCATATCGAGATGACGTTTCCCTACTTCGTCATGAAGAAGGCCCCGGTCACCGGCGTCGAAAGCCTGATGAATTATCAAGCGACCATTTTTGGCGAGCACCGCGCCGGGAAAACCGACGTCTGGCTCAAGGTCGTGGTTCCGACCACCAGCCTATGCCCGTGCTCGAAAAAGATCTCCGATTATGGTGCGCACAATCAACGGTCGCACATCACCTTGACGGCAAAATTGGTCGAGCACATGTGGCTGGAAGAACTGATCGACATCGCCGAGAGCCAGGCCTCGTGCGAGGTCTATGGGATATTGAAGCGTCCCGATGAGAAATACGTGACCGAACGCGCTTACGACAATCCCAAATTCGTCGAGGACACGGTGCGGGACGTCGCGATGGCCTTGAACAAGGATAAGCGCGTTCGCGCGTACGTGGTCGAATCGGAGAACTTCGAGTCGATTCACAATCATTCGGCGTACGCCATGATCGAACACGACAAGGAAGCGCCACAGCAGCGCTGATTCTAGGAGACACCCCGCTCGGCGCTTTGCAGGCGCCCGATCATGCTGCGCAGAAATACCTGATTGAAGCGCAACTGGCACTCCGCGGACACCTGCTCCAGAAGCGTGGAACTGACCTTCATCACCGTCACGGGCCCGGAGGCGTTGATGGTGGCGGTGCGTTTCGCGCCGCGCACGTAGCTGGTCTCGCCGAAGCAGTCGCCGTTCTCGAGGTAGCCGAGCGCCCGCCCCAGCCGCTGCACGCTTACGCGTCCCTGCACGATGATGTAGAACCGGTCGTCCATCTCGCCTTCCTTGACGATCTCCTCCGCATCCGCATAATCCTGCCAGCTGCTGGCGCGCAAGACCTCCCAAATCTCTCCGTGCGAAAATTCGTGAAAGAACTTCAGCTTGCGCAGCAAGCTGAATTGTTCCTGCTGATCGATTCGGTTGTATTGGGCGCGCAGTTTTTGATGCACGCGCGTGAGTTCGGCGGCAAAATCCAGGCCGGTTTTGTAGCGCTTTTCCGGGTCTTTTTGCAGCGCCATCGCCGTCACGTTCTCGAGCTCCTCCGGGATCTCGGGCCGCAAGGTATGTATCGGCGGAGGAGTGGCGAACACGATTTGGTGCAGCAGCTTCTGCAAATTTCCGGCTCTGAACGGCCGGGTGCCGGTCAGAAGCTCGTACATCACCGCACCCAATGAGTACAGGTCCGAACGATTCGTGAGCTCAATAGACTGCACTTGCTCGGGCGACATGTAGGAGGGACTGCCGGCGATTCCCTCGATCCGGGAGATTTCCGAGTCGGCCACCAAGGCTATTCCGAAATCGATGATCCGCACGTCGCTATCGAGCGTGAGCATGATATTGCTGGGCTTGATGTCGCGGTGAATGACGCCGCGGCTGTGCGCGTAATGCAGCGCCCGTGCCGCCTTGTAAATCAACTCCACCACATCGTCGATGCGCAGCAAGTTGTCCGGGCGGCAATACGCCGCGAGCGTGCGGGCGCCGTGCACATGTTCGGTTACGATATAGCAGTGTCCATTCTCTTCGCCGGCATCGTAAATCGGCAGAATATTGGGGTGCTGCAACATGCCGACCATGTGCGCTTCGGACAGAAACATCTTGCGCGCGATGCGCTTGCGGCTCTCATCGCCGCTGGCGTCCACGTTATACACCTTGATGGCCACGTCGCGGCCGTAATACGGATCATGCGACAGATACACGACGCCCGTGCTGCCGCGTCCGACCTCGTTGATGATTGCATACTTGCCGATTTTCTCGGGCAAAGATGCGCGTCCGTTCGGGGACTTCGCATGAGAGTTTAAGCGATTGTTGCTCAAGGGTAACCGTGCGCTGCAGAGGCGTCTATTCGACTTAAGTGGATCGAAGGATACTGGGGAGGCTGGACCCAAACTGTGATTTGGGTCCAGGCTTAGGCGAAGTGATCCCATCCCCGCACGCCGGGGGTGAAATCCTTGCCGTTTAACGACCAGGTCACATCGGCGCCGGCGCGCAATTCACCGATCGTCGTCAGACTTAAGTTCAATCGGTCCGCGGCGGCCTTGAGTTCGGCATGGTGTCCTGCTGGGACGGCAAGGAGCAATTCGTAGTCATCGCCCGCCGCGAGCGCCCAATCACGCGCTTGGCTCGCGGGAACCGCGGCGCGCAGCGCAGCGGAGAGCGGCAAACGTTCGACCTCGACATGCGCCGCAACGCCGCTCGCTTGCGCGAGCTTGGGTAGGTCTGCGACCAGTCCATCGGAGATGTCCATCGCTGCCGTCGCAACACCCCGCGCCGCCCTGCCGAACTGCACCCTGGGCGACGGATAATCGAAGCGTTGAACGAGTTCCAACGCCGCGGCGCGGATGTGCGCCTGCGGCGGTGATTTTGCGAACGCAAGTCCCGCGCCGCCGTCGCCCAGGGTTCCGGTCACAACCAATAAATCTCCTGCGCGGCCCCCGCTGCGGCGCAGCGCCGTGCCGCGGGGAAGGTGTCCGAGAATTTGCACACTCACGCTCAACGGGCCTCGCGTCGTGTCGCCGCCGACCAAGGTGACCCCGTTTGCATCGGCGAGATCCAATAATCCGGAGGAGAACCGCTGCAGCCATGCCTCCTCCACCCGAGGCATGGTCAGCGCCAGCGTCATCCAGGCGGGAGTGGCGCCCATGGCAGCCAAGTCGCTCAAGTTGACCGCCAACGCACGGTGGCCGATGGAGCGCGGATCCGTTTCCACCGGGAAATGACCGCCCGACACGATGGTGTCCACTGCGGCCACCAGCTGCGCATCCGGCGGCAGGGACAGCACTGCGGCATCATCGCCAATCCCCAAAACGACGCCCGACCCCGAGGGTTGGGGCCGCAAAAAGAAGCGCCGAATCAATTCGAACTCGCCGAGATTGGCAGGCTCCGCGGCCATTTAGTCAGCCGAGACCGTACTCGTCGGGCCGCAATTCCCGGGCGGCTCTGTCCAACACGGCATTGACGAACTTATGCCCGTCCGTCGCGCCAAATTGTTTGGTCAGCTGCACCGCTTCGGCAAGGGCTACTCGGTAAGGTAAATCCGGATACGATTCCAGCTCGTGAAGACCCAGCCACAACACCGCATGCTCGATCGGATCGAGCTCGTGCGGCGGAATCTCGCAGAGCCGTGCGAGGCGCTCATCCAACCCCGCGCGATTGGGCGCGATCGCCGCGATCAAGGCCTTAAAATAATCCAGATCCACCCGCTCTGCCTCCGGGTCGGATGCTAGCTCTTGCTGCGTGTCCTGCCACGGCCTTGGATTGATTTGCAATTGATAGAGCGCCTGCAGTGCCAACCGACGCGAAAGACTGCGGGACCGATGGCCCGCGGCAAGGGCTCCCCCGTTTGCTCCGCGGCGTTTGGCGGCCATGCCTCAAGGATCCAGGCGGCGCAAAAGGTTCGCCATTTCTATCGCCGCCAGCGCCGCGTCAGCGCCTTTGTTGCCGGCCTTGCCGCCGGCCCTATCCACAGCTTGTTCGACTGTGTCGGTGGTCAACACGCCGAACGCGATCGGTATTCCGGTTTCGAGCGCGATGCGCGCAATGCCCCCGGCGCACTCGCCGGCGACGTACTCAAAGTGCGGCGTCTGACCTCGGATCACCGCGCCCAAGGCGATGAGCGCCTCGTAACGGCGCGACAGCGCCAGCTTGCGGGCCACGACAGGAATGTCGAAGGCACCAGGCACGCGCACCATGTCGATCTGCTTCTCGCTCGCGCCGTGGCGCTTGAGCGCATCGAGGGCGCCGCGCACCAACGGTTCCACCACGAAATCGTTGAACCGGGCGACGATTAGCGCGAAGCGCAGATCGCGCGCATGCAGCTCCCCCTCGACTATTTTTGGCTGATCGGTAGGCACGTGTCTTTCCTCTTGGAGATTGGCGCGAAGTATACCGCCCAGGCTCTCATTCGCCGCCATCAACGTAGCTGGTCACTTCGAGGTCGAAGGCGGCTAGACCTTGCAGCTGCTTGGGTGCGCTCAGCACGCGCATGCGCTTCAGGCCAAGATCCTTGAGGATTTGCGCGCCGATTCCGTAGGTTCGAATGACGGTGGCCCCGGGATGCCGGGTGTTCGCGGTTTTGGGGTCCAGCAGGTGCACGCTGTCCATGAATTCGCGCGGTGTCTCTTCGGGCCTCAATATCACGATCACTCCCGACGGTTCGCGTGCCACGCGGCGCATCGCCGCACGCAACGGCCAGCCCAGCCGCTCGTTGCGAACTCCCACCACGTCGCGCAGCGTGTCCTTGATGTGTACGCGGACCAATGGCGGCAAGGCGGAATTCAAGTCGCCTTTGACCAACGCGATATGCACTGTCTTGTTGACGTGGTCTTCGTAGCACGAGAGCTTGAAACTGCCGTCCTCGGTCTCGACGATATCCTCGTATATGCGCTCCACCGAACGTTCGTTCTTGAGGCGGTAGCGAATGAGATCCGCGATGGTACCGATTTTCAGATCGTGCGTTTTCGCGAACAGCTCGAGATCCGGCCGCCGCGCCATGCTGCCGTCATCGTTCAGGATTTCCACGATCATGGCGGCGGCCGAAAATCCGGCCAGACGCGCCAGATCGCAACCCGCCTCCGTATGGCCCGCGCGCGTCAGCACACCGCCGGGCTGCGCCATCAGCGGGAATATGTGTCCGGGCTGGCGCAGATCCTCCGGCCTCGCATTCGGGCTGACGGCGGTCTTTACCGTATGCGCGCGGTCATGCGCGGATATTCCCGTCGTCACGCCCTCGGCCGCCTCGATCGACAGCGTGAAATTGGTGCGGTGGCTGGTATCGGTATCGCTCACCATGAGCGGCAGGCGCAATTGGCGGCAGCGCTCGCGCGTCAGGGTCAGGCAAATGAGCCCGCGGCCGTAGCGCGCCATGAAGTTTACGTCTTGCGGCCGCACACAATCCGCCGCCATGATCAGATCGCCTTCATTCTCGCGATCCTCGTCATCCATGATCACCGCCATTTTGCCGCGGCGCAGGTCCTCGAGGATTTCGTCGATTGTATTAAACGCGGACATTGGTAGCCTCACTCTTCGGTTTTCGTCATGAGCCGGTCCAGATATCGGGCAATCACGTCGATCTCGATGTTGACGCCGTCGCCCGGCTTAAGCTCACCCAGCGTGGTGACCCTCAGGGTATGAGGGATGATGTTGACGTCGAAGCGGCTGCCGACGACCTGGTTGACGGTGAGGCTCACTCCGTTGACGCATACCGATCCCTTTGCCGCCACGAAGCGCGTCAGGGTAACGGGCAGCTCGAACTCCATGCGCCATGAACGTGCATCTTGAGCCAAGGTTTGTAGCGTGCCCACCGCGTCGACGTGCCCGCTCACCATGTGGCCGCCCAGAGCGTCTCCGGCCCGCAGGCTCGGCTCCAAATTTACCTTCGATCCCGGCCTCAACGCGCCGAGGGTGGTCTTGGCCATAGTTTCGCGGGAAACATCCGCATAGAAGCGCGTACCATCTTTGCGAGTCACGGTGAGACAGGCTCCTTCGACGCTCACGCTGTCGCCTATCGCAGCGCGATGCAGGTCGAGTGCTGCGGCGCCTGTGGCAGCGCCCGCGGCGGCGCCTGCGGCCGTGTCGACTCCCAATTCCAGGTCGCCGCCCTTATCGACGAGGGAGGTCACGAGGCCCGTCGCCGTGATGATTCCAGTGAACATAATCAGGAATTTCTCGGCTTGAGAACGAGGCGCAGGTCATCCCCGATGCGCTGCACGTCTTTATAGTCGAATGCGGGCAGAGAGCCGGGCGGTCCCAAGCCGCTGAGATGCATCAGCGGCGGCGCGTCGGCGCCAAGCAGAGTCGGCGCGATATAGAGCACGAATTCATCCACCAGCTTCGTCATGACAAAGGATGCGGCAAGTCGCGGCCCGCATTCCACCAGTAATTCGTTGACTTCGAGTTCGGTGAGACGTTTGATGACCGCGTGCAAATCCAAGCCGCCAGCCGCTCGCGGCAAGCGCTCGACTCGCGCGGAATTTTGCGAACGCACCGGCGCATCCGCCGCCGCAAACACCAATGCACCATCTCCACGGAATATTTTTGCATTCGTGGCGCAGGTGAGCATGGGATCGAGCAACACCCGCAGCGGCTGCCTGACCCACGACCCGTACGCCAATCGCACATCCAGACGCGGGTCGTCTGCCCGCACCGTACCTGCGCCAGTGAGTATCGCGCTGCTGCGGGCACGCCAAACCTGCACGTCTGTGCGTGCCGCTTCGCCGCTGACCCACGCCGAACCGTGGGATGCGAGCGCGGTGCGAGCGTCCAGGCTCATAGCCAGCTTCAATCGAATGAAAGGCCGCCCGCGCTCGAAGCGCGAAAAAAATCCGACATTGAGATCGCGCGCCTCTGCGGCGAGCACGCCGACCGATATCTCAATACCGGCAGACTGCAGCCGCTCGATGCCACCGCCCGCGACCCTAGAGTTGGGATCGATGCTGCAGCACACGACGCGCGCTACGCCGGCCGCGATCAACGCTTCTGCGCACGGCGGTGTTCGTCCCGTATGGCTGCACGGCTCCAGCGTGATATAAACAGTGGCGCCCCGAGACTCGGGACCCGCAGACCGCAGCGCCAAAACTTCCGCATGCGGCTCGCCCGCCCGCTCATGCCAAGCTTCGCCTAAAACCCGGCCGTCCCGAACCACCACGCAACCAACCCGCGGATTCGGATCGGTAGTGTACAAACCGCGGGCGGCAAGCTCCAGCGCCCGCTCCATATGCGCCCGGTCCTCGGATGCCGCGACCTCCCTCATTTGCCGTCGTCGCTTTCTTCACCCGGAAGCAGCGGCAGCTGATCCTTGCTGGGTTCGCGACGGCGGCGATGCCGGCGCAATTGATCGATCTCGGTACGGAACGCCTCCACGTCTTGAAAGCTCCGATAAACCGAAGCGAATCGAACATAGCCTACCTCGTCGAGGTGCCGCAGTTCCTCCATGACCATCTCGCCCACGCTCCGAGACGCGATCTCACGCTCACCCAAACTACGCAATTTGTGGCAAATTCTCGCCACCGCAGCCTCGATGGCATCGCGCGCGACCGGGCGTTTTTCGAGTGCCTTCTGCATTCCGTGAAGCAGCTTGTTCTCGTCGAAAGGCTCGCGGCTGCGATCGCCCTTCACCACGGTGGGCAGCAGCAACTCCGCGGCCTCGAAAGTAGTGAAGCGTTCCGTACAGGCCAAACATTCGCGGCGACGGCGAATCTGCCGCCCTTCGCCGGCGAGGCGAGAATCGATGACCTTAGTCTCCGAATGACCGCAAAAAGGACAATGCATGGCGCGTAATCATAGAGGACGCACAAGGGACTGCGTTCAGGCTGCTACCCATAAACGGGAAATCGCCGGCATATCTTCACCACTTCGGCCCGTGCGCGTTCGACTGCAGTTTCATCTCCCATGTGATCGAGCACATCCGCTATCCAATTGGTCAACTGCTCGATTTCGGGTTCCTTGAAACCGCGAGTCGTCACCGCTGGAGTCCCGATGCGCAGTCCGCTGCTGATGGCGGGAGGACGCGGATCGTTGGGCACCGCGTTCTTGTTGACCGTTATATGCGCGCGGCCGAGCGCCGCATCCGCGTCCTTGCCGGTGATGTTCTTATCGATCAGGTCGAGCAGGAACAAATGGTTGTCTGTGCCACCCGACACGATCTTATAACCGCGCCGCTGCAAAACCTTGGTCATGACGCGCGCGTTGGTTACCACCTGGGCCGAATAGACTTTGAATTCCGGCTGCAGCGCTTCGAGAAAAGCGACTGCTTTAGCGGCGATCACATGCATGAGCGGGCCGCCCTGAGTGCCCGGAAACACCATGGAATTGAATTTTTTGTGCAGGTCGGTGTGCGGCCGCGCCAGAATAAGGCCGCCGCGCGGACCGCGCAGAGTCTTATGAGTCGTTGTCGTCACCACATCCGCGAATGGCACCGGGTTCGGATAGACGCCGGCGGCGACGAGCCCCGCCACGTGTGCCATATCGACCAACAAATAGGCGCCGACCGCGTCGGCAATGTCGCGAAAACGCGCCCAGTCGATTACGCGCGAATAGGCTGAAAACCCGGCTACGACGACCTTGGGGCGATGCTCCTTCGCGAGGCTCGCCACTTGGTCATAGTCGATTTCGCCGCTGTCGGATCTAATGCCGTACTGGACAGCCTTGAACAATTTGCCCGAAAAATTGACTCTCGCGCCGTGCGTCAGGTGGCCGCCATGATCGAGGCTCATGCCGAGGATCGTCTCGCCGGCGGAGAGCATGGCCAAATAGACGGCCGCATTCGCCTGGCTGCCCGAATGCGGCTGGACGTTGGCGTAGTCAGCACCGAAGAGCTGCTTTGCGCGGTCGATCGCCAACTGCTCGGCGACGTCGACGAATTCGCAGCCACCGTAATAGCGCTTGCCGGGATAGCCTTCGGCGTACTTGTTGGTGAGCACCGACCCTTGCGCTTCGAGTACCCGGGGACTCGCATAGTTCTCGGAAGCGATGAGTTCGATATGGTCTTCTTGACGGTTGCGTTCGTCTGCAATCGCCTTCGCGAGCTCCGGATCGAAGCCGGCAATCGTCATCTGGCTGGTGAACATGCTGAGTCTCCCGAAAGATAGCCGATAATTGTAGCCGATCCGGATAAGGTTCCCTAGGAGCCCCCGTTTGGATCCACGCACCGGGCCCGCGCCTGGAACCGCGGCTTTAGACTCCCCACAGCCCCGGATGAAGGCGCTCCGTGACAAGTTTCCGGTAGTCGCGGATAATTCACCTCGATCCCCCGCGCGTTCGAGCGATACTTCAAATAGGTAGCAGATGGCTCAGTTCATTTACACCATGAACCGGGTTGGCAAGGTCGTGCCGCCCAAGCGCATCATATTGCGCGATATTTCCTTGAGTTTTTTCCCGGGCGCGAAGATCGGCGTACTGGGCTTGAACGGCTCCGGCAAGTCCACATTGCTGAAGATCATGTCCGGCGTCGACAAGGATATAGAAGGAGAGGCACGGGCGCAGTCGGGCATCAAAATAGGCTATCTGGCGCAGGAACCCGTGCTCGACGAGACAAAAACGGTGCGCGAGGTAGTCGGCGAGGGAGTCGGCGACGTACAAGGCCTGATCGACCGGTTCAATGCGATCAGCGATCGGTTCGCCGAGCCGATGTCGGACGATGAAATGAACAAGCTTATGGAAGAACAGGCCAAGATGCAGGACAAGATCGATGCGGTCGGCGGCTGGGAGCTGGAGCGTAAGCTCGAGATTGCGGCCGACTCGCTGCGCCTACCGCCTTGGGACGCGGTGGTCGGCAAGCTGTCGGGCGGCGAGAAACGCCGCGTAGCTCTATGCCGTTTGCTGCTGTCCAAGCCCGACATGCTGCTCCTCGACGAGCCCACCAACCACTTGGACGCGGAGTCGGTCGCCTGGCTGGAACATTTCCTCGAGGAGTACCCGAGCACGGTCATAGCGGTCACGCATGACCGTTATTTTCTCGACAATGTGGCCGAGTGGATCCTGGAGCTCGACCGCGGCCATGGAATCCCGTGGCAGGGAAATTATTCCTCTTGGCTCGAACAAAAGGAGCAGCGTCTGGCACAGGAAAATCGCCAGCAGGACGCGCTCGCAAAAACCCTGAAGCGCGAATTGGAATGGGTGCGGACCAATCCGAAAGCGCGCCAGGCGAAATCCAAGGCGCGCATGCAGCGCTACGAAGAGCTGGCATCGCAGGAATTCCAGAAACGCAACGAAACGAACGAGATTTACATTCCGCCGGGAGATCGCCTGGGAGATCTCGTCATCGAATGCAAGAACGTGCGCAAGGGTTACGGCGAGCGGTTGCTGATCGATTCCCTGAGCTTCAGCCTGCCCGCCGGCGGAATCGTCGGCATCATCGGACCCAACGGCGCCGGCAAGACCACGCTGTTTCGCATGCTGTCCGGGGCCGAGAAGCCGGACGGCGGCGAGATCCGCCTCGGCCCCAGCGTGAAGCTCGCATACGTCGATCAGTCGCGCCAAGCGCTGAACGACAAGAACACGGTGTGGCAGGAAATCTCCGGCGGGCTCGACCTCATCAAGGTCGGCAATTACGAAACTTCCTCCCGCGGCTACGTCGGACGCTTCAATTTCAAGGGCGTGCAACAGCAACAGGTGATCGGTGATCTGTCGGGCGGGGAACGCAACCGCGTGCACCTGGCAAAGGTGCTGAAGGCCGGCGGCAATGTGTTGCTGCTCGACGAGCCGACCAATGACTTGGACATCGAGACGCTGCGCGCTCTCGAGGATGCGTTGGCGGCATTTCCGGGTTGCGCAGTGGTCATCTCGCACGATCGCTGGTTCCTCGATCGGATCGCCACCCACATCCTCGCCTTCGAGGGCGACTCTCAAGTCCAATGGTTCGAAGGCAACTACCAGGAATACGTCGAGGATTACAAGAAACGAAAGGGCGAAGATGCCGCCCAGCCCCATCGGATACGCTACAAACCACTCGCAGGTTGAATCCATGAGCATGTACATAACACCGCAAGATGAGTTGCACGTCGAGTACCAGGGCATCGCGCTGACCTGCCCTCACTGTCAAACCCTGACACATCTCACCACCGTCGCGACTCCCAAATTCGAGGATCTCAGCCGCCGCAAACCGAAGCACGTTGGGATCGCTTTTCGCTGCGACGCCTGCGTGGAACCTGTATTTCTCAAGTTCGACGCCAAGGCCTATACCGCGTTGCGAGTGGAACTCGGTACCAACTACACGGAGATCGAGCGCGCCCGCGAGCATTTTCCGTTGACGTATCTCCCCGAGGAAGCGGAGGGCACGTTCAAGGAAGCTCTCAATTGCTACGCGGCAGGATGTTTCAACGCCTTCGGGGCAATGTGCCGACGCACCGCGCAGTCGCTTTTCCGCGAACTGGGCGAACGCGGCAAGTTGGAACTCTTCGACACGCTGCAGGAAATTCGTGCCCTCGCAGAGCTCGACGATGATACGTTTGCGACCTTGCGCGCGGTCCTTTTCGGCAGCGACGGCGACCCTTGGCCGCATCAGCCTGATATCAATGCGGAACGGGCTGGCGTACTGCTCGAAGTCATGCGCGATCTGCTGTATCAAACTTTCGTGCGCAAAGCTCGCCTGTTGCAAGCGATGACTTTCCGTAAGTTCGTGGCTCCGGCCCCCCTAGCCGGGGGCCTTTTAGCAGGGGGCTTTTAGCCCACGAACACGCGAGCATTGCGGAAGAGCCGCATCCAGCCGCCGTCTTCGGACCATTCCCGCGGTGACCACGAATTCTGCACGGTGCGAAACACGCGTTCCGGATGAGGCATCACCGAGGTGACGCGCCCGTCGGCGCTGCAAAGTCCGCCCAATCCCAAGGCGGAGCCGTTCGGATTGAAAGGATATTTCTCGGTCGGCTGGTCGCGATTGTCCACGTACTGCAGCGTTACCTGCCGCTGTGCGAGCAAATCCGCCGCACTGCACCCCGGATCGAATTCGGCCTGACCCTCGCCATGGGCCACGGCAATCGGCAACACCGAGCCGTGCATTGCGCTCAACAGCACGGAGTGAGACGGCGGGACGCTCACCAAAGCCAAGCGCGCCTCATATTGCTCCGATCGATTGCGCACGAAACGCGGCCATCGTTCCGCACCCGGGATCAATTCCTTGAGCGCCGAGAGCATTTGGCAGCCATTGCACACGCCCAACGTAAAGGTGGCATTGCGTGCGAAGAAAGCCGCAAATTCCTCGCGTGCTCGGCTGTTGAACAGAATCGATTTAGCCCAGCCCTCCCCCGCACCCAAGACGTCGCCGTACGAAAACCCACCGCAGGCGACGAGCCCCTGGAATCGCGCCAGCCGCACCCGGCTGCTCAAAATGTCGGTCATGTGGACGTCGTAGGCATCGAATCCGGCGCGGGTGAACACGGCCGCCATCTCCGTCTGGCTGTTGACGCCCTGTTCGCGCAGAATCGCAATCGCGGGGCGCGCGCCGCTCGAGATGAACGGGGCCGCGATGTCCTCGTCCGGATTGTAGCTGAGGTGCGCATGCAGCCCCGGGTCTGCCGCGTCGCCGAGGCGCGAATATTCCTCGCGCGCGCAATGGGGATTGTCGCGCATCTCCTGAATGCGGAACGAGACTTCGCTCCAGCGGCGATGCAAATCCACACGCGATGCGGCAAATACCACCCGGCCCCCGGTCTGTACGCTCACGTCCTTCCCGGCGCGCGGTTCGCCGATGTCTCGCGTCATCGGTGCCAGTCCGTGACGGGCTGCTATGCCGAGCGCCTCGGCAGCACGCGCCGCCGGCACCTGCAGCACCGCGCCCAACTCCTCGGCAAAGCATGCGGAAATGGGATCGGCAGCATTCCCTAAGTCGATGGCAAGCCCGCAATGACTGGCGAAGGCCATCTCGAGCGCCGCGACCAGCACGCCGCCGTCCGAGCGGTCGTGATAGGCGAGGAGCAATTCCCTATCCTTCAATTCGCGTATCGCGGCAGAGAACGCCACCAGCAACTCGGGGCTGTCGAGATCGGCCGCCGCGCCGCCGTTCCTCGAATGGACTTGGGCCCAGCATGATCCCCCCATCCGGTTCTTGCCGTTGCCCAAGTCGATCATCAGCAGGCGCGAAGGTTGCGTCAGATCCAATTCAGGGGTGAGCGTCGCCCGTGCGTCTTGCACCGGCGCAAACGCCGAGACGATCAGCGACACCGGCGCTATTACGGCATGCTCGCCCGCGGCATCCCGCCACGCGGTCCGCATGGATAAAGAATCCTTGCCTACCGGGATGGTAATTCCCAGCGCGGCACAGAGTTCGACGGCCACGGCACGCACCGTCGCATAAAGGTCCGCGTCCTCGCCTGGCTCGCCGCAGGCAGCCATCCAATTTGCCGACAGGCGAATATCATCGAGCCTGCGAATGTCCGCGGCGAGGATATTGGTGATCGCTTCGGCCACGGCCAAGCGCCCCGATGCGGGCGCGTTCAGCACGGCGACCGGGGTTCGCTCGCCCATCGCCATCGCTTCGCCGCCATAGCCGTCATAACTATTCAAGCTGACCGCGGCGTCGGCCACGGGCACTTGCCACGGACCAACCATCTGGTCGCGGCTGATCATTCCGCCGACGCTGCGGTCGCCGATGGTGATCAGAAACGACTTGTCGGCAACCGCAGGTAGAGATAGCAATCGATCGAGGGATTCCCCGATCGTCGTCCCCAAGGTCGAGAGGGAAGAGGCGAGCTTCGAGACCGATCGCACATTGCGTGTCATGCGCGGTGCATTGCCCAACAATACCTCGACCGGCATGTCGACCGGCGTGGCGGAAAGCAGCGGGTCGGCGACGTGTAACCGCCCATCCGCAGTAATCTCGCCGACCACCGCGTAGGGACAACGCTCCCGCTCGCAGATGGCGGCGAACTGAACTGCAGTCCCGGGAGCAAGCGCCAACACGTAGCGCTCCTGCGCCTCGTTGCACCAAATCTCCATCGGCGACAGCTCGGACTCGGCGGTGGGGATCTTGCGCAAGTCGATGCGCCCGCCGCGCTGATTGTGTGCGATTGCCTCAGGGATGGCGTTCGACAACCCGCCGGCACCGACATCGTGAATCAATAATATGGGATTCGCATCGCCCAGGGCCGAGCAGCGGTCTATCACTTCCTGAGCGCGACGTTCGATTTCTGCGTTCCCACGCTGCACCGAGGCGAAATCCAAGTCGGAAGAGCTGTCGCCGCTGCCCACCGAGGAGGCCGCACCGCCGCCGAGACCAATCAACATCGAGGGCCCGCCGAGCACTACCAGCGGCGCGCCCGCGACGACTTCCCTCTTTTCAACGTGCCCTGGGCGTACATTGCCCAGGCCGCCGGCAATCATGATGGGCTTATGGTAACCGCGCACCACCGTGCGGCCGCCTTCAAGGCCCTCTTGCTCGAAAGTTCGAAAATACCCGCAGGTGTTCGGCCTCCCGAATTCGTTGTTGAAGGAGGCAGCGCCCAGCGGCGCGGCAATCATGATGTCCAGCGCCGAGGCAATTCGTGCCGGCTTGCCGAAGTCGGTTTCCCAGGGCTGCAGCATGCCGGGGAGCTTGAGATTCGATACCGAAAATCCGGTCAGGCCCGCCTTCGGTTTCGCGCCGACCCCGGTCGCGCCTTCGTCGCGAATCTCGCCGCCGGCGCCGGTGGCGGCCCCCGGAAAAGGTGAAATCGCGGTCGGATGATTGTGCGTCTCGACCTTCATCACTATACCGGCGAGTTCGCGCGTGCCCGCATAGCGCCGCGTCGAAGGATCCGGGAAGAATCGGGTCGCGATACCGCCTTCGATGACGGCGGCGTTATCGCGGTAGGCGGATAGTACTCCGCGGGAATTGCGCGCGTAGGTGGCTCGAATCATCGCAAACATCGACAGCGGCATCGGTTCGCCGTCGACGATGAACTCCGCGTTGAATATCTTGTGCCGGCAATGCTCCGAGTTTGCTTGCGCAAACATCATGAGCTCGACATCGGTAGGGTCGCGCTCCAAATTGCCGAACGCGCGCACCAAGTAATCGATCTCGTCGCCCGACAGCGCCAATCCCAATTCGCGATTTGCGCGCCTCAGGGCCGCACGACCGTCTGCACCGAAGTGCACGATCCGCAGCGGCCGCGCCGCGGCGCTGTGAAACAGGCCGCCCGGGTCGATCGAATCAACCCAAATCGACTCGGTCATGCGATCGTGCAAATCCGCGGCCAGCTCCTTGAGCGCTGCAGCATCCAGCGTTGCGGTCGACTCGATGAAGTAGACCGTGCCGCGTTCCACGCGCGTGACGGCATCGAGGCCGCAAACATGCACGATATCGCTGGCCTTGCTCGACCAGGGCGATTCGGTCCCGACGCGCGGCGTGACCAGCACCCGCTGTCCGCGGTGCGGCGGCGCTTCTGTTCGCGGACCATACATGAGCAGCTTGCCGAGCAGCTCGCGCTCGGAGTCGGCGAGAGGCCGCGATATATCGACGAAGTGCAGCCACTGGGACGAAATCCCCGTGACGCGGGGATCGTGCGCCTTGAGCTTGTACAGCAGATGATCGAGGCGAAATTGCGACAGCGCGGGCGCGCCGAACAGACTAAACATTGATCGTTCCGGCAGGCATGGGACTACTTGCGGGCGTTGGAATCTCCCCCCGGTGTGTAAATGGGGACCGGGAATTGAGCGACATTCGAGCCTTCCAGCGCCACGATTTTGCTGACGCCCTGCTTTTTCACCTCATCGATGCGCAGCACCGAATGCATGGGCAGATAGGTGCGCTTTACTTCGTTGAATTCGGCTTTTATCTTCTCTTCGGCGGGGTCGACTACCACGGTTGAGCGCTCGCCGAACACCAGCTCCTCGACCTCGATGAAGCCAAATAGACTACCGTGACTGACTTTGCGGGCATAGATCTCGTAAACCTTGCCCTGATTTACGAACATAATTTTGAAAATGTGACTCGCGGCCATCTAGTAGGCTCCCGGCATTGCTAGTATTTCACCATATTATACGGGCACTTAGCGCAAACCTGTCGCCCCGTGGGAGGGATTGAGTATGGCCTTGCGCTTACGCGTCGTCAGCGAACATGCAATCGGCCTTGCCGAAGAAGCCACCAAGGTATTCGGCGTGCATGGCGGCACCATTGGACGTGGGACTGACAACGAGTGGATTCTACCCGACACGGAGCGTTACCTCTCGGGCAAACACGCTCGGGTCGATTTCCGGGGCGGTACGTACGTTCTCGTCGATACGAGTTCCAATGGCACCTACGTCAACGGCGCGCAGGTGCCTTTGGGCAAATACCACGACTACCTGTTGAAGGATGGCGATTACATCCGTCTCGGAGCTTATGAACTGCTGGTAAGCATCGACAAGAGCAATGACTTTCCCCCCGAGGAAAGCGCCATCGTGGCCTATGATGGGCAGTCGCCGTCCTCGGCAGTCAAAAAATCCACCGCCAATGACCTCGGGGAGGACTTAGACTTGAGTCAACTCCTCGAGCCAAGCGACCTTTTGTCGGGCGATTCCGGCGTCCGCCCGCGCGATGCCTATGGGCAGGCCGTGCCGGGCCGCGACGAAGAGCCCATGCAAACGCGAGCGGAACTCGAGGCCGCAGCGGCCGGTACCCCCTGGCACATGATGACCCGCCCGCTCCGGGTCGAAAGTGCAAAACCCGAAAGCGCCGCCCTGCCGCCGCCGCGGCCTCAGAGCCCGCCGCTTTTCGACGGCGACTTCGACGTCGGGCTCACCGCCTTCTGCCGGGGCGCCGGCATCGATCCGGTCAATATTTCCACCGAAGCCCGCGCAGCGGCGTTGCAATTAGCTGGCCAGCTGCTGCGTGAAGCCGTGCTGGGTTTGATGGATCTGAACCAGAACCGCAATGAATTCCGCAATCGTTTTCGCATACCGCCGCCCGCCAACGAGGGTGCCGAATCCCCGCTCAATTTTTCGCGCGGCGTCGATGAGGCATTGGTTCGCTTGCTGACGACCCTGTCGATCCGCGCAGGCTCCGTCGAGGCGATCCGCCAGAATTTCCGCGAGCTGAAGGCGCAAAATACCGCGACGCTCACCGCAACCCGCGCCGCATTCGAGGAGTTTCTCGGGCGCCTCGACCCGAAGGATTTGGAAGAACGGTTCGAACGGGCCACCAAGCGCGGCGTCTTCGGCTCTCAGAACAAGACGAAGTACTGGGACCTTTATTCCGAGATGTTCGCTGGCCTCGCACATCGTCCCGCGGACGGATTTCCGCACCTGTTCGCGGAGACTTTCGCCAAGGCGTTCGAGGCTAAAATGAGGGTCTTGGTTCCCCCGCGGCGCTCAAGTTTCGGCGCCGATCGGGACGGCGAGAGCACGCCTGACCGAGCGGTCGGCGATTGACGTGTCTTTCGCTTAAGCTATCCCTTTGTTGAGGCAAAGAGTGGCCCATGCGGCTCCTGATAGTTGAAGACGATGACATCGTCGCCGACGCGATTACGCGCGGTTTGGCCGCGGCCAATTGTTCCGTGCTGCGGGTCGCCAGCGCCGAGGCCGCGCAAGCCGCGCTGGCCAGCGAGGAGTTCGCCATGGCGATCATCGACGTCGGTCTGCCGGGTGCCGACGGACTGACCCTCGTGCGCCGACTGCGCAGCGCCGGCAAGACCTTGCCGACACTCATTCTCACCGCCCGCTGCACCTTGACCGACAAGGTGAAGGCGCTCGACCTAGGCGCCGACGATTTTCTCAGCAAGCCCTTTGAAGGCGCCGAACTCGCCGCTCGATGCCGCGCTTTGATGCGGCGCTCCAACGGTGCATTGAACGGCGTCATCAAGCTCAACCGGATGAGCGTGGAACTCGCCGGCAAGCGGATGTGCATCGACGACGCCGAAGTAGAATTGACGGCACGCGAATGGTCGGTATTGGAATGTTTGGTCCGTCACGTCGGGTTGATCGTCTCCAAGGAACGCCTGCAGCAGGCCGTTGCCGATCCGGATCACGACGTCACGCCGAACGCCGTGGAAGTCCATGTGTCTCGTTTGCGCGCAAAACTCGGCCAGGCCGCGATCATCCGCAACCTGCGAGGCTTGGGTTATCGCCTGGAAGAAGCGAAGTCCGCGTGACCTCCATCAGCCGCCAGTTGATCTTGTGGCTGGCAATTCCGCTGATGTTGGTCGCCCTCTGCGGCGCCTTGGTCCACTACTTCAACCACATTGCTCCGGGAGTCATCAGCAGCGATCGGCGGCTTAAAGAAGCTGCGAACGCCCTGATGGCGCACGTGCGGGTGAGTCAAGGACATGCGGCACTCGATGCCAATTCGGACCGCAAGCCTTCTCTGCCCAGCGCCGATTCGATTAAGTTCGCCCTGCGCGATTCCCAAGGACGCCTGCTCGCCGGCGACGCACGTCTGCCGGTGGTGGCGATGAGCAGCGAAACCAGCCAGCTCTTCGCAATGACGCAAATCGATGGCCGCAGCGTTCGCACGCTCACGACGCGATTCGACACCCCGGAAGGCGTGATTACCATCGCTGTGGCCGATACCCGAGGAACGAGCGAGCCGGAAGCGCGGCTCGATTTTATGAGCACCTTGCTTTGGGACTTCGTGCAGCTCGACATCACCTTGGTCTTGGTCTGGGTCGGGATCCTGCTCGGACTGCGGCCTATCAGAAGGCTGCGTGATGAGATTGCGCGCCGCTCGCCGTTGGACTTGCGTCCGATCGTCGAATCGTCGGTGCCGCGGGAAATCGCGCCTCTCGTCGTCACGCTCAACCGCCTATTTGTAACGCTGCGAACATCCGTGCAATCGCAGCAGCAGTTCATCGCCAACACCGCGCATCAATTACGCACGCCGATCACGGGAATGCAGGCGCAACTCGGCCTTCTGATTGCAGAACCTGCGGCGGAGCCGATCAAGGCCCGGCTGGGAACGCTGCAGGAAGGCGTCAAACAGCTTGCACATTCTGCCAACCAACTGCTCATGCTGGCGCGCGCCGATACCGCCGCGAACGTCAGCGCCAAGAACCAAGACGTGGATCTGCGTGCCATCGTCAGCGAGGTGGTCGCCAAGTCCTTCGACCGCGCATTGCAATCCGACATCGACCTGGGCGTCGATGCGAAATCCGTCTGCGTCATCGCCGACGCCTCCCTGCTCGATGACCTTCTCAGCAATCTCGTCGACAATGCCTTGAAGTACACGCCTGCGGGCGGGAGCGTGACGGTCAGGGCGGGTCGAAACAACGGTAAGCCCTTTCTCGCCGTTGAAGACACCGGCCCCGGCATACCGGAAACGGATCGTCAACGGGTGCGTCAGAGATTCTATCGGCTGCCGAACTCTCCGGGGCATGGCAGCGGGTTGGGTCTCGCCATAGTCGACGAAATCGCGCGGCTGTACGGGGCGACGGTGTCCATCGAGAACGGCACCAACGGCGTCGGGACCCAAGTGCTGGTGCAGTTTTCCGAAGGCCGCGCCGGAGTGACCTGACCGAAATGCGCCGAGGCATGCGAACTGTGTCTCATTCTTCGAGATTGAGACTCCGCCGTCAGTTTCGAGCAAGCTTGTCTATCTATCATGCCGGCCATGTACCTAATGGCATATTCAACCACCCAGGCGGCCGGCGCTAACCGAGGGTTCACGCTCATCGAGCTATTGGTGACGATGACCGTTGCCGCAATTCTGGCGGCAATCGCAGTGCCCGCATTCAACAGTTTCGTGCTCAACAATCGGGACGCGAATCAGATTAATTCTCTGGCTTCCAGCTTCAATTACGCGCGCAGCGAAGCAGTCAAGCGCAACACCTCGTTCGGCGTCGCTGTGTGCCCATCCGGGGATGCAGCGACCTGCAACGCGCCGGCGGCGGGCTGGTCGGCCGGCTGGATCGTGCGCGACTTGGATCCCACCGATCTGGCTCCCGTCTTGCAAGTGGTGCCTGGACTGGGCGGGAGCAACGTCCTCACTTCCAGCGGGGCCTTGCCCAACGGCGGCGTTATCTTCAAGTCAACCGGGGGCATCAGCAACACCGTGCTGCCGTTCAAGCTCAAAGTCTGCGATATACGCAACGGCGCCTACGGGCGAGACTTCGAGGTCAACGCGGTCGGCAATATCGCGTCCTCGCCGATGCCTGGCCAGGACGCGAATCGCAACGTGCTCGCATGCCCATGATCCTCGCGCAGAACATCATGCATACATCATCACGCTCCGTTCAAAGCCGCGGCTTTACCCTCGTGGAAGTGCTCGTGTCGCTCGTCATCCTGAGCGTGGGCATGCTGGGCATGGCCAAGCTGGTGCTGGTTTCCGCGCATTCCAACGACAGCGCTTATATGCGCAGTCAGGCGACGGCATTGGCCTACGAGATCCTCGACAAGATGCGCGCCAACCCGACCGGCGCGCTTGCCGGCAACTACGCGACTGCCATGGGT
>JBBROC010000046.1:0-25003 GCA_038229815.1 Steroidobacterales bacterium | reverse complement strand
TCGATCCCCAGGACAGCGACCAGCCGCCACCGCCGTGCCCGTAGTTGTGGACGACCGTCTTGCCCTGAATTTGCTCAACATCCAGGCGCGGACCCTGGGCCCGGAAGGGACGCGTGCATACGGTGATGTTGGTAATGCGATCGACGCTGGCGCGCAAGCGTGGCAGCTGCAAGATTGGCGACGGCGCGCTGCGGCTCTTGCTTTCAATCACACCGAAGCTGCAGCCAGCCAGTGCGCCACCGAGCAGCGTCGCGCCGGCTCCTTCCAGAAACTGCCGCCGGCCAATCGCCTGAGTCATGCCATGGACATCAGCGTGCATATCTTTGTCGAGCGGCGGGCGCTATGACCCGAAACCGATCATAGCGCCCCGATCTCAGTCTCGAGTTTCGCGAGTTCTGCGCTACTTCAGATCAAGTTGCTGGCCCGTCCAGGAACCAAGAATTCGGCGGATCTTGCCGCGGTCAACCGCGCCTTTATTGGCAGTCGCCACGGAGCCTTCCACTTGGGTCGCTATCGTATCTGCTTTGGCGGTCGCGCCGTCCAACGCCGCCCAATTCTTGTAGTAGACCACCAAGTAAATGTCCGGATCATTTTCGCCGCGTGTTTCTACATTGACGACCTTGTAGCCGGTGGTATGGCCCGCCTTCTTAGAAGCCTCTTGAGTTGCCTTCCATGTCGTGGAGAGAAATTTCATATATTCTTCAAACTTTCCATAATCGGTCCTGATCGCCGACACTCTGACGATCTGTCCTTCGGTGTATGGATGGTCATCCGCAAGCGCCGCCGCGTTCATGGTTGTGAAAGCAAGCAAGGCTGTAAAGGCGAAGAGTTTATTTTTGAGAGTCATAGTAGAGAGTCCCTTTTTTGATTGGCTATTATTTATTACGCAAGGCGCGCCAGAGAGACGAGCCGATCAGTATTGTGCGCTCAAGGCATCAGAAAGGATCGTCATTTTGCTCAACGAATGGGGACGTGCCCTGGAGCACACCGGCATCCGAGAAAGGAGGCTTGGCACCGTACCGAGCGGAGTCGCTGGACAGGGAAGGCTGCTGAAGGCCCGGGAACCTGCCAGCACGCGCACCAAGATTCCCGCACCCGCATATTTGATTCCTATCTCGTCACTGTGTTACCCGTTACCCGGAGACTCCCGGTGCTCGCGAGCGAACCAATTAGCGCATTCATCCACGTTGCGGGAAAAGTTGCGCTTTTCCTCCTCCGTCATTTTTTTAGCCTTCAGACGCCACATCCCATACCCATGCAGATCGCCAACTTGCGAGATATCGAGTGCACCGTCGATCTCACGCAAGCGACGAAGTATTGCATCGTCGGTAATCAAACTTCGGTCTAATGTTTTCAGCCCGACGTCGCAACTATTAAATGCCCCCGCGATGGCCTCGCTTTCATCCGCAAACGGCAGCATCAAGGAACTTCTGGCCACAGCGAGCTTCTCTAGCTGATAAGCGAATATATTCATCGCTATTTGCGCTCCTCAGTATCCGTCGAATAATCCTTGCTAGAACGATCGAGAAGTGAGAAGGGGCCTGCCCCGATCCCCAGCCTCCCCAAAACGAATCATCGGACGTCCTTCACGCGCCGCGCTTGCTTACTTTAGCGGTGAGGAGAGATGAGGATCCTAGCCCCGTATTGCAAAAATAACCGTGAGCGCTGTCGGACGCCTGGCAGCCTGTTTATTTAACATAGCGCTGATATACCTGAGATTCACTTCGGCGAACATGGGCGCGTAACCCGGTACAATGCGATGAAGAAATGGTTTCGGTGTCAACGCCATTGATGTCTTTTAGCCTCGAGAGGTAACCTAATGCCCGAGGGAGCAAGCAAATCACCAAAACAATTCGTGGTCGAGTCGTTCAGTCGTGGCAGTCCCGAGGGTCCATGTATCCAGCATTTCGAATTCGATGAGGTCGAGGAAGCCCTTAAATGCGCACGCCACATCATGGATCGGTCTCTGAAGCGAACTCGCGGTGCGAGTCGCTCGGCCATTGATTGGTACCGCCGATGGGCGGCGTGCGGCGATTTCGTAGTTGCCCCAGGCGCTGGCTTCGATTTTCGTAAGTATGCCAAGTTGCGGATTCGGATGATGGATCAGCGCTTCGAGTGGATCACACAGGGAAGCGGCGTCAAAGAATCCGAACGACCTCGCCCTATTACGAGAACAAACGTTTGAATTGCCGCTTTAATTAGGTGGGTTTCGATGTTTGCTCTTGGCCTCGACCAAACGATGCGCACTGTCGAGTGCCTTGGAGGCTATCTCGTCAATTTCTGAATCAATCCTTACCAAGCCCTGGGGCGGCTCGGAGTAGAGTGAATTCAGCTTTTCGGTGAGCCTTTCGATGGCTCGCTACGCAGCGTGCTCTCGATCGCGGCTGCTTTCTCTTCTTCGTCGAATTTTCGCGGTCGAGTCCATCCGGCTATCGTGGTCTGCTTGGCGCGGGTCAGAGTGAGCTCCCCGTCCGGGGCATTCTGGGTGATGGTCGATCCGGCACCGATCGTGGAGCCGGCACCGATTCTCACCGGCGCCACTAGCATGCTGCCCGAACCGATGAAGGCATGATCTTCGATGAGCGTCGGCCACTTGTTTTGACCGTCGTAGTTGCAGGTAATGCTCCCGGCACCGATGTTGACCGATTTTCCGATCTGGCTATCGCCAATGTAGCTCAAATGGTTTGCCTTGCTGCCCGCGCCGATTTTGCTGCTCTTTACTTCGACAAAATTGCCGACGTGCACGTCGCGATCGAGAATGCTATCGGGGCGTACTCGCGCGAACGGTCCGATCCGGCAGTTCTCGCCCACGACCGCATGGTCGATGACGCTGTTCGCGTGAATCTCCGAGCCGGCGCCGACGTCTGAATTGCCGATGGTGCAATTGGGTCCGATTTTGACCCCCCTGCCCAACCGCACGGTGCCGGTAAAAACCGCATTGACGTCGATGAAAACGTCGCGTCCCACCTCCACGTCTCCGCGGATGTCGATGCGCGCCGGATCCGCCAAGGTCGCGCCCGCACGCATCAGTTCATCGGCTCGTTCGCGCCGGTACAAGCCCTCGACCTGCGCGAGTTGGATCTTGTCGTTGACCCCCATGACCTCCGCGGCGTGAGCGGTCCGCACCGCCTCGACAGGATCGCCGGCCGCGACGGCCCCCGCCACCACATCGGTCAGATAGTACTCGCGCTGCGAATTGTCGTTTCCAAGTGCCAGGAGCCATTCGCGCAGGCGCCCCGCGGGCGCGGCCATGAGCCCCGAATTTAGCTCTCGAATTTCCAGCTGTACCGAGCTCGCATCCTTATGCTCGACGATCCCGACGACGCGGCCGTCGTCCCCTCGCACGATACGGCCATAGCCTGCCGCCTCGTCGAGAATCACCGACAAAATCGCGAGCGCTCCTTGGCCGGCGTCCGCGAGGAGGTTCTTCAGCGTCGGTGCACTGATCATAGGCACGTCGCCGTACAGCACCAACACGGTGTGATCATCCGGAATGACGCACATGGCCTGCATCACGGCGTGACCGGTGCCCAACTGAGCCGCCTGCAGGATCCACTCCACGGGCTCGTGCGCCAGAGCCGCCTGCACCTGCGCACCGCCGTGTCCGTAAACCACATAGATATTGGCAGGCTGCAGCGCAAGCGCCGTGCGAATTACGTGGTGCAGCAGCGGCCGCCCGGCCAGCGGCTGCAGCACTTTCGGCAAGTCGGAGTTCATCCGCTTTCCCTGGCCAGCAGCCAGAATGACGACCGAAAGTTGCATTAACACTCCGTTTGCGGAGGTCCTTAGCGTTTCTTACGCAGACGCTCGATAGCTCGCAATTGTGCCACGGCGCGGGCAAGTTCGGCTTGGGCTTCCGCGATATCGACCTTGTCGGTGCGATCCCGCACTGCATCCTCCGCACGCTGTTTGGCGGCCAAGGCGGCGGCTTCGTCCAGATCGCGGGCACGCGCCGCCGTGTCCGCCAGTACGGTGACGACATTCGGCTGAACTTCGAGAGCGCCGCCGCCGACGTAGAACAATTGTTCCTCCTGGCCCTCGGTCTGCACCCGCACTTCGCCGGCCTTCAAAGTCGTCAATAGGGGTGCGTGTCTCGGGTAGATGCCGAGTTCCCCCTGCGAGCCCGGCACGAACACTATGGTCGCCTCGCCCGAAAAGATCTCTCCTTCGGCGCTGACGATGTCGACGTGGATTGTGTGGGCCATGATCGCTCTCTAGGACAGGGTCTTGGCTTTCTCGACGGCTTCTTCGATGGCGCCGATCATGTAGAACGCCTGCTCGGGCAGGTGGTCATATTCGCCGGCGATAATGGCCTTGAAGCCGCGGATGGTGTCCTTGAGAGGCACGATCTTGCCGTCCTGCCCTGTGAATACCTTGGCCACGTTGAAGGGTTGCGACAGAAACCGCTGAATCTTGCGTGCGCGGTACACGCTCAGCTTGTCTTCCTCGGACAGTTCGTCCATGCCGAGAATCGCGATGATGTCCTGCAGCTCCTTGTAACGCTGCAGCACGGCCTGCACGCCGCGCGCCGTATCGTAATGATCTTCGCCGACCACCAAGGGATCGAGCTGACGGCTGGTGGAATCGAGCGGATCCACCGCCGGATAAATGCCGAGCGACGCGATCTGCCGCGACAGCACCACGGTCGCATCCAAGTGCGCAAAGGTCGTTGCCGGCGAGGGGTCGGTCAAATCGTCCGCCGGCACGTAAACGGCCTGAATGGACGTGATCGAACCCGTCTTGGTGGATGTGATGCGTTCCTGGAGCACGCCCATTTCCTCAGCCAAGGTCGGCTGATAGCCCACCGCCGAGGGCATGCGGCCGAGGAGCGCGGAAACCTCAGTGCCCGCGAGCGTGTAGCGATAGATATTGTCGACGAAGAACAGCACGTCGCGGCCCTTGCCGGAGGCCTGCTTTTCGTCGCGGAAATACTCGGCCATGGTGAGGCCCGTGAGCGCGACGCGCAGACGGTTGCCCGGCGGCTCGTTCATCTGGCCATAGACCATCGCCACTTTGGAATTGCTGAGATTGTCCTTGTCGATGACGCCCGATTCTATCATCTCGTGATAGAAGTCATTGCCCTCGCGAGTCCGCTCGCCGACGCCCGCGAACACCGATAGCCCGCTGTACTGCTTGGCGATATTGTTGATGAGTTCGAGCATGTTGACGGTCTTGCCAACGCCGGCACCGCCGAAGAGTCCCACCTTGCCGCCCTTGGCGAAAGGGACCAGCAAATCGATGACCTTGATGCCGGTCACCAGCAGATCCTGACCGCCCGCCTGCTCGTCGTAAGGCGGCGCGGGACGGTGAATGGGCAGGTACTCGGCGGCTTGCACCGGACCTTTCTCGTCCTGCGGCTTGCCCAGCACGTCCATGATTCTTCCGAGAGTGCCGGCGCCCACCGGCACGGAGATCCCCTTGCCGGTTCCCATGACGGTCAGACCTCGGCGCAGTCCTTCCGACGGGCCCATCGCGATGGTGCGCACGATACCGTCGCCAAGCTGCTGCTGCACTTCGAGGGTCAGGTCCACGTCGTCGAGCTTAAGTGCGTCGTAGACCTTGGGGATCTGATCGCGCGGAAATTCCACATCGATGACCGCGCCGATGATTTGCACGATTTTGCCGCTGGACATTGAAATAACCCCTTGTCTTAAACCGCTGCCGCGCCGCCGACGATCTCCGAAAGCTCTTTCGTGATCGCCGCCTGACGGGCTTTGTTGTAAATGAGTTGCAACTCGTCGATGAGCTTGCCGGCGTTGTCGGAGGCGCTCTTCATGGCCACCATGCGTGCCGCCATTTCCGAAGCCACATTTTCCACCGCGCCCCGAAACACCTGCGATTCGATGTAGCGCATCAACAGCCCCTCCAAAATTTCGGCAGCGTCGGGCTCGTAGATATAGTCCCAGCGCTCCTGCAGCTCGTCCTTGTCGACGGTCTCGATCGGCAGCAACTGCGAGACGTGGGCCTTCTGGGTCATCGTGTTGACGAAAACATTATGCACGAGCAGCAATTGATCGATCTTCGCGTCCCGGTAGAAGTCGAGCATCACCGTGGTTGGGCCGATGAGATCCTCGGTGCGCGGCCTGTCGCCCAAGTGCGTGGCCGAGGCTGCGATTTCGACGCCCGACAGGCGCCGGAAAAACTGCATGGCCTTCGAGCCGATGACGCACAAATAAACCTTCGCATTCTTGCTTTGCGCCGCGCGGATCGCTCCGAGCGCTGCCTTGAACAGATTCATGTTCAGCGAACCCGCCAAGCCGCGGTCGGTGCTGATGACGATGACGCCGACGGCCTGCACGGGCCGCTCCCGCGTAAACGGATGCTTGTAGTCGAGGTTTACCTGTCGCAGGTGGCCGATCATTTTGCGGATCTTTTCCGAGTAAGGGCGGGCCGCCCGCATCCGCTCCTGCGCCTTGCGCATCTTGCTCGCCGCCACCATCTCCATGGCCTTGGTGATCTTCTGAGTATTTTTGATGCTCGCGATCTTGCCGCGGATTTCTTTTGCGCCTGCCATTGCGTTATCTCTTGGTGCTCAGAGCGTTGCGAAGAATTCGCTGCAGCACTTCTTGAGCGCCTCCTCGACTTCCTTCGACAGATCCGGCTTCGCGTTGATGCTCTTGAGCAAGTCGCCGAAGCTCGAGCGCGCAAAAGCCTGCAACGCCGCTTCCGTCTCCACTACTTTGCGGCGGTCGACTTTGTCGAAGTATCCGTTGTTGCCGGCGTAAAGCGACAGCGCCATCTCCGCCACGGACATGGGCGAATATTGCTTTTGTTTCATGAGTTCCGTGACGCGCTGGCCGCGCTCGAGCTGCCTGCGCGTCGCTTCGTCCAGGTCCGAGGCGAACTGGGAGAAGGCGGCGAGCTCGCGGAACTGCGCCAGTGCCAGCCGGACGCCGCCGCCCAGCTTCTTGATGATGTTGGTCTGCGCGGCGCCGCCGACGCGAGAAACCGAAATCCCGGCGTTGATGGCCGGACGCATGCCTGCGTTGAACAAGTCGGTTTCCAGAAAGATCTGGCCGTCGGTGATGGAAATCACGTTGGTCGGCACGAAAGCGGTCACGTCGCCCGCCTGGGTTTCAATGATGGGAAGACCCGTCAGCGAACCGGTCTTGCCCTTGATACGGCCGTTGGTGAATTTCTCCACGTACTCCTCGTTGACGCGGGCGGAGCGCTCGAGAAGCCGCGAATGCAGATAGAACACATCGCCTGGGTATGCTTCGCGTCCCGGCGGACGGCGCAGGAGCAGCGATATCTGGCGGTAGGCGACGGCTTGCTTGGACAAATCGTCATACACGATGAGCGCGTCTTCGCCGTTGTCCATGAAGTACTCGCCCATGGCGCAGCCCCCGTAGGGCGCGAGGTACTGCATCGCGGCGGGCATGGAGGCCGACGCGGCGACGACGATGGTATGGCCCATGGCACCATGCTCTTCGAGCTTGCGCACAACGTTCGCGATCGAGCTCTGCTTCTGCCCGATGGCGACATAAACGCATTTAACGCCGGTGCCCTTTTGATTGATGATGGTATCGATGGCGACCGCGGTCTTGCCGGTCTGGCGGTCGCCGATGATGAGCTCGCGCTGCCCGCGGCCGATCGGCACCATGGCGTCGATCGCTTTGAGCCCCGTCTGAACCGGCTGCGACACGCTTTTGCGGAAGATCACGCCCGGCGCTACGCGCTCGAGCGGCGATTTCAGCTTGGCGTTCACCGGGCCCTTGCCGTCGATGGGCAGCCCAAGCGCGTCGACGACCCGTCCCAAAAGCTCGGGACCCACCGGAACTTCCAAAATGCGGCCCGTGGTCTTGACCACGGATCCTTCGGAGATGTGCTTGTAGTCGCCGAGCACGACCGAGCCCACCGAGTCCTGCTCGAGATTCAATGCGAGGCCGAACGTGTTGCCTACAAATTCGAGCATCTCGCCGTAACGCGCGTCCGCGAGACCGTGAATGCGTACGATGCCGTCGGTCACGCTCACGACCGTGCCGACATTGCGCGCCTCGGTGGCGGATTGGAATTTCTCGATGCGAGCCTTGATCAGGTCGCTGATTTCCGAAGCCTTGATGGACATATCAACCCTCTTGCTGCGAATCTCATGGACCCGCAACTAAATCTGTTTATCTTCCCAATTCTGTTGCGAGTCGTTCCAGGCGGCCTCTCAGCGAGCCGTCGATGACGAGATCCCCGGCCCTCACCACCGCGCCCCCCAAAAGTGTCGAATCCACTGAGTTTTGCATGCGCACTTTGCGCTTCAGGCGCTTGCTCAAGGCCTCTTCCAGTTTTCCGGCTTGTGCAGGGTTGAGCGGCACGGCGGAGACCACCTCGACGTCAGCAGTATTCTCGGCCGCTGAACGCAGAACCTCGTAATGCGCGGCGATTTCCGGCAACAGCAGCAAGCGATGATTCTCTGCCAGCACGCGCACGAAATTCTTCATACGGTCATCGAACCTAGCGCCCGCGACGTCGATGATGAGGGCGGAAAGGTCGGCCGGGGTCAACTCGGGACTCTTGGTGAGGTCCGCGACGCGCGGATCGGCGACGATCGCCGAAGCCGCCTCCAGCCCGTCCGACCACTCCGCAAAAGCATTCGCAGCGCCCGCATATTCGAACGCCGCTTTCGAATAAGGCCGGGCAATGGTTGCTCGCTCAGCCACGGGCAACCTCGGCCGCCAATTTATCGAGCAACTCGGCGTGAGTTTGAGGATCGATCTCTCGTTCCAACAAGCGCGATGCACCTTCGACTGCGAGCTGGCCCACCTCGCGCGCCAAGTCTTCGCGGGCGCGCGAGCTTTCTCGCGCAACTTCATCGTGTGCCTGAGACACCAGGCGCTGCGCTTCGCTCGCGGCCGTGTGCTTGGCTTCCTCGACGATTTCGTTCGAGCGCTTGCCCGCCATATCAACGATTTGGGCTGCGCGATCGCGCGCTTCGCGGATGATGTCTTTCGACCGCGCCTCGGCTTTCTCCAAATCTTTCTCGCTTTTGCTGGCGGCAGCCAAACCGGCGGCAATGGTTTTCTGCCGCGTTTCGATGACCTCCATGATGTGGGGCCAGATGAATTTCATCACGCCCCAGGCAACCAGGAAAAACACCACCCCTTGGATGACCAGCGTAAGTGCTAAGTCCATATGCTTGCTCCTCGTGCCGCCCGTCAGGCGTCCGCTGGACTACTTGACGCCCAAAGTGCCCAAGAAAGGGTTGGCATAAAGCAGCAGGAAGCCCACAGCCACGCCGATGATTGGCACTGCATCCAGCAAGCCGGCAACGATGAACATCTTGATTTGCAGCATGTTGGTGAGTTCCGGCTGACGCGCTGAGCTCTCGAGAAACTTGCCGCCCAGGATGCCGAAGCCGATGGCGGCACCCGCACCGCCCAAGCCGATCACCAGGCCTGCTGCAATCACGGTGGCGCTCATGAGTTGAGCGATTTGGGTCACATTGTCCATTATTGTCTCCGGTCTTTAGGAATCTGAAAGTGAATCGAATCTAGTGTTTCTCGGCCGCAATGCCCACGTACACAATGGTTAGCACCATGAAAATGAAGGCCTGCAGAGTAATGATGAGATAGTGAAAGCCAGTCCACACCACCCCGGCAATGAACTGTCCGGCGCCGAGAAGGTACGTTGACGCATGATTCAGGGTGGCGCCGAGAGTGAAGCATGCGATCAGCAGGAATATGAGTTCGCCAGCATACATATTGCCGAATAACCGCATCGACAGCGAAAGCGGCCTTACCGCTTCCTCGATCAAGCGAAATAGAAAATTAACCGGCGCCAGCACTACCTTCATCACCGTGCCATGTGCATGAAACGGTGCGGTAAAGAACTCGCCGAGGAAAACGCGGAAGCCCTTATGTGTGATTCCGACCCATTGAATCAGCAGAAATACGCCGAGCGCCATGCCGACCGTGGTGTTGATATCGGCTGTGGCCACCGTGCGCAGGTGCTCCACGCCGAAGGCTTTTGCTGCGGCAGGCAGTGCGTCGACGGGGAGAATGTCCATGAAGTTTTCCAGGAACACCAGACAGAAAATGGTAATCGCCAGCGGTGCGATGAATTTGTTTGACCCGTGAAAGGTGTCCTTCACCATGCCGTCGACGAAGTCCACCAACGCCTCGACCGCCGCCTGCAATTTGCCGGGCACGCCGCTGGTGGCGCGCCTCGCGGCCATTGAAAGGACCAAGATCAATACAGCGGAAAGAAAGAGGGTAGAAAATACGCTGTCCAGGTGGATAGCCCAAAATTTACCGTGCCCCGGATCCACGGTGAGATGCGTGAGGTGGTGCTTGATATAGCCCGTTACACCGCCCGATACGTCTTCTTCAGTGATCATTCCAAACCGCATAAGTCCCCAATCATTTGAGCCGAAGCAGACCGACCCAATATCCCAACTGCGCGCCTACCATTCCAATCAATAACGGCGGTACTCCCAGTTTCAAGCGCGCGAGCGCCACATATAACGCGAGCGCGATCCACAACCATTTCAGCGCCACACCGGCATACATCGCCGCGCCGAGCGTGGCGGCTCCGGCGATCCCCGGCTTGAATGCGCGCCAACCCAGCACACCGCTTCCTACGGCCACGATCAATCCACCGACCAGTGCCGCAAGGCCGGCCGATGCGCCTTTGAACACAAGAAACAGTGACGCGACGAGCACTGCGCAACCTGCTTGCAGCAGCACGATCTGAACGACCAGCCGCTTGCCGCGAATCAGCACGTCACTCATCGCGAAGGGAGCCGGATCGATGTCGACGCGTTGCGTCGGCCGGGCGAACGGCGCGCTACCTTCGATTTGCACATATGAGCCGTCGCCAGTCTAAACAGCCGCGCGCATTATAGAGAGGCCGCCCCCCTGCATCAAGGCGTTTCCTGCATCACTGGATGTGCGTGAGAATGCCCTCGAGTTCGTCCAAGCTGTTGTAGCTCACGACGAGTTTTCCCTTGCCTCCGGCCGTGTGCTGAAACGCCACCTTGGCCCCCAACTTGTCGGCCAGCTCACGTTCCAGACGATGGATATCGGGATCCACCGCGGCTCTGGATCCCTCATGGGCGGGACGCGGATTCATGATGCGACGCACCAACGCCTCGGTTTCCCGTACGGAAAGCGATTTTGCAGCAACGAGTCCGGCTACCTCGATCTGCTGCCGCCTCGAAGCAAGCCCGAGGATCGCCCGCGCGTGGCCCATTTCGATGCGCCGTTGTTCGAGCAACTCTTTCACCTCGTCAGCAAGCTCCATGAGCCGCAACAAATTACTCACAGCAGCGCGCGAGCGTCCCACGGCTTCGGCGGCCGCCTGATGAGTCAATCCGAATTCCTCGACCAGGCGCAGCAGCGCGCCCGCCTCTTCCAACGGGTTCAGATCTTCGCGCTGAATATTTTCAATGAGTGCCATCGAAACGGCAGCCTCGTCGGGCACGTCGCGAATCACCGCCGGGATCTCCGAGAGCCCCGCCATTTGCGCCGCGCGCCAACGCCGCTCGCCGGCGATGATCTCATAGCGCTGCGATTCGCCGGGGCTGCGTCCTGCCAAGGGGCGCACCAGGATGGGCTGCACCAAGCCCTGCGATTTGATCGAATCCGCAAGCTCGCTCAAGGTTTCAGGGCGCATGTCGACGCGCGGCTGGAATTTCCCGCGCTGGAGCAAATCGACCGGCAAACTGGCCAACCGGTCGCCGGCGAGCACGGCTGCCGGCGGCGCCACAGGCTCGAAGGGATTCGGGCCTGCGCGCCTCGCGAGCAAAGGAGAGAGCTCGGCGAGACCACGGCCTAAAGACGGCTTTTTAACGGACATGCGTCAAATTCCAGAGAATGATGCCGATTCCACCAGTGCCGCCGATTATACGGGCGCCGGCTCGGGCGCGGGTGGCTGATCGTCGCGGCGGATCATCTCGCCCGCGAGCGCCAGATAGGCCAGTGCGCCGCGTGACTCCTTGTCGTGGAAGAGTGCCGGCTTGCCGAAGCTCGGGGCCTCGGCCAAGCGCACATTTCGCGGGATCATGGTGCGAAACACCTTGTCGCCGAAGTGTTCGATCAGCTGCGCGGAAACCTCGTTCGACAGGTTGTTGCGGGGGTCGAACATGGTGCGGAGCAGTCCTTCGATCGCAAGATCCGGATTGATGCTGCTCCGAATCTGCTCGATGGTTTGCACCAGGGAGCTCAAGCCCTCAAGCGCGTAGTACTCGCATTGCATGGGGACCATGACCGAATCCGCCGCCACCAACGCATTCAACGTCAGCATATTGAGCGCCGGCGGACAGTCAATCAGGATGACGTCGAAATTCTCGCGCACGGGTTTCAGCGCATTGCGCAATTTGAATTCCCGGCCTGTGATCATGCCGAGAAGACGGACCTCCGCCGCCGTAAGGTCCTGGTTGGACGGCATCAACATGAACCCGCCGTATTCGACCGGAACCAGCGCCTCCATGGCCGCGCAATCGCCAAGCAACACATCGCAACTCGTGCGAGCTTGTGAATGCTTGTCGATTCCGCACCCCATGGTGGCATTGCCCTGAGGATCGAGGTCGATCAGCAACACGCGCCGCTTGGTGGCAGTCAGCGACGCGGCGAGATTGACCGCGGTGGTGGTCTTGCCGACTCCGCCTTTTTGGTTTGCGACTGCGATGACCCGATTCATGACCTGCTCGTTTTCTGCCGGGCCGGCCCGAAGTGGGCCGGTGAGAGTTCCACCAGATGCCGTTCGTCGTCCAGCCCCGGCACCTTGAGGCGGTGCACCGCGAGCACCCGAAACGATTTGGGGAGCGCCGAGATTTCCTCGTCCGGGCGCTTTCCCTTCATCGCCAGCAAGCGCCCGTCCGGAGCACACAGGTGACCGGCATAGGCGGCAAAGTCGGCCAGGGACGACAGAGCCCGCGCCATCACTGTATCGAAAAGTTCGAAGGGCCTGTAGTTTTCCGCTCGCGAGTGCTCTACTCGAACATTACCGCAGCCCAGGCGCAAAGACGTTTGCTGCACGAATCGCGCCTTCTTGCCGGTGGCCTCTACCAAGGTAAAGCCGCGACGAGGGTTCAGGATGGCAAGCGGCAAGCCGGGAAAGCCCGCGCCAGTCCCGATATCGGCGATACGGCCGCCGCGCAGGTAGGGCTGCAAGCTAAGGCTGTCGAGGACATGTTTGCGAAGCATTCCCAAGCGGTCGCGGATCGCCGTCAGATTGAATTGCGAGTTGCCGAGTTCGAGTTCGTCCACGAGCTTGAGCAAGGCCGCGGCGCCCGACGCATTCAGGTCGATCCTTAGCTCGCGTGCGCCCGCGCTGAGTAGTTCCAGTTCAGTCTCGCGTTTCACGGGCATCGTCGCTTACCGGACGGGCGCGCTATCGAGGGTGATGGAGATCAATTCACCCTCGGACATTTGTGCGCTGAACCGTATATCGCCGTCGCGCCCCTCGCATTCGCTGCTCTGGCCCGAGGCACTTTCGGCGGCCTGCTTGAGCCATCCCGCACAGGCGGCCGCGAAGACGTCGGACGCCTGAGCCGACGTCAGGCTCACCGACGCTTGGATGCGAGACAAGCGGTCTTGCTTGAAGCAAAGCAGATACTTGGCAGGCATGCGTCCGAGGAAGCGAGGTGGAGCGTCGGCGCCATAGCATTCCGCATCGTCGACGCCGGCGGTGCCGTGCCCTACGTCCCGAAACACCAACACCTCGTGGAGCGAGATCGGAACCTCCTTGAGCGGACTGCCTAACGGCGCGACGAGAAGGCCGTGCCAGTCGTAGGATGCATCGTTCCCCGATGTGGCGGGCGCGGGCGTTTGGGCACCGTTGGGCAGCAGCGGGGCCGTGTGACAGCCGGCCAATGTCGCAAGCATCGCTGCACGCAATGCACTTCGGCAGCACCGCCGGCGGGCAGGCGCATTCACGCTCCGCCCACGCTGCTGGCGAGTTGTTCGAGCTCCGCGACGGCATTCGGGTCTTGCGGCCGATCGCGCTCGAGAACTCGGCGCAGTGCCTGCGCAGCGGTGATCTTCAATTTTGTGCACGCGCTGGAATAGTGAATCCGCCAGTCTGCGATCAGTTCACGCTCGAAAATCTCATAGTCGCGCTCATTGGCGATGGCGTCGAGGACCATGGCGCAGAGGGCGAGTTGCTGCACCCGTTTCCAGGACAACGCCGACGCGGAGTAGCCCTCGGCGAAGCAGCGGCGAAGGTAGGCGGGCGGATCCGCGCTCCCGATGTCGTCGAGCTGGTCGCCGACGTTGTAGGAGTTCATCAGATGTTCATAGGCTGCCATTGGATCCCATTATCGCCGCGGTGTGAGAACATAGGGAACATGGCCCGAATTTATTTGTTGCCATTGCCGGCGGCCTTGGTGTCGACGGCGGTGATGTCGGCGGCGGTGTTGCTATTCGCGAATCCGGCTCCCGCGCTTCCACGGGTCGAACGCGGCAATCTCGTGTTTGACAACATTCCCGAACCCGCGGCGGGTTTGAGCGAGAAATTGGACTCCTATCTAAATGCGCGCCAGGCGATTCCGCTCGGCTTTTCGCCGCAAGGTCAGTTGTTGATCACCACCCGTTTCGGCGATGTCGATCAGCTTCACCTCGTGGAACGGCCGGGGGGAGAGCGCCGCCAGCTTACGTTTCTGCGCGAGCCGGTCACCCAGGCCGCATTTTCGCCCGACCCCGGCCGCAGCGCCTACGTGTATCTCAAGGACGTGGCCGGCAACGAGAACTCCCAACTTTATTATCAGCGCCTGGGCGAGCCTGCGGCGAAGCTCTTGACCGACGGCAAGTCTATGAACGGCGGTCCTGTGTGGTCGAACGCCGGGCGCGAAGTCGCCTTCTTCAGCACCGCACGCGACGGAGTCAGCTATGACATCGACATCGTCGAACCGGAAGCCGGGTCGCTGCCGCGGCTCGCAGTCGCCGGCGACGCCGCCGCCTGGTATCCCCTGGATTGGTCACCGGATGACCGCAAGCTCCTCGTGCTCAAGTACCTGTCCATTTCGGAAGCATACTTGTATGTGGTGGATTTGAGCTCGGGGCAAAAGCGCGAGGTGGAGACGGGATCCGTGAAGGTCGGGATCGCGGGCGCCAAATTCTCGCGCGATGGCCAGGGCGTCTACTTGATTTCGAACCGCGACGGCGAGTTTGCGCAGCTGCGCTACGTCAATCTCTTCAGCGGCGAGAAGCTTGTGGTCTCCGGCCATGTTTCTTGGGACATCGAAGAACTGGCGATTTCGCGCGACGGGCATTACCTGGCCTACGTGAGCAACGAGGCCGGCATCGACAAACTCAACATCCTCGATTTACGCTCGCATCAAGACCTGATACCGCCGAGAATTGCTCCGGCGGGCATCATCGGCTCCTTGAGGTTTGACGCCGCGGGCAATCGACTTGCCTTCGGATTCGAGGCGCCGACGCGGCCGCGCGATGCCTTCGTCCTCGACATCTCGTCGAATCGATTGGAAGCTTGGACGCACAGCGAGTCCGGCCCGGTCGACCCGACCAAGTTCG
Organism: Steroidobacterales bacterium; assembly: GCA_038229815.1. Classification (GTDB taxonomy): domain Bacteria; phylum Pseudomonadota; class Gammaproteobacteria; order Steroidobacterales; family Steroidobacteraceae; genus Bog-1198. The sequence continues at coordinate 9,539 of JBBROC010000046.1, read as the reverse complement.
CGACGCCGCGGGTCACGCAGTACCCGACATTCGACCGGATCGACGGGAGGCAGCGGCAGATTCCACTGTATGTCTATGAACCGGCGAGCGCAGGTCCGCACCCCGTCCTCATCACCTTGCATGGCGGGCCCGAATCGCAGTTTCGCCCCGGCTTCGATCCGTGGCTGCAGTATGTGGTCAACGAACTGGGTTTCGCAGTCCTCGCTCCCAACGTGCGCGGCTCCTCGGGTTACGGGAAGAGCTACTTGGCGCTCGACAACGGCATGTTGCGCGAGGATGCCGTGAAGGACGTCGGCGCACTCCTCATCTGGCTCGGTCTGCAAAAGACGTTTGACGCGAGGCACGTGGTCGTGGCCGGCGGGTCTTATGGCGGTTATTTGACGCTGGCGACCATGGTCGATTTCAGCGATCGCCTGCGCGGGGGCGTGGATATGGCAGGAATCACCGACTTGGTCAGCTTTCTGAGCAACACCGCCCCGTATCGGCAGAATCAACGCCGCGCGGAGTACGGCGACGAACGCGATCCCGACATGCGTGCATTCCTTCGGCGAATTTCACCGCTGACGAATGCAGAGCGCATTTCGAGGCCACTGCTCATCGTGCACGGCAAGAACGATCCGCGGGTGCCCCTGAGCGAAGCGGAGCAGATCGTCAATCGCGTCCGCAGCAGGGGCGGCGAGGTATGGTATCTAGAGGCCGACGACGAGGGTCACGGCTTTCTGAAAAAACAGAACCGCGACGCTTATTATAGAACGTTCGCGCAGTTCCTGATCGCCCTGGGCAAATAACCCGCTTGCTACTTGCTGCCGGTCGTGGCCGTAGCCAAGGCAGAGTGTTGATTCGCGAAATAAGCCGCCGCGATTCTGACATCTTCGTCGCTGGTGAGCAGCTTCGCCATGCCGTTCATCACGACATTCTTGCGGCGGCCATTCCTATAAGCAGCGAGCGCTTGCTCCAGATAATCCTCGTGTTGACCCGCGAGCACCGCCGGCTTCGGCGTCAGCGGCGCCGCGACGCCGAGACCGTTCTCGCCGTGACAGGCAGCACAGGCGGCGACTTGCTTCGGAGGTTTTCCGGCCACGGCCGCGGTCGGTTTTATAGGTTCAGGGCCCTGCAGATAGGCGGCGATGTCCTGCATATCTTGATCGGACAACGACACCGCCTGGGCATGCATGGTCGGATGCGGCCGATCGCCGCTGCGATACTCCTGCAAGGCCGCGACGATATAAGCGGCATGTTGGTGCCGTAGCCTCGGAACGGTGTAGTCCGGATACGCGTTTCTATAGTCCTCGAGGCCGTGGCATCCGTAGCAGGTGTAGAATTTCTTTTCGCCGGCGGCCGGATTGCCGGCCACCGGATTGCCCGCTGCATGGGCGCCAAGCGACCAACTCAAGCTCAACGCGCTGCATAGCCACGCAAGGGCATTCGATCGAGAAAGCATCTAATTCTCCGGGCGGGGGGCCCCAAATGGAGCGCTGATGTTAAAGAGTGGAGGAAGAAAATGCCACCCAAAACCCATTTTTGCCGCCATGAACCTAGAACCATGGCCTCATGGACCGATTTGAACACGATCCTTCGAGAGCTGCTTGCTGTAAACGACATTCATCGCATTGTCGCGCCAACCCTTGACGTGCAGGCTGACGAGATGCTTCGCAACGTAGAAATAGAGCGGAATGAGCGGCTGATCGGCGATCATCACTTGCTCCGCTTTCTCCAGCAGCGAGCGGCGGCGGCCGGGATCGAGTTCGTTTTCCGCTCGCGCCAAGAAATCGTCGTATGCGGCGTTGGAATATCGCGGCAAGTTGATGCCGAATCCGCTCTGCAGCACCTGCAAGAAGCTGTAGGCATCATCGTAGTCTGCAAGCCAGCTGGCACGAAATACCTGAGTCGCATCCCCGCGATCGATGTCCTGCAGCAGCACCTTGAATTCTTCGGCGCGCAGCGTCGTGTCTATTCCCAACGTTTGCTTCCACATCCTCGCGACGGCGACCGCGATGCGGCCATGCAGTTCACTGCTGTTGTAGCGCAGCTCGATCGACGGCGGCGATTTCAACATACCCGAGTCAGCCAGCAATTGCCGGGCCCGCTCGATGCGATGCGACATCGGCCAGCCAGCGTATTCCGGCACCGGAGCCGAATAATTAAAGGTCTGAACCGGCACGAAGGTGTATGCAGCCTGCTCGCCGGTCCCCGTCACCGACTGCACCAAGCGCTCGCGGTCTATCACCAGCGACAAGGCCTGGCGCAGCGCGGGCGAGGTCGCAAATGGAGGCCTAAGGAAATTCAAGCCTAGGTAGTACACGCCGAGCTGGGGAGCGAGGCGCAATTCCGGTCCCAAATGCTGCTTGATCCACTCGAACTGGGCGCCGGGAATGGTAGAGGTCACGTCCAGTGCGCCGGATCTGAAAGCGCGCAACTCCGCGGCAGGTTCCGTGATGGAGTAATACTCGACTCCGTCGACGCGAGTGGCGGCGTCGTTCCAGTAATGGCGGTTGCGTACGGCAACCAGGTGCGAACCGAAATCCCAGCGCGTCAGTACGAAGGCGCCGTTAGATACCATGACTCCTGGCTTGGCAAAGCCCGAGGGGTGGCGCGCGAGCGCCTGCCGATTGATGGGAAACGTTGCCGGGTGCGCCAATACGCCCAAGAAATACGGGGTGGGGCGGCCGAGGCGCACCTCGAGCGTCGCCGAATCGATCGCATGTACGCTCAGGGTGGAAGAATCCGCCAAGCCTTTGGTGATCGCCTCGGCTCCCTGGATAGGCGCCAACAACTGCGCGTACTGCGCGCCCGTTCGCGGGTCCACCAGCCGCCGCCACGCGGCGGCGAAGTCTTCGGCAACCAGAGGCTCGCCGTTCGACCAGCTTGCATGCTCGCGAAGGTGAATTCGATAGGTGATGCCGTCGGCGGAAATCTCGCATCGATCTGCGGCCGCCAAGATGGGCGTACCGTCAGGGCCGATCTCTGTCAAGCCCTCGTATAGATCACGCAATATCGTGAGTGCCGCCTCGGAACGCGCACTATGCGGGTCCAGACTCTCCGGTTCAGCACCGTTGCCGCGGCGTAAGACCAGGGCGGGCACTTGCGGCGCAATGTCGCCGTGCCCTCGCTCCGATGCGCTCCAGGGCAGCGCCAGAATCGCGCTCGTTGCCGCCGCCCCCAACAGCAACCAACCGGGACGCGGCAGCTGCAACGCGGCGCCGAACTTCAGGCCGCGCAGTCGCGTTTCTTGAGATGCACCAGCAACAGCGACAGCGCGGCCGGTGTCAAGCCTGGGATTCGCGCGGCTTGACCCAAAGTCTCCGGACGCACATCCCGTAGCCGCTCGCGCGCCTCGTTCGACAAGCCGCTGACGGCGGCGTAATCGATATTCGCCGGCAGGCGCAAATCCTCATTCCGCTGCTGCCGCTCGATTTCATCGGTCTGCCGCTTGAGATACCCCGAATATTTGGCGTGGACCTCGACTTGCAACTTCACTTGGCTCGCCAAGCGCTCATCGTCGCGCCATGTCAAGCCGGCGCAGAGTTGCGGGTCGGCGTCCAGAGGGGGCGCCCCCCAGCGAGCAACGTGATTCAAATCCTCGTAAGCCAACTCCGGGCGGCGCAACAAGTCCAAGGCACGTGCCTCATGCACCAGCGGCGAGCCCAGCTTGGCGAGCAGACCCGAGTCGACCTGTGCGGGGCGCACGACCGTCGCGGCCAGGCGCGACAATTCATCCGCAACGGCCGCGCGCTTGCGCTGGAAAAAAGTCCAGCGTACGTCATCGACCAGACGGAGTTCCCGGCCCACCGCGGTGAGGCGCAGATCCGCGTTGTCTTCGCGCAAGCTCAGGCGGTATTCAGCGCGGCTGGTGAACATGCGATACGGCTCTGGAGCCCCGCGTGTGATCAGATCGTCGATCAGCACGCCAAGGTAAGCCTCGCTTCTTTTCGGCCACCATGCAGCGCGCCCATCGGCGATGAGCGCCGCGTTGGCACCGGCTAGCAAGCCTTGCGCCGCAGCCTCCTCGTAGCCCGTGGTGCCGTTAATCTGACCGGCGAAGAACAAGCCGGAAAGAAACTTGCTTTCCAAGCTGAATTTGAGGTCACGCGGATCGAAGAAATCATACTCGATGGCGTAGCCCGGCCGCGTGATGTGTGCACGCTCGAATCCCTTGATCGTGCGCACGAACTCGTGTTGCACGTCGAACGGCAAACTGGTGGAGATGCCGTTCGGGTAGAACTCGTAAGTGTCCAGCCCTTCGGGCTCGACGAAAATCTGATGCGAATGCTTGTCCGCAAATCGCACGACCTTGTCCTCTACCGACGGACAGTAGCGGGGCCCGACGCCTTCGATCAAGCCGGAGAATAGCGGTGAGCGCGCGGTGGCGGCGCGAATGATGTCGTGGGTCCGCTCATTGGTGGAAGTGATATGGCATGGGAGCTGCCGCGGATGCAGATTGCGAGCACCCAGATATGAAAAAACAGGGCGCGGATCATCGCTGTGCTGTTCACGCATCACGGAGAAATCGATGCTGCGGCCGTCTATTCGCGGCGGCGTTCCAGTCTTCAGCCGGCCCACGCGCAAGTGAAGTTCGCGCAGGCGGGCGGCGAGGCTTATGGACGCGGGATCGCCGGCGCGGCCACCGGGATGGCTTTCCAAGCCGACGTGGATTTTCCCTCCCAAGAACGTACCCACGGTCAAAACAATGGCACGCGCACGAAACTCGATACCGCTTTGCGTGACGACGCCCACCGCGCGGTCGCCCTCGACTTTGAGATCGGCCGCCTCTTGCTGAAACAGCGTCAGATTCTCCTGCGTCTCGAGCATGCGGCGAATTGCACGCTTGTAGAGCTGCCGATCCGCCTGCGCGCGCGTGGCGCGCACCGCGGGACCCTTGCTCAAATTCAGGGTGCGGAACTGGATGCCGGCCTCGTCGGTTGCGAGTGCCATCGCTCCGCCGAGCGCGTCGATCTCCTTGACCAAATGACCCTTGCCGATGCCGCCGATCGCGGGATTACAGCTCATTTGCCCGAGAGTCTCGATATTGTGCGTCAAAAGCAGAGTGCGCTGGCCCATGCGCGCAGCGGCAAGGGCGGCTTCCGTACCCGCATGCCCGCCGCCGATCACGATCACTCCGAATTCCGTACTGAAACGCACTTATTCCTCGATTTTCCGCGAGGCGCGTACTCTAAACGGCCGGCCGCCAAAGTGCCAGGGAACCACGCCGCTTACTCGATCGCTACTGGAATTCCGGCAAATTTTCCGGCCCATGCCTTCGGTCCGGTGTCGTGCACGGAAATGCCGTCCGAGCTCACCGCCACGGTGACCGGCATATCGCTGACCTCGAATTCGTATACCGCCTCCATGCCAAGTTCGGGGAAGGCCACGATGCGGCTTGCTCGGATGGCGTTCGACACCAGGAACGCTGCGCCGCCGATCGCGATCAAATAAGCCGATCGGTGCGTGGCAATGGACGCGACAGTCTCCGGCCCGCGCTCTGCCTTGCCAACCATGGCGAGCAAGCCGGCCTTGCCCAGCATGGTGTCGGTAAATCGATCCATGCGATTAGCAGTGGTTGGGCCGGCGGGTCCCACGATTTCGGCGCCGACGGGGTCCACCGGCCCCACGTAGTAAATGACGCGGCCGTGAAAATCCAGGCCCTCGGGCAGGGGCTTGCCGGCATCGAGCAGCGCACAGATCCGCTTGTGAGCCGCGTCGCGCCCGGTCAAGAGCTTGCCCGACAGCAACAGCATCTCTCCCGGTTTCCAGCTTGCGATCTCTGCCCGCGTCAAGCCGTTGAGCGACACGCGCCGCGCCTTCGGATCGGCCGACCAAGTTACCTTCGGCCACAGGTCCAAGCTCGGCGGCTCAAGTACCGCAGGACCCGAGCCGTCGAGCGTGAAGTGGATATGGCGGGTGGCGGCGCAGTTCGGAATGACCGCCACGGGCAACGACGCCGCATGGGTAGGATAATCCAGCACTTTCACATCGAGCACCGTCGTCAATCCGCCGAGTCCTTGCGCGCCTATGCCCAGAGCATTGACCCGTTTGAATATTTCCAAGCGCAGTTCTTCGAGTTTTGTTTTCGGCCCCCGCGCGATCAGGTCGCCGATGTCGATCGGGTCCATCAATGATTTCTTCGCGAGCAGCATGGCCTTTTCGGCGCTGCCGCCGATACCAACCCCCAGCATTCCCGGCGGGCACCAGCCTGCGCCCATTTCCGGCACCACTTCCAGCACCCAGTCGGCAACCGAATCAGAGGGATTCAACATGGCAAACATGGCTTTGTTTTCGGATCCTCCGCCTTTTGCGGCCACGGTAATCTCGAGGTTCTCTCCCGGAACGAACTCGGCGTGAATCACCGCAGGTGTGTTATCGCGGGTATTGGACCGCTTGAATGCGGGGTCCGATACAATCGAAGCGCGCAACTTGTTCTCGGGATTGAGATAGGCTTGCCGCACCCCCTCGTTGATCATCGCCTCGAGATCGCGCGTCGCGTCCCAACGCACTCCCATGCCCACTTTCACGAATACCACCACGATGCCCGTGTCCTGGCATATCGGCCGATGGCCCTCGGCACACATGCGCGAATTGGTGAGTATTTGCGCGATCGCGTCGCGGGCGGACGGGCTTTGTTCCACGTCATAAGCGCGACCCATGGCGCGAATGAAGTCAGGTGTGTGGAAGTAGGAAATGTATTGCAAGGCATCGGCCACGCTTGCTATCACATCGCCTTCGCGAATCACGGTCATGGGTTACCCTTAAAGACGAACCAGGCCGCAAATCTACCAACTCACGGACGGGGATAGATAGCGTATCCCCTACAATCGGGAAAAGTCGGAGATTCGTATGCGGCGTGGATGGAGAATCCTAGTGTGGCACACCGTGGGGAGCCTTGGGTTTGCCCTCAGCGTGTCGCCCGTGGCGCGGGCTGCGGCGCCTGCCGCCGCATTGGCATTGCGTGAATGCCGCCTCGAACATCCGCTGCGATTGGCGTCGATTGCCGCACGCTGCGGCGTGCTCAAAGTGCCCGAGGATCGGAGCAATCCCGGCGGCGCCACCATCGATCTGAGCGTTGCGATAGTGCCCGCACTCAACCGCCGCGCTGCAGCGCCGCCGCTCTTTCTCTTGGCAGGCGGCCCGGGACAGGGCGCGACCGCGATGTACACGAGCATTGCCCCGGCCTTCACCCGGGCCAACCGCAATCACGATATCGTGTTGGTCGATCAGCGCGGGACCGGAAAGTCCGCGCCTCTATCCTGCGAATACCCGGCTGAATGGCAAGCGGTGGGCAAGGATCTGCCGGCACTTCGGCAAGCCACTTTGGCCTGCCTGCATAAGTACGGCGAGCGCGTACGTTTCTACACCACGAGCGCGGCGGTGGCCGATCTCGCGGCGGTGCGGGAGGCGCTCAATATTCGGGCTATCGATCTGTATGGGGTCTCTTACGGGACGCGGGTGGCGCAGCTCTACATGCGGCGGTATCCCGCTACGGTCCATGCGGTGATCCTGGATGGAGTGACCTTTCCGGAACAAGTCTTAGGGCCCGATACGCCGCTGGACGGGCAGCGCGCGCTGGATCTCATCGTCACGCGTTGCGAGAAGTCCCCCGATTGCACCGCCGCCTACCCGGACCTTAAGCAAGACATTGAAACCCTGCGCCGGCAGTTCGGACCAACCACATCGCCGATCACGATCGATGATCCGAACAACGGCTCGCCGCTCAAAATCGAATTCAGCCGCGACATGCTGAGCGCCGGCCTGCGCTTTCTTTCGTACAGCGCCGCTCAAGCCTCGCTGCTGCCGACTCTGCTCCATCGGGCCGCGGAGGGCGCCCTGGCTCCGCTCGCCGCGCAGACCGTCATGAGTTCGCGTCAAGTGGCCGAACTGCTCGCGACCGGAATGCAAAACACGGTGATCTGCAGTGAGGACGTGCCGTTCTTCGCTGCCGCCAGCATCGACCGCGCAGCGGTCGAGCGAACCTATCAGGGAACGGATCAACTCGACGCGCTGGTGGAGATTTGCAAGCTCTGGCCGCGCGGGCCGGTCGATGCGGACCTGCATAGCCCCTTGGCCAGCGGCATCCCGACGTTGTTGTTGTCCGGCGAGGCGGATCCGGTGACGCCACCCGCTGGTGCGGAGCGCGCGGCCCGCGGCTTTCTTCGGCATCGGCACTTGGTGTTGAGCGGTGAAGGGCATGGCCAGGTTAGCACCGGTTGCATACCGAAGTTGATGGCGCAGTTTCTCGACACCGCGGCGCCCGAGAAGCTCGATGCAACGTGCCTCGATGGGCACCGCGCGGCGCCGTTCTTCGTGAGCATGACGGGACCCGCGCCATGATCGAGGCAACGAATTTGAGCAAGCGCTTCGGTGCCATAGACGCTGTCTGCGACGTATCCTTCATTGCACGCGACGGCGAGATCACCGGCATCCTGGGCGCCAACGGCGCGGGCAAGTCCACGTGTCTGCGCATGCTGTACGGAGTGCTGACGCCGGACAGCGGTAAGGCTTGCATCGACGGTATCGACATTCGCGGCGAGACTTCGAAAGCTCGCTCGCATTTGGGCGTCTTGCCGCATGCGGCCGGACTTTACGGCAATCTGACGGCGCGCGAGAACATTCAATATTTTGGTTTCCTGCATGGCATCGGCCGCGATCGGGTACGGTCGCGAACCGCCGAACTTTCTCACATTCTCGGCATGGATAGTTTCATCGAGCGCCGCGCGAAAGGCTTGTCGCAAGGACAGCGCATCAAGGTTGCGCTGGCGCGAGCCTTGATTCACGACCCCAGCAATATCGTGCTCGATGAACCGACCAACGGCCTCGATGTGATGGCGATCAGGAGTTTGCGCGAAATGCTGCTTGCCTTGAAGGCGCAGGGCCGATGCGTGTTGTTCTCCTCGCACGTGATGCAAGAGGTCGCGATGCTCTGTGATCGAGTCGTGATCATAGGGCATGGCAAGGTGCTCGCGGACGCGACCGTCGAATCGATTCGGCAGCAGAGCGCCGCGGCCTCGTTGGAAGAGGCCTTCCTGCAAGTCCTGGGCGAGACCGAAGGGGTCAGCTGATGCATGCACTCTTCACTGTCTTCGGCAAGGAATTTGTCGAAAACCTGCGCGATCGGCGCACGCTCATCTCGGCCCTGCTGTTCGGCCCCCTGTTCGGCCCCCTGCTGTTCGGTCTCATGGTGTCGCGCACCCTCACTCAAAGCCTCGTGGAGTCGGACGAGCCCCTTACGCTTACGATATCGGGCACTGAATACGCGCCGGGGCTTACTCACTATCTCGAAGGACGCGGCGCCAAGCTGGTTAAGACGCGCCTGTCGGCGACGGAGGCTCGAGCCGCCGTTCGTGGCGGCACCGCGCAAGTCGTGCTGATTATTCCGCAGGAATACGGCCCGCGATTTACCGCAGGGATGCCCGCGCCGGTGCTGCTGATCGCGGACAGCGCCGATTCGCAAACTCGCAAGAGCGCGGATCGTGCGAGGATCCTGTTGGGCGGCTACGCCAGCACCATCGCGCAATTGCGGCTGCAGGTCAGGGGTGTTAATCCTCTGC
>JBBROC010000045.1:0-25531 GCA_038229815.1 Steroidobacterales bacterium | reverse complement strand
GCCTGCGGCTCATCGTCTCTCCGGATCGCGCGGATGGATCCTTGCTGATTCACCAGGATGCGAAAGTGTATGCCGGGCTCTTCAGCGGCAACGAGCGAGCGGAACTCAAGACGGTGGGCGGCCGGCGCATCTACCTGCACGTAGCGAGCGGCGGACTGATGGCCAACGGCACCTCACTCGAGGCCGGCGACGCATTGCGGATCACCGACGGTGCGCCGCTGGGGCTGAGTGATCCCCGTGACGCCGAAGTGTTGGTATTCGATCTGCCGCCGGAGTAAAAGGCACGGCGCACGGTCAGCGCAGGCGGCGCGCCCAATACCAGTAAAACGGCAGACCGGCTGCGAGCACGATTACGCCCCGCAGCGCCTCGCGTGGTGCCGCCACGAAAGTGTTGATCAGCAGCGCCGCCGTCACCAACACGAAAACGGCGGGAACCACGGGATAACCGAATGCACGGTATGGCCGGGCGGCATCCGGCATCTTTTTCCTGAACACGAACAATGAGGCGGTCACCAATCCGTAGAACAGCCAGGAAGCGAAGATGACCGAGTCGGTGAGGGTATCGTAGGAGCCGGAGACAGCGAGCACGCTCGCCCACGCGGCCTGCGCTAAGATCGCCCGGGCCGGAACATTCGAGCGCGGCGAGAGCCGCCCCAAGCTGCGAAAGAACAATCCGTCGCGCGCCATCGCGAAGGGAATGCGCGAATTGGCGAGCACGCTTGCGTGCAGCGCTCCGAACGAGGACACCATGAGGGCGATGGCGGTCATCGAAACGGCCATTGGTCCAAGAAATCGCTTCAGCACTTCGGTGGCGACCGACGAGCTCGCGGCGACGCTCGCAACGTCCAGCGGCGAAAGCGCGTAGTAGTAGGCGGCATTGACAAACAAATATAGTGCCGCGACCACCAGCGTTCCGCCGACGAAGGCTCGCGGCAGGTTACGCTGTGGATCCCTGATTTCACCGGCGAGCGGCGCTACGTTTTGCCAGCCATCATAGGCCCACAAAGCACCAAGCATGGCCGCGCCGAAGCCGGCAATTCCGCCGCGCGCGCCGAGCGACACGCCTTCGCACGCGCCGCCGAGGGCCGACTGCGCGAAGTGACTCCAATCCCCGGCGGCGAATAGAAAGGCTCCGATCCCGACGCTGAGAACCAATCCCACTTTGGCAATCGTAAGTGCGAGCGCCATGCGGCCGCCGGCAGCCACCGAAGCACAGTTGATCAGCGCCACGGTCCAAATGGATGCTAAAGCGACCAGGGTCAAGCCGCTCAAGGTCAGCTGCTGGTGGAACGCTGCCGTTTCGACATGCCAACGGCCCAAGGCGTCGCCGAGAGCCACATTCATGAAAATGGCAAGCCCCACCGCCAAGGCGGCCTGCGATCCGGCCCGCGCAACGGTGAACGACACCCAGCCATAAAGAAAACCGACCAGGCGTCCATAGGCGCGACGCAGATAGACGTAGTCGCCTCCCGCCTCCGGCATCATCGCTGCAATTTCCGAATACGAAAACGTCCCAGCCAGGGCCAGCAATCCAGCCGCGAGCCACACCACCAGAACGGTCTTCGCGCTGCCGACATTGCACGTCATGACGCGGCTCTTGAGGAAAATGCCGGTGCCGATCATGTTGGCGACATTGACGGCCATCGCAGACCAGGGACCCACTGCGCGCGTGAGTTCACCTCGGAAAGTCCCAATTGCGGATTCACGGCTCATCGATAGAGTAGTATTCATGATCTTGGCGGGCAGCGCAGTACCATTTCTGCTTGCCGCAGTGGTCGTGTTCGTCGCGCCCGATTCGATGATGAGGAGTCCTCTCACCGTGGGAATTATTTTTGTGCTGGCCGGATATTATGCGTGCTACTACGGCCGGGTGCTGTGGAAATCCAAGGGTCTCAAAGCGGCTGACCTCGAAGACTCACCAATCGCCACGGCGCCGTGAGGCGCACGCGCTGCGGCGCGTGCCCTCCAATCGCTATTTCATCAAACCGAAAAAAAGTACCAACGTCATCAGCGCTAACGCAATCAACAACGTGTTATGGCCCCATCGGGCTACCATTCCAATCATGTTCCGATCTCCTGAATTTTACATTTCTTCCTGCCGAAACGCTTGTCCCGGCAGGTTCCTTTATGGGGGCGCAACTCTACATTTCCAAGACCTGGAAATACACGCTGCAGGTCTCAAAATGGGCCTCTTGCAGCATCTAGGAGACTGAAACCGCACATGGACATCGCGTTATATGCCATCGGAACGATTCTCATCTCTGCCGGGCTCGGCGCCGCGATTTTGCCGGCCCTGCCGGGCATTCCATTGATTTTTGGCGGCATTTGGCTGATAGCCAGCGTGGATGGCTACCGCCACGTCGGCGCATGGTGGCTGGCTGCCATCGCCTTCGTCGGCGCAGCCGGAGTTACTTTGGACTTGCTCGCAGGTGCAATGGGCGCGAAAAGGGTCGGGGCCAGCCCTCGAGCGGTGTGGGGCGCTTTGCTCGGTACGTTGGTCGGCCTTTTTTTTGGGCTGCCGGGCCTCCTCCTAGGTCCCTTTCTCGGCGCTGTGCTCGGCGAACTTTCCGCCGGCAACAGCGTCCTGCGCTCGACCCATGTCGGCCTGAGTGCCTGGGTCGGTTTGATCTTTGGAACGATCATCAAAGTGGTCTCGTCACTGATCATGGTGGCCCTTTTCGGCGCCGGCTGGTGGTCGAATCGCGGACTATGAATGCCGCTATTTCAGCGAGCGGGCCAGAAAAGCGTTGATGATCGGATTAAGCCATTCCGACCGGCCCGCAAAAGTGGCGTGATCCGTCCCCGGCAAGACGCATAGCTCCGCATCCGGCAGCGCATGAAAAATTTTCAGAGTATGTTCGAGCGTGATCGCATCCCGGTCGCCGGAGATCAGCAGCACCGGCTGTACGATTCGTGCCAGCATCGTGAGGCTCAGTTCCGATTCCGTGGGAGAAGTCAGCCATAGGTGTGCAAGTTTTTCATCCATGGTGCGGGGCTTGGGGATCTGCGTCGCGCGCAGCTCCTCTAGATCGTCGGAGTTCAGGCCCTCGGGAGCGACATTGACGCCGCTGATCACGAGCCGCCGCACCAGTTCCGGGTGGCGCACGGCAAGCATCAGCGCGAGGATTCCTCCGTCGCTAAACCCCACCACATCGACGTTCGTGAGGTGCAAATGCCGCAGCAACGCCGCCGTGTCATCCATCATTCCCGTATATGTGAGCGGACCTGGCGCATCCGGCGTGCGGCCCTGGCCCATCTGATCGGGCGCCACGATGCGATGGCGCTCTGCGAAGACGCCAAGTTGCCGGGCGAACGAATGTTCGCCGGAATCGCCCCCACCATGCAACAGCAACAGCGGAGGACCATCGCCTTGCATCGCATAGTAGATTGGATGGCCATGAATCGAGGCGCGGTGCCACTCGGACGGTTGAATCACGGCGTTGGCGGTGTCGGACAAGATGAACGCTCCGAGGATCATGATGAACATACGTGCCATTGCGCTATTGCCCCGTCTTGATGTGCGTCCAAACGCGGGTACGTAGCCGATCGTAGTCCGCGCCGAGCTCCGCAGGCAGATACAAGCGTGCACGCAAGACGACCTTTATGTGGGTGCGGCGCTCGAACTCCGCGATGGTGCCGTGTCCAATGTAGTCGGCCCAGTTATAGATATGCAATACCCGTTCTTCGGACGCCGGGTGCCGTCCGCCGCAGGCGGCCGCACAGAGCAGGACTCCCGAGGCCGCGACGGCTCGTCTAAACGCGCGCCAGTTCAGCGCGCAGCCACTCATGGAATTGGCGTATGACGTATTCTTCGGGCATCACAACGCCGCGCACGTGCGGCCCTGCGCGCAGGCCCGATTGATTGAGCTCACAGACTTCCGCGTCCTCGGTCATCACTCGGTTGGTGAAATCCACCACGTTGCGGATGTCGAATTGCGGATCAGCCAGGGTTTGCGGCAAGAACAAGTACTCGACGCGCATTTCGGTTCGATCCGGACCCAAGGGCAGCAGCCGAACGACGCGCACATAATCGACGTGACCCACCAGAAACACGGAGGGCAATGCGGTCATATAGACATGACCGACTTGACGATCCGTCTCCGAAAGACCGGGAAATGGGATGCCGGTCGTTTTGCCGTCCAGGGACCACGTCGCGGCGCCGCTGCGCAGGCCTCCCTTGAATTTCGGGTCGTTATCCGCAGCGTGCGCGCTCCACTCCGGATCGTCGCGTTCTTCCATGAGGCCGCGGCCAAAGATCGGCACGAGCTGCGACAGCTGCGGATGCACGCCTGGACAATGCAGGCACTCGTTGTAGTTTTCCCAGAAGATTTTCCAATTGCTGTGGATGGTCTTCAGCAACACGTGGCCAACCGCCAATTCCCCGAGCGCCCACCCGTCGAGCCGATTCAGAGGCAGATCGAAAATCTTCTCGAGGGGCGGCGGATTGCCGGTGAGCGCCACGAAGATAAAGCCGTTCCACTCCTTGACGCTGATCTTGTAGAGCGGGTAATCGCCCACGTCGAAGCCACTCGCATGCGCCTTGGACGACGTGCGCAGCAATTCGCCCTGCAGGTTGTAAACCCATGCGTGGTACGGGCAGACGATGGTGCCGCTGCGCAATAGTCCATCGGATTCGCGGCACAGCGCCGCACCCCGATGCCGGCAGGTGTTGTGAAATCCTTGCAGAACATGCCGATCGTCGCGCACCAAGAGTATTTTCTGATCGCCGAGTTCGAACGTGCGGAAGGCGCGAGGGCGCGCCACTTCGCTCGATCTGCCGACATACACCCAGTTGCGGTACCAAACGCGCTGCAGTTCCCTTTCGTACTGACGGGGGTCGAAATAGGCATCAGCCGGCAAGCCTTCGGTGTGCTCGGTAAGGCCGTTGTAGCCCAATTTGTCGATTTCGGATGAACTCTGCATTTGCCCCCCGCGCCGCTTGACGGCGATTCATCGGGTCCACTATATCTCAAGTTCGCATCAGCGCACCGCTCGCATCGAAGGCAGCTCCCGGCAGCCGATGCGCCCTGTGGCGCTCGCCGATGATTTCAATTTCGAATCCGCCGTCGGCTTTCGCCAGCGCAGCCGGCACATAGCCGAGCGCCAGCGAATGGTTGACGCGATGGCCGAAGGCGCCGGAGGTGACCCAGCCGACGGTCTTGCCGTCATGCCAGATCGGCTCATCGCCGATCGCATCGGCATCGGTCGCGTCGACTTTGAAAGACACGAGGCGCAATGCGCCGCCGCCCTCCTTCTCGTCGGCTGCCGCCGAACGGCCGATGAACGCGCCCTTCTTGAAGTCGACGAATCGGTCGAGCCCCGCCTCGAAGGGTCCGTAAATGGGGCGGTATTCGCGCGCCCAGCTGCCGAAGCTCTTTTCGATTCGCATGGCGTTGAGCGCGCGCCCGCCGAAAAGCTTCAGTCCGTGGGCGCGGCCGGCCTCGACGAGCAGATCGTAGAGTGCGCGTTGGTACTCGGTTGTCACCCAAATCTCGTATCCCAATTCGCCGGTGAAGGACACTCGCCCGACATAACCCGGCACCATGCCGATTTCCATTCGCTTGAACGACATGAAAGGAAAAGACGCGGTAGACAAGTCCTCGCGCACCAGGCTCTGCAAGAGCGCTCGTGATTCGGGGCCGGCCACCGACAATCCAACATATTCCATCGCGCACGGACGCACCGTCACGCCGGAGGCCGGCATGTGGCGCTCGAACCACCGCATGTAATAGGTCTCCGCGGCATACGTTCCCACCAGGAACACATGATCGGCGGCAATTCGGCACATGGTGAAATCGCCGATCAGTTTCCCGCGGTCATTGAGCATCGGCGTAAGGGCAATGCGGCCGGCGGCGGGAACGTGGTTCGCCATGATGTGCGACAGCCACTCCGCGGTGCCGGGCCCGCGTATGTCGAACTTACCGTAGTTCGAAATCTCCAAGAGGCCCACGGAGTTCTGCACGGCCTTGCATTCCGCCGCGACATGCGGGTACGCATTGGAGCGGCGGAAGCTGATCTCGTCGAACGCTTGCTGCGCGGTCGGTGCAAACCATAGAGCATGCTCGAGCCCGCAGTAGTCGCCGAACACGGCGTGCGCGGCCTGAAGCTTTTCGTAGATCGGCGTCGTGCGCAAAGGGCGGGCCGCCGGCAATTCTTCGTTTGGGAAGCGAATGCTGAAGCGGCGGGAATAATTTTCCCGAACCTTGGCGTTGGTGTACGCGAGCGTCGTCCAGTCGCCGTAGCGCGCCACGTCCATGCCCCAGATGTCGGCGCCCGGATCGCCGTCGACCATCCATCGGGAAAGCGCCAACCCGACGCCCCCGCCCTGACTGAAACCTGCCATCACCCCGCACG
Organism: Steroidobacterales bacterium; assembly: GCA_038229815.1. Taxonomy (GTDB): domain Bacteria; phylum Pseudomonadota; class Gammaproteobacteria; order Steroidobacterales; family Steroidobacteraceae; genus Bog-1198. The sequence goes on along the minus strand of JBBROC010000045.1, from coordinate 19,177 downwards.
CCACCCAAAAATTCTTCAGGCCTCGAATCGGCCCCACCAGGGGATTGCCGTCGGGCGCAAACGTGAACGGACCGTTGACCACTTTCTTGATGCCGGCGCGCTCGAGCGCCGGGAAGTGAGCGAACCCGACCTCGAGGCTCGGCGCGATGCGCTCCAGGTCGTTAGGCAACAGGTCCTGGCCGAAATCCCACGGAGTCGTCAACGGGGACCAGGGCACTCCGGCCCGCTCGTAGGTGCCCATGAGCATGCCGCCGCGTTCCTGGCGAATGTAGATTTCGCCTTCGAAATCGATGGCGTGCAAACATTCCTTCTTACCGACCAGTTCCGGCAGATCGCCCGTGATCAGGTACTGATGCTCCATCGCCAGGATGGGCAATTCGAGCCCCACCATGCGCCCCACTTCGCGGGCCCACAGGCCCCCGGCGTTCACAACATGCTCGGCATGCACATTGCCGTGATCTGTGATCACATCCCAGGAGCCGTCGGGACGCGCCTTGAGATCCGTGACTCGCGTGTGACGGACGATGTCGGCGCCCCCGATCTGCGCTGATTTCGCATAGGCGTGCGTCACCCCGTACGGATCGACGTGACCTTCGATGGGGTCGTACATTGCACCCGCAAAATGCTTCTTGTCCATCAATGGAAACAGCTTGGCCGCCTCGTCCACCGAGATGATTTCCAACTCCATACCGAGATAACGGCCGCGCGCCTTCGCCATTTTCAACCAATCGAGCCGCTCGCGGGTCCCCGCCAACATGATGCCGCCGGTGATATGCACGCCGCAGGACTGCCCCGAGATCCGCTCGATTTCCTTGTAAAGCCCTATGGTGTACTGCTGCAGTTTCGCGACGTTGGGGTCGCCGTTCACGGTGTGCATGCCCCCCGCCGCGTGCCACGTGGATCCCGATGTCAGTTCGGCGCGCTCGATCAACAGCACGTCCTTCCATCCGGCTTTTGTCAGATGGTACAAAACGCTGGCGCCGACCACGCCTCCGCCGATCACCACAACCTTCGCGTGGCCCTTCATACTGGCTCCCGATTCATTGAATTAATTGACAGGTAATTTAGATTCTAGGCGCGCTGCCACACCCGCAAAATGGTCATTCGTTCGAAACCGCCAGATGCAGGTTCGCGTGAGCGCCGCCGCCGGTGCCGAAGCGCTCGATCAGCCACGAGCGGAAAAGCGCGATGGCAGTGTCGCCCAAGCCCTCGGGGTGGATATACAAGTAATAGCCAAAGCCGTCATCCAGGGAGTTTTCGTATGGTTTGGCCAAGCGGCCCGTACGAATGTAGTCGCCGTACAGATACGTATCCACCAGCGCGATGCCCTCCCCGCTGAGCGCGTATTGCACGGCCAGCATTACATTGTCGAATACCAGGCCGCGCTCGACATGCACCGAGCCCAAGTTCGCATGGCGCGCAAACTGCGTCCACAGATGATGCCGCGGCAGCTCCGAGATGCGAACGTGCAGCAGTTCGTTCGCTTCGATGAATTCCGCCAGGCTTTTGCCGGCATGGCCTGCGGCGATATTCGGGTGGCACAGCACGCTCAGATGCACCGGCCAGAGCAAGTCAGTCACCATGTCGGTCACGGTCGGCTTCGAATACAACACCGCCACATCGACATCGCTCGGCGGCGGCCCCACGCCGTAGTAACTCACAAGGTCGATCTCCACCTCGGCTGCTGCGCGGCGGAAGTCGCGCAATATCGGCACCGCTAGATGCACGGCAAAACTCGGCGGCATTTGCACTCGAAGAGTTCGCAGCGTCGTCAAACCGTCGTTGCGAATGTCGTCGAGAGCGTATTCCAGGCGGTCGAAGGACTTCATCACCGCAGGCAACAGATGCTGTCCGGCCTTCGTCAACACCAGTGCGTGCGGCTTGCGCTCGAAGAGCTGCGCGCCGATCAGTTTCTCGAGCGCAATTACATGGCGCGACAAGGCGCTTTGAGATATCAGCAGCGCGTTGGCCGCGGCGGTGAAGCTCGAGTGCTTGGCGACGCCCTCGAAAGCACGCAATGCGTTCAGCGGCAGCCAGCGGCGATCGATCGTAGTCTTGCCCATTACCCTAAGGAGCCCAGGTGCTCGTGTAGCCGATGGCGCGCTTCTGGTCGGCGATGATGGTTTTGGACGCCACATACAAATGATATGCCACCCAAAAGCCGGTCGGGGCGAGACAGAGCAGCGCCATGCGCAGCGATGCCGCATCCGTCGCGTGGCTGCCGGCGAACCAGTCGCTCAACGCGCCGACCACCCAGGGGGCGACGATGAGGTTGAAGAGGTTCGCCACGAGGAGCGAGATCGCGATGAACATGTTGCGCATGTGGCAAGGCGCAAGATTGTTGAGCAGCCCGAAGCAGGGACCAATGTAAAAATAAATCGCGGGAATGAAAATGCAGAACATCAACTTGCATACCCACAGAGAGTGGGTCCAGTAGGCAATCATGGAGGGAATGGTCGTCAGGGCAATTCCTCCGGCCAGCAGCCATACCACGCGTCGTGGGTCCGCCATGAAGGGACGCGACAGCAGCCACGCCGTGAATACAGTGGCCAGAGAGCCGCCCACCAAATGGATGTTCCCCGTGACGGCGCCGGCTTGGCCGACATCCAGGTTGTAAGCACGCTGCAAAAAAGTGGGCGTCCAATAGATGAGCCCCCATCCCCACAAGGCGCATAGTCCGCCGCCCATGACCACGTGAAAGGCGGCTTTTTGACGCCATAGAAACCGCAACGACGCCGACAGCGAGGGCTTGATCTCGTCGACGTTGGCGTCCAATCGGCCGCGTTTCGGCTCGCGCACCGTCAAATACACGATGATGCCGACGACGAGCCCCGGGATCCCCAAGACGAGGAAGGCGGCGCGCCAGCTATACGCATTAGCGACGGCGCCTGCCATATTTGCGCCCAACCACGCGCCGATCGGTGCACCCAATGCCAGCACTGTCATTGCCATGGGCCGCCGGTCGGGCGGAAAATAATCCGATACGATGGCGGTGGACGGAGGAGTTCCGCCGGCTTCGCCCGCTCCGACGCCAATGCGGCCCAGCAGGAATTCCCAATAGTTGCGCGAGATGCCGCAGAGCGCCGTGAAGGCGGACCAAACGATCAGAGATGCGGCCAGGATATTGCGCCGGTTGGAGCGATCCGCGAACCAGGAAATCAGGATGCCGAATGAGACATAAAAGATTGCCAGCGGCGCCCCCGTCAGCCACGCAACGCCCTTGTCGGTCAACTTCAATTCCAGGCGGATCGGCTCGAGCACGGTCGACACGACATAGCGGTCGGCGATGTTGATCGCATAAATCAAGCACATCAGGATGAGAACGTACCAGCGCTCGATCGACGACGGTGTCTGGGTTCGCGGCAGGTCAATGGCAGTTGTGCTCACGCTAGGCAACCTTGGGGTTGTTTGGCCTTCGCACCATACAGGGTTCAACGCCGTTACGCGACGGGGGCACGGGTGCGAAAAATAACATGGGTGAATCGCGAAATGGCATAGCGCAATAGGAACGAAAGGCTAAGCTCGCTGCGTGGAATCCTTTGACTACATAATCATCGGCGCGGGCTCTGCCGGCTGCGTGCTGGCAGATCGATTATCGGAGAGCGGCCGCGAGCGGGTTTTGGTTCTTGAAGCGGGCGGCACCGACCGACGGTTTTGGATTAAAACTCCCATCGGTTACGGACGAACTTTTGCCGACGGTGCGGTCAATTGGAAGTACCAGACGCTGCCGAATCCCGGTCTCAACGGACGCAGCATCTATTGGCCGCGCGGGCGCGTGATAGGCGGCTCGAGTTCCATCAATGCGCTGGTCTACTGCCGCGGGATACCCGCAGACTTCGATGACTGGCGGCAAATGGGCAATATCGGCTGGGGGTGGAACGACGTGCGCCCGTACTTCGAGCGCTCGGAGCGCCGGGTCGATGCGGCAGGCCGTGTCAGCGGCGATGGGCCCCTGGACGTCAAGGATGTGACGCCGTTTCTGCATCCGATGCGCCGGAATTGGCTGGATGCGGCGGCCGAATTGGGCCTCCCGGTGACGGACGATTTCAACGGCCCGCAACCCGAAGGGCTGGGCTGTTATCAAGTGACGATTCGTCGCGGTCTGCGCCGCTCCGCCGCCGATGCCTTTTTGCGCCCGGCGCTGCGCCGCGGCAACATCAGCCTCGCGACCGGCGCCTGGGTAAGTAAAATCCGCTTCGATCAGCGGCGGGCCGTCGGAGTGGAATATGTGCAAGGCGGCGCCGGTAAATTCGCGGCAGCCAACCGCGAGGTCATTTTGTGCGGAGGTGCGGTCAATTCGCCGCAGCTGTTGCAGCTCTCCGGGATCGGCCCTGCATCGGCGTTGGCAGCGTCTGGAATCGCTTCGCTGCTCGATAACCCTGCGGTCGGGGGGAATCTCCAGGATCATCTTGCCGTCGTGTATTCATTCAAGGCCACGCAGCCGACGTTGAACGATGAACTGCATTCGACGATCGGCCAAATGATTGCGGGTCTGCGCTACCTTCTGGCGCGGCGCGGACCGCTCTCCTTGAGCGTGAACCAATTCGGCGGTTTTGCACGCGCCAATCCCCAAGGTACACGTCCCGATGTGCAGCTCTATTTCAACCCGGTGACCTATGGCGCGGGCGATGCCGCCCGCACCCGGATTGAGTTAGACGCCTTCTCCGGATTTTATTTGTGCTTCCAGCCGACCCGGCCGACGAGCGTCGGACGCATCGATATCGCAAGTCCGGATTTTCGTCACCCACCGAACATCGCCCCCAACTATTTGTCCACCAAGAAAGACATCGATGACGTGGCACATGGCGGGCGATTGCTGCAGGCAATCGCCCGCACGCGGGCGATCAAGGCATTGATACGCGAGCCCATTGCGCCGGATCTGGATGCGATGGGTACTGCCGAGTTGATCGCGGATTTTCGCGCGCGGGCATCAACGGTGTATCACCCCGTCAGCACCTGCCGCATGGGCGCAAGCGCCGCGGACTCCGTGGTCGATGCATCATTGCGGGTGCACGGCGTCGAGCGATTGCGCGTCGTGGACGCGTCGGTGTTTCCGACGGTCACGTCGGCAAACACCAACGCACCGACGATCATGGTGGCGCAAAAGGCCGCCGATCTGATTTTACAGGGATAAAATCCTACGCAGGGGAAGCAGATATGAAGCTCGACACTGTCACCGTATTTCTCGTGAGCAACCCGCCGCCGAGCTACGGCGGCCGCTATTTCGTGTTTCTCAAACTGAGGACCGCGTGCGGAATCGAGGGGGTTGGCGAAGTGTATGCCGCCACTTTTGGGCCGAAGGTTGTGGGAAAGATGATCGAAGATTTGTTTGCGCGCCGCTTTGCGGGTCGCGATCCCTTTCAGATCGAATCGCTGTGGCGCGAGAGCTACGGCTCGGGATTCAGCCAGCGTCCGGATCTATCGCTGGTGAGCGTCATCAGCGGACTGGAGATGGCGTGCTGGGACATCATCGGCAAGGCGGTCGAGCAGCCGATTTATAATCTCATGGGCGGCAAGGTCAACGAGCGCCTGCGCAGCTACACGTATTTATATCCGGCAGCCGGCGAAGGCGACGACTTCTACAACGACCCGGATCGATCGGCGACGCGCGCCGCCGAGTACGTGGCGCAAGGATTCACGGGACTCAAGTTCGACCCCACCGGTGGTTTCTCGGCATACGATCCGCGGCAACCCACCCAGGAAGCTCTCGAGCGCACGGTACGCTTGGTACGCTTGGTGCGCGAAGCCGTCGGCCGTCGGGCAGATCTTTTGCTTGGCACGCATGGCCAATTCACGACCTCGGGCGCCATTCGATTGGGACGGCAGCTCGAGCAATATGATCCCCTCTGGTTCGAAGAGCCTGTGCCCCCCGAGATGCCGGAACAGATGGCGATAGTGGCGCGCGGCACCAGCATTCCCATCGCCACCGGCGAGCGCTTGACCACCAAGTACGAATTCGCCCGAGTCTTGGCGTGCGGAGCCGCGAATATCCTGCAAATGAACCTGGGTCGCGTCGGCGGTCTGCTCGAAGCGAAAAAAGTGGCGGCCCTCGCCGAGGTCCATTATGCGCAAATCGCGCCGCATCTTTACTGCGGTCCGGTGGTCGGCGCCGCGAATATCCAGATCGCCGCCTGCTCGCCCAATTTTCTGATTCTCGAAAGCATCCAGCAATGGGGCGGCATCCACGCGGACCTTCTCAAGACGCCTATTCGCTGGGAAGAGGGCTACGTCGTTCCGCCGACGGCGCCCGGCCTCGGGGTCGAGCTCGACGAAGAGGTGGCGCGCACTCACGCTTACGCCGAGGCTAGCCCGCTGCATTTGGAGATGGTCGACCGGCCTTTGGGAAATCCCACGGTGCGCACATGAGTTTACGTTACGGCTTCATCGGACTCGGCAATCTGGGCAAGCACCTCGCCGTCAACTTGTGCCGCGGCGGCTTCAACGTAGGCGTGCACGACTTGCGGCGGAGCTCTGCCGATGCCGTGCTGGCGGCAGGCGCGCATTGGGTGGATTCAATCGCGGAGCTCGCCCGAGCCAGCGACTGCTTGATCACGTGCCTGCCTTCGCCGGCGGCAACGGCGGCGGTTTTGGATCAGGCGCTACCCAGCATGGTGCGCGGAGGCACTTGGATCGAAATGAGCACCAATGATTTCGCCGAGGTAGAAGCCCTCGCCGCGCGAGCCGGACTCCTCGGAATCGGCACCCTCGCCTGCCCGGTCACCGGCGGTGTCCATCGTGCCGAGGCCGGCGATATCACGGTCCTCGTCGGCGGTGCGCAGCCCCTGTACGCATTGCACGAGGCGGCGCTGAAGGCCATGGGCGGGCGCGTCATTCATTTGGGCGGGATCGAACAGGCAGCGGTCACCAAAGTGGTGACGAACATGCTGGCTTTCATTCATCTGATTGCCGCCGGCGAAGCGCTGATGCTCTGCGCCAAAGGTGGCGTCGATCTGCGCGCCGCCTTCGACGCCATCGCCGCCAGCTCCGGCAACAGTTTCGTCCACGAGACCGAGAGCCAGGTGATCTTGAACGGGAGCTACGATATCGGATTCACCATGAATCTGGCGTGCAAGGATGCGGGTTTCGCCGTCGAGTTCGGTCGCCGCTTCGGAGTTCCCTTGCGCTTAGCATCGCTGATGGAGCAGACCTTCATCGAGGGGCGCGCGAAGTATGGTGGAGACGCCTGGTCATCGATGATCGTTAAGCTGCTGGAAGATGCGGTCGGCACACCGTTGCGCGCACCGGGATTCCCGGCGCGCCTGGGGCCGGACGACGCCTGAAAGATGTCGCAATCTGGCAAGAGACTCAAGGTCCAGCACGAAGATTTGGTCGAGGACTGGAAAGCAACGTCCGCCGCATCCTCAATTTCTGCGAGCTCGAGTTCGAATCGACGTGCGTCGAGTTTTACAAGACCGAACGAAGCATACGGACCGCAAGTTCCGAGCAGGTCCGCAGGCCGATCTTCAAGGAAGGCATGGATCAGTGGCGGCATTTCGAGCCCTGGCTATTGCCACTCAAAGCTGCCCTGCGTGCGACGCCGACACTGTGACAAATTTCGTTGTTGGCACGCAACAACTAGGCGCACGTTTGGGCGAATATCCAAGGCGCGGCTATTTTTGGTGAGGCGCCTAAAGTACTCAGGTTGATATGCCGGCCAGGCAGTCGCCCGTGCGGCAGAACGTCTCGGGATCGAGTAGCGCGGTGACGGCACAACTTATTTTCCGGGCGGTTCGGCTATTGTTGGTCCACATGGGAGATCTATGCTCAGCCTCTGATGTAATCTATCACATCACATATATTATATAATTTATTGTTTGGGATAGATTATTTTTAAGTATCTACCTGAACCCGCGCGGAATCACCCAGCGTCGGTCACGCCCTGCCATCGTTTCTCAAGAGCAATCGGCACCAGCATGCGACATGAGTTGATCGAATGGTCCCACACCTATGCCGGACGTTCGGCGAAGACCCGAACCGACTTGGCCCTGCATGTATGAACGCTCGTCGGCATCGCTTGCCACATCGAATTTCCCTATGGCCGAATCTAAAATTGGCATGCGGCCGATGCATGCCCACAACAAAATATCCCTTTCGCTTTGCGCCGTCGATGCTATTCTCTGAATTAATTACAAAGCCCGTGGCGTATTGCCGAGATCATATAAGGAAGGGATGGAAGCATGAATTCAAATCAGAAGTTGTCCTATGCGATCGCTGCCATCTTGAGCGGCTCGGCCGCGGGTTTCGCGCATGCGGCCACTGCGACCGACACGGAGGCGTCCGATTCGATTCAAGAGATCACCGTGACGGCGCAGCGCCGCACGGAAAATGTCCAGAACGTGCCAATCTCGATTCAGGCTTTGACTGCCGAAACCCTGACGCAGCTGCATGTCGAAACTTTCGACGACTACGTCAAATATTTACCGAATGTGTCGTCCAAAACCAATGGCCCGGGCCAAGGCTATATCTACATGCGCGGGCTGAGTGCGGGCGGCACCGCCGGCGCTCAGTCGAGCGGTTCGATCGGCGGATTTCCAAATGTCGCGATCTACTTGGACGATCAATCCGGGCAGCTGCCGGGTCGCAACCTCGATATCTACGCTGCTGACCTCGAGCGCATCGAAATACTCGAAGGCCCGCAAGGAACGCTGTTCGGTGCCGGCGCACAAGCCGGCGTCGTCCGCTACATCACCAACAAGCCGAAGCTCGATAAGATCGAGGGAGACGTTACCGCCGGATACGGCACGACCGCTCATGGAGCGGACAACAGCAATGTCACGGCAATGATCAACCTGCCGCTAATCCCCGACCACCTCGCGGTTCGGGCCGTGATTTACAATGACAGCCGTGGCGGCTACATCGATAACGTACCCGGCACCTTCACCCGCAAGTCGAGCGATCTCGGCATTTATTACGCCAATTACGCGACGGCCTGCAAGTTCGGCGTCCCTTCCACCGCCGGCTTGTGCACGCCAGTGCTTGATCCGATGACTCACAAGAATACTAATAAGGGCACGGCATTCGCACCGCCGCCAGGCAGCGAGGTCGCCAACAACAACAGCCTGGTGCAGAACGACTTCAATCCCGTAACGTATCAGGGCATTCGCGCCTCGGTGCTATACCAGATCAACGATGACTGGAACGCACTGGTCACGCAGTCATACCAGAATATCAATTCGCAGGGCGTGTTCTATCAGATGCCAAAGAGCGCCGACGGTGCGCCGCTGCAGCCACTGGAAGTCACGGTATTCACTCCTGGATATAACAAGGACAAATTCGAGAATACGTCGTGGACGATCAACGGCAAGTTTGGCGACCTGAAGGCGGTTTACACGGGCGGATACCTCGCGCGCAATGTCGATCAGCGGAATGACTACACCAATTATGCACGCGGTGTGTATGCCGACTATTATCAGTGCTACGGCGCGCACGCCGGCCTTCCCGCGAAGTGCTATTCGCCCGCTAGCTCCTGGCGCGAACAGGAGCGCAACACGCACCTCAGCAACGAAGTTCGCCTGAGCACGCCCGACGACTGGCGCGTGCGCGGGATCGTCGGGGCGTTCCTCGAAGACCAGAAGATTTACGATCAGACGGACTGGCAGTACAAGACACTTCCCCCTTGCACCGCGGCGGGACAACTGGGTTGCCTGACGGATGTCGGGCCCACTCTCAACTCGACCTTGATCAACAACCAGACACGCAACGACAATGTTGCCTTCTTCGAGGACGTGACTCGCGGCTATAAGCAGTACGCGTTCTTTACGTCGGTGGATTTCGACATCATTCCGAAGGTGCTGACGATCACCGGCGGCACGCGTTACTACCATTTCTCCAATTTTATGAACGGCAGCGTCGTCAGCAGCTTCGGTTGCTTTGAAGCAGGCCCGGCACCCTGCACCGCTGACGCAACGAACATCAACGGTGAAAAGAATGTCTCGAATTATTCGGGATTCAAGAGCCGCGGCAACATCACCTGGCATATCACGCCTGATACCATGCTGTATTACACCTATTCGCAGGGCTTCCGCCCTGGCGCTTTCAATCGAAAAGGCGGCTGCCACGTCAAGGATGCGAACGGTATCAACCAGTTCTGCATCCCGCTGAAGTACACTTCCGATTCCTTGACGAATCAAGAGATCGGCTGGAAAACCGAGTTCTTGGACCATCGTCTGCAGGTGAACGGTGCGGTGTATCAGGAACTTTGGAATAACGTCCAGGTCGGCTTCTTCGATCCGGGCGACCTCGGCAACCTGACCTTCGGCACCAACGGCCAAAATTTCCGCGTGCGCGGCATCGAACTGTCGGTCGAGGCGCGGGTGACGCAAGGTTTGACGGTAACCACCGCGGCCTCGTATAACAAGAGTGAACAGACCAATTCGCCTTCGTTGATTGCCAATAATCCGGCATTGCTGGCTAATCCGGGAAGCGCGGCAGAGTTCGGCAAGCCCATCACGGCGCTCGCAAACCCATTCGGCACCATCGGCAGTCCGACTGCGAACTCGCCTCTGTTTCAAGGCAGCCTGCGGGCGCGCTACGAATGGACGCTGAATGACTACAAGCTATTCGCGCAAGCCGGAGGCACCTACACGTCCAGTTCGTTCACGCAGACCGGTAACAATCCTTCGATATCAGTCAACGGCGCGGTGAACACCACTCTGCTGCGCTTCGTAAATCCCGCCTATGGTCTTTTCGATGCAGCCGTGGGAATTGGGAAGGACGCGTGGAATGTTCAATTTTTCGGCCAGAACCTGGCGGACAGGAACGTGAGCTTGTTTACCTCGACGTCGCAATTCGTCGTGGCGCAGACACCGACCCGTCCCCGGGTTCTCGGCGTGCAATTTGGCTACAAGTTTTAATTTGATAAGGCATTGATTCGCAGCGCTGTCGGCTGCAGTAGTATAGAAGGCGGGCTTGTGCCCGCCTTTTTTTCTTAAGAAATGCAAGCAGCCGCTACTACAACAGTCAGGTCCCCCGTCGAGGAGGAAGTCCTCCGGATTCGCAATCTCGTTGAGCACCATCAATTCGGACCCGCGCTTCACGCGGCAGAAACCCTAGCGCTCACGGTGCCGGAAAACCGCGATGTCCTTTACATGATTGCCGTCAGCCAGCGCTATTTGAAGCAAGAGGACCAAGCGCTGGCTACCCTGGAGCAGCTGCACAGGCATCACCCGAACTTCAGTCTCCTGTTCCAGGAACGCGGCCATTGCTATGTCGCGAAGCGCGATGCGCCGTGCGCCATCGACGCGTTCTTGAGTGCCGTGAACATCAATCCCGCCTTGCCCGCGAGTTGGCGGACACTGCAGGCGCTATACCGGATGACCGGGCAGGCCGAGAACGCGGACATGGCTGCCGCACATGTCGCTACGCTCGCGAAATTGCCGGCCGAGATCGTCACCGCGACCGCCATGTTTTCCGATGGAGATCTGGCGCCCGCTGAAGAGATCGTGCGGGCCTTTCTCTTGAGACATGGCAACCACGTCGAAGCGATGCGGCTGCTGGCGCGAATCGGGTTGGCGCACGACGTGCTCGATGACGCCGATGTCTTGCTGGAGGCCGTTCTGGCGATAGCCCCAGATTATCGAGCAGCCCGCTACGACTACGCCGTTGCGCTGCTCCGGCGCCATAAGCATGTGCAGGCCATCGCCGAACTGGAAAAGCTGTTGCAGCTCGATCCGAAAAATCGGGCATACAAGACTACCTACGCAACGACCAGAGTGGGCCTCGGCGATCACGAGCGGGCGCTTGCGCTCTATCAGGAACTCATCGCCGACGCTCCGGCATCGCTGCAGGCCTCCGAGCTGCACTTGTCGGTGGCGCACTCGTTCAAAGCGCTCGGACGCCAGCCGGAAGCGATCGAATCCTACCGGTCCGCTGCCGCGGCTCGCCCCAGCTACGGCGATGCGTATTGGAGTCTCGCCAATCTCAAGACGTACCGATTCACGCTGGAAGAGATCTCACGCATGCGTGCCGAAGAGGCTGCCGAGACGACCGCGCCGGTGGACCGATACCACTTGTGCTTCGCCCTCGGCAAAGCGCTCGAGGACTTAGCCGAATACGAGGAGTCGTTCCGCTACTACGAACGCGGCAATGCGCTCAAGAAATCTCAGAGCCGCTATCGGCCGGAGCCGATCGAACGCAACACGCGCCTCCAGAAGGCGATCTGTACCGAGCAGTTCTTCGCAGCGCGGCGCGGCGTGGGCTGCGCCCGCGCGGACCCCATATTCATTGTGGGTTTGCCGCGATCCGGCTCGACGCTGCTCGAGCAGATTCTGGCCTCGCATTCGCAGGTCGAAGGCACGATGGAGCTCGCGGATATCCCGCGCTTGGTGCTCGACCTGCACGGACGCGAACCCGAGAGCGAGAATCCGCGCTACCCGGGTGTGCTGCAGGAGCTAACTCCCGCCGACTTCCTGAGGATGGGAGAGAAATTTATCAGCGACACGCGCGTGTACCGCACCGGCAAGCCCTACTTCATCGATAAGATGCCGAACAATTTCCGGCATCTCGGGTTGATTCATCTGATTTTGCCGAACGCCAAAATAATCGATGCGCGGCGCAACGCGATGGCCTGTTGTTTCAGCAATTTCAAGCAGCTCTTTGCCTCGGGACAGGAGTTTACCTATGGTCTGGAGGACATCGGCCGGTACTATCGAACGTACGTCGAGCTGATGGCGCATTGGGATACGGTCATGCCCGGGAAGATCTTGCGCGTCGCGCATGAAGACGTCGTCGATGATCTCGAAGCGAATGTGCGCCGTATTCTCGATTTCTGCGGCCTGGAATTCGAGCCTCAGTGCATCGAGTTCTACAAGACCGAACGCAGCGTCAGAACGGCGAGCTCGGAGCAGGTACGTCAGCCGATTTTCAAGGAAGGCATTGATCAGTGGCGGCATTTCGAACCCTGGCTAGGCCCACTCAAGACCGTGCTGGGTTCGGCTGCGCAGGAGTGGCGAGCGCCTGACTGAGGTAAACATGCAGGCAGCAACGATTCCTCCCGCCTCGCGAGTGGAAAGCGAAGTCCGGCGCATCCGCGAGATGATCGAGCGGGGACAATTCGCCGCGACGCTGGCGGCTCTGAAGCCCCTGCTGCTCGAAGTGCCCGGACACCGCGAAGCCCTGTACATGCGGGCGGTGAGCCAGCGCCTTCTCGGCCGGTCCAATGATGCCCTGGCCAGCCTCGCTGTTTTGGAGCAGCACCACCCCAATTATGCCCGGCTGTATCAGGAACGCGGTCATTGCCATGTGGGATTGCGCGCCCCCGAGCTCGCCGCTGAAGCCTTCGAGCGCGCGGTCGCCCTCAATTCAAGCCTGCTCGCGAGCTGGAGTGCACTGAAACTGCTGTATCAGATGCTGGGGCGGCGCGCTGATGCCGACACCGCGGAGGCCAAAGCTGCAAACCTTCTCGCTCTGCCGAGAGATATTGTCACGGCATTCAGCCTGTACGCCGATGGCCAAATTCAGGACGCAGAATACGTCGTGCGTCAGTACCTGCTGAACCATGGCGATCACGTCGAAGGGATGAGGCTCCTCGCCCAGATCGGCGTGAAAATGGATGTGTTGCACGACGCCGAATTTCTGCTCGAAAATCTGCTGAAGCTTGCTCCGCATCATCATGTGGCCCGCTACGAGTACGCACTCGTTCTCCTCAAGCGGCACAAGCATGTGGATGCCCGCCGGGAGATCGATACACTTCTGCGGATCGACCCGGACAACCCTGTGTACCGAATCACCTACGCGGCCGTGTGGACGGGACTTGGCGACCACCAGAAAGCCTTGCCGCTCTATAAGGAAATCCTGCGCCAGACGCCGCATGAACCCGAACTGCACTTGTCGATTGCGCACTCGCTGAAAACGCTCGGCCGAACCCACGAAGCGGTCGAAGCGTACCGCGCGGCGGCAGCTGCGAGGCCAAATTTCGGCGAGACGTACTGGAGTCTGGCGAATTTAAAGACCTATCGATTCACGGATGCTGAAATCGATCAAATGCGCTCCGCAGAGGCGGGCGAAACAATCGAGCCGGTCGACCGATATCATTTTTGTTTTGCAATCGGCAAGGCGCTCGAAGACCGTGCGGAATACGCCGAGTCGTTCCGCTATTATGAGCGGGGCAACGCGTTGAAGAAGGCCGAATGCCTGTACCGGCCCGAACCATTGGAACGAACCGCGAATTCGCATAAGTCCGTATGCACGCGGGAATTCTTCACCGTACGCCGCGGGTTCGGCTGCGCAAGCACCGCCCCGATTTTTATCGTCGGGCTTCCGAGGTCGGGCTCCACCTTGATCGAACAGGTTCTCGCCTCGCATTCCAAGGTCGAGGGGACGATGGAACTCGCGAATATTCCGCGGCTCGTGCAAGATCTTCAAGGTCGGGAAACGCAGGGTTCGATTCCTCGATACCCGGGCATTTTGCAGAACCTGGGCGCCGATGAATGCAGGCACATGGGAGAACGATATCTCAGCGAGACGCTGGTTTATCGTGCCGGCAAGCCGTTTTTCGTCGACAAGATGCCGAATAATTTTCGACATATCGCCTTAATCCAAATGATGCTGCCGAACGCGAAAATTATCGATGCTCGGCGCGAACCGCTCGCGTGCTGCTTTAGCAACTTCAAGCAGTTGTTCGCGTCGGGCCAGCAATTCACTTACAGTATCGAGGATATCAGCCGCTACTATCGGATGTACGTTGACCTCATGGCGCATTGGGACCTGGCTCTGCCCGGCAAAGTCCTGCGCGTCGAGTACGAGCACGTCGTGGCCGATGTCGATTCGAATGTCAAGAGAATACTCGAATTTTGCGGGCTTGAATTCGAACGCGGTTGCGTGGATTTCCACAAGACCGAACGCAGCATCCACACGGCGAGCTCCGAGCAGGTCCGCCAGCCGATTTTCAAGGGCGGGCTCGAGCAGTGGCGGCATTTCGACGCGTGGCTCGGGTCTTTGAAAGCGGCCTTGGGTCCTCTTTATAAGGCAACTTGATTGGGGATCGGTAGGCCGCCTTCGTTCTCAATTTTAGGGAGTTTCGGACATGTGGTTGCGAATTCTACATGCCATGCTGATGGCCGCGTTTTTTCTGTTATCGAGCCCCGACGCCGCGCGTGCCGATGCTGCGCGTGCCGAAGTTGCCAAACTTCTTCCGGTGCAAGCCTTTCTGTCCGCCCAAACGCCCGCAGCGCCGATTGCGAATGCCGCGTTCGCTCCGGGTATGGATGCATTACCGGCGCCCCCCTTCACCGGTGTGCTCAAGGTGCACGCCTCGGCGATGCAGACGCTGCCGTTGCTGAACCGGCCGCTGATTCAAGGACGCGACGCGCGCATCTTTCCGGGCGTGCAGTTGGAATTCTTCACCATGGGCGATGTTCTGGTGCCCGTCCAGCGCGGCGAGCTGGTGCGCGAGACCGCTGCCGGAACCACGCCCAGCTACTGGCGGTTGATTCCCCAATTTGGCAAGGTGTGGCGCGAAAAAGGCGACGGCGATTGGTCGCGCGCGGCATTCCCCGTGATGCTCGTCAATGACACGGAGAACCATGCGCACCAGGGACTCGCCACATTCTTGTATCGACCCGGAGAGGTAACCGGGTTGAGGTTTCAGTTCGTGCAGCAAACCGGCCCATACCTCATCAAGCAATACTTCGTTGCCTGGGGCTACGCAGCGGCCGCATTCGCCGCCGCGAATTCCCAGAAGCTCGAGGCGCGACGCGCGCAAGCGCAGAGCGAAATGGACGACCGGCTGCCGGCGAGACCATGGAGTGACCTGCTCAAGACTGTGCCGGCAGGCTCGCTCGACGGCTTCGGCGGTCCCATCTATCCGAAGTGGCAGGTAGCGGTGGCGTTGATTCGGGACGGCACGCTGTACTACCAGGATCCGGTCACCCCTTACGGTGCGTATCCGTATCCGCTCGAAATGCGCTTCGGGGTACGTTCCGTGACGAAGAGCGTCTTCGCGCCGCTCGCGCTGCTACGCCTCGCACAGGTATATGGTCCCTGGGTGCTCACGCTCAAGATCGGCGACTATGTGCCGGGTCTCGATTCGAAGTGGCGTCGAGTGCGCTTCTTCGACGCCGCGAACATGGCCACGGGGTTCGGCGGCATGGGCAGCACCAAGACCCACCCTAACGACATCTTCGACGGCTACCTGGGTGGCGACTACGATGCGTGGTACACGGCGCAGTCGCACGCCGACAAGATTCGGCAGATCGCAGCGACCTTGCATCCCTATCCCTGGGAGCCGGGAACGGTAATGCGCTATCGCGACCAGGATTACTACCTCTTGGGCGCCGCGATCGAGGGCTTCCTCAAATCAGTCCGAGGACCCCAGGCAGATCTCGGCGAGATGGTTCAGAACGAGGTATTCACGCCGATCGGCATTCACCAAGCGCCCACCGTCAGAACTCGCGAGGCTGCCGGCCGCGACGGTCTGGTCTGGTGCAATGCTGGTTACTATCCGACACTCGACGATCTCGCGAAGATTGCGTTGCTGTATCAGTCGCGCGGCGCCCATGGCGGCGTGCAAATCCTCAACCGCGACCTGACGACGGATCTCTTGGCGGCGCGCGATGCCATCGTCAAGAATGCCGATGCAGCGCTAGGGCCCGTTGCCGCGCCGCTCGCCGACTCCAAAGAGGATGGACTCTACAAAATGGGCTTTCACTTCCTGCGCTACATCAATGCGACCGGTACCGCGGAGTATCTGCCGAGCATGCACGGGTCCGGGGATAACGAGGTGATTCTGTACCCCAACCGCATGGTGTCCATCGTCATGGCCAAGGCCTCGGTCGAGGTGCTCGGCCCGGAGAAAACCAGATCCGACGAGGGACCCGTGACGATTCGAGCGGTCGAGCGTCTTGCGCCTTTCTAGCTTGCCCGCCGCGTCAGGGTTCACCGTCACCGATTTCGGCGCGCCGCTGCGCAACGTAGGCGTCAAGTGCTTCGCGGACGGGGGCATCCATCGCCGGCTGTTCGTACTCCTTCAGCGCCTGCTTCCAAATTTCCGTAGCCCGCTGCGTCGCGTCTTTGACTCCGCCGAGCTGCCAGTTCTCATAGTTCTGCCAATTTGAGACGAGCGGACGGTAAAAGGCGTGTTCGTAGCGCTCCAGGGTGTGGGGTTCGCCAAAAAAGTGACCGCCCGTCGGCACGCCCTTGATGGCATCGAACCCAAGTTCAGCCTCATTGACGACAATGGGCTTCAAGAACTCGATCATCATCTGCAGCATTTCGATATCGAGCACCAGTTTCTCGAACGACGCGGTCAACCCGCCTTCCTGCCATCCGGCCGCGTGATAGACAAGGTTACCCTGGCCGAGAATCGCGCCCCACAGGGACATTTCGGTCTCGTAGGCGCCCTGAGCATCCGCTGCGTTCGAGGCGCTGGCATTCGATGTGCGGTACGGAAGGCGATAGCGGCGCGCCAATTGTCCGCCGGCGATGTTGGCTTTGGCATTTTCCGGCGTGCCGAATGCCGGCGCACCCGAACGCATATCCACGTTCGAGGTGAAGGCACCGTACATGACCGGGGTACCGGGTCGAACCATCTGGGCGAGCGCCACCCCAAACAGCGCCTCCGCGTTTTGCTGGGCAAGAGCCGCCGCAAGCGACACCGGCGCCATGGCACCCATCAGCGTGAACGGCGTGATGACCACGGCCTGGCCATGTTCCGCCATTGCAATCAACCCCTCGGTCATGGCTTCATCGAAGCGCCGTGGGCTGTTCACCGAGATGATGGTGATAACCCCAGGGCTGTCGGCGATTTGCCCTAGATCGATGCCGCGTGCGATCGCCATCATGCGGATGCCGTCGAGCGCGCGCCCGGCGCCAATGGCGGTACAGTGGAACACTCGATCTGAATAAAGAAGATTCGCCTGATAGGTATCCAGATGCCGCGAATTGGCCGGCAGCTCGATGGGCGCGCACACTTGGTTGCCTATCACATGGATGGCGTTGAAGTACTGCGCGAGGCGGATGAAGTCGCAGTAGTCCTGATAGTTTCCCGGACGCCGGCCGCGCTCGCAATCGTGAACGTTGGGCGGCCCCGCTACCAGGCCGAAGTTGACATGGTTCGCGCCCAGGATCACGCGCCGGTCCGCATTGCGTGGGGTAAGAGCAAACACTTGAGGTGCGCTACCCAATGCGCGCTCCACGAGACCGCGATCAAGGCGCGCCGTGCGCGCCTCCGAGTCGACTTGAGCGCCCCCGGCGCGCAAAAGGGACAGTGCCCTGGGCGACATCACCTCCATCCCGAGTTCCTCGAGAATGCGCAGCGAAGTCAGGTGAATGGCCTCGAGCTGATCCGCCGACAGCACCTCCATCGGCAAATACGGATTTCGCACCTGCGCCCAAGGAAGTTGCGGAACGCGGCTCCCGTCAAGGCGTCTGCCGCGGCCCCCTTGACGTCGCCGATTTGCGTCCATAGCCGAAGTATAATGCGCGGGCAGTGTGCCCGGGACCCGAACCGGTGGAATTCACGTCCTGCGACGCGATCTGTCGCGATTACCCCGGCGGGCCCGCCTCGATAATCGACGCGGTTTACTTCCCCGCGAACCTGTAGCTGAACTTGATCCCCAGCACGCGGGGCCGCTGCGGGAACTCCGCAATGATGAACTGAGCGCCGTTGGTCGACAGACTGGAGTTCACGTTCGACAGGTTCTGACCGAACACTTGCACGGCCCAGGCATCTTTCGCTACGCCGGCCGAGGCGTCGTAGCTCGAATAGGCCGGTATATCGTATGCAAGTACGTAGCCGGTGGCCGTGACCATGTGAGCCTGGTGCATTCCGCCAACCTGCACGAAGGCGTTGTAATCGTTGAATGTCCACTCATAGCGCACGCGCGCGTTAGCGCTGAATGGCGGCGAGTAGGACGTCGGGCTACCGATCGCTCCGTACGGATTCTGAATCGACGTGATAGGTTTGCCGAAGTTAACGCTCCCCGGGCCGTTATCGACCAGAAAGGGCGAGTTCGTCTGTGAAGCGCTGTTCCAGGCCGCCGAAGCTTGAAAGGTCAGGCCGTGCGTCACGCGTGCCAGGACGGAGCTCTCCACGCCCCTGACGCGGTAGCTCGGCCCGTTCGTGGCGAAAGCCAAGTTGCCGAGGCCGGCCTGTGGGTCGAAGAACCCGGTCTGCGCGTTGTCCCAGACTTCTTGATAGACGGCGCCGTTGAGTTGTAGGCGGTGATCAAGCCACTCGGTT
>JBBROC010000044.1:0-27350 GCA_038229815.1 Steroidobacterales bacterium | reverse complement strand
TTTGCACGTGCATCGGAGCGCAGTAAGAATCAGTTCTCACATTCGCACAACGTGTCTGAGACCCAATACACTGTCTGCGGGCTAAGACACCGTATTCGAAAGCAGACCGGTGCGGCGAAGCGCAACTCGTGCTAGGCGCTGTAAAGCAGCCGCGGGGCGAGGTGATTTTTCAATCGCGTGAGCCTGCCCACGGTGGTGCGTCTGATGATTAAAAAGATGCGCAAGTATTTCGCGACGACGCTGTCTCTGAGGAGAGCCGCGCGTCGGCGTTATTGATCTTTGAGGGACAAGCAGATTCCAGCGAACAGCTCGCAGCGTAGCCCCCGCTACTCCCACAGTACCGGGAGTATCGAGCCCAACAACAGCGCCGCCATCCCGCGGTTGAACCATCGGCGGCGGGACTCCGTATGGAGGTAAGTGCGCAGGAAGTGCCCGAACAGCGTCCAACACGATACACAAACCAGCGTGATGAAAACATCCAGCACGGCAATCGCGCCGATCTGCCAGGGCAGGGTGGCGTTCACCACTGTGTAGGTGGTCACCGCGGATAAAGCGATGATCCACGCCTTGACATTGACCCATTGAAAGGCGACTGCCTGCATGAACGTGATCGGCCGCGCGGTCTTGCGGCCGCCACCTGCCTCCGCGGCAGTCGCGATCCGCCACGACAAATAGACCAGGTAGACGATGCTTAGGTACTTGAGCACGGCGTGTACCCAGGGAATGGCGATGAAAATCCTCGCCAGCCCCAGCCCCACGACGAGCAACATAAGCGGAAAGCCGAAGGTGATGCCGAGGATGTGTGGAATCGTCGCGCGAAATCCAAAGTTGACCCCCGAGCCCGCAACCATGATGTTGTTGGGGCCCGGGGTGAATCCCATGGATCCGAGGAACGGTACGCTGGCCAATACGAGAGCCAGGGGAAACGCGGCTTGCGAAGTGAACGTTTGCATTGGAACGATGAACTCTAAACACGGGACACGTAGACTTCGCGAATGCTGTTGACCGTAGTCCCGCTGCTCGGGACGGATACGCTAGACTATCGCCTGCGAGCGATCGCTCATTCAACAGGAAATCATGTATGTCACATTACCATGCGGTCGTTTGGATTGATCATCAGAAGGCGACGGTGTGGCACTTCACGTCGACTGAGCAAGAAAGCACGGTGATCCATTCGCATGACCAACATCATCGCGTGCACAGCCGGAAGAGCGCGCACGGCGGGCACAAGTCTCCGGCCGATCGGCAATTTTTCGAGGAAACGGCGCACGCCATCGAGGATGCGCAGGAGATCTTGGTGATGGGGCCTGCGCAGGCCAAGGAAGAGTTTGCGGGGTACTTGCGCGACAAGCACCCGCAGATCTCCCGTGCCGTAGTAGCGGTCGAGAATGCCGACCATCCTACCGATGCCGAGGTGCTTGCCCATGCGCGGAGGCACTTCAAATCTATCGATAGGATGCTCGCGCCGGGCGGATAGAACGCCTCAAGGCCGTTGCTGCGGTACCCGCCTGAGCTTGCTCGCGTCGTAGCCGAAGCCCTCGGCGAGACTGACCAAGTGTTGATAGGCATCCGGCGTAATTGCCGGAGTTCGCGCCATGATCCACACGTAGTCCCGTGCATCGCGCGCAATGATGGTTTCCGTGTATTCATCGTTGACGTGCGCGATCAGGTACTGCGCCTCTATGGGCCAGATGAACTGCATGCCCCAAACGGCATTGGAGTCATTGCGCACCCAAGCGCGGGGTTTCATCGTTTTCAGCGGGCCCTCGAATGAGCCCTTGCGGAAGGTAAATGTCGTTGCGACGGTTCCATCCGGATCGAGCCGATAGGACTCGACGGCGTTATACGCCTGTTTCTCAAGGAATGTTGGGATGCTGGCAATGACATACCAATCACCCATGAAACGCGGCAGATCGATCTGTCGTACGGTCGGTACCGGAGTTTTGGACATGGACGCACACGAAGTCAGCAGAATGGAAGAGACAAGAATGCCGAAAAAATAGCGCATAGTCCGTGCAATTCGGTCCGCGCCCGATATTGGATTCAAAAAATCTACATCGCAGTGCGAGAGCCGGCATTTACGGGCTTGCCCGCATCGGCAGCGGTCAGTAACATCGAGGCGATAGCGTAGCAAGGAGAAGGGTCATGGGATTACTGGATGGATTGCTGGGCGGAGCGGCCGGTGCCGAAATGGTCACCGTAGTCAACAGCCTTATCGAAAAACATGGCGGCATTCAGGGGATAATCGCGCAGCTGGAACAACAAGGCCTCGGAGGTACTGTGCGCTCGTGGGTGGGAACCGGCGCCAATCAACCCATTACCCCGGACCAGATTCATCAGGCCTTTGGCTCCGACACCATAAAGCAGCTTGCCGCCAGGGTCGGCATGACGCCCGAGGATCTCGCCGCCAAGCTGTCGCACGTTCTGCCTCAGGCCGTCGACAAGCTCACCCCTGGCGGAGTGCTTCCGAAGACCTGAACTCGCGCCTAGCCCCCGCGCCACAGGGCCAGGGTCCACGCAGCGCAAATGACCCCCGCGGCAACGGCACCCGTGAGGATTTGTAGTCGCTTGCCGCGATTGCGCGGGATTCCTGCTCGCGCATACCCCCAACCAACGCCGACGCCGAAGAGAAATCCGAGAGCGTGGCCAAGCACATCCACATGTGCATTGCCCGCTCCCAATAATGTGAGCAAACAGATACCCGCGATCAACGGCGCGGCCGCGTACCAGCGCCGCTCGCGAAGTGTAAGGCGCTGCCGCCATGCCAAACCGGTGAGCAATCCCAGGGCGGCGAACACCGCTGTAGATGCGCCGACCGCGCGGTGAGGATCCGGCGCGACTAGAATTTCTACGCAGTTGGCGAGCGCTGCCGACGCAAGGATGCTCGCCCATGCCACTCCCGGGCCCAGCAGCCGGCCGGCGCCCATTCCCGCCAGCACGCCGAACAGCAGATTGCCGAGCAGATGCTCTTGGTCCAAATGCAAGGTCAAGGCAGTGACGGCGCGCCACCACTCGCGCCGGACGCCTCCGTCGACAGCGCCGAGGGACAGCCAATCGGCGCCGAACAACCCGACTCCGGCGCAGTAAGCCACAAGCAATAGAATGAACGCGTAGCCGCCCGCGCCCAGCGCCGCACCCGAGAACGGCTCCGTGCGAGGAGGAGCGCCGCGCGGCACGCTGCGCTCCGCGGAATACCGGCTGATTTCGTCATATGCACGATGAACCAAGGCGGGCGGCACAGTCAATACCCAAGAGGCCGCGGTCTCCTGGATCGCATGTTCGATGTCTCTGGCTTCGAGCACCAAGCTGAATTCGCGGCAAAGCGATCGGGATCCGCGGAACACCACGGCGTCAGCGGGCGCGGGATCCGCACTTCGGTCTGTATCTGAGGATGGAAGTGTCAATACTCGCTCCGAGGGACGTCGGCTCGTTTGCTATGGGGACGCATGAACGTAAAGCAACGCCGACGGTTGATGACTTTGGGAGCTGATTGCCGTCGGCCGGGTCTATTATCTAACAGGCGAGAGGCAGCGCGGCCAAGCACTGTTCGACGCCGTCACGAACGGCAAAGCGGGCGGCTCCGATTTGGAACGGATCGCCGACGTGTATGCCGAGGCCGGCGAGAACGACAAAGCGTCGTCCCTTTACGAAAGAATGCTGGCCCTTGATCCCAAGGATGATTCGAGCCAGGCGATGCTCGGCGCCTGGTACATGCGCATCGGTCAGCGCGAGAAGGGCGAAGCGCTCCTGGATCGCGCTTTGCAGCGCCGCCCGGGTGAATCGGGGTACTACGTTCATGCAGCGGAAAGCCTGCTCGGGGTGCCCGCCCGCTAGAGCGCTTGGTTTGGCGACGCTTCAGGTGGCGCGCGGCTGCTCTCGGAGCATGCGGTATATTTTGAGCACCCGCGGCACGTAGGCCATCGTCTCCGTAAACGGCGGGATTTGGCCGCCATTGCGGTCAACCGCTTCTTCTCCCGCGTTATAGGCCGCGAGCGCGAGCCTAACGTCCTGACCGAAGCGATCGATGAGAAACTTCAGGTAGCGTGCCCCCGCATGCACGTTCTCGCGAGGGTCATACGGATTCGAAACACCGAAGCGCGTGGCCGTCGCCGGCATCAACTGCATCAATCCCACCGCGCCGCGTTTGGATACGGCGCGCGGATTAAACCCAGACTCCACCACGATCACGGCACGCAAGAGGTTCGGTTCCACGGACGCGGTGATCGCGGCCCGCTCGATGATTGCATCGTACTGACCGGCTCTCGCCAGCAGCAGAGAATCGTAACGATCGCCGCTCATAGTACGATCGTGCTTCACGACCACCAATCGATACCTGTTGTTGTCCGGCACGTCCGTGTAATGGCGTAAGCCGTCCGCATCCACATAGGTATAAATCCGTGGGTGCGCCGCGACCGACGCAGCCATTAGCAAGGCTGGTAAAAAAAATGCGGGCTTCCAAGCCATGATTTTTTTGGTTTTCCTCGCATAGCAGCCTATCGCGAAGGACGCGATGTCCGATGGGACTTATATCTCGTATAACCGACCTGCACCAATATAATGCATCGAAGATGGCCTTTCGATCGCACCCACCCAGATCGCGCCGAAAACGGCGGCAAGAATATTGCGTCCCTGCCTAGCCGCCGCG
This sequence comes from Steroidobacterales bacterium, assembly GCA_038229815.1. Taxonomy (GTDB): domain Bacteria; phylum Pseudomonadota; class Gammaproteobacteria; order Steroidobacterales; family Steroidobacteraceae; genus Bog-1198. Next base: position 22,705 of record JBBROC010000044.1, on the reverse strand, counting down.
CCCCGATTCACCCCTAGTTAACAGATATTTAACGTATTTTTTGTGGTTTTCTCACGGATTTTTGCACCTTTCTGCGGATAGAATCCCCGCTACCAGCCCAAATTCAATCACCTAAAAACGTTACGCAAACGTTATTACGAGCGGCAATGAGGTGGGGGCGGCAAGTTGGCGGTGCGTTGCAGCATCACGGGGTCCATTTAGAATTATGTCAGTTCCCGAAAATATCGTAGCCGAATCGTCCATCGCGGTACCTATCGCGCACTCCGGCGTCGTCGCCCATGGCCGCAGCCGTGTCGGCGTGGGCGCCTTGGTTCTGACGGCCGCGCTCTTCCTGGTGCCCCTGCTCGCCTACTGGCCGGCGACTTTCCACGATTTCGGGTTGCGCGATGATTACTCGAATTTGCGCGAGGCGCATGAGGAGCCAGGCAAAATCGTTCAATTTTGCGCATCGCATGCGCGGCCCGTGTACGGTTGGCTGCTGCAGGCAACTTATGGGCAGACCGGCACGGTGCTGGATCTGCGCTGGATGCGCTTTGCAGCGTGTTTGTTGTTGGGCGCCCTTTCGCTGGTCGGCTTTCGCGGTTTGCGTGCGCTGGGTTGGTCGTTCAATACCAGCCTCTGTTTCGCGCTGTTGCTTGCTCTGATTCCGTCCGCCCAGGTGATGGCCGGGTGGGCCATCGGCTGGCCCTATGCCGCGACCGCGTTGTTGGCCTTCGGCGGATTCTTCGTCGTTGAGGGTGCACTGAACGTGGGGTTGAGCATGGGCCCGGGCCGCGCCGCGGGACAATGGATTGTGGCCCTGGGGCTCATGTTGGTGAGCGCGCTCATTTACCAGCCCAGCGCGATGTTTTATGTGGTGCCTCTCGCGGCAGCCTTGATCGCGCAGCGGCATCGCACTCTATCGCAGACCGCGCGCTGGGCCGGAATCCATCTGGGGTTTGTCCTTGCCGCAATGGGCTTAGCATACTGCGCGATGACCCTTCTCTACGCGACGGGCGTTTTCGTCAAATCAGGACGTATCGCATTCGAGCATCACTGGGGCGATAAAATAACCTGGTTTCTGCAAGAAACATTGCCGAATGCGCTGAGTCTCCTGGTGTTGAACGACAACAATCATCGCGACCATGCGCTGTACTTCGGGTGCGCTGCCATTGTCGGGATGCTGCTGCTTGCGGGCGCCTTTATCGAGTGGCGCCGTCATGGAGCGTCGCGCGGCATCGTTTGGCTGACGGCGCTGCTGGGTCTGCCGACGTTCGCCTGTGCAGTCAGCCTGATCGCCTCGGAACGGTACGCGACCTATCGCACGGTCTTGGCGATGACGGCGGTGTTGCTATGCTTCATGGTGGCCTCGATCCGCGCGCTGACCGAAAGCTGGGGTCCCGCCGGGCGCCGGATGCTGGCTACTCTGGTCGTTGCGGTCGCTTTCTTCAGCGCACAGCATCATGTCTATGCATTGATCGCCGTGCCTCAGGGCAACGAATGGCAGTTGATCTTGGCGGGCGCCAAGCATGTGCGCCTGGATGGCTCGCGTCCGCGCATATTTGTCATCAAGTCGACGCCGGCGGACATTTCCACTGCAAGCATCTATCACGACGAATTCGGTTCGCTCTCGTCGAATTCTGAATGGGTGCCGAAGGAAATGTTCATGCGCGCGATGCACGACCTGCATCCGGGGATCGCGAATCTCGACGACCGCTATGACTTTTTTTCGGGGGCTCAATTACCGACCGACCGGCGATTCGACGTCATCATCGACTTGCACCGGCTTCGTCAGTTCTACACCGACAATTAACACGATTTTAGGTGGCGAAAAAATCGCTGAAGCGCCCCCGAGCGATTGCAGCCCGCACCGCCAGTGGCCAAAGAGCGTGCAGGGGAATTCGCTTCATACCGATGATCGGCATATCGAACCGCGATGACGGGTTCATTAGGCGGCGTGCAACCTGCGCGCCCATGGAAGTGCCCATCGCGATGCCTCGCCCGTTATAGCCTAGGCAGATTGCGACGCCCTCGGCGGGTTCATGAATGTGCGGATATTGATCGAGGGTCATCGCCAATCGTCCGCCCCAAGCATGTGTCCACTGCGTTTCGGCGAGAACCGGCCACAGGGTGCGCGCATAAGCCAGCAAATGAGGGATCGCCGTCGGCGCGGAAACCTCGCGCATGGGACCGCGGCCGCCGATCAGCAGGCGCTGATCGGTATCGACCCGGTAATATATGGTGACCTTTCCGCTTTCGTAGAGCGCGCTCCGGCGCGGCAAGATCCCGCGCGCGACGGCAGCAGGCAGAGCGGCAGTGGCTGCGATCGCACCGAACAGCGGCACGATCGTGCGCCGTAGCTCCGGCCAGAGATCGTCGGTATAGCCGTTGGTGACGAGTACGACTTGAGCGGCGGAGACGCGGCCCAAGGCGGTGTCCACTTGCCAATTCGCTCCGATCCTTTTCATGCGCAGCGCCCGCGAGCCGCCGAACACGGCGGCGCCCGCGTCCAACGCTGCGCGCGCCAGTCCGCGTACATAGCTCAGGGGATTCAAATCGCCGCCGCGCTGATCCAGCATGGCGAGCAGATAGCGTCGCGTCCCGGTGGCGCGCTCGAGGATTGAGCCTTCCAACAATTCAACAGGAGCACCGCGGCGTAGGAGTTGCAGGGCGGTGGCGCGCACTTGATCTGCATGCTTCACTCGCACTGCCGCGCGCAGCGTCCCGTTACGGCGTGCATCGCAACGAATGTCATGACGCTTGATGAGATCGAACACGAATTGCGGGGCGGCGCCCGCGACGGCATTCATGCGGCCGCCAAGGTCCCTGCCGAAATCCCGTTCGACCTGATCAGGATCATGTTTCAAGCCGGGACTGACCTGGCCGCCATTTCGGCCGGATGCGCCCCAGCCGGGTTCCTCGGCCTCGAGCAAAACGACCCGTGTGCCCGACTCGGCAAGATGCAGGGCGGCGGACAAACCGGTGATGCCCCCGCCGATCACGACTACGTCGGCATGCAACGCTTCCTGAAGAGGTGGCGTCGGCGGCGCAGGCGGCGCGATATCTTGGTATAGGGTGGGCATGTGACGGGTTGCGCTGCGCGTTAAGCTAACCACGATGATAGCGGAAACTCTGCAGTGGTTATGCGCGCTCGTCCGCTCGATCGTGTGGCGAAATTTCGCGAAAGGTGCCCAAGGGTGTAGCGTAGCGCCTAGGCAATACCAATAAGGTGATGGAGATATGCAATACCAAGGTCTGGGCGGTCTTATAGTTCTTATCGCCGATGTGTGGGCGATCGTAAATATCTTTCAAAGCAGCGCGGATACCGGGAAGAAAGTTCTCTGGACGGTGCTCGTGATCCTCCTGCCCGTCCTCGGGTTCATTCTTTGGTATTTCTTGGGGCCTAAGACCGGCAGAGCGTAGGAATTCCGCACAACTCGGTGCGGCCGGTCCGCTGTTGGTATATACAGGAAATCATGCGTCCACGCAGTCACGAGCTTCATAGTTTGGGAAAGACTGGCTGGCTTCGCGCCAGCGTCTTGGGTGCGAACGACGGTATCGTTTCGACTGCGAGCCTCATCCTGGGAGTAGCGGCGGCCCATGTCTCGCAGACCAATATCCTGATCAGCGGTACGGCGGCGCTGGTCGCGGGAGCGATGTCGATGGCAACCGGAGAGTACGTCTCGGTGCACTCCCAAGCGGACACCGAAGCGGCCGCCTTGGCACAGGAGCGCGCCGAGCTGGAAGGAGATTTCGCCGGCGAGCGGCGAGAGTTGACGGACATCTATGTTCGCCGCGGCCTTGATTCCAATCTTGCGGCACAGGTGGCCGCTCAACTCATGGCGCACGATGCGCTAGGCTCGCATGCCCGCGACGAACTGGGATTGTCGGCGGGCACGCGGGCGAGGCCGCTGCAGGCCGCCTTGGCGTCCGCCGGCAGCTTTGCGACGGGCGCCATACTGCCCCTGGCGGTGGCGGTCTTGGCTCCGCAGCGTTATCTGATGGTTTCCGTCGGGATAGTGTCCATGTTCTGTTTGCTTTTTCTCGGCGGCTGGTCGGCAAGGGTGGGTGGCGCCGATATGCGCAGAGGCGCACTGCGAGTGGCGTTTTGGAGCGCGCTCGCCATGGCAATAACGACCCTCGTCGGTGCCATTGCCGGCAACCTGGGTTGAACATTGTCGCAGCGACTTCTTCAATGTGCGCTCCTCAGCGTCGCGCAAATGAACGAGGCCGATCGTGCCGCCGTGGCAGCGGGGACGCCCGGCTCCGTGTTGATGCAAAATGCCGGGGAAGCCGTGGCCCGGGAGGTCATACGACGGTGGTCACCTCGACCGGTCACGGTATTGTGCGGACCGGGAAATAACGGCGGCGACGGTTTCGTGGCGGGCATCGCGCTGGCGGCAGCCGGTTGGCCGGTCCGGATTGCCCTGCTTGGCAAGCGTCAAGATCTTCGTGGCGACGCACGATTGCATGCAATGCGCTGGAGCGGCAACGTCGACGCCGTAACTCCCGCTGCGATCGACGGCGCCGCGCTGGTCGTCGACGCGCTGTTTGGTTCGGGTCTCAGCCGCCCTTTGGACAGCTTGGTCGCCGAGACGCTCAGCGCCGTTGCGGCATTGAAATTGCCGCTCGTTGCGGTTGACGTCCCCAGTGGCGTGATGGGTGACAGCGGGGAGACCGTGGGCGCAGCGACGGCGGCCTGCACAGTTACGTTCGCGCGCAAGAAGCCGGGCCATGTCATGTTGCCGGGCCGAGACTTGTGTGGAGAGATCGCGGTCGCGGACATCGGCATCCCCTCCGGCGTGCTCGAATCATTGAACATCGACAGCTGGGAAAATGGCCCGAGCGTTTGGCGGCCGTATTTGCCGCGGGCGAAGTCGCCGGGCAACAAGTACACGCGCGGCCATGCGCTCCTTTGCGGCGGATATCCAATGACCGGCGCCGCTCGAATGGCCGCGCGCGCCGCCGCCCGCGCGGGCGCGGGCCTCACGACCGTCGCAGTGCCGAGCGTTGCGTTCTCAATATACGCAACCACCCTCACCAGCATCATGGTGCAGCCCCTGGCGGCGAGCGGCGACTTGGGCCGGCTGCTATCCGATTCGCGCTACACGGCATTCCTGATCGGCCCCGGCGCCGGCATCAGCGATGCAACGCGAGAATCAGCGCTCGCGATGCTCGGCACTGAACGGCCGGTGCTGCTCGATGCCGATGCGATCAGTGTATTCGCGTCCAGACCAGCCGAACTCGCGCGGGCCATTCGCGGACCGTGCGTCATGACGCCGCACGAGGGAGAATTCGCGCGCGTGTTCGACAGCAACGGCGACAAGCTGAGCCGCGCCCGAGCCGCGGCGCGCCGCAGCGGCGCAATCATCGTGCTGAAAGGAGCCGACACGGTCGTTGCGGCTGCCGACGGCCGCGCCGTGATCAATACGAATGCTCCCGCGAGCCTCGCCACCGCCGGCTCCGGGGACGTCCTCGGGGGTTTGATTTTAGGTTTGCTCGCGCAAGGCATGGAGCCCTTCGCGGCGGCCGCGGCCGGCGTCTGGATGCACGGCGCCGCGGCGGCTCGCTTCGGTCCTGGCCTCATCGCGGAAGACCTGCCGGACCTCGTGCCTGCAGTGCTGCGTGATTTGGAGTCCGAGTGAGTCCTGCTCGGTGAACGCCTGGTTTCCGCGCATCACCCTACACACGCTGGCGATCGTGATCAGCGTGCTTGTCTATGTTTTGACGACGCGCGTCGAGCACGAGCGCCGCCCGCCGTCCATTGCCATCGCGTGGGTCCTGGGCATGATCGCGCTGCCATATATTACATTGCCCATTTATATTCTTTTCGGCCGTCGCAAGCTGCCTCGCAGGGTGCTCCGGCAGCCCGAAATTCGTGCCCATGGCGAGCATTGGGCCGAGGATCTGATCGAGAGTTTCGGGCTGGCGCCCTCAGCAGCCTGTTCGGTTCGCCTGCATCATGATGGCGAAGAATCCGCTTCCGCATTGTTCGACATCATGTCAAGCGCGACCCGGCGCCTGGACATCTGCACGTATATCCTCGGCAACGACCCATTCGGCCGGAAATCGATGCAATACATGATCGCGCAAGCGCGGGCGGGTGTGCAGGTGAGATTGCTCATTGATGGCGTCGGTGCGATGCAGTTGCCCCGCTCCTGCTTCAGCCATTTGAACGGTGCCGGCGTCGAGACCGCGATCTTCAGCCCATTGTTCGCACGCAAGACGCAGGGACCGCGCAATTTGCGCAATCATCGAAAAATGGCGATCGCCGACGGCGCACATCTTTGGGCGGGCGGCAGAAATATCGCAGCGGAATACTTCGTCGGCATCAAAGGAGCGCATCCGTGGCGCGACCTGACCTTCGATTTGGATGGGCGCGTCGCCGCAGCCGCAACGGATCAATTTGAAGCCGATTGGGTCGCCGCCGGCGGCAGACCCGAAGCACGCACCGCGCAGCCGGCAGACACCGACGCGACCAACGCTTCGCGCTCCGGCGGCGGCCGAGCTCAGTTCTTGCCGAGCGGCCCAGACCAGGCCGAAGATACCGTGCATGCATTGCTCATCGACGCTTGTTTCCATGTCCGCGAGCGCATGCTTGCGGTGACCCCTTACTTCGTCCCTGACTCGAGCTTGGAAACCGCCATGCGTTTGGCCGTGCGGCGGGGGGTGAAAATCGACCTGTGCATTCCCGCGGTCTCGAATCACGTCTTGGCGGACTTTGCCCGCAACCGCTCATTGCGCGCGCTCGGCGGCGCCGGCGTCAACATTCATTTGCTGCCCTACATGATGCATGGCAAAGCGATGGTGTTCGACGAAACACTCGCCATCTCCGGGTCTGTGAATCTGGACTCGCGGAGTCTCTTGCTCAACTACGAATGCGCCGTTGTTTTCTACGGGGCAGGCGAGATCTCTTGGCTGGCGCAGTGGATTCAGTCGCTGATCCCCGAAGCGCGGGCCTTTGACTACCGTCCGCCCGGTCTTTTGCGTGATATTGCCGAAGGCTTGCTGCTTACGGTTGCCTACCAACTATGAACTGGATCTGCGTAGGAAAAACCCTACATGGGATAATTGCTCGGCCGCTGGGAACGCATAGTATCCTTTGCCGCTTGCCGCGACTCCCGCGTTTTGGCAGAAGACATGGAGTTTAAAGACTACTACACGCTCATGGGCGTAGCGCGCGATGCCACCGACGCGCAGATCAAGCAGGCGTACCGCAAGCTCGCCCGCAAATATCACCCGGACGTCAGCAAAGAAAAGGACGCGGAAGCGCGGTTCAAGGACGTAGGCGAAGCCTACGAAGTACTCAAGGATCCCGAAAAACGTGCTGCTTACGATCAATTGGGTCAGCGGCATCGAGCGGGTCAAGATTTCCGGCCGCCGCCGGACTGGGGCTCCGGATTTGAGTTTGGCGGGGGCGGCGACCGCGATTCAGCCTATAGCGACTTTTTCGAGTCTCTTTTCGGCGGGCGCGCTCGTGGCGGAGATCAGAGCAGACGCGGTGCATTTCATCCGGGGCGCGGCCAAGACCATCATGCGAAAGTTCTGCTCGATCTCGATGCCACCCTGCTTGGCGGGACCCGCCAGATTACGCTGCGTGTTCCCGATATAGACGCCGACGGCAGGTTGGTGTCCAAGGAGCGAGTGCTCAATGTTCAAGTGCCAAAGGGGATTTTGGCGGGTCAGACCATTCGATTGGCCGGCCAGGGGGAGCGTCTTCCCGGCGAGGGCGCGGCCGGCGGGAGCGCGCCAGGCGATTTATTTATCGAGGTCGATTTCCTGCCGAACCCTCTCTACCGGGTCGACGGTCGCGATCTGTATCTCGATTTGCCGGCCGCGCCCTGGGAGGCCGCGCTCGGCGCGACGGTGAAAACACCGACGCCGACGGGACCCGTGGATCTGAAAATTCCGCCCAACTCGCATGCCGGCACCAAATTGAGGCTGAAGGGTCGAGGAATTCCGTCCACACCGCCGGGAGATTTCTACGTCATCGTGCAGATCGCCCTGCCTCCTGCCAATGACGACGGCGCCAAGGCTGCTTATAAGGCCTTCGCTGCGGCGCTGCCGCTCAACCCTCGTGCAAGTTTGGGAGTCTAACCACATGTCACCATCGGACGAACATGCGCTGCCCGGCATAATTTTCGAGGAATCAGCGGTGCTCACCGTCAAAGACCTGAGCCGATTATGCGCAGTCGAGGAACGGCACATCGTGGAATTCGTCCAAGAGGGGGTGCTCGATGTCGTCGAAATCAACACCAGCGAATGGCACTTTGCCGGCTCCGCCTTGCGCCGTGCGCTCATCGCCGTGCGTCTCGAGCGCGATCTCGAACTCAATCTCGCCGGCGTCGCACTGGCGCTCGAACTGATGGAAGAGCTTCAGCGCTTACGGCGCGAACTTATGGCAAGACATTCATGAGCGCCGCTATGCAATCCGATGCCTTCGTCTTCTTTGGCGCCACGGGAGACCTCGCCTACAAGAAGATCTTTCCGGCGCTGTACGCCATGGTGCACCGGGGCAGCCTCGACATTCCGATCATAGGAATGGCGCGCGCGGGCTGGACGCTTGAGAAGCTCAGGCAGCGTGCGCGTGAGAGCGTCGAGCACAGCCCGGACTTCGAGCCGGGCTGCTTCGAGAAACTCGCGGCGCAGTTGCGCTATGTGGACGGCGACTATACGGATCCAGGAACCTTTATACATTTGAAGCAGGAACTGGGTCTTGCCACACGCCCCATCCACTACCTTGCGATACCTCCGAGCATGTTCGCCAGCGTCGTGCGCGGTCTCGCAAAATCAGGCTGCGCCGACAATGCGCGGGTCATCGTCGAGAAACCCTTCGGGCGTGATTTAGCGACAGCTCAAGCCCTCGACAGCACGCTTCACGAGGTGTTTCCGGAATCCGCCATCTTTCGGATCGACCACTACCTTGGCAAGGAAGCGGTGCAGAATCTGCTGTATTTCCGGTTCGCCAATACTTTTTTAGAGCCGATTTGGAATCGCCACTACGTCCAGGACGTGCAGATAACCATGGCCGAGAACTTCGGTGTGCAAGGCCGCGGCGCCTTTTACGAAGAAGTGGGCGCCATTCGCGACGTCGTGCAGAACCACCTGTTGCAAGTAACCGCATTGCTTGCCATGGATGCTCCCGCAGGCCACGCACCCGACGCCATGCAAGCGGAAAAGCTGCGCTTATTCCGGGCCATGCGACCGCTCGACCCACGGGAAGTCGTGCGCGGTCAATTCAAGGGCTACCGGGATGAGCCTGGCGTGGCCAAGGACTCGAAGATCGAGACCTTCGCTGCGTTGTGCGTGCACATAGACACATGGCGCTGGGCGGGCGTTCCCTTCTACATACGGGCTGGAAAGTGTCTGCCCGTCACCGCCACGGAGGTCAGGGTGACCCTCAAGTGTCCGCCGCTTTCCATCTTCGATTCCAACGATCCAACGCCACGAAATTATTTCCGCCTGCGCCTGAGCCCTGAAGTCGTTATCAGCGAGGGCGCCCTAGTGAAACGGAATGGCGAACACATGCGCGGAGAGCCGGTCGAATTGGTTGCCCGACACCGCTCGGAAAGCGAGAAGTCTCCCTACGAACGCTTGCTGGGCGACGCGGTTCGCGGCGACACGTCGCTCTTCACGCAAGATGACAGCGTCGAGGCGGCCTGGCAGGTCGTGGATCCGGTGTTGTCGTCCAACATCCCGGTGCTCGAGTACGAGTGCGGCACATGGGGTCCTCCCGCCGCCGCCCAGGTCGTGAAGGACGATGCCTGGCATGACCCGGTACCCGAGCAATCCTCGCCATGTTGAATAGCGGCGAGGTTATTTTTCTCTTGGATGTCGATAACACGTTGCTGGACAACGATCGATTTGCCGCCGATCTCAGTGACCGACTGGAGCAGGCGTTCGGCGCGTCCGAGCGGGAGCGCTACTGGGCGATCTTCGGCCGATTGCGCGAGCAACTCGGGCTCGCCGATTACCTTGGCAGCCTTCAGGCGTTTCGCGCCGGCCTGGACGACCACCCCGATTTGCTTGCCATGTCCGAATTCGTGTTGGAATATCCCTTTGCGGCACGGCTGTTTCCGCGTGCGCTCGACGCCATAACTCATTTGGGAACTTTGGGCCGTCCCGTGGTGCTGTCGGACGGCGACATTATTTTCCAGCCTCGCAAGATTCAGCGTTCGGGGATATGGGACGCGGTAAAGGGGCGTGTCATGATCTACGTGCACAAGGAACGGGTGCTCGACCACATGCAGCTTCGCTACCCGGCCACCCACTACGTCATGGTCGACGACAAGCCGAACTTGTTGGCCGCCATGAAATCGGTCCTCAAGGAAAAACTGACGACCGTGTTCGTACGTCAAGGGCACTATGCGCTCGACCCCGGGTCGAATTCAGCGGAACCCGCGCCGGACGTGACAATCCAGCGAATCGGCGACTTGATCGACCGCAATTTAACCGACTTTCAGGAAAGACCATGACAACCACGAAATCCTTGCACGATTTGGGACAAAGCCTATGGCTCGACAACATAACGCGAGAGATGCTCGATAACGGCACGCTGCGCCGCTACATCGATACGCTGTCGATCACGGGTCTTACCTCCAATCCCACCATTTTCGACGAGGCGATCGGCAACACATTCGCGTACGACAGCGGCATTCGCGAAAAGGCGGAGGCCGGCCTCAAGGGCGAAGAGCTGTTCGTGGAATTGGCGCTGGAGGATTTGCGGCGCGCCGCCGATATGTTTCGGCCCGAATTCGAACGCACTTCCGCAAGCGACGGCTGGGTTTCCATGGAAGTGTCGCCGCTCCTCGCCGACGACACCAAGACCACGATCAATGCCGCAATGCGGATCCACAAGCAGGCCGACCGCCCGAATCTCTACATCAAAATTCCCGGCACCCCCGCCGGCGTGCCTGCCATCGAAGAGGCTATTTTCGCCGGTGTGCCGGTCAACGTAACGCTGCTTTTCTCGCGCGAACACTACCTCAAGGTGGCGGACGCCTACATGCGCGGCATCGAGCGCCGCATCGGCGCCGGCCTCGATCCGCGCGTCAGCTCGGTCGCTTCCTTATTCGTGAGCCGTTGGGATCGAGCAGTCGCGGACCAGGTGCCTGCGGAATTACGCAATCGACTGGGCATTGCCATCGCGGGCCGTGCCTATCGCGCCCACAATGAATTGCTGGAGAGCAAGCGCTGGCGCGACCTGGAACGTGCCGGCGCGCGCCAGCAGCGCATGCTCTGGGCAAGCACCGGCACCAAGGATCCCAAGGCTCTGCCGACCTTGTACGTTGAAGCCCTGGCGGCCCCGGACACCATCGACACCATGCCGGAGAAGACATTGCTCGCCTTCGCCGCCTCCGGAAAGGTCAAGTCCATGATGGCGAAGGACGGCGGCGACGCCGAGCAGGTGCTGTCTCGTTTTGCCGAAGCCGGTATCGAGATCGACGCGCTCGCGGCGCGCCTGCAAGTGGAAGGGGCCGAGTCGTTCGTCAAGTCCTGGAGAGAACTCATGAAGCGCATCGAGGAAAAAAGCGCGGCCCTGGCGACGTCTTGAGCCCGCAACTCAATCCGCTCGCCGGCAAGCCCGCGCCGCCCGCCTCGCTGGTGGACATTCCGCGGCTGATTACCGCCTACTTCAGCGAGCGGCCGGATCCTAATATCGCCGAACAACGTGTTGCCTTCGGCACCTCCGGACATCGCGGCTCTTCGTTCTCCTCGAGCTTCAACGAGTTTCACGTCCTCGCGATCAGCCAAGCCATTTGCGAGTATCGCCGGCAGCAGAATATAGACGGGCCGCTGTTCATCGGGTTCGATACGCATGCGCTCTCAGCGCCTGCTTTCGCGAGCGCGCTCGAAGTGCTTGCGGCCAACGGCGTCGAGGTCATGATCGCGCCGGGAGAAGAGTACACGCCAACTCCGGCCATATCTCACGCCATATTGACTTACAATCGCGGCCGCAACTCGGGGCTGGCCGACGGTATCGTCATTACACCGTCGCACAACCCTCCCGACAACGGCGGTTTCAAATACAACCCGCCGAACGGCGGACCCGCGGATTCCGACGTGACGAAATGGATCGAGACGCGGGCAAATCAGTTGTTGCAGTCGGGGGTCGGCGCGGTCAACAGAGTCGGGTTCGCCGCGGCGCGGCGGGCGGCGACCACCCATGCCTACGACTACTTGCAGACCTATGTGCGCGACCTCGGTGCCATTTTGGATATGGACGTGATACGGAGTTCAGGCATCCGAATGGGCGTCGACCCCCTTGGCGGCGCAGGCGTGCACTATTGGGCGCGCATCGCTGATCTCTATCGGATCGACCTCACGGTCGTCAACCACGAAGTCGATCCCACATTTCGCTTCATGACCCTCGATTGGGACGGGAAGATCCGCATGGATCCCTCGTCGCCGTACGCCATGCAGCGCCTCATCGACCTGAAGGAGCGATACGACATAGCTTTCGCCTGCGATACCGACCACGATCGCCACGGCATCGTCACTGCGAGCAGCGGTTTGATGCCGCCGAACCATTACCTAGCTGTGGCAATCGACTACCTTTATCGCCACCGAACGCGCTGGCGGGCCGACGCCGCGGTCGGCAAGACCGTGGTGAGCAGTGCGATGATCGATCGTGTGAGCGCGAGGCTCGGCCGCGCGCTGTACGAAGTTCCGGTAGGCTTCAAATGGTTCGTGACCGGACTCGTGGATGGCAGTTTGTGTTTCGGCGGCGAGGAGAGCGCCGGCGCCTCGTTCAGCCGGACGGACGGCAGCGTCTGGACGACGGACAAGGACGGCCTGGTGCCGGCGCTGCTGTCCGCGGAGATCACGGCACGCACTGGACAGGATCCTGGCGATGCGTACCGCACCCTGGCTCGAGAGCTAGGGGAGGTATTCGCAAACCGGGTGGACGCGCCGGCTAACGCCGAACAAAAGAAAAAACTCGCCCGGCTCGACCGCAAACAAGTGCGGATCACGGAGCTCGCCGGCGAACCGATCGATCGCATTCTGACTTACGCGCCCGGCAACGACGCGCCCATCGGCGGCGTGAAAGTCACCTCGAGCGGAGGTTGGTTCGCCGCCCGACCCTCGGGGACGGAAGATATCTACAAGATCTACGCCGAAAGCTTTCGCGATGCGTCGCATTTGGACAGGCTGATCGCCGACGCCCAGCACATCGTAGATGCGGCGCTCGCGGGCGAATAAAGCCCGTCTTGCCGGCACGCGAGCTCAACACACCGGATGCCACCGCCAAACGGCTGCTCCCGTGGTTGGTCGCGGTGGGTTTTTTCATGGAGTCGTTGGACACGACCATCCTGAACACGGCGGTGCCCGCCATTGCTCAGGCGCTCAGGGTACCGCCCCTCAGCATGAAGGCGGTACTCGCTAGTTACACGCTGAGCCTCGCCGTTTTCATTCCCATCAGCGGCTGGATGGCTAATCGCTACGGCACGCGGCGGGTGTTCGCATCCGCAATCGGTATCTTCACGCTCGGCTCGTTTCTCTGCGGCATTTCGAGCGACATACACCTGTTGGTGGCGTGCCGCATTTTGCAGGGCTGCGGCGGCGCAATGATGCTGCCGGTGGGACGCCTCACCATCATCCGCACGTTCGCCAAGTCCGAACTCATCGGTGCCACCAGCTTCGTCGCGATTCCGGGTTTGATCGGCCCGATGCTAGGGCCGCTCCTCGGCGGCCTGATCGTCGGATACTTTCATTGGAGCGTCATATTCTTCGTCAACATTCCGATTGGTCTGTGCGGTTTATACATGGTCTATCGGCATTTACCAAATTACCGTGAGGAACGCAATTATCCGCTCGATCTCGTGGGCTTGGTATTATTCGGATCCGGCGTCGCGCTGCTGTCCTATGTTCTGGAGGTGTTCGGCGAAACCGCATTGAGCGGACGCGAGATCGCGGGATTGCTGGTCATGTCGGGCGCACTGCTGGGGGCTTACGCCCTGCACACGATGCACACGCCGCATCCTCTGCTGCGGCTGGGCCTCATACGAATTCGCACTTTTCGCGTGGCGGTGACCGGCAATCTATTCACCCGATTGGGGATCGGCGGAATACCCTTCCTCTTGCCGCTGCTATATCAGGTGGGCCTGGGTTTTACGCCGATCCAATCCGGATTGCTCATAATGCCGCAGGCCTTCGCAGCGATGACACTGAAGCTCACGATGCCGCTTATCTTGAGGCGATTCGGCTACCGCCGCGTGTTGATCGCAAACACGATCTCTCTGGGATTGATGATTTTTTTATTTTCGACCATCGATGCTGCCTCGCCGGTGTGGACAATTGCATCCATGGCGTTCACGTTCGGATTCCTCACATCCCTGCAATACACGAGCATGAATACGCTGGCATACGCTGATGTCACCGAACGCCAGGCCAGCAATGCCAGCACCATCGCGAGCACAGTTCAGCAGATGGCGGTCAGCTTTGGCGTGGCCGCAGCATCGCTCGCTGCGGCCCTATTCATCCCGGACAGAATGCATGCGAGCGAATCTGAAATGATCCACGGTATCCACCTGGCGTTTCTGGCGCTGGGCGCACTCACCGTCGTCTCGACCGTCGTATTCAACGAACTCAGAAGCGGCGACGGCGACGCAGTGAGCCGCCACAAGGTCGAGCTCCCTAGCGGGTGAGGCGGCCTGCGGCGGTTCCTATTCCTCTTTTATCGTGTGGCCGCCGAATTGGTTGCGCATCGCCGCCAGCAGCTTGTCGGTAAATGAATCGACATCGCGCGAACGCAGGCGTTCGAGCAACGACAACGTTATGACCGACGCGGGAACGCCCAATTCGATGGCCTCGGCCACGGTCCATCGACCCTCGCCGGAATCGGCCACATAAGGCGCGATGCCGTGCATTGTCGGATTTTTCTGCAACGCGTCGGAAGTGAGATCCAGGAGCCAGGACCGCACCACGCTGCCATAGCGCCAGATTTCGGCGATTTGGTGCAGGTCCAGGTTGAACTCGCTCTTGTGCTGCAAAATGGAAAATCCCTCGGCGTAGGCTTGCATCAAGCCGTACTCGATGCCGTTGTGAATCATTTTCGTATAATGCCCTGAGCCGACGGCGCCGACCCGGCCCCAACCGCGATCCGGCGCCGGCGCAAGCGCCTCGAAGATCGGCCGCAATCGCTCGACCACGGCCTCGTCGCCGCCGATCATCAGGCTGTAGCCCTCGGCGAGCCCCCACACGCCCCCGCTGGTGCCCGAATCGACATAGTTGATCTTGCTCTGAAGGGCCGCAGCCGCCCGGCGCTGAGTGTCGCGATAATTCGAATTTCCACCGTCGATGATGGTGTCGCCCGCAGCCAGGAGCGGCATCAGGCCCGCGATGGTACTGTCGGTAATGGCGCCGGCCGGCACCATCAACCAAATGACGCGCGGCGCCTTGAGTTTCGCGACCGTCTGCTCGAGCGAAGCGGCAGTCGCCGCGCCTTTCAGTTCGAGCGCGGTACGCGCATCGACTACGGGATCGAATCCCACCACGGTGTGGCCGCCCCGCAGCAATCGCTGCGCCATGTTGGCGCCCATTCGGCCCAGGCCAATCATCGCGATTTGCATAAATTTCAACCCGGTAGGCGAATGCTACGGCACCCAGTATAGATCCCCGTGCGCGGCGAGGTACAGCGCGATCTAGCGCAAGATCATGACCGCGGGACTTCCTACCGGTTCGAAGCGTCCCGTGAATTGCAGTGCGCCGCTTGCCGCGTTGATGCGAAACGAGGTGATTGAATCGCCCCGTTGGTTGCATGAATACAGGAACTCGCCGCTGGGATCGATGGTGAGGCAGCGCGGATAGTCGGCATGCACCCAGGCTTCCGAAATCATCCGAAGCTGCCCGTCGTTCGCCACCCCAAAAATTGCGATGGCGTTGTGCAGTCGGTTCGAAACGTAGAGGAACCGGCCATCGGCGGCGATGATGATTTCCGCCGATAGATTGCTGCCGCTGAATTTCGTCGGCAACGCCGACACGACTTGCTTGAGCGTCAGCCCCCCTTTCGCGGCATCGTAATCGTACACCGCGATCCTTGCATCGTGCTCATAGAGGTTGTAGAAAATTCGACCGCTCGGATGGAAGACGAAGTGGCGAGGCGCCGAACCGGACGGCGCGGCGATCACGGGCATGTCGGCGGGCAACAGCCGCCCGGCCTGCGCATCGAAGCGCCAGACCAAGGTCAGATCGAGTCCCGCATCGTTTGCAATGACGAATTGCCCGCTCGGGTCCGCAGCCACCATGTGCACATGTGGACTGTCATGATCGCTGACTGCGAATTGTCCGGGCGGGTCGTCCACGGCGCGCGCGCGATGGCGCGCACCCACGCTCGGCCGCACGTCCGTAGGATCACCGAGCGCTCCGCCCGGCCCCACCGGGAAGACGGCGACATTGCCGCCGCCGTAGTTCGCGACGAACACGAACTTGCCGGAAGGATGTACGCTGGCGTGCGTGGGAGTGTTGCCGGCCGAGCTCACGGCGCCCAGACGTTTGAGCTGTGAAGTCTCGCCGTCGATCGCGTACGAGATCACGGCGCCGTTGCGTGTTCCTTGATAATTGTCGATTTCGCTGACCGCATAGAGATGAGTGTGCGCCGGGTTGGTGGCGAGCCAGGATGGATTTCGAATATCGTCGAACAATTGCAGCTGCGTGAGGGCTCCGGACGCTCGATCCATGCGAAACAGGTAGATGCCGCCGCCGTTCGGCGTGTACGTGCCTACGTACGCATAAGAGTAAGCAGCGGGCGCCCCCGCACCGGGGGTATCAGCAGCGCAGGCGTACGCGGCCGGTGCCGCGAGCAGCGATGCAGCCCTTAGAAAATCGCGGCGTGTAACTTTGTCTTGCAAAGCATCCCTATATTTCAGCGCACAGACCGAGTATGCCCGCCGCCGCGAAAGATTTTTCCAGGACCCGCAGGTGGCGCTGGGACGAGAAAGAACTCGGCTCGCCGCGCCGATTGCTTGGCGATTCCGGCCTCAATTTAAGCGGTAAAAGGCAAAGATCTGTCAATTCGCCGGGGTCACCTCACGCCGCGGGTTTGGCGGGCTCCGGTTCCACGGGCGCGGCAGGCGAATCCACGGCATCCGGCAGATTTGACCGCCGTTGCTGCTTCGCATCTTGGCGTGCTTTCCTGGCGGCCTCCTTTTGTTTCTTCGCGTGACGATAGTTCGGCTTTGCCAACTGATTCTCCTGACAATGATTCTGTGCTTTCGATGTTACTCTGCCTGCACCGAAACGCGAACCGATAAACGAGGCCGGCCACCGCCTACTATAACGCCGCGCAGCGGCGATACATCGCCGAAGTCTCGGCCCCAAGCAATGACGACGTGACCCGTGCCCACACGCACGTCGTTGGTCGGATCGAAGTCGATCCACCCGATCGGTGGACAAAACACCGAAACCCAGGCATGCGACGCATCCGCTCCCAACAACGCCGCGTCGGCGCCCGGGGGCGGGTTGGTCCTGAGGTAGCCGCTGACATAGCGGGCCGCCAGACCCCGCGAGCGCAGGCATGCAAGCATGATGTGCGCAAAGTCTTGGCAGACGCCGCGACGTGCTGCGAACGCCTCTGCCGACGACGTACGGATGTTGGTGGTGCCGGGCGCGTAGGTGAAATCACCATGTATCTTATTCATCAAGGACTCGGCGCAACGCAGCAGCGAACGCCCCTGCACGAAGCAGTCCGCGGCATAGTCGTCGAATGTTTGCTTGATCCGGACGAAGCTCGACTCCATCCGGAACCGGCAGGCATCGAGGTGCGCGGGGCTTTGCGGCCGGCCGCGATAGCTCAGCGACTCCCTTACTTCCTCCCAAGCATCGGACGTGGTCTCCCCCGCGGCCGGCGGCGGGCTCACCTCGACCCTGACTTCCGTAAGCACCTCGAGTCGATCGTGCGGGAGATCATACTCGAGCCGCGTGACGAAATTGCCGAATGCGTCGATGTCCTCGCGCCGCGTGCTCGGCTTGGGATCGAACGCAATGGCTCGCGAATGGCAGACTTGATTCGGCAAATCTCGGGGGGCCAAATGCAATAGTTGATGGGAATGGGCTACGTTGCCGCCGTAGTGATATACGGTTTCGTGGCGCACCCGATAGCGCATGACGTCGCTCACGCCGCCACCGTGCGGATCTGGGTATCGATGAGCGAGAAATGCTTCAGCGAGAGGCGATCGGACAGTCTGCCGGCAGCGGAGCTTAGGCTCTGCAGTTGCTCCGCGAGGCTTTGCCGCGCGCGGACGGCACGGGAGCTCTCGCCCTCGATCCCACTCAATTGCGATTCTTCGACGAGCGCCACCGCCGCGTCCATCGAGTCATCCGGTGCGCCGCCGAGGGAGACGGCTACCCGCACCAATGAATACTCGATGGCATGCCATTGAAACGCGAGCCCTCGCGGGTTGGCTTGATCGAAAACCAAGAGATCGATGGTCGATGCCAATCGAGGCGCCGACAGATAGCGCGTCCGATACGTGATGGTGCTGTCGCCGATATCGAGCAGCCATTCGAGTTCCCCCTGATGCGGTGCTTCGCCCGAGTGCAATCGTTGCGCCAACAACTCGGCGAGGAACTGCAGCCGCTCCAAGCGGCGACCGACCATCATCAGTTGCCAACCGTCGTCCTGGGTCATGTTGTCCAAAGCGAAACCTGCGAGTGCCGCCAATGACAAGAGCAGCGCATCGAGTGTCTCCCGAGGATCGCGCTTGGCAAGAGCGCCCTCTTGAAACTCGCGCTGCAGAACGCCGATGGCGCGCCAATTCTCGGCCGACAAGAGGCTGCGAGCTTGAGCAGCGCACGACGCCAAGCGTTGCAGATCCGCGGTCAAACTCAACGGGTTGGCGTCATCGAACAAAGCCGGAGCGACGAAGTGGCCGCAGGTCCCCAGCGCCTGCGGCCATAACAGGGGATCGGGGCGCACCTTCAAAGTCGCGCGCAGCAGCCGAGCCTTGTTGTCGCATCGCTCGCTATAGCGGCCCAGCCAGAACAGGTTCTCTGCAAGGCGCGAGGACAAATCGTCGTGCCGAGCTTCGGAGCGCGCCGCTGCACTCGCTACGTCGGCTTCGTCCATCGCTCTGCGATCCGACGCAAGTACCCAGACATCCTTGCTGCCGCCGCCGCGTTGCATCGAGACGATATCTGCGCCGTCCGAGGCGATCCGTGCGAGCCCTCCGGGCATCACTCGATATCCCGAGGCAGTCGCTATGGCATACACCCGGATGCCGAGCGCGCGGGCTGAAAATCCCTGGCCGTCGCCTCCTGCGCTGCGCCATACCGGCGCCTGGGAAAACGCCAGGCGCTCCTGCGCGACGTATGCGTGCGGTTGCGATGTCAGACGCCTCGCCAGATCGGCGCGGGCTTGGGGCTCGAGATCGCGGCCGAACACGACGCCCAGTTTCTGATTCGGATACGCCGGTTTGATGACCAGGCTATCGAGGTGTTCCAGCACGTAGTCGAGGGCGAGCCGTTCGCCGCACCACCAGGTGGCGACAGACGGCAGCCGCAACTTCTCGCCCAACAACCGTTCCGCGGCCGCCGGCATGAAACCCATCCAGGCGGCGGACTCGAGGACGCCGCTGCCGAGGCCATTGGCCAGCACGACCCGTCCGGCACGCACCACTCCGATGAGACCCGGCACGCCGAGCGCCGAGTCCGCGCGCAATTCCAGCGGATCGCAAAAATCATCGTCGAGGCGGCGCAAGATGGCATGTACGCGACGCAACCCGCCGAGTGTCTTCAAATAAACACTATCGCCGCGCACGGTAAGGTCATTGCCTTCAGCCAGCGGCAGTCCGAGCTGACGCGCCAGATAAGCGTGTTCGAAATAAGTCTCGTTGAACGCTCCGGGAGTGAGCACAACTGCCAGAGGCGTTTCGCTGTCGGGAGCGTGGCGAAGTAAATTTTCACGCAACGCGGCGAAAAAGCCGCCGAGCGCGCGCACCCCGAGATCGCCGAGCAGATCTGGAAATATCCGCGAGACGATTTGCCGGTTTTCCAGCGCATAACCCGGCCCGGAAGGAGTCTGGGTTCTGTCGGCGAGCGCCCACCAACGGCCGTCTGCGGATCGAGAAATGTCCACGGCGTGCACGTGCAGCCAATGTCCGCCCGCCGGCGTGATGCCGTGGCACGGCCAAAGAAAGTTCGGGTGGCCGAACGGCAGTTCCGCGGGAATGGTGCCGTCCGCCAATAATTGCTGCGGTCCATACACATCGGCAAGCATCGCGTCGAAGAGGCGGGCGCGCTGCGCAACGCCGAGTTCGATTTCGCGCCACTCCGCGGCGGTCAGCAAGATCGGCAGAGGATCGAGCACCCACGGTCGGTCACGTCCTTGTGGATCCGCGTAGACATTGTAGGTCACGCCGTTTTCGACGATCAGCCGCCGCGCCAATTCGACCGCACGGCGCACGGCATCGGCCCCGCCGCTCGCGAGGGCATCGATCAGCGGATGCCAATGCGCGCGCACCTCTCCTCTGCCATCGAGGAGTTCGTCGTAGCGGCGGAAGTCGCTCGAATAGATTTCAGGGCGCGCGTCGATCATCACTCAAGCGCAAATCGAGCGTGAAGGGAAATTCCGCGTCAATGTCGGGTGGCGGAGCGGCCATGCTTCCGGGCGTATGACCCATGCGAGAAAAGCGCGCCAATCGCCGGCTTTCCGCCTCGAACGAATTGACCGGAAACCGCTCGTGGCTTAGACCGCCCGGATGAGTCACGTGGTATTGACAGCCTCCAAGGGAGCGTTCCATCCACGTATCGAGCAGATCGAAAGTGAGCGGGGCATGCACGCCGATGGTCGGGTGCAGCGCGGATGCCGGCCGCCATGCCCGGTAACGCACGGCGGCGACGCACTCAGCCGCTTTCCCGGTTGGCCGCAGCGGCAAGGCACGGCCGTTGCAGGTGACGACATACCGCGCCGGCGCCATGCCTGTTACTTTCACCTGCAAGCGTTCAACCGAAGCATCGACGTAGCGTACCGTCCCGGCCGGGGAGCCTTCTTCGCCCATGACATGCCAGGGCTCCAGGGCCTGGCGCAGTTCCAGCTGCATGCCGCGCGTCGCGAAATCGCCGTACTTCGGAAAGCGGAATTCGAAGTGCGGTGCGAACCATTCACTCTCGAGTTCGAATCCGTCATTCCGCATCTCCGCGATCACATCCGCAAAGTCTTGCTCGACAAAATACGGCATCAGGAAACGGTCGTGCAATTCCGTGCCCCAGCGCACCAACTTGCCGGGTGCATACGGCTTGCGCCAGAAACGCGCCACCATCGCCCTCAGGAGCAGCTGCTGTGTGAGACTCATGCGTGCGTGCGGAGGCATCTCGAACGCCCGCATCTCGAGCAATCCCAAACGTCCCGTCGGACCGTCCGGCGAATACAACTTATCGATGCAGAACTCGGTGCGATGGGTGTTCCCGGAGACGTCGATCAGCAGGTTGCGCAACAGGCGATCCACCAGCCACGGCGGGACTTCATCGGCGGGCTTCGGGAATTGGCGGAAGGCGATCTCCAGCTCATACAGCGAGTCGTTGCGTGCTTCGTCGATGCGCGGGGCCTGCGAGGTGGGGCCGATGAAGAGCCCCGAAAAAAGATAGGACAGCGACGGGTGGTTGTGCCAATAGCTGAGCAGACTGCGCAGCAAGTCGGGACGGCGCAGGAACGGCGAATCGGGAGCGGTCGGCCCGCCCAGCACGATGTGATTTCCGCCCCCGGTCCCGGTGTGCCGGCCGTCCAGCATGAATTTCTCTGCCGTCAAGTGCGATTCGCGGGCGGCCTCGTACAGGAATGTCGTTCTGTCCGATAACTCATCCCAGTCCGCGGACGGTTGAACATTCACTTCGATGACCCCGGGATCTGGTGTCACGCGGAAATTGCCGATGCGCGGATCGTTGGGGGGCTCGTAGCCTTCTAGAATGACGGGCTGCGCCAACCCTTCGGCCGCGGCTTCGACCGCAGCCACGAGTTCCACATAGTGATCGAGCTCGTCGACCGGGGGCATGAAAATGTACAGCACGCCGTTTCGCGGCTCGGCGCACATGGAAGTGCGCACGATGTCGCCTGCCGACTCCTTGGGTAACGGCGTTTCCTCGGCTGCAGGACCGGTAGCTTGCTCGCGGTGCTGTCCGCGAAATCCGGCGTGCGGCAAGCCTCTGAATCTGCGCGACGGGTCCGGTGCATGAATGAATGGATAGTCGTGGGTGGCCGCCCAGGGTTGTGAATGAAGCGGCAATCTATAACCGATCGGGGAATCGCCGGGGACCAAGCGGCAGCGTTCGCTGCGCAGGAACCACGATCCAGTTCGCCATCGATCGGCGCGCGCCGAGCGCGCGATCGGTAGCACATACCCTATCGGCGCATTCAAGCCTTGTTCGAAGATCTTCGCCAGACGCGAGCGCTCCATCGGATCTTCGAGCCGCGAATCGAGCGGATCGACATTCCCCGGCAGGCAGCGCTCGCGCCACAGGTAGTAGAACGCATCTTCATAGGCCGGAAATATGAACGCAGCATCGAGGCCCAATTCCTCCGCGACGCGCGCCAAGAAGCGACGCGCGGTGTCCTCGGTCGCCGAATAATCCGCCCGCTCATCGGCGATCAAGGTGGGATTGATCCACAAGGGCTGGCCGTCCGTGCGCCAATAACAGTTCAGCGACCAGCGCGGCAGCTGTTCCCCCGGGTACCATTTGCCCTGGCCGAAATGCGCAAGGCCCGCCGGCGCGTACTTTTTCTTGAGACGGTGAT
>JBBROC010000043.1:0-27959 GCA_038229815.1 Steroidobacterales bacterium | reverse complement strand
CACACGCCGGAGCAGCCGCTGCGCGAGAAGTTTGCACGGTTCCCCTGGCGGGTATCCGCGGCGCGCCTGCGCGCCTGGCAGCGAGGCGCCACGGGCTTTCCCCTCGTCGATGCGGGAATGCGTCAATTATGGCAAACGGGATGGATGCACAATCGCGTGCGCATGGTCGCTGCGTCGTTTCTGGTCAAGGACTTGCTGCAACCGTGGACCGACGGGGCCCGCTGGTTCTGGGATACCTTGGTCGACGCGGATCTTGCGAGCAATACGCTCGGCTGGCAGTGGGTCGCCGGCTGCGGGGCCGATGCCGCGCCCTACTTCAGAATCTTCAATCCGACAGCCCAGGCAACCAGATTCGATCCGCTGGGTACTTATATACGTGAGTGGGTCCCCGAGCTCGGACGCCTGCCGAACGAGTGGACTCACCGACCTTGGGCGGCACCCCCGCATGTCTTGGCGGCTGCGGGTGTGCGGTTGGGAGCGACCTACCCGGACCGGCTCGTCGACCACGAGACGGCGCGCGCCGAAGCACTGAGGGCGTTGGCGTCTTTAAAGGCATAGAGCCGGTCTGTACCCCACCACTTACCCGCAACGCTGACAGGGCTGCCTATTTTCGGAGCACTTTACCGACGCCACCCGAGATGAGGGAGGTCACGTCAAGCAATGCGCCCGCCATCGCCAGGCCGTCGGGCGCCGCGAGATATCGCGGCCGCCACACCGGCAGAAATTTCTCCTTGTATTTTCGCAGGCCCTCGAACGGATAGAACATCTCGCCATAGCGCTGCACCATGCGGCCGAGTTTGTGCCATGTCGGGGCGAGTGCGTGCTGCTCCAATCCCGACAGCGGAGCCATCCCCAAATTGAACCACTGAAAGCCCTCCTGCTTACCCCACAGCATGCACTCGATCAGCAGGTAATCAATGACGCCCTTGGGCGCATCGTCGTTGTAGCGCATGAGATCCACCGACAACTCGTTCTTGTCGGCGCGCCAGAGATTCGCGAACGCGACGATGACTCCGGCGCGACGCACCACGCCGCAATCGAAGTAGTTGAGATAGCGCTCGTCGAAAAACCCCAAAGAAAAACGTTTCTCTCCCGCGTTCTTTTGAGCAAGCCACGCATCGGACACCGCGCGCAGCTGCGGTAAAATGCCGCCGACTTCCGTATGTCTCACGATCTCGAATTGCGCGCCTTCGCGCAAGGCGCGCCGATGGGCTTGGCGCAGGTCCGCCCGCTCCGGGCCGTCCAGGGAAAATGTCTCGAGCGCAACGCGAGCCTCTTCTCCGAGCTTGCTCAGATTCAAACCAAGATCGATGTACAGGGGCAGATTTTGCGGCTTGACCTGATAGAACACGGGCGAGACCGCCATCATGTCGCAACATTCGAGGAATTTCCACGCGAGTGATTCGTGCGTTTCGGGGGGGCCCACCGGATCGCCCATCGCCACCCAGCTGTTGCCGGACGGCCGATACATGATGAACGCCGTTCGTTCGGTGTTGAACAGCAGATTCTTGTCCCGGAGCAGCGCAAGATTGGCAGTGGTGTCGTCCGAATCCGCGGTCAGTGCCGCGACGCGTTCCATATCCGACTCGCTCGGTGCCGTCATCGGCGGCTGGACCGGCCGCAACAAACGCCATAGTCCATACGCTGCCGCAATGACCGCCGCGAGCAGCGAGGCGCGAAGGCTTCGTGGCGCCGACGCGTGGAACGCGAATTGCCACCACAATTCCGTTCCGTAGGGCACGTGCCGGTTCGCGAATACCACCAACCAGGCAACGGTGGCCAGTACCAAGACGAGCGCGATGATCCAAGGGCCCGAGTAATGTTGTTCGCTTAAGGACGCACGCCGCTGAAAGCGGCTGCGCGCCAAAACCAGGACGACGACCACGGCCGCCAGCACCGTGGCCTCTTCATAGTCGAATCCCTTGAGGAGCGATAGCAATATGCCGGCGCACAGAAGCCAAATTGTCAGCCACCAGGCTGCATGCAGACGCCGATATAGGCCGTGAGCAATCACCAGAAGCCCCACCCCGACGGCGCTGCCGAGCAAGTGCGACAATTCGAGAACGGGCAGCGGCACGAAACCGCGCAGCAGGTCGAGGCGATTGTTCAATTCCGGGGTGGCTCCGGAGAACAGCAGTACGGCGCCCGCCAGGAACGCGGCGATTGCAATGGCCTGCGGCGTGACGGCAATCAGAAAATCTCGCGCCAGCCGCACCAATCGAACCGCTGGCGCGCGGTGCACCCAGACCTCGTGCGCACCCAGCAATATGAGCGCCAGGGCGAAGGGCGCGAAATAGTATATCGCGCGGTAAGCGACCAACGCGCCGAGCAGGCGGTCCTTCGGCACGGACTGCAGCAACAGCAGCAAAACCGCTTCGAACACGCCGATGCCGCCGGGAACATTGCTGATCACGCCTGCGGCGATGGCGATCAGATAGACACCGGCGAAGGCCAAGAAACTGATCGCGCCTTGCTGCGGCAACAACACGTACAGGACGCTCGCCGCGCACAGCAAATCCGCGCATGCCACGGCAACTTGCGCAAACGCGATGCGGGGTTTCGGCATCGGAATTACGATGCGGCCAAACTTCAGCGGCTCACCGCGCGCGCTGACCAGCCATAGGTAGGCGGTCACGGCCGCGAGCAGCAAGCCGCCCGCGAGCATGGCGAGCCACGCATGCACATGCAGCGCCGAACCGGACATGCCGGCTTGCGTGAGCAGCGAGAGCCCCAGGAGCAGGCCCGCGCCCAACAAAAAGGTGACGGTGCCGAACGCGATGATGGTGGCGATTTGTTTCGCGCCGAGACCAAGGGCGGTATAAGCCCGATAGCGGACCGCGCCGCCGCTCAACGTATTGAAGCCGACGTTATGGCCGATCGCGTAGCCCATGAACGAGATCAGGGCAATGCGGGGGTACGGAACGCGCGCACCTGCAAAGTGCACGGCCAGCGCATCGTACAAGGTCAAGCAGCCGTAACCGGCAACCGTGAATAGCGCCGCCCGCAGCAATTTAACGGATGAAATGGCATGAACGTGCTCGAGGATATCGCGCCAGTGATATTGACCGAGCAGATGATGAAGCCCGAACAAGGCGAGCCCGAAAAGGATCAAGCCGAGAAGAGCGGTCCACGGAGGGACCTTGTGAGGTGGGACCAAGTGTGCCAAGCGCGATATCCTAACAGGCCCTCCCAGGCAACGCCGCAAACTGCTAGGGTTGGGGTTTACGACAGGGTCACAAGGGGTAGGCCAATGAATTCATCCACCGATGGCGGCCAGGCCGCCATGGACTCGACGCAAATCTATCACGAAGATACGTTCACCGATCGTAAGGTCGGTACCATCCGCCGGTTGACGCCGGTCGCTGCGGACGGTTCGCCGGATTCCGCGCGGACGGTGATATTCGTAGGTCAGGCGCAGATCATGACGCCGATGGGCGCGGTCCCGATAAGTTTCGAACTCGATGCCCCCTCGTTGAATGTGGCTATCGAAAAATTCGGCGCGGCTGCGGAACTGGCGGTCCAGCAAACCATGCGCGAGCTGCAGGAAATACGCCGGGAACAGGCATCATCGTTGGTCATCCCCGACGCTGCCGGCGGCGCACTGCCCAATCCCAGCGACCTGCTTGGCCGCGGACGGCCACGGCGCTGAACATCGTTACATCGATTCGAGTTCGTCCCAACGCGCGTACGACTTCTCGAGCTCGGCTGCAAGCGACTGCATGCGATGCAGGACGGAAGCTCCCCGCGCCGGATCGGTCTTGAATAGAATGGGATCGGCGATTGCCGTCTGCAGCTCGAGTTGCTCTGCCTCGAGGCGTTGAATTTTGTCGGGCATGTCCGCAAGCTCGCGCTGTACCTTATAGGGCAGGCGTCGCATTTTGGATGTAGCCGGAGTTCCCTTGGGCGCCGGTGCCGCGTCGGGCGCCGCGGCAGGGAGCCGTGCCTTCTCGGCTGCATTCACCTTGCGCTGGCGCAGCCAGTCGCTATAGCCGCCCACGTATTCGTTGACTTCGCCATTGCCTTCGAAAGCCAGGGTGCTCGTGACCACATTGTCGAGAAATGCGCGGTCGTGGCTGACGAGGAGGAGAGTGCCCGCATAATTTGCGACCATTTCTTCCAGTAGTTCGAGAGTTTCCGCATCGAGGTCGTTGGTCGGTTCGTCCATCACCAGAAGATTGCTGGGACGAGCGAACAATCGCGCCAGCAGCAAGCGATTGCGTTCGCCGCCCGACAGCATGCTCACGGGCGCCTGCAGCCGCTCAGGCGGAAACAGAAAATCGCGTAAATAGCCCGAGACATGCCGCTGCTGACCATCGATGATGACGGTGTCGCCGCTGCCGCCGGTGACGTTGTCCATGATGGAGGCTGCCGGATCCAGTTGTTCGCGCTGCTGGTCGAAATAGGCGGGCAGCAAGCTGGTGCCTCGGCGGATCGTTCCCGAGGTCGGTTCCAGATCTCCGACCAGCAATTTTATAAGTGTCGTCTTGCCGCAGCCGTTGGGGCCGATGATGCCGATGCGGTCGCCCCGCATGATACGCGCTGAAAAATTTGCAATGACCGGCGATCCGCCGTCGAAGGACTGCGTCACATCAATCGCTTCGAAGACGAGCTTGCCCGATGGGGCCGCATCCTGCGCGCGAATCTCAACTTGCCCGACGCGTTCGCGCCGCTCGCTCCGCTGTATCCGCAGCTGTTTGAGCGCGCGTACCCTACCCTCGTTGCGGGTGCGCCGCGCCTCCACCCCCTGGCGAATCCAAACCTCCTCCTGCGCGAGCTTCTTGTCGAACAAGGCGGCGTGCTTGGCCTCGACTTCGAGCGCCGCGCGCTTCTGCAGAACGTAGTCGTCATAGGTGCCCGGCCACACGCGCAACCGCCCGCGGTCGAGCTCGACGATACGCGTCGCCAGGCGCCGCACGAATGCGCGATCGTGGCTGATGAAGAGCAGGGCACCGTCGAAGTCGAGCATCATCTCTTCGAGCCACGTGATGGCATCGATATCGAGATGATTCGTCGGTTCGTCCAGCAGCAACAGATCCGGCGCGGCCACCAAAGCCCGCCCCAACATCACCCGGCGGCGCCAGCCGCCCGATAGCGCTCCCATCGTCGCGTCTCGATCGAGATCGAGGCGCGAGATCACTTGATCCGCCTGCAATTCAGCCTGCCAATCGCCGTGCCCAGTGGCGCCGAAACCGCTCATGACTACATCGCGTACCAATGCGTCGCATGCGGGCGAGACCTCTTGAGCCAGGCGTGCGACGCGCGCGCCGGGGCGCACCCAGACTTCGCCGCTGTCGGGAACGATTTGACGAGTGATCAGAGCAAGCAGGGATGACTTGCCTTCGCCGTTGCGTCCAAGCAAGCACACCCGCTCGCCCCGGCGGATTTGCAGGCCGGCATCGTCCAACAAGGGCTTGAGGCCGAAGCTTAGGGAAACATTGTCGAGGCGAACGATGGGCATGAGGCCGCGTATACTAAGCGGCTTCGTCTCAATAACCCAGCCACGCGGAAACATAGACGCCGCGTTGCGTCGACCTGCCGGCAATCGATCCGAGGTCGACCCATGCCGTGGTGACTGAGAAGTTCTTTACCGGCGCCCAGGCGATAAATACATCTTCGGCGCTGTTTTCGCGGAACGTGCTCAAATTGTTCGGCTTGCCGCGGTACTCAGCTCCCAGCAAGATATCGTCCGTCAACCATACGGCCGCGGATATTTCCGGGGTCAAGGCGTATCCGCGGCCGCCCCGGCCGCCGCCGAAGCCCAGCAGACCGAATTCATTGGCCCGAGTCCGGCGAAGCGTCGCATCGATGACGACATTGCGTCCACATAATCCTGCGAAATACACCTTCGTTGCAGCGAGGTAAAAATCCACATCCTCGCCATGCGCGGCGCCTACGGCGCGCGGGATTCCTTCGAAATCCAGGGCGCGCTTCCACAGCGCCCCCAGCGCGATCTGCGGCAGCCACCTGTCCGGATCGAACACGGCATCGCCGGCCAATCGGACCTTGAGCCCGAGGATGTCTTGCCCCAGGATCAAGTCTGGAACGACCGACGTGGCGTCGAAACGCTGGCGCACCGCCGATAGTTCCACCCGGTTATTGACATCGACGCTGGCTCCTGCGGTGCGCAGCGCGAAATCCTTCGTTGAGACATGGGTCACGAATGCGGTGGCGCCGACTTCAACGTTGGTGCCAAGGCCGCCGATGAGTGCCCACGGTACGAGGCCGCCGCCCGCAGCTCCCTCGACCTGAGTGACTCCGCCGGTCCATTGCAGCCGGTCGCCGGCATGCGCCGGGCTGTTGACGGCCGGCGCGCCGGCGGCCCACGCAATAACGATCGCGTAGCGAATGCATGATTTCACGGGTGGCAAGATTAGGGTGCACGGCTGCGAAATATTGTGTGCGAGCGCACAGCGTGGCGTTCTGCGCCCGTTTAACCTAAGTCTTTACTGAATCTACTTATGACAGGTGGCACAAACCGGGCGGTAGTAATTTCGCTGCTGCTGCTCTTAGGGAGGGCCGCGGATGCGGCCGGCACCGCACAACCGCGCCTCTACGATCGTCTGGGCGGCGCGGCTGGTGTTGCCGCCATTGCCGATTCCCTCATCGATCGAGTATCCGCGGATCCATTGCTCGGTCGGAGCTTCAAGGACTCCAAACTGGATCGCATCAAGAAGCTCCTCGCCGAGCAAATTTGCGATCTCTCCGGCGGTCCCTGTCGCTACTCGGGCGACCCGATGAAAGAAGTGCACTCCGGTCATCACATCTCGGAGGCGGAATTCTACGGGATGGTCGCCGACTTGCGCGACGTGCTGAAAAAGCGGCGCGTGAGTGAACCGGCCGCCAACGAGTTGCTGCGCCAGCTCGCGCCCATGAAGCGCGATATCGTCGAGCCTAAACAGGCTGCCGCGCAATGACGGCGCTTCTTAATCGGCGGCATTCGGATTACCGGCGGCACTCGGCGGGGCTGTTCGCAATGATTTGCGCGCAGTCTGTGCTTGCCGGTGTGGTGACGGTCAACGTCACGACGGTCTCGGGCGTCACGCCGGAAGATGCGATTATCGTGTTCGACCCGCTCGACGGGTTGCCACCTGCAGCCCACAACACGGCAACCATCGATCAGATCAATAAGCGTTTCATGCCGCGCGTCAGCGTGGTGCGCACCGGCACCGGAATTACCTTTCCCAATAGCGACCATATCCGGCACCAGGTCTATTCGTTCTCGCCGGCCAAGTCGTTTACGCTCAAGCTGTACGCGGGATCACCGAAGACGGCCGTCTTGTTCGATCATCCGGGACTGGTGGTCTTGGGTTGCAATATCCACGACAACATGGTCGCGTTCGTCGCAGTCGTCGACTCCCCCTACTTTGCCAAAGCCACGGCTTCCGGAGTGGCCTCCGTGAACCTTCCCGCCGGGCGCTATCGCCTAAGGGCTTGGCATCCGAATTCCGTTGCAAGTATCCCCTCCCGGGAAATCGCTGTTTCCGCGGCGCCCTTGAGCATTCCCCTTAGCCTGGATGTGAACAGTGAGTCCGCTTCGGTGGCGGTGTGGCCTGAGTAAACCATGGCCCTGCGCACCCGAATTGCGGTGACCTTCATTCTGCTGCTGACGGCGGTGCTCGCCGCGGCACTTGGCGCGGTTTGGGCGACCAATCACGGTAATGCCGAACGCGAAGTGAAGCGACAGCTCGACGTCGGTGCGTTGGTGTTCTCACGCTTGCTGGAGAGCAATCGCCGCCAGCTGACGCAGGCGGCGCAGGCGGTAGCGGCCGACTATGGATTCCGCGAAGCAGTCTCGCAACGCGACACCGACACGCTGGTCTCGGTTCTGCAGAACAGCGGCGAGCGCATCGGAGCCGCCATGGTCGTGCTCACTTCGCTCGAGGGAGAGGTCATCGCCGCCTCCGGTTTGCACATCAAGGCGGGCACGCCGTTCCCCTTGTCGCCCGTGCAAACGAGCCGCATGGCCGACGACAGCGCAACCAGCCTGATGGTCGACCACGGCCGCGTGTTCGAACTCGTCACTGTGCCGGTGCGCAGCCCACTGCCGGTGGCCTGGATAGCCATGGGTTTCGAGCTTGACCACAATGCGGCGCGCGAACTGGCGGACATCACCGGCCTTGCGGTGACTCTATCGGTGAATTCCAACGGTCATTGGACGGATGTCGTGAGCACGCTCCCTGCAGCCGCGAAAAGTCGCTCTGATGTCATTACTCGGCGCATCGAAATGTCCAAATGGGGCAACGCTGAGGTTGTCGCAATTCTGGCGCGCTCGCAGTCGGACGCGCGGGCGCCCTTCGAGCGTCTCACCAAGGTTCTGTATCTGATCGCGGCGGTCAGTTTGATCGCTTCCGGAGCGGCCGCCTTCTGGCTTGCGCGCAACATCACGAGGCCGCTGCAGGACCTGACTCAAGCGGTCGATCAGATGCGGGGCGGCAGCTACGACGTGCCGTTGACCGTGCAGCGGCGCGACGAATTGGGAGTGCTTTCCGAAGGCCTGCAGCTCATGCAATCGGCCGTACAGTCCCGCGATCAATCGATCCGGCGGCTGGCGTACGAAGATGGGCTGACGGGCCTCATGAATCGAACTGCATTCGCCGCGGCCTTGGGGAACGCATTGATGGAAGCAGACGGGGCGCCGATCGCGGTTGCGGTCATCAATTTGGACCGCTTCCGGCGCATCAACGAGCATCTGGGATATTCGGTCGGCGACGCAGTGCTCATCAAGATGGCCGCGCGTCTGGCGGCGGTGCCCTCGGTGAATTCGGCCGTGGCGCGATTCGCGGCGGATCAATTCGCCGCCTTTACGCAATTGCGGGATGCCGCGGGTCTGCAAGCTTGGGGAACCTCCCTCGTCATGGCTCTCGCGGACCCGGTATCCGTCGAAGCGCAACCCATCGACATCACCGCCACCGTGGGATTGGCGGTGGCCGCCGCACGCGATGCGTCGACCGACGAGCTACTGCGATGCGCCGATCTTGCATTGAAACATGCACGCAGCGAGAAGCGTGCACTCGCCGTGTACGTCGAGGCATTGAAGCCGGCGGCTCGCGATCAGCTCTCGCTTCTTGGCGAGCTTCGTCGCGCCGTCGAGCACGACGAGATGCGCCTGTTCTTCCAGCCGAAAATCGAACTCAAGACCGGCCGCGTGACGGGCGCCGAGGTGCTGCTGCGCTGGCAGCACCCGACTCGAGGTCTGTTGAGTCCTGCCGATTTCATTCCGTTCGCAGAACAAACGGGGTTCATCCGCCGATTGACGCGCTGGACCCTTGACCGCGCCATCGCACAAGGCGCCGTATGGCAGAAAGCAGGCAAGGCGTTGGGGCTGGCCGTGAACATCAGCGCCGACGACGTCGGCGATGTGCGGCTAGATTCCCGAGTCGCAAGCCTATTGACCCGGCATCAGCTGCCGCCGGTGCTGTTGACTTTGGAGCTTACCGAGAGCGGCTTCATAGAAGACCCCACGCGGGCGCTGCGCGTGCTCGAAGCGCTCGCGGCGCTAGGCGTCGGCCTTTCCATCGACGACTTCGGTACCGGCTATTCCTCGTTGAGCCATCTCGCCCGCATGCCGGTTCAGGAGGTCAAGATCGACCGAAGTTTCGTTCAGGGTTTGGAGTCCGACCCGGAATCTGCCCCGCTGGTGCGGTCGGCGATCGACATGGGCCACGGCTTGGGGCTCAAGGTGGTGGCGGAAGGCATCGAGACCGAGGAGGCGGCAACTCGCCTTCGCGATATGGGCTGCGATATCGCGCAGGGCTATCTCTACGCAAAACCCATGCCGCTCGCTGCATTCGAGAGCTGGCTCGAAGGCAGGGAGCGGATTACCGTGATCGCGGTGCCGGTCGATTTCGAGACGGAAGACTTGGCCGATACGGTGAGCCTGGCGATCTACTGACGGGGATTTGCCGCTGGACACTCGCCGGTTTTGTTACCAGAATGAATCGAGTGAACATTCACTCAGTAGCGCCGGAACTCGCTGAGCGCCGCCCCCCCAACCACACCGGAAGCCGCCTGTGAGTTCGCTTTGGGATTTCCTCGCACCATCCGGCGCGAAGATCGGCGCTGTCCTTCATGCACCCACGGCATCGGTTGCGCTTTCGGAACTGGCCGACGGATCGACGTTCGGGACTGCGCTCGAATCGTTTCGGGGCCGCTCGCTGCTCATCGCGACGCACGAGCAGTTGACGACTGCACTCGCATCGATCGAGCTCGATGGAGTCGCGCGGCGCATTGTTTTGTGCACGCCCGATCTCACGCGGGAGCAACTTGAGAGCATCGCGGCAACCGCGCAAGCGGACGCCATCATCCAAGACGCCATCTCGGCCACGGTGCGCGTTGCACGGCTGGTTTCTCACGTCGTGACACCGCGCCCCGTGCAGGGTTCCATGCGGCGGCGAACGACCGAGGCAACCGAGTGGATTTTATTGACGTCCGGCACCACCGGTGCGCCGAAGCTCGTCGTACACACATTGCACAGCCTTGCGGGCGGTTTGACCCCTTTGCCACCCGTGGAGGCGCAGTCGATTTGGAGCACGTTCTACGACATCCGCCGCTACGGTGGCCTGCAGATTTTCTTGCGCGCCATGCTGTCTGGGTCGGCCCTGGTGCTCTCGAGCGCGGGCGAGCCCACTCGCGACTTCCTCGCGCGTACCGCGGCGGCCGGGGTCACCCACATCTCGGGCACTCCGTCTCACTGGCGACGCGCGCTCATGAGCGGCCAGGCCTCGGCCTTGAAGCCGCGGTACGTCAGGCTGTCGGGCGAAGTCGCCGACCAGACGGTGCTTGACAATCTTCGTGCGGTATATCCGAATGCGCGCATCGCGCACGCCTTTGCGTCGACCGAAGCGGGCGTGGCATTCGACGTGAATGACGCGCTCGCCGGGTTCCCGGCTTCCTTCCTCGGCGGCCCCTCGGGTGATATCGAGCTTAAAATCGTGGATGACACGTTGCTTATTCGCTCGGCGCAAACCGCCGCCCGTTATCTCGGCGGATCCGAGACCTTGGCGAGCGACGATGGGTATGTCGACACCGGCGACATGGTCGAACTCATGGGCGGACGCTATTATTTCAGGGGCCGACGGGGCGGCGTGATCAACGTCGGCGGCCTCAAGGTGTATCCGGAGGAAGTCGAATCGGTGCTGAACGCCGATCCCCGAGTTCGCATGTCCTTGGTCCGTGCACGCCGCAATCCCATCACGGGGTCGGTGGTTGTGGCGGACGTGGTGCTGGCAAATCCCGGCAGCACCGTCGCGGCAGAGACCCCGGATGCGGTCAGAAACGATTTGCTTGCCGCGTGCCGCCGCGTTCTGGCGGCGCACAAGGTACCCGCACTGTTGCGCTTCGTGCCTGCATTGGATTTCACCGCTTCGGGCAAGCTGGTGCGTCCCTAGATGCGCACGGTCGCTAAATTCGGACGGCACCCGACGATATCGCCGCAAACAGCCCGGCATCCAACGGCACGTAGGCTTGCGCCCGGGCATCGTCGAAATACAGAGGATCATCAATGCGCGCGGGATCGAACCCTTCTTCGAGCAGCTCTTGCTTGCGCGGCTTGAAGGTGCCGGTGAAATTGATGACGCGCAAGAGCCGTAAGAAGACCGGCCTTGCATACGCGGGCAGGCGCGCCTCGACATCTCTGCGAAAGGCTGGCAGATCGAACTGCGCGTCCACCACCAACGCGGCGGTTGAGGCGCGACCGTCCGCACCGGGTACCAAGACGCCGTAAACGATGCCGTCGCGGACGCCGCGGCAGGACGTGAGCACGGTCAACACCTCGGCCGTCGAGACATTCTCGCCCTTCCAGCGGAAAGTTTCGCCGATGCGGTCCACGAAATAGTAGAAGCCCTGCCCGTCGCGGCGCATGAGATCGCCGGTGCGGTACCAAGAATCACCTTCCTTGAACACATTGCGGAATATTTTGCGTGCTGACTCCGCGGGATCTGCGTAGCCTTCAAACCGGCCCGCGAGCGCAGTGCCCGCGTCGGGAATAAGACCGACCGCTTCACCCACCTCGTCGGGCTGACAACGTTCACAGAAGCCCTCGCCGTTACGCCGCGGCTCACCGCGCTCGACATCGAATCGCAGCAACGCCACCGGCATCCGATGCGCCAGAAACGCCGGGATCTTGCCGATGGCGCCCGGCCGTCCCTCGCAGTTGTAGAGCGAGAAACTGCCTTCGGTTGAGGCGTAATACTCGAGAATGCGGGGAATTTTGAAGCGGGTCTGAAAGCGTTCCCAAACTTCCGGGCGCAAGCCGTTGCCGCACGCGAGGCGCAGCGAATGCGCGGTTTCGCAATCCTGGTGCGGCGCGTTGACGAGATAGCGGCACAACTCACCGATGTACTGGAACAGGGTGCAGCGCTGATCGCGCACGTCGCGCCAGAAGTCCGATGCCGAGAAGCGGGAGCGTATCACCACCGCACCGCCGCCAACCAACGTAGCGCCGCTCGCGACCACGCCTCCCACGCTGTGATACAGCGGCAAGCAATTGAACGTACGGTCGGTCGGCCGTGTATCCATCAATCCCGCAAACCAATGACTCCACTGCATCACGCGGTAATGGCTGACTCTGGCCGCCTTGGGCAGCCCGGTTGTGCCTGATGTGTAGATATAAAGCGCAGTGCTTTCGATGGGCCGCGGCGCACACTCGGAATCACGCAATTCATCGCCCGAAAATCGATCCAGTTCGGGAGCAAGCGGCGCGACATCAAAGGCACTTTGACCGTACACGCGCCACAGGAGTCCTGCGGGCAACTGCGTGCGGACCGCCACCGGCCGCGAGGCGAGTTCGCTGCCGACGATGATGGCGCGCGGCGCGCAGATGTTGATCGAGTGGACCAGGGCTTCGGCCGCCAGATTGGTATTGATGAGTGAGGTGACCACGCCGATGCGGCCGAGACCCAGCCAAATTGCCATGTATTCCGCGCAGTTCGGCATCATCAAGCTCACCACGTCACCGGCCTCGAGGCCCTGCCCGAGCCCCCAGCGGGCATATTGATTGCAGCGGTGCGCGAGTTGGCGATAGCTCAAGGTGGCTTCATTCGACACGAGCGCAGGTGCGGCATCGAATTGCTGCGCCAAGCGGCCGAGCAAGACCGGCAGCGTTGCCCCGAGGCGTTCGATAGATGCGGTCCGTTCCAGGGCGCGTATCCACGCCTCTCGTGCGAATTTCGAATCCATTGCGAACCGTATCACGACTGCCCACCGCGTTCGAGTTACACTGTCGGCATTCTCCAACGAATTCTGCAGGAAAATGAAGCGAGAAACGATCGCAATTCACGGCGGTTTCGATTCGGACCCGACCACCAAGGCAGTCGCCGTGCCGATTTACCAAACGGCGGCGTACACCTTCGATAGCGCGGAGCACGGCGCCGCTCTGTTCAACCTCGAAGTGCCGGGTTATCGATACAGCCGGATCAGCAATCCGACCACCGACGTTCTCGAGCAGCGCGTCACCGAGCTCGAAGGCGCGGTGGGCAGCATCAGCGTGAGCTCGGGGCAGACTGCGATTTATTACGCCGCGTTGAATGCCACTGAGATGGGCCGCAACATCGTCTCGGTACCGCAGCTCTATGGCACCACCTACACCTTGTTTGCACATATCCTGCCGAAGCTAGGCGTGCAGGTTCGCTTTGCCAAGTCCGA
Source organism: Steroidobacterales bacterium (assembly GCA_038229815.1). Classification (GTDB taxonomy): domain Bacteria; phylum Pseudomonadota; class Gammaproteobacteria; order Steroidobacterales; family Steroidobacteraceae; genus Bog-1198. The sequence goes on along the minus strand of JBBROC010000043.1, from coordinate 14,318 downwards.
TCGCGCCGCCGATCTCGAGGTCTTGATCGACGACGACACTCGGGCACTGTTTTGCGAAACCGTCGGCAACCCCGCGGGCAACGTTTGCGATCTCGAGGCGCTGGCAGCGCTCGCTCACCGCCACCGCATGCCGCTGATCGTGGATAACACGGTCGCGACACCGATGTTGGTGCGCCCCATCGATCACGGCGCGGACATAATCGTTCATTCATTGACGAAATTCATGGGCGGCCATGGAACTACGCTCGGCGGCATCGTCGTGGACTGCGGCACGTTTTCCTGGACGGAGAATGCCGCTCGCTACCCGATGTTCACGCAGCCGGACGAGTCCTATCATGGGCTCGTTTACACGGATCACTACGGCGCTGCCGCCTTCATCGGCCGCTGCCGCAGCGTCTACCAGCGCACCATGGGCGCCGTGCTCTCACCGATGAATGCATTTTTACTCTTGCAAGGCATCGAAACGGTTGCCCTGCGCGTCGATCGGCACGTCGAGAACGCGCGCAAGGTAGCCGAATTCCTGCGCGCTGATTCGCGCGTCGAGTCGGTGAATTTTGCGGGCTTCGCCGACAGTCCGTATCACCCTCTGGTGCAGAAGTACCTTGGCGGCAGGGCGTGCTCGCTGATGACGTTCGAGATCCGCGGCGGCCTCGCGGCCGGCATGCGTTTCTACAACGCTCTCAAGCTCTTCAAACGCCTCGTGAATTTGGGCGATGCGAAATCCCTCGCATGCCACCCCTCATCGACGACGCATCGGCAGATGTCGGCGGAGGAGCAACAGGCGGCGGGCGTGACTCCCGGCGGCATTCGCTTGAGCGTGGGAATCGAACATATCGATGACATACTGGCCGATCTGGATCAGGCACTCCAGGTTGCAATCGAATAAGACAAATCCATTGGCGGCCGCCTCCGCGGCCTTGTTTCCGGAAGCTTCGGAACGCCTCCGTATCGAAGAATGGCTGAGCGGGGAGTTGCAGCGCTCGTTGCAGCGTGTTCAGGCGGGCCCGGTCGTTCCCACGATCGACATGGCCGCCTTTCGCCGGGAGCTTGCCACTCACGACTTCGATAAGCCGCGTCCTCTGGAGGAGCTGCTGAGCTGGACTCTCGAGCGCATGGAACACGGCATCGTGCAGATGTCGAACCCCCGGTATTTCGGCCTCTTCAACCCAGGCCCGAGCTTTCCCGCGCAGTGCGCCGACCGAATCTCCGGCCTGTTCAATCCGCAACTGGCAAGTTCAGGTTCCTCGCCCGTGCCCGTGGAACTGGAGCGCCACCTCGTACGGGCCATCGCACAGCGTGCCGGCTTCGGCGAGGAGGCCACCGGGCATTTTGCGACCGGCGGCTCTGAGGCGAATTACACCGCGCTGGTATGCGCGCTGACCGGCGCTCACCCCGGATTCGCGGCCGATGGAGCGCGTGCCTTCGCGGGTCCCGTCAAGCTCTACACCTCGCGAGATTGCCATATAGCGTGGCTGAAAGTCGTCCACCAGGCGGGCGTGGGCCGCACGGCGCTGCGTCTCATCGATACCGATGGCAAGGGCCGCATGGACCCCAAGGCGCTTGCGCGGGCCATCGCGCTGGACCGCGCCGATGGCGCCGTGCCCGTGATGATCGTGGCAACGGCCGGCACCACGGGCGCCGGAATGATCGATCCGTTGCACGCCTGCGCCGACATCGCCCGGCAGGAGCAGCTGTGGTACCACGTCGATGCGGCCTGGGGCGGCGCGGCGCTGGCGTCGAATCGATTGCGCAAAGTGCTGGCTGGAATGGAGCGCGCCGACTCGCTCACCATCGATGCGCACAAATGGTTTGCGACGACCATGGGTTGTGCCGTATTCATCACGCGTGACGGGAACATGTTATCCGAAGCATTCCACGCCTCGACGAATTTCATGCCGTCGAGTGTTTCAGGTGTCGATCCCTATCTCAACAGCGTGCAATGGTCGCGCCGCTTCTTGGGGTTGCGCTTGTTTCTCATCTTGGCCAGCGCCGGCTGGGAGGGCATGGGCGCCCACGTGGAACGCGCCGTCGAGGTAGTTGACAGAATCAAGCAAAGGTTGCTCGGCCTGGGCTGGATGATCGCCAACGATTCCGCGCTCGCGGTGCTTGATGTGGTGCCGCCGCCCGAACTTGGGCCGGTACGGGATCTCGTACGCCGGGTGGTAGCCTCGGGCCGGGCGTGGGTTGCGCCCACCACGTTTGAGGGCCGCGACGTGGTCCGGATTTGCGCGACAAATGGCGAAACGAGCATGGAGGACGTGGAAGCCCTGATTGCCGCGCTCAATGCAAGACTGTAGTCCAGGGATACCTGTGAGCGGAGCGACGAAGGGGGTCCCAGACGAGTCCCCACACGGGATGGCCCGGGAGGCGCCTGCTAGAGGGTTTTGCGCAACGACAGCATGCGCAATACCAGCGCTTGAATCGAGGCGACCGAATGGAAGTTTTCCGGTGTGATGTCGGACTGGGGAATGGCGATATCAAACTCGAGTTCCACCGCCAGCATTAAATTGACCATTTTGAGGGAACTTATCCCCAAATCGCTCAATTGGCGGTCCACCGGAAACGGCTGGGGGACAGCCGAACCGGTCCCAAGTGTCTGCTTTACAAGTGCCACAAGCTGATTGCGCACCCCCTCCACCGCCTTCGAATCCACTCGGTACTCTCCTGGAACAGCATTTCAATCATACCGTGTGACACGGCATTGTTGAGCCTGTCACACAATATATTCGATGTTTTGCCTATGCTTGCGACGCTAAATGGGGCTAAGCAGGTCGCGATATTAACGCTTATGCGGTTGTCGGTCCTAAGGACTGTCCGCATAATGCCAATGGAGTGCGAAGCCTAACACTCCTTGAGGATTTTACGATGGAACCGCAACGAATCCCGGGCACGGCCAGGATCATCAATGTTCGCCAAAACGATCTGACGGCGCGCGCGCGTGCCGCCGGCGATGTCGCGAGAATGAATGCAGCCGCGGTCGACGCGGAAGCCCGTTTCCCCGGCGAGGCCTTTGCCGAGATCCGCAAGCAGCGGTTTCTCGGCATCCAAGTTCCCCAGACCTTGGGAGGCGAAGGCGCGAGCATCGGAGAAATTGCGGACGTGTGCTACGTCCTCGGCCAAGCCTGTTCATCGACCGCGCTGATCTATGCCATGCACCAGATCAAAATGGCGTGCATCGTGCGGCACGCCAAGAGTAGCGTAGTAATCGAGCGGATCTTGAGCCGCATCGCCGCCGAGCAGCTGCTGATGGCATCGTCGACCACCGAAGGTCAATCCGGGGGCAATGTACGCTCCAGCGAGGCAGCCATCGAGCATGACGGGGACCAGGTCACTCTCGAGCGCAAAGCAACGGTCATCTCGTATGCAGTCGAAGCGGACGGTGTTGTCACGACCGCGCGCCGCGCCGCCGATGCAGCGGGGTCCGATCAAGTGCTGCTGGTTCTGTTGAAGCCGGACTACACGCTGGAGCGCTTGCAGGTCTGGGATACGCTCGGCATGCGCGGCACCCATAGCGAAGGCTTTACGCTTCGGGCGCGCGCCGCAGCCGAGCAAGTAATCCCCGAGCCGTATGAGAGAATTCATGCGCAAACCATGGTGCCGTTCGCTCATCTCTTGTGGGGTTCGGTATGGGCAGGAATCGCCGCGGCAGCGGCCGGCAAGGCGCAGGCATTCATTCGACACGCGGTCCGAAGCTCGAACGGCCAGATGCCTCCGGGCGCTGCGCACTTTACCCAAGCGGTATCGACGCTTCGAACTTTGCGCGGCGTGCTCGCGGCAAACCTGCGCAGCTACGAACCGATCATGTCGGATGAGAAGGCAATCTCGTCGCTCGAATTCCAGGCTTCCATCACATTGACGAAGGTGCAAGTGTCCGAGCTCGCGGTTACGACGGTACTGAGTTCGCTGCGCGCCTGCGGCTTGGCCGGCTATCGCAATGACACCGAATTCACCATCGGCCGGCTCCTCCGGGACGTGCTTTCCGCGCCCATCATGATCAACAACGATCGCATCCTCACAAATCTAGCCACGACGTCCTTGATGACCCCGTTACCGGGCTCGATCAGTGGTTGAACGGTCCGTTTCCCTCGGTCCCGCGGCGGATCCTTTGGCTCATATCGCAGACGCCCTATTCCGATCCATGGGCGTCGACGGCGTTTACGCGCGCACCGCTCTGTTTACCACCATCGCGGATCGTCTCGAATCGTACATTTCGCGGCATCGCGACTCCGAGGCGGAAATCCTGCGCTTTCCTCCCGTGATGAGCCGCAAGCAGCTGGAGAAATCAGGCTACCTCAAGAGCTTTCCCAATTTGCTGGGTTGTGTGTGCGCGTTGCACGGCTCAGAAGCTTTGATTCGATCCGCGGTCGACCGCCATGAGAACGGCGGCGACTGGACCACCTCCGTGACGTCCTCGGACCTCGTGCTGTCGCCGGCGGCTTGCTATCCCGTATATCCCATCGCAGCGGCCCGCGGCCCGTTGCCCCCCGGCGGTCTGCAATTCGACATTGAAGCCGACGTATTCAGGCATGAGCCGTCGCGCAGCTTGGATCGTCTACAAACTTTTCGGATGCGTGAGTTCGTAAGAATCGGATCGCCCCAGGAAATCTTGGAGTTCCGCGAGAGCTGGATGGCCAAGGCCCCTCGGCTCGCAGCCGAACTGGGCCTACCCTTCACTATCGACGTGGCAAACGATCCTTTTTTTGGCCGCGTGGGGCAGGTCATGGCCGTGAGCCAGCGTCAGCAAGCGCTCAAGTTCGAACTCTTGATCGCGTACTACCCGTCGGCGCCGCGAACGGCGTGCATGAGCTTCAATTATCACCGTGACCACTTCGGGCAGGCGTGGAGTATCCATGACCATAACGGCGTATTGGCCCATACCGGCTGCGTCGCGTTTGGAATCGACCGGCTTGCGGTCGCACTGTTTGCAATTCATGGCTTAGACCTCGCAAAATGGCCGCCGGTGACCAAGGCTGCGTTGGTTCTTTGACGCTGCCTTGATGTAAAGCTGTGCCGCTCGACCCGCGCGTCAAACGGTTTCTCGATGCACTGGCAGCGGGCAAGCCGACCGGCGCGCAGAGGATGACGGTGCAGGAGCGTCGACGCGGCCTGGAAGAACTCCTGAAGCTCGCGGGTCCTCAAGTACAAGTAGGCCGCATCGAGGACCGAACCCTTACCGGCCCCGGTGCCGCGCCGATCGCAGTCCGGATCTATACGCCACTCGACGCCGGCGCCGGGACACTGCCCGGGCTGGTCTATTTCCACGGCGGCGGGTTCGTGGCCGGCACCTTGGCGACGCACGACTCCATCGCCCGCGCGCTCGCCAATGCCAGTGCTTGCCGCATAGTCTCGGTCGCATACCGACTAGCTCCCGAACATCTTTTTCCCGCCGCGCTCGAAGACGCGCTGGCGGCTGTCAGCCATGTCGCTATGCACGCCGTGAGCTTCGGTATCGACGCGGCACGGCTCGGCGTCTGTGGAGATTCTGCGGGTGCCACGCTGGCTGCCGCAACCTGCCAGGCTGTCGCTCGAATCGGCAGCCCGCGGCTCGCGCTGCAAGTGCTGATCTGCCCTATTCTCGACTACTCCGGATCGACCGTCTCACGGCGCGAACTGGCGAGCGGTTATCTTCTCGATCAGACCACGCTCGACCACGACTTATTGCATTACGCGCCGCCCGGAACGGATCCGGCGGACCCCCGGATCTCGCCGCTGCGCGCGGTTGACATCGCCGGATTGCCTCCGACCCTGATTCACACGGCGGAATTCGATCCGGTGCGCGACGAGGGCGAGGACTATTTCGAACGGCTTGTGCGGGCACATTCTCGAGTGTCCTACACTTGCCACCCGGGTATGATTCATCTTTTCTACGGCTTGGGGGGTGTAATTCCGTATGCCCGTGCCGCGTTCGAACTGATCGGCAAAGAAATTCAGGCCGTGTTGGCCCAACCTTAGGGAGAGAAAAGTGACCGAGCGCGTCGTTGCGGAGCGCATCATTCAACAAGTGCATTCGGCGCGTGTGGGCGGCGATCTCGCAGCTCTCTGCCGCCTGTTCGCGGATCGAGGCCGATTTGAGATCGTCGGCGCAAGCTCGGATAAGCCGATAGCGATTCGGGCAACGAGCATTGCAGAGTTGCGGCCGTGGCTCGCCATGATGGTCAAAGTGTTCAGGTTGAGCGACTACCGTCTACTGTCGCTGGTGGTCGAATGGCCCCGAGCGACCGCGCACTGGCGCACTGACATCTACTCCAAGGTCACCGGTGCCACCGTGCCTACCGAGCTGATTGATCTATTGGAACTGAGTCCAGATCGTATCTTGAGTTACGTCGAGTTCTTCGCGCCCCGCTGAATCGACCAAGAGGCCAAGAATGCCGTTGGACGAGCCGCAATTGTTGAGCATCGCGAGAGCAGTTATTCTCGGAGTCCCGCACACCCCAAGGGCCCATAACAGTTGACCTGCACTGACGACATTTTGCTCGCGATCGATCAGGGAACCAGTTCCACGCGAGCCATCGCTTTCTCGGCCGCGGGCGCTGTCGTCGCGGTGGAACAGCAGAGCTTTGAACAGGTTTATCCGGGGCCGGGTTGGGTGGAACATGACGCGGAAGTGATTTGGGCCACGGTCATGTCCACGACCCGCCGCGTGCTGCAGCGCCTGCGCGAATCGAAGCAGATGGCGGCGGCCATTGGAATTACCAATCAGCGTGAAACAACCATTCTCTGGGATCGGCGCAGCGGCATCCCCATCCATAACGCCATCGTTTGGCAGGATCGCCGGACGGCCGATAGGTGCCGGCAATTGTCGGCGGATGACGGCGAGGCGGAAGTCGCTCGCAAGACCGGCCTACGCTTGGACCCCTACTTTTCCGCTACCAAAATCGCTTGGATTCTCGATCGCGTGCCGGGCGCACGCAGAGCGGCCGAGTCGGGCGATATCGCCTTCGGCACTGTCGACAGCTTTTTGATTTGGCGTCTGACCGGCGGCCGGCTGCACGTCACGGACGCGACGAATGCGAGCCGTACCGCGCTTTATGACATAGGCGAGGGCCGCTGGGACGAGGCCTTGTGCGAAATGTTCGATGTGCCGATGAGCGTGCTCCCCGAGGTACGGGACTGCGCTGGGGAGTTCGGCGTCACCGACAAGGCGTTGTTGGGCCAAGCTTTGCCGATCTGCGGAGTCGCGGGCGATCAGCAAGCGGCTCTCATCGGGCAAGCCTGTTTTGCGGCGGGCGAGGTCAAGAGCACTTATGGCACGGGCGCGTTTCTGGTGCTCAACACCGCGCAGCGGCTCGTGCCTTCGAAGCACCGCCTGCTTACCACGATTGCCTATCGATTAAATGGAACTGTCACCTATGCGCTGGAAGGCTCCATATTGTCCGCGGGTGCCGCGATTCAGTGGCTCCGCGACGGGCTCGGGCTGATCACGCAAGCAACCGACGTGGAGGCGCTGGCGGCGGCGGCTCCTGACAGCGGTGGGGTTTATATGGTGCCGGCATTCACGGGACTTGGAGCACCCTACTGGGACCCCGACGCGCGCGCCGCCATCATCGGACTCACGCGTGCATCGACGCGCAGCGAGATCGCGCGGGCGACGCTTGACAGCGTGGCTTATCAGACGTACGACCTGCTCGATGCAATGGCGGCCGATGGCCTGCGGCCCGGGAGCCTCAAGGTAGACGGCGGGATGTCGCAGAACGATTTATTCATGCAGCGCTTGGCGGATCTCACGGGAATGCGCATCAGGCGCCCGGCAAACCCTGAGTCCACCGCATTCGGCGCGGCCTGTTTGGCGGGGCTCGGCTGCGGCGTGTATCGATCGGTTCACGACATCGCGGCATTGAGCCGGTCCGAGACACGATTCGAGCCGAATTTGGGCGCCGCCGAGCGAGACAATCAAATCTCCGGCTGGCGCGATGCACTGCGGCGGGTAAGATCCACCTGATGCAGCGTTCCGCGTTCATCGAACGATGGCGTCCGAGTACCCTTCGGGCGGCCGGCAGCGCCATCGCCCCGGGAGTCGCATCCACGCTAATTGTCGCCCTGGCCGCGACCTATCTCTCGGATCATTACCACGCGCCGCCGGTCATTTTCGCGCTGCTGCTGGGCATGGCCTTGAACCAATTATCGGCCGAAGCGCGCTATGCGCCCGGCATCAACGTGTCCGCGCGCACGTTGCTGCGCATCAGCGTGGCGCTGCTCGGATTGCGGATCACTTTTGGCCAACTCGGCGAGCTGGGCTGGACGACTGCGGTCATGGTGATCGTTACCGTTCCCCTGACCATCGGGTTCGGCTCGCTGCTCGCCAGGATGATGCGGCTTGACGGCCGATTTGGCGTTCTTTCGGGGGGAGCCGTAGGCATTTGCGGAGCGTCCGCGGCGATGGCCATTGCCGTTGCGTGGCCGCGCAAGGATTCCGAGCGCGACACCGTGGTGGTCATCGCGTGCATTACGACTTTTAGCTCTATCGCCATGATTCTGTATCCGGCGCTGCTCGCCCACCTGCATCTGGATCCGCTGCAAACCGGTCGATTCCTCGGCGGCTCGATCCATGATGTCGCGCAGGTGGTCGCCGCCGGTTATGCCTCCTCGCCGCAAGCCGGCGACTCGGCGACGATCGTCAAGCTCATGCGGGTCGCCATGCTGTTGCCCATCGTTCTGGCCATCTCCCTGGCGGCGGCGCGCAGAACCGACAGCAGGCTGCCCAGCCAGGACAAAGTCGCGCTAATACCCGGCTTCCTCGTGGCCTTCGTCTTGTTGGCAGCGCTCAACGGATTTTCCTTGGTTGCGAAGCCGGTCGCGCAAGTCCTCACCGAAGCATCGAAGTGGTTCTTGGTCATATCGGTGGCTGCTTTGGGTATGAAGACAAGCTTGCGCGAAATGATGGCCGTCGGCACTACGGCGATTGCTCTCATCGCGGCTGAAACCGTCTTCCTGGCTCTGCTCGTATTGAGCTGGATCATCTTTGTCGGGAGAGCTCATTGACCCGCAGGCGAGTTCTCGCGCTCGACATCGGCGGAAGCCACGTAAAAATGCGCGTTTCGAACCGCAAGGAATTACGCCGGTTCGATTCCGGAGCCGGTCTTACGCCGCGCAAGATGGTCGCGTGCGTGCACGAGCTCACCGGAGACTGGAACTATGACGTTGTCTCCGTCGGATATCCCGGCGTCGTGCTGCTCGGAAAGGTGGTGGCGGATCCGCATAATCTGGGGCCCGGCTGGATAGGATTCGATTTTCGCAAAGCCTTCGGCCGCCCGACTCGTGTCTTGAACGATGCGGCGATGCAAGCAATCGGCAGTTACGAGGGCGGCAGGATGTTGTTCCTCGGCTTCGGGACCGGCCTTGGATCTGCAATGATCGTCGATGGAGTGGTGGCTCCAATGGAACTTGCGCATCTTCCTTATAAAAACGGCCGCACCTACGAAGAGTGGGTCGGTGAGCGCGGCCGCAAGCGATTGGGCGGCAAGAAATGGCGGCGCGTGGTCAACCGTGTCGTGGCGCAGTTGGCGACACTGCTCGAAGCCGACTATATTGTCATCGGCGGCGGCAATGCGAGCAGATTGAAACGGCTGCCGAAAAACGCCCGTCTCGGCAGCAATGAATTCGCCTTTCTCGGCGGATTTCGCGCATGGCGCTCCGGATCTCGAGGGCGGCCACCTCAACCATTGTGACGAAGTTTGCAGATTCCCACTCTGAGGTTGTGGAGAATACGCACATGCGATTTAGACTGAGAGCGTTGTCGCTGCATTTGCTGGCAAGCGCCTGCGCGCTATCGCTCGTGCTCGGTACTCTCTACCTGGGTTGGTATCGCTGGCCCGGCTGGTACCTAACCGACGTCGTCCACGTCGTGATCGTGATGGCCGGAGTCGACGTCGTCATGGGTCCGCTGCTTACGTTCATTATCGCTCGCTCGTCCAAGCCGCGGCGCGAATTGATCCGCGATATTTCCATGATCGTCGTTGTCCAGCTTTTCGCGTTGATTTACGGCGCAGTTTCGCTCTGGAACGGCAGACCGCTTTATTACGCGTATTCGGAGACCGTACTCCAGCTTGTGCAGGCGTACGATATAGACTCCGAGGAGTGGATTCGCGGCCGCAGGCAAAACCCCGACTGGGCTCCCCATTGGTACAGCTTGCCACGCTGGATCTGGGCGCCGCTGCCGGAGGATGCAGACACGCGTGGCAAGATCGTAGGAGCGGCGATCGCCGGGGGCAACGATGTGATCTCGATGCCCCGATATTTCAAGAATTGGGAGCAAGGCCTGCCGGCGCTTCGAACGCAACTTAAGAAAATAGACGACGTCGCGTACTTTCAGGCAGCTGACAAGCAGAAGCTCAAAGAACGTATGCGGGCGGCGGGACTCGCCACGGATCAGATGAATGCGATGCCGCTGACGGGACGAGGGCGGCCTCTGCTCGCAGTGTTCGAACCGGACAGTGCGAAGATCATCGCAATCGTCAAGCCGACGTAGCTCCGGAAGGTCCGGCCGCCACGCGCTTCGAGAGGTGCATCGCGGTTCGCGCAGATGACGATGGCCATCCGCCCCGCGAACGGCTTATTCTGGACCTCTTTGCAAGAACAGCGCGTCGAAAGGTGCCCTATGACAAACTCGACGCCCCTGTGGACGCGGCTGAAGTCATGCCTCCCCGGACTCGCGCGCCGCAGAGGCCACGAAGCAGGCCCGCTTTTGTCGGCAATTGCCGGCGGCTTGATCGCCTGGGGCACTGCCATTGCGGGAATCGCCGTAGTCGATGTCATCGTTAGACAGATCCTGTTGGAAGACATTCGGACCTATCTCGCGCGCACCGCCGCCGGCACGGCCGCACTGATCGACGGCGACCAACTGCAGACGTTCAACAATCCCAATCAGGACGGCTCGCCGGAGTACAACCTCGCTTCGCGTCCGCTTCGCGTGCTTCTCGATACGAATCCCGACATACGTTTCGCCTACGTAGGTGTCATGCAGGGAGACGTCATGCATTTCGTGCTCGACGGAACCAGACAAGGCACCTTCGATGAAGCGGGACGGCCGAACCACTCCCCACCGATGGAAGTCGACGAGCCTAGCCCGGGAGAACGGGAAGTCTCCAGGACTCATCGTCTGACGGTTGAACAGGAACCCAGCGCCACCGCATGGGGAATGGGAATCCGGGCCCACGCCCCGGTATTCGCACGCAACGGCGCAATGACCGGGTACGTGGGCATCACGGTTCGCGCCGACCGGTACCGGCAGCTGGTACGGCGAGTCGACGTATCCGCCGCTCTGGGTGTGTTGATTGCGGGCGCGCTCGCATTTCTCAATGGAGTGGCGATCTGGCGCGCGCAAATCGCTCGCCGGCGGGCCCTGGCGGCGCAAGCTCACACTGAAGACGAGCTGAAACGCTCCCAGCAATTCGCCAATCTTGGAACTTGGTACGCGAAGCTGGACACGCACTTGGGATCGATGTCTAACGAGCTTTCCCAGCTCCTGGGGACCCCTGAAAACAGCGATCGGCCGGTGGCCGCGTATCTCGCGGTCACCCATCCGGAAGACCGCGCCGCGGTCGAGGCGATGCTGATGGAGCTCAGCGCAAACAGCGGCTCTCGCACGCTCGATCACCGATTCATCGTGCAGGGGTTGGTCAAGCACGTACGCGCGACTTTTGCGACACGCAGCGATTTGCGCGGCCAGCCGCTGGAGATGCAAGGGATTGTGCTCGACCTGACCGACCTGAAGGGAGCCGCGCTAGAAATTCTCCGCGCGAAGGAAGTGGCGGAATCAGCGAATCGTGCGAAAAGCGAATTTCTCGCCAACATGAGTCACGAGATCCGCACGCCGATGAATGGCGTTCTCGGCATGACCGAGCTATTGCTCGATACCAAGCTTGATCCTTTGCAGCGCGACTATGCTGAAACCATCCGCGACAGCGGTACCTCGCTGCTTACGGTGATCAATGACATTCTGGACTTCTCGAAAGTGGAAGCCGGCAAGCTAGAACTCGAGAAGCTGGATGTGGACCTGCGCGATACGTTTGAGGACGTCGCCCGGCTACTGTCGGTTCAGGCGCACGCGAAGGGGCTGGAACTCACTGCGCAGATCGATCCGAAGCTTCCGGACCTCGTGAAAGCAGACGCCGGGCGCGTTCGGCAGATTCTCTTGAACCTCGCAGGCAACGCAATCAAATTCACGGCGAAGGGCGAAGTGGCGCTCGAAATCAAAGTGCTGGAGACCGGTGAGAACGGCACGACCCTTCGCTGCGAAGTACGCGACACCGGCATCGGCATCCCGGCGGATCGGCTGGAATCTCTATTCGCGCCGTTCATGCAGGTCGACACCTCGACGACGCGCAGATTCGGCGGCACCGGATTGGGATTGTCGATCGTGCGCCGGCTCGTCGAGCTGATGGACGGCCACACAGGTGTCGAAAGTGTGGTGGGCAAAGGTTCCCTGTTCTGGTTTACGGTGCGCTTCGCGCCGGTCACCGGCCGGGCGCCGACCGCTTATTTGCCGCCGGCTTCGATCAAGGGACAACGGGTTCTGGTGGTAGATGACAACGCCACCAACCGAAAAGTGCTGATGGGACAGCTTCTCTTATGCGGCGTCGAGGCAGTTTCCGCCAGCTCGGCAGACGAGGCTCTGGCGCTGATGCGCCAGTCCGCGGCCGCGGGACGGCCCTACGATGCGGCATTGCTCGATCACCTGATGCCTGATTGCGATGGCGCCGAGCTTGGAGGACTCGTGATCCGGGACGAAACCCTGAAGTCCACGCGCTTGATTCTACTGACCTCGTCCGGTCAGCGCGGCGACGGTCAGCTGTTCGCCAACATTGGTTTTGCCGCTTATTTGCTAAAACCAGTGGCGCAGCGCGATTTGACGGAGTGCTTGATTCTGGTCTTGGGCGCTTCTGCGCACTCCTGGCACTTGCAAAGCCAGCCAATGATCACGCGAAATGCATTGCGCGCGCAGCGAGCCCAGAAGCGGAGCCGGATATTGCTTGCCGAGGACAACCTCGTCAATCAGAAAGTAGCGCTAAGGCTGCTGGAGAAACTCGACTATCGCGTGGATGTCGTGGCAGACGGTCTTGCGGCCGTCGCCGCATGGCAGAGCGGAAGATTCGATCTGGTCATCATGGATTGCCAGATGCCCCAGATGGATGGCTACGAGGCAACTCGAGAGATCCGCAGGCTCGAAGGGGGTAAGCGCCGCATTCCGATCGTGGCGCTCACCGCGCATGCAATGAACGGCGATGAACAGAAGTGTCGTGCTGCCGGCATGGATGACTATCTCTCGAAGCCGATCGATCGCGTCAGGCTCGAAATCTGCCTAGAGCGTCTCCTCCCCGGCGCCGGCATTGGCACGGGCACGGGCACCGCCTCAGATTCGCATAGCGCGCCGCCACTGCTGCTGCATGAGCCCGTCGAATGGGAGGCACTGCTCGAATCGATCGACGGCGATGAGGGATTCGCCCGCGATCTGGCCGATGCGTTCATCGGCTCCGCTGATCGAGAACTCGCATCGATCGCGATGGCGCTGCACGAGGGGGACACCGCAACGTTGCGCGAATCCGCGCATACGCTCAAAGGCGCGAGCTTGAACTTGCGGGCTGCGGCGGCGAGTTCGGCCGCGGCGCTTCTTGAATCCGCCGTGCGCTCGGGCGAGAGTGCCGAGATTCCAACGCTCGCCGAAAATCTTACGACGGAAGTCAGACGGACAATTGCGTATCTGCGGTCGGCGACGACCTAGGACGCACACCGACATACTGGCTGCTCGCCCACGAGGTAGTTTCGGCTCTATCCTTGTACATACGTCAGTGCCACGGAGAACGCGATCTCGAGACCATTGGCGATTGAGGGCGGAGTCAGCGGTCCGTCCGGCCACGAAGTTGGATCCTACAGCGGAACCGCGAGAGCTAATCGGGAGGACTGCCCTGCGACCGGTAGATCGCGCGCACTGATTCCATCGTGTCGGCTTCTTCCGGCCCTTTATCGTCCCGGTAGCGCTTCACCCGGGCGAGCCTCAAAGCGAGACCCCCAGGGTAGCGGATGCTCGCCTGCAGATCGCTGAAGGCAATCTCCACGACTATGTCCGGCCGCACGTAAACGACTCCCAGATCGCGATGCGTTTCCCGTGCGAGAAACTTTTCTGTTTGCCAGGCGAGCATGGCGTCGGTGAGGCCTTTGAATGTTTTGCCCAACATGACGTGCTCCCCGGTAGCCGGCTCGAGCGCTCCCAAATGCAGGTTTGAAAGCTTGCCGGTGCGCCGGCCATGCCCCCACTCGGCGGCCAATACCACCAGATCCAAGGTGTGGGCGCGCTTTATCTTGAGCCAGCTCGCTCCGCGACT
>JBBROC010000042.1:0-29244 GCA_038229815.1 Steroidobacterales bacterium | reverse complement strand
TCTCGGCAGCTTGCTGCAAGAAACGGACATCCTCGTGCTCAATACCGGGGGGCCGCCGCCGGGACCTGCCGCCGAGACGTCGGATGCGGTGTGGATCACGCAGTTCGAAGCCATGTTCTTGAGCGCTGTGCGCTTGTCCCGGCTCGCATTGCCCGGCATGCGCAAGCGCGGCTTCGGCCGAATCCTTGCGATCGTATCGTCAGGGGTGATTCAGCCGATTCCGAACCTGGGTGTCTCGAATGCCCTGCGTGCGGCGCTGGTCGGATGGGCTAAGACTCTCGCGAGCGAAGTTGCAGGCGAGGGCGTCACGGTCAACTGCATCGCGCCCGGACGCATCGCCACGGATCGCGTCACCGAGTTGGACCAGGGACGGGCGATGCGCGAAGGAATCGAACTAGGCCAGGTCCAAAAAGAGTCTCGCGCGGCGATTCCCGCCGCGCGCTACGGCGATGCCGCCGAATTTGCCTCCGTGGTTGCGTTCCTGGCAAGCCCGCTTGCATCTTATGTGACGGGCGGCGTCATCCGCGTGGATGGAGGCATGATCCGCAGCGTCTAGGATGTCATCCGGGGCAGTGCCGCATCCGCGGCAGCGTCTCAGGCTGGCGGGTGATGCAGGTTCCAATGGCGTGCGATGCCTTCTCGGTTGCACAGCCAGACGCCTTCATGCCGCTGAATGTGATCGAGCAATCGAACCAACGCGCCGATTCTGCCGGGCCGGCCGATGATGCGGGCGTGCAAACCGATCGACATCATGCGCGGCCGACCCTCGCTTCCCAGCCGGTACAGCCAATCGAAAGCATCGCGGCAATAGACGAAGAAATCATCGCCGGTGGCGAATTCGCCGCCCCTCTGCAAGCGGCTGTCATTGGTGTCGAAACTATACGGCACCACGAGGTGGGCACGGCCGTCGACCTGAACCCAGTAGGGCCAGTCGTCGTTATAGGCGTCGCTGTCGTACAAGAAACCGCCGGTCTGGACCACCAGCCGGCGCGTGTTGGGGCTCGGCCGTCCGGTGTACCAGCCCAAGGGCCTGCGCCCGACGAGACGCGTGATGACCTCGATGTTGCGCAGCATATCGGCGCGTTCCTGGGACTCGGCTACGAATTGATAATCGATCCAACGTTGCCCGTGACAGGCGACTTCGAAACCGCTCTCGACGATTTGCGCGACGGCGTGGGGATTGCGCTCCAGCGCCATTCCGACGGCGTAAATGGTCGCTTCCACCCCCCGCTCACGCAAAATCCGCATGATTTCCCAGAAACCTACGCGGCTGCCGTATTCGAAATTCGATTCGACGTTGAGATTGCGCGCGTTTTTCACGGGCTCACCGCCGATGTCGGTCAACACGGATTCCGAGCATGAGTCGCCGTGCAGCACCGAGCACTCGCCGCCCTCTTCATAATTGAGGACGACCGACACGGCGACCTTGGCATCGCGCGGCCAGCGGACCTGAGGCGGCTGCGGTCCATAGCCGATCAAATCTCGCGGGTAGTGCTCGGTGCTCAATTGCGTTCCGCAGCGATCAGGTCCATATAGGCATGCAGCGCATGGCGGATCGGACGTGGCTTCCAACCGGTTTCGCCGCGAATGCGCGAAATATCGTAGGCACCCCACATGCCGCCGGTGAGGCTCGGGTCCTGAAGAATGTCGGCTTCGCCGGCCGCAACAATCTGTGCGTGAAACCCCGGCGCCTTTTCGGCGGCCCATTGCACGAGGTCGCCGATCGTGGCTGTCGCGCCGGCGGCGATATTGTAGACGCTGTAGCGCAGCGCTGGTGCGCGCAGCAGCGAAATGATGCCGTCGGCAACGTCCTCGACGTGAATATAGTCGCCAACCGCGGTGAGCGTATTGACGCGAACGCGCCGTTCGCCTTCCACGGCCATGCGTGCGATGCGGTTAGGCACATGGCGGAAGTTCCTGCTCGGCGTCACCCGGTCCATGGTTCCGTACACCGACGAGAGCCGTACGGATGCGGTCGACAGGCCGAACAGATCTCCGTAGCGTTCCGTGATGAGCTCCGAAGCGAGCTTGGAGATGCCGTAGAGCCGCCGCGGCATCACATAACCATCCTCGGGCAGCGGCTCACCGGGGCGATCTGGACCGTGATGCTTGTAGACGGCGCCGGAGCTCACGTAAATGAAACGCTGCAAGCTCGGCAGGGTGCGCGCCCAGTCGAGCACGGCCACAGTACCCATCACGTTGACGTCGATGATCCGGCCGGGCTGTTCCGCCTCCGGCTCGCGCTTCGCCTCGGCCGCAGTGCCGCGCGACAACGGCGTCACCGTGGCGCCGTGAACGATGTGGGTAATGTTGCGGCCGGCGAGCGCGTCACGCCACGTGTCGGGCCGGGTCACGTCCGCTACCACGATCTCGAGCCGGTCGGCGACGTCGGCAAAATAGCGCACGGCCGCGGCATCCGGTGCGGTGGCATCGAGTACGCTCAAGCGCTCGCTGGGACCGGCGTCGAGCCAACGCCGGCCGAGGACGCTCATGACGAAGCCTGTGGCTCCCGTGACCAGCAATGTCATGGCAGCGGAAAGTCGACCAACAATCCAAGCATAGCGCGTGTCGCGATGCCGAAGTCGTGCAGTGTCATTGCCTCATCCGGATTGTGGCTTCCGTGTTGATTGCGGACGAAGATCATACCCGTTGGAATGCCCATCTTTGCAAATACCGCCGCGTCGTGGCCGGCACCGCTTGCCATCTCGAACGGCTGCTGCAGGCGGCTGCGCAGCGAGGCGCGCAGCCGGGAGTCCATCATGGCCGGAGGGGAGTCGCTGGTGGCGCCTAAGTCGAAACTGACCCGATAGGCTTCCCCGATGCGCGCCGCGGCGTCTCGCGCTTCGGCGGCGACCGCGTTCATCGTGGCATCGGCCACGCTGCGAACGTCGATCACAAAGCGAGTCTCGCCGGCAATCTTGCTGGGCCCGTGCATGGCAGGATCGGTGTATAGCTCTCCCGACGTGATCACAAGATCCGCACCCGCCTGTTCCTGTTGCAGCCAAATCGTTTCGAGATGATGCAGCAGCGCCACGGTAGCGGCGACGGCATCGTGCCGGTGCGGACGATCGACGGCACCGGAATGGCCATATTGGCCGGTGCAGCGGGCGTTGCGGAATCGCTTGCATCCTCTGATGCCGGTCACGACTGCGGCGGGCACTTGCTCCGCCACCAGCGTGGGACCCTGTTCGATGTGCAGCTCCAAATAAGCTCGAATGCGCGACGGATCGAGCAGCCGCCGCCGCTCTTGAATCGCCCGCGGGTCGAACCCGCACGCGGTCAGCATGGCTTCGAGCGTTCGGCCGTTGTCCGATCGCCGTATCCCGAGGCAGGCCGGATCCAGCAATCCAAAGGCGCCGGCGCTGCCGAGATACGCGATATCGAACCAGGCGGACTCTTCCGCACGGATGCCCATGACCGTGATATCGCAGCTGATTTGGATGCCAGCTTGCCGGAGTGCGGCGAGCGCGCAAAGACCGGCAACGACGCCCGCCGCGCCGTCGTAATTCCCGCCCTGCGGTACGCTGTCCAGGTGCGAACCGATGATGATGCACGGTGCCAGCCGGTCCCGTCCCGGCGTCGTCATCAGCAGATTGCCGATGGCATCGATCGACACGTCGAGACCGATTTTTTCAGCCGCGGCACGCATGATGTCGTGCGCGGCCTGTTCGCCCGCGCCGTAGCTGTCTCGAACGATGCCCGATCCGTGCCGAGTCGCCTGCTCGAGACTATCGAAAAGTGACAGCGCCAGCTTAAGATCGGGTTGAAGTTGTTCCATCGGCATGTTGTTCGGTTATGGTAGCCGAAGAATAGGGATAATCCGCAGGGGAAGTAAGAGATGACGAGTTTGCTTGCGGGAAGAGTCGCCGTCGTCACCGGAGCAAGCTCCGGGATCGGCCGCGCGGTCGCGGAGGGCTTTGCGGCCGAAGGAGCCATCGTCACCATTGCCGATGTGGTGACGGAGCCGCTGGAGGGTGGCGAGTCGACGCTTGAGCGGATCACGCGATCCGGCGGTTCGGCGTTCTTCGAGAAGACTGACGTCGGCAGCTGGGCAGATATCGATGCAATGATCGGCAGGACGGTCGCCCGCCATGGCCGGCTCGACGTCATGGTGAACAATGCTGCGATTTTCTCCGGTACCGCGCTGCTCGATACCAGCGCCGCACAATGGGAAAAGGTCATGACGGTAAACCTGACCGGCATGTTTTACGGATGCAAGCGGGCCATCCAGCAGATGATCACTCAGGAACCGCGCGAGGAAGTGCGCGGACGAGTGATCAATATGGGATCGCAACAGGGAATCGTCACCTCGCCCCGGGATATGCCCTACGGAGTGAGCAAGGCGGGAGCGATCTACCTGACCAAGCAAATTGCCGTGGACTATGCGTCGGATCTCATTGTGTGCAATTGCATTTCCCCCGGCAAGGTGGTGACCGGTCATCCTGGATTGCCCATGGACCCGGCGCTGCTCGACAACGCCCGGCGGCGCACGCCGTGGCCGCGCTTGGGCAGGCCGCAGGATATAGCGAACGCCGCGATTTTCCTCGCCAGCGACCGCGCCACCTACATCACGGGCTCGAATCTGGTAGTAGATGGCGGCTGGCTGGCACGCTGATGATTCGCGGCTTCCGACTATTTGCTTATCGTGGTCACGTAGCCCACGGCGCGTTTTTGATCCGCGATGATGGTTTTGCTCGCCATGCAAAAATGATAGACAGCCCAGAAACCAGTGGGTGCCAGCACCAGCAATGCGAGGCGCAAAGAGGCTGCATCTGCGCCCCTCTGTCCGGCGAACCAATCGCTCAACAACCCGACGCCTTGAGGCGCGATGATCAAATTGAATACGTTGCCGACCACCAGAGACCAGGCGGTGAACATGGCTCGCATGCGGGGCGGAGCAAGGTTTTGCATCAATCCCATGCAAGGACCGATGTAGAAATAGATCGCGGGGATGAACATCCAGAACATCAGCTTGGCGACCCACAGGGAATGCGTCCAGAATGCGATGAAGGACGGAAAGGTGGCGAGCGCGACGCCCGCGGCCAGCAGCCAGACCACGCGCCGCGGATCGGCCATGGCGGGACGCGACAAGATCCAGGCGGTGCCGGCGGTCGCGGCGATGCCGCCCAGCAAGTGGATGTTTCCGGTGACCGCGCCCGCTTCGCCGACATCGAGGCCGTAGCTGCGCATGAGGAATGCGGGCGTGAACCAGATGAGGCCCCAACCCCACAGAGCGCAGACGCCCGAACCCATGACCACATGAAAGGCAGCCTTTTGGCGCCACAGAAATACCAGCGACTCCAGGAGCGGCGGCGCCGCTGCATCCGCGACGTCGTCCATGCGTCCGCGCTTGGGCTCACGAATGGTCAGGTAAATGATCGTTCCCATGATCACGCCCGGCACACCGAGCGCAAGAAATGCCGCGCGCCACCCGTAGACGTGCGCCACCGCACCGGCGACATTGGCGCCCAGCCACGCGCCGATCGGCGCACCGAGCGCGAACACACCCAGCGCCATGGGGCGCCGGTCAGCAGGGAAATAGTCCGCGATGATCGAATTTGCCGGCGGAGTTCCGCCCGTTTCGCCGATGCCGACACCGATGCGCGCCGCCAAGAACTGCCAATAGTTGCGCGACAATCCGCACAACGCGGTGAACCCCGACCAGACGATCAGCGAGGCAGCCAGAATATTACGCCGGTTTCTGCGGTCGGCCAGCCATGACATCGGAATGCCGAAAGAGACGTAAAACAAACCAAGCGGCACTCCGGTCAAAAAGCCGACGCCGGCGTCCGTCAATTTCAGATCCAAGCGAATCGGTTCGAGCACCGTCGAGACCACATAGCGGTCGGCGATGCTGACCGCGTAGACGAGGCACATGACGATTACGACATACCAGCGCTCGAGTGAGGAGGGTGCCCGCGAGACGGGATTGTCGATGACCGTAGTGCTCAAAAGCTGCCTTTAAAAGTGCTCTACCCACGGACGCAGTTCGACTTCATTCGACCACGCGCTGCGCGGCTGCTGCAACACGTCCACATAGGTTTGTGCGATTGCATCGGGATCGAGCGTGCTGTCGGGCTTGCCCTCGGCGTCGGGGCGGTGCGCCGCGCGGACGGCGCCGTCGATGATGAAGTGGGCCACATGAATGCCTCGTGGCCCGAGTTCGCGCGCCGCGCTCTGCGCGAGACCGCGCAGAGCGAATTTGCCCATCGCAAAGGCGGCCGAGTGTGCGAAACCCTTCACGCTCGCCGTCGCGCCGGTCAACAGGATCGCCCCGCGCCCCTTGGGCAACATGCGCGCGGCAGCCTGCTGAGTGACGAGAAATCCGCCGAATGCCGTTGTCGCAAGCGCTCTTTGCACGGCGTTCGGATCGAGTTCCGAGAGAGGACCCTGGACCCGCGAGCCCGCGTTGTAAACGACGATTTCGGGCTCGCCGTAGCGGCTCGTCACCTGCTCGAAGAGAGCCGCGACGGATTCGGGACTGGCGGCGTCCGCGGCAAACGCCTGTGCGCCCGTGCTCCGGACCAGCGCGTCGAGCTTTTGGATATTGCGCGCCGCCAGGGCGATTTTCACGCCGAGGCCGGCGAGGCGTCGCGCGAGGGAGGCACTGATGCCGGGTCCTGCGCCGACGATCAGTGCGCTGCGATAGGGGAAATCCGGCATCTAGCCAGGCTCTTTGGTGAAGACCACCAAGCGATTGTTCGCCGGCAGGTCGTGATCCGCATCCAAGCGCATGCCGTACTGTTTTGCGAGCGCGGTTACCGCGTCAAGGTCGCGTATGCCCGATTGAGGATCGCGTTCTTGCAGCATTCGATCGAATTCCAGGTTGCTGTCCGAAGTATACCGGCCGGCGTAACGAAAAGGGCCATATACGCAAAGCACGCCGCCCGGAGCCAATACGCTGCCGCTGCCCCGGAACAAGGCGATTACCTCCGGCCACGACATGATGTGAAGCGTATTGGCGGTGAACATGGCATCGACGCCGCGCAGCGGCCAAACCGCCTGCCGGACGTCGAGCAACGTAGGAACGCGCAAGTTTTGCGGCCCTTCGAGTTTGACGCGTTCGGTCAAATCCGCAAGGTAAGCCAATTGTTCGGTCGGATGCCAAGCCAGAAACGCAAGCTCTCGGGCGAAATGCACCGCATGCTGACCGGTGCCGCTGCCGATTTCCAAAACGCCGGTGCGGCCGGCGAAATGGATGCGTAAAACTTCGAGGATGGGTTCCTTGTTGCGTTCGCAGGCAGCGGAGAAGGGAAGCATACCCTTGAGATTTTACTACAGAAATCGCGCAGCTTTGGTTAGAGTGTCGCCCCCATTGGTTTTTGGCACACGAAGGAGATGTCGATGGCGATTTCCATCTATGATATTTCGATTCCTGTTTTGACGCGCGGCCTGACGAATCTGTCGGCGATTCTCGACAAGGCGGCGGCGCTCGCCGCGGCGAAGAAATTCGATTCCGCCGTTCTGGCCCAGTCCCGCCTGTTTCCCGATATGCATCCGCTCGTACGCCAGGTGCAAATCGCCTGCGACACCGCCAAGGGTGCGGCAGCGCGCCTCGCGGGAATCGAGGTACCAAAGCACGAAGACACCGAAGTGACTTTCGCAGATTTGAAGGCGCGAATCTCGAAAACCCTGGATTTCCTCAAATCGGTCAATGCGGCTCAGCTAAAGGACGCGGAGAGCCGCAGTATCGAGCTGAAATTCCCTAACGGCTCCATGAAATTCACCGGCGTCGGCTATTTGACGGATTTCGTACTGCCGAATTTCTACTTCCACGCCAGCATCGCGTACGCCTTGCTGCGCAAAGCCGGCGTTGCGATCGGCAAGGAAGATTTTCTCGGGAAGATTCAATAGTGCCGGCAGGACTTCATGAGAGTTGCTCGACCAGCTGTTCGACGCGCGTGAACAATTTCTCTTCGGTGCGCGCATCGTGAGTGAAGCGTAGTTTCAGGGGACCATCCAGGCGAAATTCCTTCGGCTTTCCTTGAATCAATTTGAGCACGCGTTTCGGATCGACCTTGTTCGTTTCCTCGAATATGAAATAGCCGGCGCCCGCGCCGGCGTCGATCTTGCGAATTCCAAGTTCCGCGGCCCGCAATTTCAGCCGCGTTGAGCGAAACAGCGACTGTGCGTACTCCGGCATCGGTCCGAAGCGGTCGATCATCTCGACCTTCAGTTCGTCGAGGTCTTCGCGCGAAGGCGTGCTGGCGATGCGTTTGTACAGGACCAGCCGCAGATGCACGTCCGGAACATAATCCTCGGGGATGAGAATGGGCACGTGCAGTTCAACCTCGGGCCCGGCATCGAGCGGCCGTTCGAGGTCGGCCTGCTTCCCGGACTTCAAGGCTGCAACGGCGCGTTCCAGCAACTCCATATATAAGTTATAGCCGATTTCCTGGATCTGGCCGCTTTGCTCATCGCCCAGGAGCTCGCCCGCGCCGCGTATCTCCAGATCGTGAGTGGCCAGTGTAAATCCGGCGCCGAGTTCCTCGAGCGATTCCAGCGCTTCGAGCCGTTTGACCGCATCGGCGGTCATCGCCTTTCGCGGCGGCGTGATCAGATAGGCATACGCGCGATGATGGGATCGCCCGACGCGGCCGCGCAATTGATGGATTTGCGCCAGCCCAAAGCGGTCCGCGCGATCGATGACGATTGTATTCGCCGTCGGCACGTCGATTCCGCTCTCGATGATCGTGGTGCACACGAGGACATTGAAGCGCCGGTGATAAAAATCGAGCATGAGCTGTTCCAGGTCACGCTCGCGCATCTGGCCGTGACCGACGGCGACGTTAGCCTCGGGTACGAGCTCGCGAATAGCCTGCGCGGTCTTCTCGATGGTCTCTATCGTGTTGTGCACGAAGTATATTTGTCCGCCGCGGCGAATCTCGCGCAAGCACGCCTCGCGCACCACGGTTTCATTCCATTCCAGGACGAAGGTCTTCACCGCCAGGCGCTCTGCGGGCGGAGTGGTTATCAACGACAGATCGCGCAGCCCTCCCATGGCCATGTTGAGAGTCCGCGGAATCGGCGTCGCCGTCAGCGTGAGAACGTCGACTTCGGTGCGCAAAGCTTTGAGCTTTTCCTTGTCGCGCACTCCGAAACGGTGTTCTTCGTCGATCACCACCAAGCCTAAATCCTTGAAACGCACCTTACCCTGCAAAAGCCGCTGCGTGGCGATGACGATGTCCACCTTGCCCGCGGCGACGCCGGCAAGGATTCCCTCCGCCTCCTTGTTGCTTCGAAAGCGCGATAAGCTTTCGATCCGCACCGGCCAGTCCGCGAACCGGTCGACGAAGGTGGTGTAGTGTTGCTGGGCGAGAAGTGTGGTTGGCACCAGCACAGCGACTTGTTTGCCGGCCTGCACGGCGACGAAGGCGGCGCGCAGCGCGACCTCGGTCTTGCCGAAGCCGACATCGCCACAAATGACTCGATCCATCGGCTTGTCCGACTTCAGGTCGCTCAGCACTTGTTCGATGGCAGTGGCTTGGTCGGCGGTCTCCTCGAACGGGAAGCCGGCTTGGAAGGCACGATATTCCGCCTCTCCGGCGAGCATTGCGGTGCCTTGCCGTGCCGCGCGGCGCGAATACAGGTCCAACAGTTCCGCAGCCACATCGCGGATGCGCTGTGCGGCCTTGCGTCGCGCCTTCTGCCACTGCTCGCCGCCGAGTTTGTGAAGCGGCGCAGTTTCCGCCGGCGCGCCCGTGTAGCGGGACACGAGGTGCAGTGCCTGCACCGGAACATACAGCTTGTCGCCCTCGGCATATTCGAGCACCAGAAATTCGCCCGTGTACCCCGCGACGTCCATCGTCTGCAAGCCGACATAACGTCCGACGCCGTAGGATTCGTGCACCACCGGCGCACCGATGCGCAGGTCCGACAGTTCCTTGAGTATTTTCGCCGGATCGCGATCGGCGCGCCGGCGCCGCCGTTCCTGGCGCGCGCGATCGCCGAACAGCTGCGCCTCGGTGAGGATTTCAAGAGGCGGGGTGTCGAGTCTCATGCCCGACACGGCGGCAGACACGGTGATGCCCAGCTTCAGCGGGCTCGCGACGAAGCTTGCGAAATTATCGAAGATCTTCGCCTGGACGTCGCGGGCGCGCAGCAAATCGAGCAGCAATTCGCGGCGGCCCGCGGATTCGGCGGCGAGCAGAATGCGCGCGGGGCTCGCGTCGATATGCGATATCAGCTCCGCCGCAGGCTGTTCGACGCGCGGTTCGATTCTCACCGCCGCGGGCGCGTTGCTGGAGAAGTTTTGGATCACGCCCGGTGTTTGCGGAGGCCATTCGAAAGTGTGCAGTTGAACCTGCGGCCACCTGGCGTACGACGCCTGGAATTCTTCGGGGGTCAAGTAAATTTCGGCGGGATCCAAGATCGGCCGGTGTCGGTCGTGACGTAATTGTTCGTGGCGATCGACGATGCCGTTCCAGAGCCCGTCCACCTGCGTTGAAGAATCGTTGATGTCGATGAGCACGCTGTCCGGCGGCAGATACTCGAACAGGTGGGATGTACGCTCGAAGAACAAGGGCAGGAAGAATTCGACGCCGCCCGGCGCTTGGCCGGCGCTGACGTCGCGATAGATCGCCTGCTCAGACAAGTCGCCGGCGAAGCGCAGCCGGTAGCGGCGGCGGAACTCGCGCACCGCTTCGGGATTCAACGGCGTCTCGCGCGCCGGCAGCAGCTGGATGCGATCCAGCTTGTCCAGGGAGCGTTGCGTATCGGGATCGAAGCGCCGGATGCTGTCCACGTCCCTATCCAGCATATCGATTCGATACGGCGTGTCGGAGCCCATCGGAAAGACGTCGATCAACGAACCGCGCACCGCGAATTCGCCGTGTGCGACCACTTGGGTGACGGCGGCATATCCGGCCAAAGTGAGTTGAGCCCGCAGTGCTTCCAGATCGAGCGTTTCGCCGACGTGGATCTTGAGAGAGTACGCCTCGACGTAGCTGCGCGGCGCCAGTCGCTGCAGCAAAGTGTCGATGGCCACCAGCCAGACGCCGTGCCGGGCGCGCGGCATTTCCGCCAAGGTGGCCAGCCGGGCAGAGGTGATATCAGGGTGCGCGGAGAAGCTGTCGTAGGGCAGGGTCTCCAGGTCTGGGAAGACCCTGACCACCGGCCCGGCGCCGGCAAAGAACCGGACCTCTTCGCTCAGCGCTTCCGCCTCGCGAGAACTTTGCGCGATGACGATCAGGGGCCCTTTCGCCCGTGCTGCCGCCTCGGCAATGGCGAGCGCGGCCGCTCCGCCATAGAGCTTGCCCCATTTAACTACAGGCGCATCGGAACGCGGAAGTACGGGTTCGAGTAGGGACATCGAAAGTCGGGACAAAAGGAATAAACGCCCGCCGCGTACGAGCCGCGGGGCATGAACAAGTACGAGTTAATACTACGCGAATTATTTTAAGAGTTCGCGACCACGCTGTGAATCACATGGTCCGACTCGAAATAGACGACGAAACCCGGGTATTCCCACCTCGAAATGGGCGGCTGACCGACGGCAGGCACTTTGTTGACGGGAGTTCCGAACTTGGTTGCTACTTGGTTCATGGTCATGCCGCGCGCGGGCGTCGCGACATCAGACTCCTTGACGGCTATGCCGCTGTCGACCGCGATGGTCTCGGCTTGCGCAAGGCCGCTTGCGAGCACGGCTGCGAGGAGAAGGTTTCGATACCTCATGGCGCACCTCATTTGTTAACCCTTACATTTATGAAACTTTCGTCCCCTAAAGACTATAACACTGCCTCTGAGCCCCAATACTTGATCCAATTAACACTCTGATTATATTGTTATTTGTGGTTTAATCGCCGCGCATGTTTCAGCCCGTTCCAGTTTTCGTGGGCCTACGCTACTCGCTGGCCCGCGAGCACAGTTTTTTCGTGTCATTCATCACCTGGGTCTCCCTTCTTGGGGTTGCCCTGGGTGTGGCCGCCTTGATTACGGTGCTGTCCGTGATGAACGGTCTCGAGGCGGAGTTACGCACGCGTCTGCTGAGTTTGACGGCGCACGCGAGCCTGAATGCCGCCGGTGCACCGATCTCCGACTGGCAAAGGCGTATTCAGCAGCTCAAGGGATCACCGGGCCTCGAGGCGGCGGCGCCATTCCTCGATACCGACGCGATGTTGAGCCGGCCGCCGGCGATGAGCGGCGCGATCGTGCGCGGCATCGATCCGAAGCTCGAGAGCCAAGTGTCATCCATCGCGGATGCAATGCGCGAGGGCAGACTCGCCGACCTCGAACCGGGAACCAATCGCATCGTCTTGGGCCGCATGCTCGCCTACCAGCTGCAGGTGGGCGTCGGCGACGATGTAACCGTGATGATCCCGGGCAACGCTGCGTCTGCCGGCGGCTCGAGCGATGCGCTCGTACCGCGTCTGCGCGACTTTCACGTGTCGGGCATCTTCGAGGTCGGCCTGCAAGAGCATGACAGCGTGTTGGCGCTCGTCAATCTGCGGGATGCTGAGGCGTTTCGCACTCTGGATGGTCCAACCGGCATACGGCTCAAATTCAACGATGTACTGAAGGCCCCGCAGCTGGCGCGCAGCGCATCCGCGACGCTCGGGCCTGGGCTGCAAGTGCGCGACTGGACGCAGGACAACGAGGCGTATTTTCGCGCCATACGCATCGAGAAGACCATGATGGGTTTGATCCTGATGCTCATCGTCGCCGTTGCCGTGTTCAATATCGTGGCGACGCTGGTGATGGTGGTGAACGACAAGCGCACCGATATCGCGATCTTGCGCACTCTGGGCTTGAGTCCCCGAGGGGTAATCGCCGTGTTCATGACGCAAGGTGTGCTCATCGGCTGGATTGGGGCCGCCGTCGGCGTGGCGCTGGGGCTCGCCCTCGCCTGCAACGTGGACGTCATCGTGCCATTCCTGGAACAATCTCTCGGATTTCATTTCATGGATCCCGAGGTGTACTACATTTCGGGCCTTCCGAGCGAAGTACACGGGGCCGATGTGGTCAGAATCACCATGGCCGCTTTGATTCTCACGTTCGTAGCTACCGTGTATCCGGCGTTGCAAGCGGCGCGCACCCAACCTGCCGAAGCGCTGCGGTACGACTGATGTCCTACTGGTACGAAGGATTCATCGGCCTGCGGTATCTGCGCGCCTCGCCGCGGCGCGGTTCGGTATCGTTGATCGCCGGCATCGCCATATTGGGCTTGGCATTGGGTGTCGCGGTGTTGATCGTTGTGTTATCCGTCATGAACGGTTTCGAAGATGTGCTGCGAACCCGCATCTTGAGCCTGACTGCGCACGCGACGATTTCGGGACTGCAAGGACGGATCCCGAACTGGCGGCCGGATCTCGAGAAACTCGAGCATTTCCAGGGCGTCGCAGGCGCGGCGCCGTACATCGAAGAGCAAGGTATGTTGATCCACGGCGATAAATCGTCCGGCATTCTGCTGCGCGGCATATTGCCGGATGCGGAGCGGCGCGTCGTCGATTTGCAACCCCACATCCTCGGCGGTCGAGTGGCCGACCTCGCCGCGGGCAAGTACCGCGTCATATTGGGGTCGGCTCTGGCTGAAGAACTCGGAGCGAAAGTCGGCGATCGGGTGGTGCTGCTGGTCGCTCTGGGGGACGTGACGCCGGTCGGAGTGATGCCGCGTATGCGCGCGTTCGAGGTGACCGGCATTCTGTCCATAGGCATGTATGAATACGACAGACGGATAGCGCTCGTCGCCATGCAAGATGCCGCCAAGCTTTTGCGAATGGGCGACGATGTAACAGGCATTCGTTTGACGCTTTCCGACATGTATGCCGCTCCGCGGGTGTCGCGCGCCGCTGCCGTTTCACTGGGCGGGGATCTCGAGGTTCAGGACTGGACCAACGAACACGCCAATTTTTTTCGTTCGATCTCCATCACAAAACGCATACTGTTTTTCATTCTTTCGCTGATGGTCGCGGTGGCCGCATTCAACATCGTATCGACCATGGTCATGGTGGTGAAGGACAAGCGCCGCGACATCGCAATCTTGCGCACTTTCGGCTCTTCGCCCCGCAGTATCTTGACTGTATTCGTCGTTCAAGGGAGCCTGATCGGCTTGCTCGGCATCGGCGCCGGCGTGTTCCTCGGGGTCGCCATTGCCGTAAACTTGCAGGATCTGGTGCACGGCCTCGAAGGCATCGTCGGATTCAAATTCTTGGACGCGCGGGTCTACTTCATGAGCGATTTGCCGGCCCGCGTGCGAGCGACGGACGTAACACGGATCTGCGGCTTTGCATTCGTTCTCGCCTGCCTCTCCACCTTGTATCCGGCGGCGCGAGCCGCGCGCTTGTTGCCCGCAGAATCATTGCGAAACGATTGAGGAACAACCGACGATGTCGAATTCAGATGCGGTGGTGCTCGACGGGAAGGATCTCGCCAAGGAATTCGTCCAGGGCGATGTCAAGATCCAGGTGCTGCGCGGTGCGTCGATCACCGTGCGGGCCGGCGAGCGAATCGCCATCGTCGGTGCTTCCGGATCCGGCAAGACAACTCTGTTGCAGTTGCTGGGCGGACTCGATTTGCCGACGGGCGGCACGGTGCAAATCGCCGGGTCGGCAATGAACCGATTGAACGATACAGAGCGCGGGCATTTGCGCAATCGCGCCGTCGGCTTCGTCTATCAATTCCATCACCTTTTGCCGGAATTCACCGCGCTCGAAAATGTCGCCATGCCGCTGCTGGTGCGGCGAATGAGTCCGCGGGCCGCCGGGGAACGGGCCAGCGCTTTGTTGGCGCGCGTCGGGCTCGCCGAGCGACTCACGCATCGGCCTTCACAGCTCTCGGGGGGCGAGCGGCAGCGAGCTGCAGTGGCTCGCGCGCTCGTGACGCAGCCGAGATTGGTGCTGGCTGATGAACCGACCGGCAATCTCGACGGGAAGAATGCGGCGCAAGTGTTCGAATTGATGCTGGAACTCAATCGCGAGCTCGGCACCAGTCTCGTCATCGTGACGCACGATGAGCGGCTGGCGGCGCGGCTCGATCGTGTGCTGGTTCTTGCAGACGGAATTCTAGTGGAGCGCGGCGCCGCGGCCGTTTGATCGGGCACGCCTGCGGCGTAGACGATAGAGGACGAGGACCCGCCATGCGCATTGCGCCAGCACGTAGCCGGCGCCGGCTGCGACGAGGCCCAGAACCAGCGCTCCGAGCAGCAGCGGCGCCCACAATTGGTGGACTTGCGCCCCGAAGTGCCGATGTTTCAGTTCGTGCAGTAGGGGCACCAGATCCATGCCCATCAATTTCGTGCCGACCCAGATGGAGCCGACGACTTGAGGCAGCCAGGTGAAAGGGTTACTCAAGAACACGGTGGCGAACAGCACCGGAAGGTTCAATCGAAACATCACCCCGAGGATTACACAGGTCACAACATGCACGGGCAATGGGGTGGGCGGAATGAAGGCGATGAACAGTCCGAGCGCGAATGCCCGGGTGACGCTGTGCCGGTTGAAAGTCCAGCATCCACGGTCCAGCACGAGGGCCTTGAAAGGTCTCAAACACCAGATTTTCTCCAGCGTGTAGCGGTCCGGTGTGATGCGTTTTAGCCAGCGATGCATGGGTTGCGACAACTCCAAGGGCATTATGCCGTTTTCAGAGGTCCCCGACAGTGAACCACGACCGGTCCGCAAATCAACGAGTTACGCCGGTCAATGACGGTATCTCAACCGTCGGCGGTCAAGTATCATGCCCGGCAGCTTTATAGACACCCTAAGAGGACGCAATGTGGGAGATCATCCGCGCAGGCGGCGGCTTCATGTGGCCGATCATTTTATGTTCCATCGCGGCGGTGGCTATCATCTTGGAACGGCTGTGGACATTGCAAAGCAGCCGCGTCATACCGCGCGACCTGGCGCAAAAGGTCTGGAACTGGATCGAAGCAGATCAGCTCAGCGACAAACTCGTGGGTGCTCTCGAGCAAAATTCGCCTCTCGGCAAGCTTTTGGCCATCGGACTTGCAAATCGCAATAAGCCGCGTGAGTTGATGGTGGAGCGGCTGGAGGACGGCGGCCGGCACGTGGTGCACGAATTGGAGCGTTTTCTCAACACCCTGGGAACCATCGCGGCGGTCGCGCCGTTGCTCGGCCTGCTCGGCACAGTCGCCGGCATCATTCATGCATTCAACGCGATTACCGCCAATGGAATCGGCGATCCGAGAATATTGTCGGGTGGCATCGGCGAGGCGCTGATCACCACGGCGGCGGGGTTGACGGTCGCAATTCCTTCGCTGATCGCTTATCGCTTTCTGCGCGGCAAAGTGGAGCGCTTGGTCGTGCGCATGGAAAAGGAAGCCATGAAACTCGTCGACGCGCTGGACGAACGCAGCAAGTTGGCTGTCCGCTGAAATGAACCTGCGTCCCCGTCATCGTGAAGACCCTGAAATCAACCTGATTTCGATGATCGACGTGCTGCTGGTGCTGCTGATCTTTTTCATGGTCTCCACCACATTCAATCAAGAAGGGCGGGTCAAGGTTCAATTGCCGCAGGCGAGCGAGACTCCCTTGCCGCGGGGATCGCGCGAACCCCTGGTGCTTACCGTGACTGTGGAAGGCGGCTACCGGGTCAACGAGCGCACTTTGATCAACGCCAGCCCCGACACCCTGCGCGCGGCGCTGCTCAAGGTAGCGGGCTCCAGCCGCGGTCCTATCACGATTCGCGCTGACGGGCGCGCAAGCCATCAAGCCGTGGTCACTGCCATGGATGTGGCAGGAAAACTCGGCTTCGCGCAATTGAATATCGCGACTGTTCACGAGGAAGCCGCGCCTTGAGCGACGCGGTCGTTGCGGGCCCGAAACCTCCCGGCGATGCTTGGTCGATCTACCGGCGGCTGCTGAAATACGCGAGACCGTATCTTGGCGTGTTTATGATCGGCGTGCTGGGCGCCGTCTTGTTCGCGGTCTCCAACGCGTCGCTCGCTTACTTGGTCCAGAAATTCCTGCACGGAGCGTTCCTGGTGAAAAACCCGGACGTCCAGTGGGAAGTGCCCATCGGGGTGGTGGTGCTGTTCACTTTGCGCGGCATCGGCGACTACGTGCAGAGTTATTTTCCCAGCTGGGTCGGCAGGCAGGTTATCAAGGGCCTGCGGCGCGATGTGTTCTCGCATTATCTGCGGCTGCCCACGGCCTATCTCGACCGGCAGCAATCCGGCCACCTGCTTTCGAAATTGACGAATAACATCGAGCTTGTCGCGGCGGCGGCCACCAGCGCGGCAATTTCCCTGATCAGCGACAGCTTAAGCATCCTTGCGCTATTGGTTACGCTCTTCTACATGAATTGGCGCCTCGCCGCATTCTGCATCGTCGCTGCGCCGATCATCGCTTGGCTGATGCAGATCGCCAACCGCAGTTTCCGCCGCTACAGCGAACGGATCCAGAATTCGATGGGCGACATCACTCGCGTCGCCAAGGAAGCCATCGACGCCCATCGGCTGATCAAGATCTTCAATGCCGAAGATCATCAGACGGAGAGGTTCGAACAAGTCAACGAGCACAATCGGGCGTCGAACATGAAACTGATCCGCGCGAGAGCCATCAGCAATCCTGTCGTGCAATGCATCGCCTCGATCGCGCTCGCCAGCGTGCTTTATGTCGCGATAAGGCAAGTATTTACCCATCATATGCAGGTCGACGAGTTCTTCGGATTTTTGACGGCGCTCATGCTCATTCCGTCGCCCCTGCGCAGCCTGGTGAGCATGAGCGGACCCCTGCAGCAGGGTATCGCGGCCGGCCAAAGCGTGTTCGAGATCCTGGACCTCCCCACCGAAGGCAGCGGCGGCTCGCTGAATCTGGCGCGTGCCCGCGGCGAGATCGAATTCCGCAACGTCACCTTCAACTACGGCGGCGACCAGGGCGACGTGCTGCATGATGTGAGTTTTCATGTGCGCCCCGGCGAGACCGTGGCGATCGTCGGCCGATCCGGCAGCGGCAAGACGACCTTGGTCGGCCTGGTGCCGCGGTTCTTCGACGTGCAGGAAGGCACCGTGCTGTTGGATGGCGTGGACGTGCGCGAGTATCGTCTGGCTGACTTGCGCTCTCAAGTGAGCCTCGTCAGCCAGGATGTGGTGTTGTTCAACGACACCATACGCAACAATATTGCTTTCAACGCGGTCGATAAGTCGGACGCGGAAGTGGAAGCGGCCGCGCGGGCCGCCAATGTCATGGAATTCGTGGCGCAGCAGCCTCAGGGATTCGATACGGCGTTGGCGGACCGCGGGCAAAATCTTTCCGGCGGGCAGCGGCAGCGTATTTCCATCGCGCGTGCGTTGCTCAAGGACTCGCCGGTTCTGATCTTGGATGAGGCCACCGCTTCCCTCGACAACGAGTCGGAGCGTCGGGTACAGCAAGAACTCGGAATTCTCATGCGAGGGCGCACGACGCTGGTGATCGCACATCGTTTGTCCACGGTCGAGGGCGCCGATCGAATCATCGTGCTCGATCAAGGCCGAATCGTGGAGAGCGGCTCGCATCAGGAGCTGTTGGCGCGCGGCGGACTATATGCGGCTCTGCATGGAATGCAGTTCAACGCCTAACTCAAGGCCCACCCCGGATGTCGGTTCACTCTTGGCTCAATCGAATTTGGTACGACCGGGCGGCGCCGCCGTGGTGGTTGGTGCCGTTGTCGCTGACTTATGGCGCCGGGGCGGGATTGCGCCGCTACGTGTATGCCAAGCGCCTGCGCGCATCAATCCAGATGTCCTCGCCCGTGATCGTGATCGGAAACCTGAGTGTGGGGGGAACAGGCAAGACGCCGCTGGTCTGCTGGATGGTCGAGCGACTGACCGATCTTGGGTGCAGGCCCGGTGTGGTTACCCGCGGCTACGGAGGTTCCTCTGGCAGCTCGCGCTTGATCGAGCAAGGCGATGATCCCAATATCGTAGGGGACGAATCCATTTTGTTGAAACGCCGCACCGGAGCGCCGGTGGCAATCGGCCGCGATCGCCCCGCTGCCTCGCAACTGCTGATCAACGCCGGATGCGATGTCATCGTGAGCGATGATGGCTTGCAGCACTATGCGTTGGCGCGCGATTGTGAAATCGTCGTGATCGACGGCGATCGCCGCTTCGGCAATGGCCGCCTGCTGCCAGCCGGACCCTTGCGGGAGACGCCAGCGCGCCTGGCGGCCGCGGACGCCATCGTCGTGAACGGCGGAGAGGCGTCGCTCGACGGCGCGTTCAGCATGTGGCTGGAGCCCAAAGGCGCCTTGAGCCTGGTCGGCCCCGCTGCCAGGGCCTTGGAGGATTTTGCCGGCAGGCGCGTGCACGCTATCGCCGGCATCGGCAATCCCGAGCGTTTTTTCAACATGCTGCGGGCCCACGGCATCGAAGTTCTCGGCCATCCCCTGCCGGACCATTCGCAACTGCGGGCCGCCGACATATTTTTCGGCGACGAGCTTCCGGTGCTCATGACCGAGAAAGATGCCGTAACATGCGCGGGGATAGCCGGGCCGCACCATTGGTATGTCCCGGTCAGCGCGCGCTTCGACGGCGCCGAATCGAATATGCTGCTCGACATCGTGACACGGTCTATGAGGAAGCGCGCTGCACGCGCATGAGGCTCAAATGGATAAGCGCTTGCTCGAATTGTTGGTATGTCCCATTTGCAAAGGCCCATTGCGCAGTTCCGGAGCGAGCAATGAGCTCGAGCTTGTGTGCCGGCCGGATCGGCTCGCCTACGCCGTGCGAGACGGGATTCCGGTGATGTTGCCGGAGGAAGCTAGGGCCTTGAGCGCAGACGATCCATTGCTGGGCGGCTAGCGCCGATCTCGAGCGTGTTTCATGTCGTCATCCCGGCCCGTTTCTCGGCTTCGCGCCTGCCTGGCAAGCCGCTGCTCGTCATCGGCGATCGTCCGCTCATCCAATGGGCATGGCAATGCGCGCGCTCGAGCGGCGCGTCCTCGGTGATCATCGCGACGGATGATATTCGCGTATTCGACGCGGCGAAGAGTTTCGGTGCCGACGTTCAGATGACTTCGCCGCACCACGCTTCCGGCACGGACCGGATTGCCGAAGTGGTTCGTGCGAAGGGCTTCGCACCGGAGGAGGTAGTCGTCAACCTGCAGGGCGACGAACCGATGATGCCGCCGGCAATCTTGCAAGAAGTCGCGGAAGCCGTGAGTTCCCGGCCGCAGAGCGATATTGCCAGCGCCGTTGCGCCTATTCAGTCATTGGCCGAATTTCTCGATACCAGCTGCGTGAAGGCGCTGCGCGCGCGGCAAGGCGGCGCCATTTACTTCAGCCGCGCGCCGGTGCCCTGGCCGCGCGACCACGTGACCGCCGGAAAGCCCACGTGTTTCACCGGTGCGTGGCGGCATATCGGCATTTATGCCTACCGAGTCCGCAGCCTGCTGCAATTTGCGTCCTGGCCGCCGACGTCGCTCGAAGTTACCGAGAAGCTCGAGCAGCTGCGCGCGTTGGAGTATGGCATGAGCATTCACTTGGTGGCCTTGAGCGAAGCGCCTCCTGCGGGCGTCGATACGCCGGAGGACCTGCAACGGGTGCGCGAAGTCCTGGCGGCCAGGACGGCGCAATCCTAAGTGCCATCGGCCCGGCGAGCATCGTCCCAAGGCCGGGCCCCCGCTGAGGCCGACCAACAAGATTCGGGGACATGCAATTCGTGTAAATTACCGTGGCGAAGTGATCTCTCCTCGGCCCTTGATTGATTGCATCGATATTGGACATGCTGTGCTCCCAGAGCGAACGCGTAACCCTCCATATATAGAACCGCAATATGACGGTTAGTTGATTCCCAAGGCCCCTTGATGCCATTCACCATATCTCACGCTGCAATTGTGCTGCCTTTCTCGCGGGTTCTCGCGCGCTGGCGGCTGTTGTCAGCGGTCGTGATCGGGGCCATGGTCCCAGACTTTGGACTGTTTTTTCCCTGGCGCATGCCCCGTTTCGAGACGCACAGTGCCCTGGCGTTGCTGACATTTTGCTTGCCGGTCGGGATGGCCACCTACTGGCTGTTTCAATATCTGGTCAAAACGCCGCTCATCGAGGTATTGCCCGAGGGTGCCTATGCGCGATGGCGCGCGTTTTCTTCCGTGGCGGACTTCACCAGCGTGCGGCAGTGGATTTTGGCGGCGTGCGGCGTGCTGGCCGGGGCGTTAACCCATCTGGTGTGGGATGCGTTCACTCATGAAAATGCACGCGGTATTCGCATGATCCCGTGGCTCGAGGAGCCCGTGGTCGACATCGGGAACCATCGCGTGGCGGGAGTAAGGCTTCTTCAGGACGGAAGTTCGTTGATCGGACTGGTCATCGTGATAGCGGTCGTTTGGTACGGGCTACGCCGCAGCCGCGAGCCGGCCGTGCCCACGCGCCCGTTGCGGCCCGCAGAGCGTCTTGCATGGGTTCTGGCCTATCTGCTTGGTGCCATTGCCCTGAGCGCCGCTTGGTGGCTGTGGGCGCGTATGGGTGAGCCTGCTGGGCACTCCATCAAGGCGCTTGCAACCGGCATTGCGGTCTCAGCGCTTCGCGGCGCCGCGACGGCAGTCCTTTGCATCAGCTTTGCCTTGAACTGGCGTCTGCGCGCGCAACGCTCGTCGAGCACGCGCAGACCGCCGTAGGCGACTTGAGGCAATCCTATCGGTCGTCGGGACCTGTGCGCGGAACGTCGCTCGGAGCGGAGGACCACACGACATATTTGTCACTGGCGCCCGTACTCGAGGGTGTTGTCTCGGGGGCAAGCGCCGCCGCTGGCGCCGGCGCCGGCATTTCCGGCGCTATCGGCGCGGTCGGCCGGTCCCGTGGCGCTTCGGAGGGTGTCGGCAAACCACCGCCGTTGCCGTCGCCAACATTGGCCGAGCCCGGCCCCGGGGTAACCTGATTCACGCCCGGGCTATTCGAGGTGTTTTCGCCCCCGTCGCGCCCGCGACCCCGCCCTCGCCGCCGACGGCTTCGACCCCCGCGCTCACTGCCGGAGCGCTCGCTGCCTCCGGAATCGCCGGAACGGGGCTCGCCGCGGTCGGTGCGCGGCAACTGATCGTTGCGCGGTGATTGATCGTTGCGCGCTGGTTGATCGTTGCGCGCTGGTTGATCGTTGCGCGGTGACTCGCTGCGCGCTGGTTGATCCAAGCGTTGCGGTTGTTCTGGCCGGGATGACTGTGTCGCGCCGTCGGGGCGACGAGGACCAGAATCGCTGCGGTTTTCGCCGCGAGGACGGCTGTCGCGCCGCGGGTCACGTGGTCCATCGCGCCGCACATCGCGATTTCGGTTTCGATCCCGATCGCCGCCGCTGCGGTAGCGATCCTGACGCGCATCACGGTGCGCCGGTCGATCGCGTTGAGTCTGCGTCGATGCCGGCGCGACTGTTTTGGCCTCAGCATCGGCGCCGCTGCCAAACAACCATCGCCAGAGTCGCACGAATGCTCCGGCTTGCGGAGCCGGGGACGCGACTGTCGTCGGCGGAGGGTCGGGCACAGGCATGGGGATGATGGGTGCCGCGGAGGCCGGCAGGATGCTCGGCACCAGCGGCACATCGCCCGGCGGCTTCTTGTCCCGATTTCCGATGTTCGAATCTTCGACGACGGGCTGATCGGCCAACTGATAGCTGACAGTGCTGTTTTCCGGAAGCTCCTTTTCATCGTCGCGGATTCGCCGCAACGCGTACGCCGGCGTTTGCATATGAGGGTTCGGCACGATCACGAGCGAAACCTTGTCGCGCGACTCGATTTGATTCAGCCAATCGCGCTTCTCATTCATCAGGTAGGTTGCGACGTCGACCGGCACTTGGGCTATTACGCGGCCGGTTCGTTCTTTGCGGGCTTCCTCACCGATCAACCGCAACAACGCGAGCGACATTGATTCGACGCCGCGTATCGTGCCCATGCCGCTGCAGCGCGGGCAGTTGATATGCGTCGTTTCGCTCAAAGCCGGCCGCAGGCGCTGGCGCGACAGTTCAAGCAAGCCAAAACGCGACAGACGGCCCAGCTGGATTCGAGCGCGGTCCATTTTGACCGCATCTCTTAGCATGTCTTCCACGGCACGCTGATTGGTCTGCGATTCCATGTCGATGAAGTCGATGACGATAAGGCCGCCGATGTCGCGCAAACGCAATTGCCGCGCGATTTCCTCGGCTGCTTCCAGATTCGTGTTGCGCGCAGTCGCTTCGATGTCGCCGCCGCGAGTGCTGCGAGCCGAGTTGATATCGATCGATACCAGCGCTTCCGTATGATCGATCACCAGGCTGCCGCCGGATGGGAGGGTGACCTTGTGCGAGTAGGCAGATTCGATCTGGCTCTCGATCTGGTAGCGCGTGAACAACGGAACTGGATCTTGATACAGCTTGAGCTTGCGCTGCGCGTCGGGCGGCATGAAGCGCTGCATGTATTCCTGGGCCTTCTGGAAGGCCTCCGGCTGATCGATGAGGCATTCGCCCACATCATCAGAGAAGTAATCGCGCAGTCCGCGGGTGACCGCATCGCTCTCTTGGAAGATCAGGAAAGGTGCCGGCCGGCCATCGTTGGCCGCTACGATCGCATCCCACGCGGTCTTGAGATTATTCAAGTCCCATTGCAATTCCTCGGTGGACCGCCCGACGCCGGCGGTGCGCACGATGGCGCCCATGCCGTCCGGAATCTGCAGGCCGTGCATTGCCTCGCGCATTTGATCGCGATCTTCGCCTTCAATGCGGCGCGAAACGCCGCCCGCGCGTGGGTTGTTTGGCATCAACACCAAAAAGCGGCCGGCAAGGCTGATGAAGGTCGTCAGCGCGGCGCCCTTGTTGCCGCGCTCTTCTTTCTCGACTTGAACGATCAGTTCTTGGCCTTCCTGCAGCAGATCCTTGATGTTCAACCTGCTGGAGTTTGCCGGCTGGGAACGGAAATACTCCTTGGAGACTTCCTTCAGCGGTAAAAAGCCGTGGCGCTGCGCGCCGTATTCGACGAACGCCGCTTCGAGACTTGGCTCGACGCGGGTTATCCGGCCTTTATAAATATTGGATTTTTTCTGTTCCCGTGACGGGATCTCAATCGATAAGTCGTAGAGTTTCTGACCGTCGACGAGTGCGACTCGCAATTCTTCTTCTTGAACTGCGTTGACGAGCATTCTTTTCATGTGCCCCAACTAAGGTGGTAGGGGCCGAGGAGGTGAGCTTGAGAATAGAAGCCGGGACCGCGACGTGTCGGGAGATCATGAATAGGGATACGCCGAGCGCGAGCCAAGCTCCCGGCATCAAATCAACCCAATTCTGCCAAAACGTATACGGCAAGCCCGGGGCCTTGTTCTCGGTTAACCGCTTGTTAGACGCCGAAGCTCCATTGGGCTCTCTTGCGTCCGTCTCATCGGCCGAGCGATGGTCTGGAATTCCAGAACCAACTAATATGCGGTTCTCCAACGGATGGGGAACCACTGAAACCGGTGTCTACATGCATTACCTAGAAATGGACGTCGCCCAGAAATGGTTCAGCGCCTGACACGGTTTTAGGACATTATCATGACTGACCCCCAGGGTCAATGTAATCAATACGTTATAAGATTGCTCAGCAAGTATCGTGGAACCATGAACAGCAATGCGCCGAATCCAGAGCGGATTTACTCTCCCAAAAGTCCCGTCAAGTTGCGGACGGTGACCGCGGACGAGGCGGGCCAACGAATCGATAACTTCCTGATGCGGCACTTCAAGTCCGTGCCCCGAAGCCGGGTATACCGCTTGGTCCGAAAGGGCGAAGTACGTGTAAACCGCAAACGTGTCGATGCGGAATACCGCATTCAGGAAGGTGATGAGGTGCGCCTGCCTCCGGTGCGGATCGAGGCCGGCGATGAATTTTTGCGCGACAGCCTGGGGCCTGAAGGCACGGGACACGCCAGCTCGGGGCGCGGTGGCCCGAGAGTCCCCTCGAGCAGCTTGATCGAATTGGTCGAGCGAGCAATCATTTTTCAGGACAAGCATCTACTGGTGATCGATAAACCCGCCGGCGTCGCCGTGCATGGGGGCAGCGGCATGAGTTTTGGCGTCATTGAGGCGTTGCGAGCGTCGCGGCCCCGCGAGACCTTGGAGCTGGTGCATCGGCTCGACCGCGACACGAGCGGCTGCTTGCTGGTGGCGCGCGATCGGAGCACGCTGACCGCTCTACATGCCTTGATTCGCAACGGCGGCATGCATAAGACCTATCTTGGGCTGGTTGCGGGTAGCTGGCAGTTAGGAACCAAGCGCATTGACGCGCCGCTCGCGACCGATAACCGGCAACACGGCGAGCGGCATGTGCGGGTGGCGACGGCCGGCAAGGAATCGGTCAGTGTATTCAAGCCCGTGCAATTTTTTGGTGCCCTCGCGACTTTGATGGAGGTGGACATTCCTACGGGACGGACCCATCAAATTCGCGTGCACGCGTCCTTCGCCGGCCATCCGCTGCTGGGTGATGACAAATATGGCGATCGGGAGCGCAATGCCGAACTCAAACGCCATGGCTTGAGACGTACATTTCTGCACGCGCAATCGGTCGCGTTCGAGTGGCCAGGCTCCGGCGTCCCGTTTCACGCAAGTGCGCCGCTGCCCGCGGAGCTGGCGGCCGTCATCGATGCCATTACCCCCATGAAGCGCCGGACCCCGCAAGGTAAAGCGGCGGGACATGCACGGATGAAAGTTCCGGTACGCCGCTCGGGTCGCACCTAGGGTAACTCGAAGCCCACGTCGCGGAGTACCTTGCTCAACTGAATCAACGGCAATCCGATCAGTGCGCTAGGGTCCACGCTGTCGATGGACTCGCACAAGGCGATCCCGAGCCCCTCGCTCTTGAAGCCCCCAGCGCAATCGAACGGCGTCTCGAGAGCGACATAGCGGGCAACGGCGGCGGCATCCAGGGCGCGGAATGCAACCCGGGTGGTATCGGCGAACTCGTGCGCCGATCGTGCATTGTGCCGTAGTACGGCGACCGCAGTGATAAAGGAGAGGCTACGGCCTGAGCAGCTTCTCAATTGCTCGATGCAAGCCGCTTCGGTGCCGGGCTTGCCCAGGACGAACTCGCCTGCATCGTCGTTGCGCACCGCGACTTGATCGGAGCCGATGACCCACGCGTCGGGATTCTTGAGCGCCACGGCCGATGCCTTGGCCCTTGCCAATCGCATCGCCAGGTCCAGGGGTCGCTCCCCGGCACGACGGGTCTCTTCGACCCCCGGTGAGCTGCACGAGAAACGGAGGCGCAGACGGGCCAGGAGATCGCGCCGATAGGTAGAGGTGGAGGCTAAAATAAGTGAAGGCTGAGACTTCAAAAACAACGACTTGCACCCGATTGGTTTTGACAGGGTTGGGAACCGGCCCTATTATACGCGGCCCATGGCACCCGGCTTGCCAGACCGAGTCGATTGCGAGCACCTAGCCGACAATGCCGTGGTGCTGGAGCGTGTGTACCCGCTCGGTGAGCTGCCTCGCTTGCAGGATGCACTGGCGGACTCGCGCGGCTTCGTGCACGCGAGTTTCGCATTTACGAACTTCGCGGGCCGACCAGGCGTCACCGTCGCGGTGGAGGCGGTGCTGCAACTGCTGTGCCAGCGTTGTCTGCAAGGCTTCGCGTTCGGGGCAGCCGGCAGCAGCGCGATCGAGTTTTCCAGCGACTCGGACGGAGACGCTGCGGACTCGCAGCGCGAGGTTTATACGATGGTTGAGGGCCGGGTTAGCTTGCGGGAACTGGCCGAGGAAGAATTGTTGTTGGCCTTACCAATCGTCGCAATGCATCCACCGCACAGCTGTGCGCGGGCGCCGACCTACGAGGCGGGCGAGATTCAGGATTTATCGGGCGATAGAACCCGGCCGTTTGCCGCTTTGCAGGATTTGTTAAAAAAAACTTGATAGGACACATTACTCATGGCAGTTCAAAAAAGCAGAAAAACCCCCTCGAAGCGTGGCATGCATCGCTCCCATTCCGCGCTGCCGTTACCCGCGGTGTCGATCGACGCCAAGAGCGGCGAGACTCATTCACGTCATCGAATTTCCAGAGAGGGGTATTACCGCGGCCGCAAGGTGCTTCAGACCAAGGCGGACGCGGCGGCGGCCGAAGAATAGGCGTCACGCCACCGGCGGCACCGTTCGCGCCGCTCAGGCTTTCTTGACGCACCCGTGTCTGCGCCGCTCCATATTGCCATCGACGCCATGGGCGGCGACCGTGGGCCGTCGGTATCCGTACCGGCAGCGGTGGCCGCAGCCCGTGAGTTCAGCGATGTCCGGTTCACTCTGATCGGGCGCCAGTCCGACCTGGAAGGCGAGCTTGGGAGCGCATTCCCCGCCAACGTGTCGTGCATGTTTGCATCCGAAGTGGTTGAGATGACCGATCATCCGCGCGAGGCGTTGCGGCGCAAAAAGGATTCCTCGATGCGCCGTGCCATCGATCTGGTGAAGGCGAAAGATGCGCATGCGTGCGTAAGCGCGGGAAATACCGGCGCGCTGATGGCAATGGCACATTTCGTATTGAAGATGCTGCCGGGTGTGGAACGGCCGGCGATCATTTCTCTCATCCCCTCCCGCGGCGGCCACACTTATATGTTGGACTTGGGCGCAAACGCATCGTGCACTCCGGTGCAATTGTACCAATTTGCCGTGATGGGATCGGTGCTGGCGGCCGATTTGCAGGGTGCGCACGCACGGCCGCGAGTTGGATTGCTGAATATCGGCGCAGAAGAGATCAAGGGCAACGATATCGTGCAGGCGGCACACAATTTGTTGACTGCGAGCGACCTCAATTATGTCGGCTTCGTCGAAGGCGACGACATTTTCTCCGATAAAGTGGATGTGGTTGTAACCGACGGCTTTACCGGCAATGTAGCGCTTAAAACGATGGAAGGCGCGGCGCGTCTGATCACCGATGCGCTGCGTGAGGAATTCGGCCGCACTAATTTCCGCAAGCTTGGCTACCTCGCGGCGCGACCGGCGCTCAAGGCGTTGCGCGCGCGGATCGACCCG
The DNA here is from genome assembly GCA_038229815.1 of Steroidobacterales bacterium. Classification (GTDB taxonomy): domain Bacteria; phylum Pseudomonadota; class Gammaproteobacteria; order Steroidobacterales; family Steroidobacteraceae; genus Bog-1198. Next base: position 1,369 of record JBBROC010000042.1, on the reverse strand, counting down.
CGCCGCTACAATGGCGCGAGCATGATCGGATTGAAAGGGATCGTCATCAAGAGTCACGGCGGCGCTGATGTGTTCGGATTTCAGCGTGCACTCGAGGTCGCGGTCGCGGAAGCGCGCAATGGCCTGCCCGCGCGCATCGCGGAACGGCTGGCGACGTCACGCGACGATTGAAGGAATTCAATGTACGCACGAATCGCCGGTACCGGCAGCTATCTACCGGAAAAAATACTGACCAACAGGGAGCTCGAAACACTCGTCGACACCAGCGATGAATGGATCCGCACCCGGACCGGAATCGAGCAGCGCCACGTTGCGGCGGAGGGTGAAACCACCACCGACCTCGCGGAACATGCCTCGCGGCGCGCAATGGAGGATGCAGGCGTCACCGCGACCGACATAGATCTGATTTGCGTCGGCACGACGACACCCGATCTCGTCTTTCCCAATGTTGGCACCTTGCTGCAGGATCGCTTGGATATCCACGGCTGTCCTGCTTTCAGTCTCGAAGCGGCCTGCACCGGGTTCGTGTACGCCTTGAGCGTGGCGGACAAATTCGTGCGGCTCGGCGAATCGAAATGCGCACTCGTCGTCGGCGCCGAGACACTGACGCGCATCGTCGATTGGAATGATCGAGGCACGTGCGTATTGTTCGCGGACGGGGCGGGCGCCGTGATCCTGAAGCCTTCCCCTGAGCCCGGCATCATCAGCACGCGCCTGCACTCCGACGGAAAGTACAAGGATTTGCTGCTGTACCCGGACGGCGTATCGAAGGGTTTCAAATTGGTGCGCGAGGGCAAAGCCGGCGTGCAGATGAAGGGCAACGAGGTTTACAAGGTTGCGGTAAACACGCTGGGGCATCTGGTCACCGAGACACTCAATGCCAACGGGATCCGTAAGGACCAGCTTGACTGGTTGATTCCGCATCAGGCGAATATCCGAATCATCGAGGCGATCGCCAAGCGGCTCGCTTTGCCGATGGAACGTGTCATCGTGACGATCAATACCCAGGGAAATACTTCGGCCGCGTCGGTGCCGCTGGCCCTCGACACGGGTATTCGGGACGGGCGCGTCAAGCGCGGCCAGCTTCTGCTGCTGGAGGCATTCGGCGGCGGCTTTACCTGGGGCTCGGCACTTATTCGCTATTGATCGGCGCAGCGCCGGACGCGTCAGCTGCACGGGGAGTGCGGGGCGCCAAGGGATGCATGTTTTTTAAGTTTTAGACGCTTTGGCGGGCGGATTCAATCGGTCGACGCAACACTTGCTTGAAGTTTATCCGCTGGGGTTTTAAATCCCAAAGTCTTTCGCGGACGCTGATTTAAGCGCAGAGCAATCTTGTCCAGATACGCTTGGCTATATCCGGACAGATCGG
>JBBROC010000041.1:0-29469 GCA_038229815.1 Steroidobacterales bacterium | reverse complement strand
GGACAAGAGCTATGTGCGCATCCGCTTGGGCTGGGAGCGGCTCCTGGCGCGCATTAAAGTGACGCTCGAAAGTCCTCCGGTGCCAAAGAAACCCAAGACGGCACCGCCTAAGGATCCGCCGCTGCCGGTGCTTGATGATTGATTTTATGGGCTGGCATGCAGATGGCCGGCTTTTGGTCCGCATTCTGGACCTCGGTGATCGTGAGCTTGGTGAGTTTCGTGGGTTCATGGTTCGTCGGCGGCCATGGCAAGGTCGAAATCATCATGAAGCGCCGCTGACCCGCTACTGTGTTTTCGGTTCGGCAAGAGTCTTTGGATCGGTAAGGCTGCCGCCTGGGAGCGTCAGTATGCTCACGCCGACGATGATGACCACCATGCCGAGGAGCTGGATCCCTGATAGATGCTCGTGCAGGAATTCCCAGCCGAGGAACGAGGCGATGGCGGGGCTCACGTATCCGTAGGTTCCGATCAAGGCAGGGTTGGCATGGAGGCTCAGCCAGCCGTAGGCGGTGTACGCGAGGCAGGAGCTGAAAAAGGTAAGGTAAAGAAGCGCTGTCAATCCGGAGCTGTTCGGTGTCCAGTGCGCCGCGTCGCCGTGGGCAATGCCGACCGCGAGCAGCATCGAGCCGCCCATGAACATCTGCAGCGCCATGAACATGAGCGAGTCAAGCTCGCTATCGATGCTGCGATAGTACAAAGTGCCCAGCGCCCAAGAGAAACACGCCGTGAGAACGGCCGCTTGAGCAAGCAGGCTCTTGGTCATCAAGGGTCCCTTCGGTATCAGCATCAGCGCGGCGCCCAGGAATCCGATGACCAATCCCAAGACGGCCAGACGGGTGAGCGGATGGCCTCGGCGCCCGAAAACACCGAGGCCGGCGATCCAGAACGCCGCTGTGCCGTTGAGCAGGGCCGATTGATTGGTCGGCAGATACTGCATGGCCCAGGTGTTCAAGCCGTTGCTGACGAAGACCATGAAGAAGCCCGCGATGGCGACGTGGCGCCACTCGAGCAGACGCTTGGGCGCCTTGCTGCCGTTCCAGATTCTGGCGATGAGTCCCAAAACAACACCCGCCGTGACGAACCGAATTCCCGAGAACAGCGCCGGGGGCAAGTTGGTGACCGCGATCTTGGTGAACAAGAAGCTCGAGCCCCACACGAGGTAAATCGTGCCCAAGGCAAGCATGAGCTTCGCGGAATAACGCCGGTCGCGCAAAAAAGCCCGGGCGGCCTAAGCAGCGCGGCGCGGGGTACCGGCGCGAAAAATCCAGTAGCAAATACCGGCCAGCACCATCGCCGCCCACCATTTTCCGCCCGGCACTTCGGCTGGCGCGGCGAGAAAATCCGGATTCTTGCTGATCCATATGCACATGGCAATGAAAATACCCACGAGTGCCTCGCCGGTGATCAGCCCCGCCGCGAACAACATGCCGTTCTGGGAGAGCTTTTCCGGATCGCCTCCCGGGTTCTGCCTTTGGTGCCAGCGCGCAACAACTTCCGCGACGAGGCCGCCTGCGAGGATGGGTGTCGACACGTCCAGCGGTAAGTAGATCCCCACGGCCACTGCCAGTACGGGCGCGCTCCAGCGCGATCGGCGTCGCTTGAGATACAGATCGAAGACGATGATCAGCGCGCCGATCGCGGCGCCGATGGCGATCATTGCGCTGGGCAAAGTGCCGCCGAACATGCCTTCGGCGACCGACCGGACCAGGTTGGCTTGCGGCGCCGGCAACGCCTTGACGCCGGGATGCGAAGGCTCTCCGATGCCGTAGGCGAACAGCAAGACGTTCATCACCGGAGCCATCACGGCGGCGCTCACCACCACGCCGACGCAGAGCATCACTTGCTGACGCCAGGGTGTGGCTCCCACGATCTGTCCGGCCTTGAGATCCTGCAGATTGTCTCCGGCCACGGCCGCAGCGTTACACACCACGGCGCCGATGAACACTACCGCCACCGCGCCGATCGACGATTTCCCGCCCACCATCCAGATGAGAACCAGAGACGCGAACAGGATCGTACAGATGGTGATGCCGGAGACGGGATTATTCGATGATCCGACCAGGCCCGCCATATAGCCGCTCACCGATGAAAACAAGAAACCCGCGACGATCATGATAACCGCCATCGCGAGCGCGACGCCGAGGCTGCCAACCACCAGGTAGTACAATACGAACAGCGGCACGACGAACAGCGCGATGCAAAGCAGCACGGCGCCCATTGGCAGATCGCGCTCGGTGTGCGGTACCTCCGCGGCTCCCTTTGCGCCTACTTTCAAGCCGCTCCGGATGGCCGACCAAAGGGAGTTGCGGAGCGACCAGAGCGCCCAGAGCGCCCCGGTCAGCATGCATCCAACTCCAATATAGCGCACCTGTGCGCGCCAAATTGCGAACGCCGCATCTTCGGCATCGAGTCCGATGAGCTTGTGCATCAGCACCGGGTCATGGCCGATGAAGTAGACGTTATATAGCGGGATTGCCAGCCACCAGGAAAAAAGGCCTCCGGCTGCAATCAAGATGGCGACATTGAGCCCGACGATGTAGCCGACTCCCAGCAAGGCCGGCGAGAAGCCATAGCCGAAGAATGCAATACCGCGCTCGCCTATGAAGCCCTTCGCGACGAACGTTTCCGGCAATAACCGAAATCCCGAAGTAATCAACTTGAACACGCCCCCAGCAACGGCGGCCAGCGCGAGGAACTTGGCACCAACTCCGGGGTTCGCTCCCACCTTGAGCACTTCGGCGGCCGCCACGCCCTCCGGAAACCGCAGCTTCTGCTCGATTATCAGGGTTCGGCGAAGAGGTACCGAAAACAGCACACCGAGCAGTCCGCCGAGGCCGACGATGCATAGGGTCCACCAGTAATCGAAAGTCGTCCAATGGTGCAGAAGTATGAGCGCCGGCAAGGTAAATATGGCGCCGGCGGAGATCGACGTTCCGGCGGAGGCACCCGTGGCCACGATGTTGTTTTCGAGGATATTGGTGCGTCCGAACAAGGGCAGTACCGCCATCGATATCACCGCGGCCGGTATTGCGGTGGCTACCGTGATGCCCGCGAATAGACCGACGTAAGCATTGGCCGAGGCAAGAATGACCGTAAGAATGACGGAAAGAAGAATGGCCTTCAGCGTGAGTTGCGGTGCGGGTGTCGAGCCCAAGACGCCCCGCGCCGCACCCGTATCTCGCGTTGCCGCGTTGCCGGCTGCGCTCGTATTCATTTTATGTTCCCCATGAGTTTCTTCACCGGTCGGCTCAACGCCAACAGAACAGCGCCCAGTCCCACCGAAAAATAAACAATGTGCATGTATTGACCCGGCATTGCAGCCACATTGCCGGCGTCGAATTCGCCGGCGATAAGGCCCGCCACGAGATTGCCGAGGGACATGGCCAGGAACCACATTCCCATCATCTGCCCCACGAAGCGTCTAGGAGTCAATTTCGTGTAATAACTCAAGCCCACAGGACTCAGACAAAGTTCGCCGAACGTATGGAGCAGGTAGGTCATTATCAACCAGTACGGCAACACTTTCGACCCCGAAGCGACGATGGCCGCCGCCGCTGCCATGACCAAGAATCCGGAGCCCATGAGCATCACGCCGATTGCAAATTTGGCGGGCACCGAAGGATTGAGATTACGGCGGGCCAAAAAGACCCAAAGCCACGCAAAGAAAGGCGCGAATACAAAGATGAACGCGGAATTCAAGGACTGAAACCAGCCTGCGGGAATGACGAAATGCAGCCATGCCAAAGTTCGATCCGTGTAGCGCTGGGCGAATAGATTCAAGCTCGAGCCGGCCTGTTCATAACCCGAAAAGAACAAGGCACAGCCGATGAACAGCACCACCAGCACGACACCGCGCCGTCGTTCCTCCGCGTCGAGGCCGGCTGCGGTGAAGTAATACAAGAAGTACAGCACAGCCACGGCGACGATCGCATAGGTCGCCGCCTGCGCCAGATCGATCGCGTTCACCGGAATCCAGCCGAAGCTCAGAGCCGCGAGCGCGAGCATCGAGAGCCCGACCACCGACCATAAGTAGGTCCATTGCCTGGCGCGCGGCGCAGTAGACACGACGTAAGCACCTGCGTTGCCTAAATGCCGCCGCGTCAAAAAGAACTGCAGCACGCCGACCGCCATGAAAAATGCAGCCGCCGCGAAGCCGGCGCGGCCGCCGAAGTGCACTTGAGCCCAGCCGGTGACCAGAGGGCCCAGGAAACCTCCGACGTTTATCCCGATATAGAAGACGGTAAACCCGGAATCGAGCCGCGCGCCGCCTTCCGGGTAGAGGTCTGCCACGATTGCGCTGACGTTGGGCTTTAGCAAACCGACGCCGAGCACGATCACGACCAAGCCGATGTAGAAGCCACGCGGGCTCGTGGACATCGCGAGCAACGCATTGCCAAGAGTAATTGCCAGCCCCCCGGCGATCACGGCGCGCTGCGCACCAATCAGCCGGTCCGCAATCCAGCCGCCGGGCAAGGCCGCTAGATAAACTCCCGCCGTGTACAGGCCGTAGATCGCGGTGGCCGTCTTGTCGTCGATGCCGAGGCCGCCGTTGGCGACCGCAGCGACGAGGAAGAGCACGAGTACGGCACGCATGCCGTAGTAGGTGAATCTCTCCCACATTTCCGTGAAGAATAGCGTCGCGAGGCCGCGCGGATGCCCAAAAAAGGTGGCACTCAACTCAAGCCCTTGGCTTCGCGCTCCGCCTGTTCCGCTTCTTCCTTGGCGCGTGCCGCTATCTTATCCTTGAGCAATAATCCGGCCATGATGATTCCTATTTCGTAGAGGAAATACATCGGCACCGCCATTGCGCTCTGCGACACGGCATCAGGCGGCGTCACGAAGGCGGCAAAGATGAATATCCCCAGCAGCACGAAACCGCGATTTTTTTTGAGTGCCGCGAGCCTTACAAATCCGGTCCACACCAATAATACAGTAGCCACGGGGACTTCAAAGGCCAAACCGAACGCGAGCAGCAGAATCATCACGAAATCCAGATAGCTGCCCATGTCGGTCATCATCTGCACGCCGTGCGGCGTGGTCGCGACGAAGAAGCTCAGCATGACAGGGAATACCACGTAATAAGCGAATGCGGCGCCGAGGTAAAACAGCAGGACGCTGGATATGAGCAACGGTACGGCGAGTTTCTTTTCGTGCCTGTACAGGCCGGGCGCGACGAATGCCCAAGCTTGATACAGCACGAAAGGCATGGCGATCCCGATGGCAAGCAACAAGGCCATCTTGAACGGCACCGTGAAGGGAGCAACCACGCTGGTGGCGATGAGCGTTGCCCCCACAGGCAATTTATGGATCAGGGGCTCAGCCACGAACGAGAAAATCTTGTTCATGTAGATCGCGCACGGAATGAAGCAAATGCCGACCGCCAGCATCGCCTTCAGCAGGCGATCGCGCAGTTCCAACAAATGAGAAATCAGGGTGCCTTCGGCGAGTTCGCCCGGTTCACCGGCCTCACTCATGGGTCGGTTTGGAATCGGCTACGTGCTTATCCGAGGCATGCATGGCTGCGGGAGTCGTGGCAGAGGCGGGAGCTCCATAAGTGGGCTCGGGCGCGCTAGGGGGCGCCGTCGCGTCCACGACGGGCGCGATGGAGGGTGTGTACGACGACGGATCAAAGGCGGCGCCACTGATTGGCGCACTCGCTCTGCTGGCCGTGGAATCGGCCGCGGCCGGCGGCTTGCTTTGGATCTTAAGCAATTCTTCCGCGCTCACTTCGCGTTCCAATTGCTCGCTCAGTTGGCGCGCCATGGCGCGCGCGCGTCCCATCCAGTTGCCAACTTGCCGAGCAACCTTGGGCAGTCGCTCGGGCCCCAGCACGATGAGTGCTATCGCTGAGGTGAGAAGTATCTCCGAGAACCCGACATCAAGCATGCGGCATCAGGAATTGGTTTTCGGGGGCGTCTTGATTTCGGCTTCGCGAGACGCTGCACTGGCGTCGAAGTCCGCGTCCTTGTCTTGATTGATCTGCTTCATTTTTTCTTCCGATTCGCCGTCATTCATGGCCTGCTTGAAGCCCTTGACCGCGGCGCCCAGATCCGTGCCGATGGTGCGCAATTTCTTGGTGCCGAATATCACCAAGGCGATGAGCAGAACGACCAACAGCATTTTTGAATCGAACATATCGCTTCTCCGATTCCGAGGTAGACCCCAAGGGTCGCTAATAATACGCCAAAGAGATTATGACATTGGACCCACGACATCGATGCGTGTTCGGTCGCATTTGAGGTTTTTGAGTGCAATTAGCTCTCCAGCCAGAAGGTAACGGGTCCATCGTTGGTCAGGGACACGTTCATATGGGCACCGAAAACCCCGGTTTCGACGCGCGGGTGGCGGGCGCGAGCTGCAGTAACGAGCGTGTCGAACAACCGCCGGCCCTGCTCCGGCGGCGCGGCGGTCGAGAAGCCGGGCCTTAGGCCTGTGCGCGTCTCGGCCGCCAACGTGAATTGAGGCACCAGCAACAAATCGCCCTGAATTTGCGTCAGGCTCAAGTTCATCTTGCCAGCCTCGTCCCCGAACACTCGGTATTGAAGCAGGCGCTCGATCAGCCGCAGCGCGGCCGGCTCCTGGTCCGTCGGCCGCACCCCTATCAGCACCAGGAGCCCAGCGCCTATGGACGCCACGCGCTGACGATCAATTTCTACGCTAGCCTGGATAACGCGCTGCAGCAATCCAATCATGTCGACATTTTCCCGTGTTGACCCACTTATACGGAATTGATGAGCTATTTAAAGTATAAATACCCACTTTTTCTAAAATAGCTCAAAAGTGGTAATGCACGCATAAAATTACACTCATTTTCGCCATAAAGTGGGGGTGAACAACACTAGGATGGTGAAAATTTCGAGGCGCCCCAGCAGCATCGCGGCGGAGCAGACCCACAGCTGAAAATCACTGAGAACGCCGTAGTTGCTGCCGGGACCCACGAGTCCCAAGCCCGGTCCCGCATTGTTAATACAGGCGATGAGGGACGACAGCGAGGTCATGAAATCCAAGCCGCTGGCGAGTTGTACGAAGATGAGCGTCACGATGCTCATGAAGTAGAGGAATACGAAGGCGAGCACCGCAAAGACCACGCGGTTCGCGATCACCGTGCCGCCGACCTTCAGCGGTCGCACCATGTTCGGATGCACCAGCTGATTGAGCTCGCGATGCGCCTGTTTGGTGAGCACCAAGGTACGTATCATTTTGATGCCGCCGCCCGTCGACCCTGAGCTCGCCACGAGGCAGCTCAGAAACATCATCCACATCGGTGCGAATATCGGCCAGCGCGAGTAGTCCTGAGTATGCAACCCGCTGTCAGTGGCCATGGATACGACATTGAAGACTGCGTGGCGCAGAGCCGTAGGGTAGTCGGCGTAGCTGCCCTTGAAGAACAAGAACAAGGATATGCCGATGCAGCTCGCCACGAGCACTCCTAAGATCGCCTTTGCCTCCGCGTCCCGAAAGTAGGCCATCACCCCGCGCTGACTCCAGGCGAGATAATGCGTCGCGAAATTCAAGGCTCCCAAGACCTGGAAGACGGTCAGAACCATCTCGATCGGCAGCGAATTGAAATGCCCGATGCTGGCGTCGTAAGTGGAGAACCCGCCGAGCGAAAGCGCCGAAAACCCGTGACAGACCGCGTCGAACCAGTGCATCCCGGCTAACCTCAAGCAAACGATGCAGGCCGCTGTAAGTCCGGCGTAGACCGCCCAGAGCAGTTTCGCGGTCTGCCCGATTCGCGGCGTGAGTTTGCTGTCCTTCATCGGACCCGGCATCTCCGCTCGATAGATTTGCATGCCGCCGACGCCGAGCATCGGCAGGATCGCCACGGCCAAGACGATGATCCCCATGCCTCCCAGCCAGCTCAGCAAATGGCGCCATAGGTTGATCGATCGCGGTAGAAATTCGATTCCGGACAGCACTGTGCCGCCCGTGGTCGTCAGTCCCGAAGCAGCCTCGAAATACGCCTCGGTGAAATTGATGGGCAGAAAGTGCCATAGCGGGAATCCGGCAACCGCCGGCAAAAGAACCCACGTCAGCGCGACCAGCATCAGGCCATCCCGGGTCTTGAGTTCACGCTTGAATCTGCGCGTGGCTAGCCACAACAAAGCGCCCAGGAAAAAGGTCGCCAACGCGGACATGACGAAGGACCAGAGCGCCGCATCGAGCGCCCATACCGCCATCACCAGGGGCGCGAGCATCGTCACCGCGAACACCATCATGACGAGGGCGAAGACGTGCGCGACCGGCAGTAAGATGTCTTTCACAAAAACGAAGCGGAGCCTTGAAACAGCTTTTCGACGGCTTCGATGTGACGGCGATCCGTCAAAAAAAGGATCAAGTGATCGTCCGGCTGCACCGTGGTGTCATGATGAGCAATGATGACGTCCTCGCCGCGGACCACCGCTCCCAGAGTGGTTCCTTCGGGCAGCGAAATATCTTCGATGCGCCGGCCGATGACTTTCGAGCTATCGGCATCGCCGTGGACGACCACCTCGAGCGCCTCGGCCGCTCCCCGCCGCAGGGAGTGCACCCGCACCACGTCGCCGCGCCTCACATGCGCGAGTAATGAGCCGATCGTGACGGTTTGCGGCGATATGGCGACGTCGATCGAGCCGCTCTCTATCAATTCCGCGTAGGAGGGCTTGTTGATTAACGCCATGACTTTGTGAGCACCCAGGCGCTTGGCGAGCATTGCGGAAAGAATATTCGCCTCCTCGGAGTTCGTCAGCGCGGCAAAAACATCCGCGCTGTCGATGTTTTCCTCGAGAAGCAGTTCCTCGTCGGCCGCGTCGCCATGCAGCACGGTGGTGCTTTTCAGTTGCTCGGAGACTCTCCTCGCCCGCTTGCCGTCGCGCTCGATCAGCTTTACCTGATTTCTATCTTCCAGTTCGATCGCCAATCGAACACCGATATTGCCGCCGCCCGCAATGACCACCCGGCGCGCGGGGGCTTCCTCGCGCCGCATCTCCTTCATGACTATTCGAATATCCTTGCGCGCGGCAAGGAAAAATACCTCATCGCCGTCTTCGATGATGGTGTCGCCTTCCGGCTTGACGCTCTTGCCGGCGCGATAAATGGCGGCAACCCGGGCATCGGCCGTGGGTATATGCTCCCGCAAGGTCCGCAGCGCCTGCCCCACCAACGGACCCCCTTGAAGTGCGCGTATGCCCACCAGCCGCACCCGGCCATCCGCGAAATCCAGCACCTGCAAGGCACCCGGATAACGGATAAGACGCGCGACGTATTCGGTAACCAGCTGTTCGGGGCTGATCCAGACATCCACCGCGATCCCGTTCTCGCCGAACAGCCTATCCCGCTCGGCGAAGTCGGCCGAGCGCACGCGGGCAATTTTCTTCGGCGTGCGGTACAGCGTCCACGCAATGTGGCATGCCAGCATGTTGACTTCGTCGCTGTTGGTGAGCGCGACCAGAATATCGGTCGAGGCGATACCCGCGGCCTCCAGGATGCTTGGGCTCGCCGCATTGCCGTTGACCGTGCGGATGTCGAGTCGATCCTGCAGGTCCCGCAATATCTCCTCGTTGGTGTCGATGACGGTGACGTCATTCCCCTCCTCGCGGGAGAGGTGGTACGCCGCCGTGCGGCCGACTTGCCCTGCGCCCAGAATGATGATTTTCACAGCGAGGTTACTCTACACGAACGAGATTGGCGTAAGACAGCATCAGCCACTTCGTACCCTGACTCTCGAAATTGACTTGAATTCGGGCATGCGGTCCATTGCCCTCGAAATTGAGTACCACCCCGTCGCCGAACTTCGAATGCCGGACCCGGCTGCCCATGCGCATTCCCGAACCGGGGGACTCGTCCAAGGCCCCGCTGCGCTTGACGAAGGCAGGCCGCGACACCTGCAGGCGCGGGCGGATTTCCTCGACCAGCTCGGCCGGCAATTCGCTGATGAAGCGAGACGGCTGACCGTACGTATCCACGCCATAGAGACGGCGCTGCTCGGCATACGTGATGTAGAGCTGGCGCATCGCCCGGGTCGTCCCTACATAGCAGAGGCGCCGCTCCTCCTCGAGTCCGGCCAAATCGGCCACGGAGCGCTGGTGCGGAAACAGACCGTCTTCCATGCCGGCGAGAAATACGACAGGAAATTCCAGCCCCTTGGCCGAATGCAGCGTCATCATTTGCACGCAATCGTCGTAGGGGTCCGCCTGCCCTTCGCCGGACTCCAAGACCGCGTGCGCCAGAAACGACTCGAGTGGCGACAGCTCAGCCTCCGCCTCGCTCTCGGGCGAAAATCCCCGCGCCGCACTGACGAGTTCCAGCAAATTCTCTATTCGCGCCTCGCCGCGTTCGCCTTTCTCCTTCTTGTAATGCTCGATGAGCCCGCTCATTTGAATGACGTGATCCACCTGCTCATGCAGCTCCAAACCATGAATCTCGCGCGCCAGCTGGTCGATCAGCGCCAGAAAAGACTGCAATGCCAGAGCCGCTCTTTGCGGCAGTCCGTTTTGCGTCGAATTCAGGGCGCCATTCCACAAAGAGGTTGCGTGCGCCCTTGCAAAATCGCGCACCGTGTCCACGCTCTTCGCGCCGATGCCGCGCACCGGCAAATTTACCACCCGCTCGAAGGACGTGTCGTCAGCCCGGCTGGCAATTAGACGCAGGTAGGCGAGCGCGTCCTTGATTTCAGCGCGCTCGAAGAAGCGCAACCCCCCATACACGCGGTAGGGCATGCGGGCGTTGAGGAAAGCTTCTTCAAAGACGCGTGATTGCGCATTCGAGCGATACAGCACTGCCACCTCCCGGCGCGCGCCGCCATGGGCAACCCATTCGCGGATGCGGTTCACCACGAAGTCGGCTTCGTCGCGTTCATTGAAGGCCGCGTACAGCTTGACGCGGTCCCCGTCTTCGCCGCTGGTCCATAACGTCTTGCCGAGCCGGCCGGCATTGTTCGAGATCAGCGCGTTAGCTGCCTTCAATATCGTGCCGGTGGAACGATAGTTCTGCTCCAGCTTGTAGAGGACCGCGTGCGGAAAATCGCTGCGAAACTGCTGCAGGTTCTCCACCCGTGCGCCGCGCCAGCGATAAATGGACTGATCATCGTCCCCGACGACGAATGGCAGACCGGCGGGCCCGGCCAGCAGCATGAGCCACTTGTACTGAATTGCGTTGGTGTCCTGAAACTCATCTACCAACACGTGCCGGAAGCGCGTGCGATAATGCTGCAGCAAAGAGGAATTATCGCGCCACAATTCGTAAGCACGAAGCAGAAGCTCGGCAAAGTCCACGACCCCGGCGCGTTGACAGGCCTCCTCGTAAGCCTGGTAGATTTTGATTAATTGACGGCGAGTCGGATCTCCGTCGTCCTTGATGTGCTTGGCCCTGTGTCCCTCGTCTTTCTGTGCATTGATGAACCACAGAATCTCGCGCGGTATCCAGCGGGTCTCGTCGAGATCCAGCGCCTTCAACACCTTGCGCAGCACCCGTGCCTGGTCCTCTGAGTCCAATATCTGGAAGCTTTGCGGCAAGCCCGCTTCGCGCCAATGGATGCGCAGCAGCCGATGGGCCAATCCATGAAAAGTGCCCAACCACATCGCGCCGCTCGGCAAGCCCAACAAGGTTTCGACGCGGCTGCGCATTTCGGCCGCGGCTTTATTCGTGAACGTCACTGCGAGTATGCTGTTCGGCGAGGCGCCCTCGACCTGAATCAGCCATGCGACCCGATGCACCAAGACGCGGGTCTTGCCGCTGCCGGCGCCGGCCAAAACCAGGGCGGCTCCGAGCGGCGAGCCGACCGCCTGCCTTTGATTGTCGTTCAAGCCGTCAAGAAGGTGAGATACATCCATAAGGGCGCGGATTGTACTTGAGCCGACGGCGATGCAGCCCCCCGGATGATCAAGAAATTCGCGATCGGCTTTCCTCGGCGAACTCGACCAGGACGAGCGCCAGGGAAAGCAGCACCGGACCCGCAATGACGCCGATCGATCCAAACGCCGGAATGCCGCCCAGAACGCCCACGAAAACCGCCAGGGTCGAGATCTTCGCTCGGCCCGATATGAGCATCGGCCGAACGATGTTATCCAGCCCGGTCAGCAGCAATCCCCACGCGACCATGAAGATGCCGTACCCCCAGTGTCCGTCAATGAACAACCAAATCGCTGCCGGACCCCAGACCAAGGCGGCGCCTCCGATCGGCAGCATCGAAAGCAATGCCGCCAGAACTCCGAATACGACCGGTGAAGGAAGGCCGGCAAACTTGAAGCCGATGCCGATCAACACACCCGCGATCGACGCCGTGATGCTGGTGCCTACGACAATCGCGCGCGTTACGCCGCTCAGATGCCGGAACAGCCGCTCCTTGTGTAATTCATCCAGCGGAATCAGCCCGCGCGCGCGGAGCAGCATCGCATCACCGTCGCGCAGGAAAAAAAACAGTAGAAACAACATGATCGCAAATCCCAGCAGCGAGCCGAGCGCGCCGATAAAAAAGCCGCCGCCCAAGCTCGCCGCGCGCTGCAGCACTTCGCGCGTGCCCGATACCAGCCACGATTGAATTTGCTCGGCCGAAAATCCTGCGTGCGCTTCCAACCAAGCGTTGATCCGGGCGATCCACGGGAATTGCTCGAGATCGGACAGCGACTTGATATCGAGCTCCGCAGCGGCCTTCTGCACCTTCTGCGTCAAGGCCGATATTTGCTGGAAGAAAGCGATCGATAGGGCGCTCAAAGGCAAAAGAATGACGATCGGCGCCAGAAATGTCAGCACGCCTGCGGCGGTTCCCTTGCCCAGGGATCGGCGCCGCAAGCGCACATTCAGCGGATACAACAGGAAAGCCAGGAAGGCTGCCCAGGCTATGGGGCCCAAAAACGGCACGAAAATCAGCACCAGCGCATAACCCAAAACGCCCGCCACAACGAGCGCGAATACACGCGGGTAGAAAGTCGTTGCGCTCGCCATCGGGGTCATCCTAGCATCCGGCTATTCGCTAAGCGTACCATTGCCGCCTTATCAGACCAGTAGACGGAAAAAACAATGACAACAATTATTGTCAACAATCAAACGTTTAACGTTGATGCCGAGCCGGACACGCCGTTGCTCTGGGTGTTGAGGGATCACCTCGCAATGACCGGCACAAAATATGGCTGCGGCATGGCTCTGTGCGGTGCGTGCACCGTGCACGTCGACGGTGCCGCGACGCGATCGTGCGTATTGCCGTTGAGTGCCGTGGCGGGCAAGTCCATTACGACGATTGAGGGGCTCTCCTCGGATCGCAGTCACGCGGTGCAAAGGGCGTGGCTCGAAATCGATGTACCCCAGTGCGGTTATTGTCAGTCCGGACAGATCATGTCCGCGGCGGCGCTGCTGAAGAACAATCCCCGACCCAATGATGCCGATATCGATGCCGCGATGTCCGGCAATATTTGCCGATGCGGTACTTACCCAAGAATTCGCAAGGCGATTCACCGCGCTGCGGAACTGCTCGAGCCGGACGTCGCGACGTGAGGTCGGTATCCGATCCGAGCCGCCGCGATTTTTTGAGCTTGACGGCCACCGCCGGCGGCGGGTTGATTCTGGCTCTGACCCTTCCCGGCCTCACCGGCAGATCGGGCCTGGCAGCAGCAGCAGCCGCACGGTCACCCGGGCCGCGGTATCCCGACGTTCAATTGAACGCGTGGCTGAAAATAGCTCCGGACAATTCGATCACGGTGATCGTCGATCGTTCCGAGATGGGCCAGGGTGTCTACACGGCGCTCCCGACGTTGCTGGCAGAGGAACTACGCGTAGATCTCGAAGCGATTCACATCGCGGCTGCGCCGGTCGGCGATGCATACGTCAGTCCCGGAAACGGTGGACAGGTTACGGGTACCAGCAACAGCGTGCAGGAATCGTGGGAGAAGCTGCGTATGGCGGGGGCGACTGCGCGCACCCTGTTGATTTCGGCTGCCGCCCAGCGCTGGAAGGTGGATCCCAAGCAGTGCCGGGCCGAGAACGGCAAGGTCATCAATGCACAAGGCAAGGCGTTGACCTACGGTGAGCTGGCCGATTCGGCCGCGAAGCTACCCCTCCCCAAGGACGTGCAATTGCGGCCCAAGCACGATTTCCAAATCATAGGCAAGCCGCGGACCCGTATCGATACGCCCGGGAAAATCGACGGGAGCGCCGAGTTCGGCTTGGACGTCAAGCTGCCGCGGATGTTGTACGCCGCGCTGGCTCAGAGCCCGGTACTCGGCGGCAAGGTGCAGGCGCTCGATTCAGGCGCCGCGGAAAAAATGGCGGGCGTCCGCAAGGTGCTGATCACTTCGAGCGGTGTCGTTGTGGTCGCCGACCATTTCTGGCAGGCCCTCAAGGCCCGCCGCGCATTGAATATCACATGGGATCCAGGCACCAACATTACGCTCGACAACGCAGCCATCCATGCCTTATTGAAGAAGACCGCCGCGGCTGATGCAGGCATGCCGGCACGCGCCGATGGTGATGTGGAGGCCGCGCTCAAATCGGCGAAACACCGGCTGAGCGCCGCTTATTATCTGCCTCTCCTGGCGCATGCAACCATGGAGCCGATGAATTGTACGGCCGATGTGAAAGTCGACGGCTGTGACTTGTACGTGGGCACGCAGGTTCAACAGGTATCCCAGACCACGGCGGCAACCGCGGCTGGGTTAGCGCCCAACCAAGTGCGCGTCCACACCACCTTGATCGGCGGCGGCTTCGGCCGCCGTTTGGATGTTGATTTCATCCCGGCGGCCGTGGAGGCTTCGAGGGCGCTCGGTGTGCCCGTTAAAGTCATCTGGACCCGGGAAGATGACATGACTCACGACACCTACCGGCCGCCCGCGTTCGAAGAAGTAAGCGCGGGTCTCGATGCGTCGGGAAAACTGACCGCCTGGAAATTACACATCACCGGCCCTTCGATCACGGCACGCATGTTTCCGCCGGTCAAAGGCGTCGACGATTCGGTGATCGAGGCTGCGGTGAATAATCTTTATGACGTTCCCAATCTCGCGGTGAGCTACTCGCGCCAGGAAATCGGTATCGATGTCGGCTACATGCGCTCTGTGAGCCATGCGCCCAATTGTTTCGTGATCGAGAGTTTCATGGATGAGCTGGCGGCGACCGCCGGCAAGAACCCTTACGATTTTCGTTTGCAGCAGCTCGCGGCGAAGCCGCGGCAGAAACGGGTGCTTGAACTCGCTGCCGCCCGCGCTGGATGGGGCAATGCGCCCCCGGGCCGCTACCACGGGATCGCGCTGATGGAGGGTTATACGACACATCTGGCGCAGGTGGCTGAAATCTCAATCGTAGGCGGCGAGCTCAAGGTGCACAAAATCGTCTGTGCCGTCGATTGCGGCCAGATGGTCAATCCACGGATAGTCGAATCGCAAATTGCAGGCGGCATCGTGTTCGGGCTCTCGGCCGCCCTGTGGGGCGAGGTGACGATCTCGGGCGGCAGAGTGCAGCAGACCAACTTCAATAATTACCGGGTGCTGCGCGGCAACGAAATGCCCGAGCTCGACGTGCATCTCGTGGATAGCAACGAAGCCCCTGGCGGCATCGGCGAGGCCGCCGTGCCGTTGGTCGCGCCCGCGCTCTGTAACGCGATATTTACCGCTTCCGGAAAGCGCCTGCGAACCCTGCCGATTGCCGGGCAATTGCTCCATAAAACCTGATGCAATGCTTTCAAGCTGACGGCGTGAGCCGCCGGCGGCCGCGCGCGACGGCTACCGCACCGAACAACAGCGTCAGTCCGCTGACTCCGGCAGCCGGATTGATTTCCGGAGCTTTGGTGGGAGTCACCACGAGAAATTCCTGGCTGGCGTTCACCGTTGACGGGGTGAATACCTCAACGTTGTCTGCAACGTAACCACCGGCAGCTTGCGCAAACGCGGCTGCTTCCAGCGCCACAGCTCCACCGTTTGGATCCGCTTGCTGTCCATCGAGAGTATTCCAAATGGCGAACGAATAGTCCGTTTGCGTGGCAGGGTTGCCGAGGTTGCCGAGCAATCCATTCGCCAACCATGCGGCGGCGTTGTAGGTCTGCTGTGCCGTATAAGTATTGCCGTTGAACACCACACCGGCACCAAATTTCTCGGTGCCGTTGAGAGCACCCGCATCCGTCATGGTGGCGCTCCAGGGCGTGTGCAGATGCGACTCCGTATAGAAGTCGTCGCAAATCATGTACCCCGCGTAGTTGAAGTCGTTGCCCTGGATGGTTCCTTGGTAGGGGCTTATGTAAACGCCATTCGCTACCGTACCGTTACCCACTCCGGTAAGTTCCAGGTTGTACTGTGCGAACGCCGCCGTTGCGCATGACATCAGGCAAGTGGCGAAGATGGCTCGAGCTTTAAAGTTCATCAGCAGTGACTCCTATTGCGACGCATCGCGCCGGTTTCGATTCTGCGGATAGCTTTGCTCGAATCGCTCGAGCGAAGCAAAGCCAAATGCGAGGGTTATGACTCGCTCCGCTCATCGCAAAGTGATAAGTCAAATCGCGCGCGGGGCGCGGTCCGGCGCTCTGATGAATTGCCAGTTATTCTTTGAACAGAAAATAGTGATCGAGGATCAGCGCTGCGAAAAGCAACATCAAGTAGGTGATGGAGTATCGGAAGGTACGCATGGGCAGATCGGGCCTCTGTCCTCTCTGCAGGGCGAGCACGTAATAAAGAAAGCGGCCGTTGAGCATGAGAGCGGTAGCCAAATAAATGAGTCCGCTCATGCCGGTGAGATAAGGCAAAAGCGTGCTGAGCGAAAGAAGAATTGCATACAGCACGATTTGCAGGCGCGTGTATGGGATGCCGTGAGTCACCGGCAACATGGGGATGCCGGCTTTCGCGTAGTCATCCCGCCGCGCAATCGCCAGCGCCCAAAAATGCGGCGGTGTCCAGGTGAAAATGATCAGGAACAGGAGCAGCGCATGCGGGTCGACCGAGTTGGTGACGGCGGCCCAGCCAAGCACGGGCGGGGCGGCGCCGGCGGCGCCTCCGATCACTATGTTTTGAGGAGTCGCGCGCTTCAGCCATACCGTATAAACCATCGCGTAACCGATCAAGGAGCAGAACGTGAGCGCGGCGGTGAGGCCGTTGACGAGCAGCCACAGGATCGACATGGATAGAATCCCGAGCAGCACGGCGAAGGTCATCGCGTGGCGCATCTGCAAATGCCCCGTCGGCAAAGGTCTGCGCCGCGTGCGCGCCATTTTTTCATCTATGCCGCGGTCGAGCACATGATTGAAAGCGGCGGCGGACGCCGAAGCGAGCGCTATGCCCAGTGTGCCGAAAAGCAGGGCTGGAAGCGGGACCAATCCCGGCGAGGCGAGCACCATGCCGACGACAGCGGTGAACACGATCAAGAGACTGACCTTGGGCTTTGTGAGCTCCAGGAAGTCTCGCCATCGGCTAATGCGGACCAGCGCTAGTGGCGGGCTATCGGGCAGGGTGGACACGATCCAAGGGTATCATGCCCATCACGGCGCGCCCCGCGGACCGGGACCCGGCCAGAGGCGACGCAACAGAGTCACGAAGCTGATGACGAGAAAAGCGGCTCCCGCATTGTGCAGGGTCGCCAGGAGTAGGGGGACGCCCCAGTGCACGGTCGCGACCCCGATGCAAATCTGCAATACCACGGCCAGCACCAGCAAGCGCCCGGCTCTCGCCGCACGCCGGTTTTGCCGGCTGGTGGCTGCCGCGATTCCAAGGCTGATCAGGATCGAGCCTGCCATGATGGCGCCGAGGCGATGGGTGAAGTGGATGGCGGTACGGGCGGGATTCGCGAGCACGCCGCCTTCGTAATCGATTCCGAGTCCGCGCCACAGAACGAAGGCGTCCCGAAAATCCATCGGCGGCCACCAGGAGTGCTGGCATGTGGGAAAATCCGGACAGGCCACTGCGGCGTAGTTGGAGCTCGTCCAGCCGCCAAGGGCGATTTGCAAGATCAATACGGCGAAGCCGAAGAATGCAAATTTTCTCAATCGGTTCTCTCGGCCCGTCGTCTGCGGGATGGCCGGTGCCAAGGACATCCACCACAACAGGCCCAATGTGGTGAGGCCGCCAAGAAGATGGGCGGTGACGATCAGGGGTTTGAGCAGCAAGGTGACCGTCAACGCTCCAAGCGAACCCTGTACACACACCATGGCGAACGCCAGAATGGCGGCGGTCAACGGCTGGCCTCGGTCGTTGCGAAACCGCACTGCCCAAACGAGCAGTGCCGCAACAACCATACCAAGCGTGGTCGCGAAATAACGATGAATCATTTCGTGCAATGCTTTGGCGAAGTGAAAGCGCGACTGTGGATCCACACTGCCGGTGTTCGGGTAAATATGCCCGTAACAGCCAGGCCAGTCCGGGCATCCCAAGCCGGCATCAGTGAGCCGCACCCATGCGCCGAGCACGACGACGGCTGCCGCCAGCAAGGCGCTCATCAATGCCATCCGCCTGAACCAGAATAAACGCCGCCGCGGTTCCATGCGCTAGCCTATTGAAGAGAGCCGCAGCAAGCGCTTCATATCCTCGAGAATGCCCTTGGCCTTTGAGTCCCAAGGATAAAACATCATGAGATTACCGAGCGGGTCCACCAGATAAACGCTCGGGGCTTGAACACCGGCATCGTCGCCTGCGGGCAAAAGAGCGAGCAAAGGCGCTGCTGCAGCACTCGCGCGAACCACGATCAAGTCCGGGTGCTGCTCGTGCAGGAAGCTCGCATCGCAGCAGCCGCTGCCGGCGATGAGTACGCGTTGCACGCGGTTCATATCGCGATCCAATGCGAGCCGCACTTGCCGCGTGTCATAGAGACGGCTGCGGCAGAGTTCCGCGCAGGCACTGGATTGGACATACAGCAGGGTCCACTTCGATTTGAGGAAATTCGGCTCGGTCTGCCCCGCGTCCAATAGAGGCAAGACGAGCGAAGGCAGCGGGCGCGCAGGCTCGATCAGCGTGCCCGCATTGACGCGGCCACCCGGGTGCCACGCGGCATGTCCGTAGTATAGATAGAAAGCCAGACCCAACGGCGCGAAAAACATGAGTGCTAGGCCGGCCAGCACGCGCCGCTGGCGGCGCGGCGCGCTGCCTGTGGGAGTCATATGGACGACGCCGCGCCGGCGCGGCGAAGATTCGTCACGACATAGATGACGAGCAAGGTCAACGCAAGGGCGAACCATTGCACGGCATAGGCGATATGGCGCATCGGCGGAAGGCCCGGAGCCGACCAATTGCGCGCATAGCCATCGGGCTCGGCGGGGTCGAGCAGCACCAGATCCGCCGCCCCGGTCCATGACGACTCGTGCAAGAGCTGGGCTATTTCCCCGCGGCTGGGAAAGCTAGCAACAACGGGATATGGCGGAGCAAGCTTCGCCTTGGTGCCCATCTGGATGCCCGGGCTCGGCATGTTGTCGGCACGGCCGCGCAGAATGCGGATGCCCGCGTCGACAGGAATGGTCGGCCGCGCCGCACGGCTGGCCCCAAGCGGCACCCAGCCGCGATTCACCAACACCCAGCCCCCGCCCGCCAGGGCGAACGGGGTGATCACGAAATAGCCTGCGCGCTCGGCATTGACCATGTTGTCGATCAAGATCTGGCGGGCCGGGTCGTAATGCCCGCTGGCCTGGATATGCTGATATCGCCTCAAGCGGGGAGTTTCAAGGTCGATTGGCTGCGTAGCATCCGTCCCCGCCGCAAACGAATCGAACAGTTGGCGCTTCTCGTCGGCACGTCGCAACTGCCACCTTCCGAGCGATATGAGCAGCGCAATCAAGACACAGGTGAGCAGCGTCGCGAACGCCCGTGGTGCGAAGATGCGGGAACCAATTTTAATTGACACGATATACTGCCTGCCCGCTGTTCAACATCGATGGTGGCCGTGTTATTCAAATATCTCATTGTGGCAATGCTGGTGCTGATTTTGATCAGTTTGGCCAGGGCTCTTTTTCATCTGACCAGCAGCAAGCAGGAAGCCGGCCCAAAGATGGTCAAAGCGCTGGCGTGGCGCATCGGCTTGTCAGTGGCGCTGTTCGTGCTGCTGATCGTCGCCTACTACAGCGGCTGGATCGATCCGCCGCACAAAGTGCCGGGCTATAGCCAATAGACGAAGGTAAACAGGCCGAGCCAAACCACGTCCACGAAGTGCCAGTACCACGCGACGGCTTCGAAGCCGAAATGGCGTTGCGGCGTGAAATGGCCCTTCACCACCCGGAACCAAATGACCGTCAGCATGATGGCTCCCACGGTGACGTGCATGCCGTGAAATCCGGTAAGCATGAAAAATGTCGAGCCGTAGATTCCGGTGCCGAGCTGCAGCCCAAGCTCGGTGTAGGCTTCGTGATACTCGGTCGCCTGCAGTCCGACGAACGTGAACCCCAACAAAAATGTCGCTGCGAGGAAAATTTTCAGCCGCGTCCGATGACCGGTGATCAGGGCGTGGTGGGCGATCGTCACCGTTACGCTGCTCGTCAGCAGGATTGCGGTATTGATCGCGGGCAGCCCGAGCGCCGGGATGGTTTCAAAGGTGCCGCTGGCACGCGGGCCCACGGCGGCGGGACCATTGGTCGGCCAAACACCGTCATAGTTTTTCCAGAGCAGGAGCTTGCTGAAGATCTTAACGCCGTCGCCGGACAGCCACGGGACGGAAAAATTGCGCGCATAAAAAAGCGCACCGAAAAAAGCGGCAAAGAACATCACTTCGGAGAAAATGAACCACATCATTCCCAGGCGGAACGAGCGGTCGACCGCCATGTTGTACATGCCCTTCTGATTCTCGGCGATGACAGTGTTGAACCAGAAAATGAACAACAGTGCCAGCATGACGAAGCCCGGGATCAAGGCGTAAGCCGGCAGCCAATTGTCGAGGGTGGCAATGGCGCCCGCCATCAGTGTAAACAGCGTTACGGATCCAAAGATGGGCCACGGACTGCCGTGAGGAATGTAATATTTGTCTGCATCCGCGTGCACTTGCGCCATGATTCGATCTCTAAACGATGATTGAAAACTTAGTTTAAGACGTTTGGCTAAGGGCGTGTGGCCGATTGCGTCGCATCATAGATGGTGTACGCCAACGTGAGCTTATCCACATTGCTCGGCAGGTTCGGGTCGACGACGAACCGCACCGGCAAATCTCGGCTTTCCCTTGCGCCGAATTTTTGCGGGCTGAAGCAAAAGCACTCGGTCTTGTGGAAATACTTGGCAGTGCCGGTCGGGGAAATACTGGGCACCGCCTGCGCCACGGCAGCTTCCGCGGTTAGATTCTCGGCATGGAATTCTGCGTCATAAAGCTTTCCCGGATGGATCCGCATCGATGCGACCTTCGGCCGGAAATCGAAGCTGCCCACCGATGCGTGCTCGGCAACGAACTCGATCGTGACCTCTCGGTTGGGATCGACCGACTCCACAACAGCCGATTTTCCGGCCTTAGCTTCTGCATTGCCTATGCCGGCAGCCCGGCAAAGAACGTCGTACAACGGCACCAGAGCCCAGCCGAACGCAAAGCTGCCGGCGGTCATGATCAGCAACGCCTTGACGAGCTTGCGGTTGGCGCGCTTTTTCGGATCTATGGGTTCCATCAGTGGCTGCGGTACACCAGCAATGCGATGAAGCCAAAATAGAACGCCAGGGCCAAGGATGCCAAGCCCAAGACGCCGTTGCGGATGCGACGCTTCACTGCGGCGTTCAGGATCTGGGTCTCACTTGCGCTCATAGAATCTCGGGCGCGATGGTAAAGCTGTGATACGGCGGCGGCGACGATAATGTCCATTCCAGCCCGGTGGGGAGCGCCCCTTCCCAAACCGCGGAGGTTGCCTTCCGGCCGCCGCGTATGCACTGGACTATCACAATGGCGAACAGGATTTGCGACGCTCCGAATGCGAACCCGCCGATCGACGACACCATATTCCAGTCCGTGAACTGCACGGCGTAGTCAGGTATGCGTCTCGGCATGCCCGCCAAACCCAAAAAGTGTTGGGGAAAGAACAAAACATTGACGAAAATCGCAGAGAGCCAGAAATGAGTCTTCGCCAAGGTCATGTTGTACATGTGGCCGGTCCACTTCGGCAGCCAGTAGTACACCCCCGCCATGATCCCGAATATGGCGCCCGGCACCAATACATAGTGAAAGTGCGCAACCACAAAGTAAGTTTGATTGTACTGAAAGTCTGCCGGAACGATCGCGAGCATCAAACCGGAAAATCCACCGATGGTAAACAAAAATAAGAACGCCAGTGCGAACAGCATCGGAGGCTCGAAGGACAGAGAGCCGCGCCACATGGTGGCCGTCCAGTTGAACACCTTCACGCCGGTCGGTACCGCAATGAGCATGGTGTACATCATGTAGAACAACTGCGCAGCCAGAGGCATGCCGTCCGCGAACATGTGGTGGCCCCAGACGATGAACGACAGGAACGCGATCGAAGCGATGGCGTAGATCATCGAGGTCGCACCGAACAGCGGCTTGCGAGAGAAAGTCGGCAATACTTCCGAGATGATGCCGAAGGCCGGCAGGATCATGATGTAGACCTCGGGGTGCCCGAAGAACCAGAAAATGTGTTCGAACATCACCGGGTCGCCGCCGCCTGCCGGGTTAAAGAAACTCGTCTTGAAGAAGTGATCCGTCAGCAACATGGTCACAGCGCCGGCCAGGACGGGCATCACTGCGATCAGCAAGTAGGCGGTGATCAGCCACGACCAGGCGAATAACGGCATTTTCAGCAAATTCATGCCCGGAGCCCGCATGTTCATGATGGTCACGATCACATTGATCGCGCCCATGATCGATGAGATTCCCATCATATGGATGGCAAAGATGAGCATCGGAAAGCTGTCGCCGGTCTGCAGGGACAGAGGAGGATAGAGAGTCCAGCCGCCCGCGGCCGCTCCGCCGGGGACGAAAAACGTCGACAGCAGCAACGTGAAGGCAAACGGCAGAATCCAGAAACTAAAGTTGTTCATGCGCGGCAATGCCATGTCGGGCGCGCCGATTTGCATCGGAATCATCCAGTTGGCAAGACCGACGAATGCCGGCATGACCGCGCCGAAAATCATGATGAGCGCATGATTGGTGGTCAGCTGATTGAAGAGCACCGGATCGACGAGCTGCAGACCGGGCTGGAACAGTTCCGCCCGGATGACCATCGCCATCGCGCCACCGATGAAAAACATGATAAGGCTGAACACCAGGTACATGGTGCCGATGTCTTTGTGGTTGGTCGCGAACAGCCAGCGCTTGATGCCGGTATCGGGTTGATCGTGATGATCGTCGTGATGAGCGATGCCGCTCGAGAGGGTTTGGGCCATGGTGCGATAGCTCTCTTCGTTAAGGTCCGGTGCTAGTTCGATAATACTTGCGCAGAACGCGGCGGCTGCCCGGCTAGCGGTGCAGTCTCCGGGGTTTGGCCGCCCTGCGCCGCCGCTTGCTTGGCGGCTGCTTTCTGTTGCTCGACCCATTTCTTGAAATCGTCGGGGGTTCGTACGTCCACGACAATGGGCATGAAGCCATGATCGCGGCCGCACAGCGATGTGCATTGTCCGCGGTAGATGCCTTCCTTGCCTGGATCGACCTTGAACCATAATTCATTGACGAATCCAGGGATGGCGGAGCGCTTGGCGCCGAAATCGGGGACCCACCACGCGTGAATCACGTCCTGGGAGGTCAGCAGCAGGCGGACCTTGGTGCCGCTGGGAATCACCATGGGGTTGTCGACGTTCAACAGGTAGTTGTTCACCGTCTTCGGATCGATGCCGGAATGAAGTTCGCGCGCGAAATTCGAGTCGCGCGCAAGCGTCGAGAAGAAATTAACCCCCTCGCCCGCGTCCATGTACTCGTATTGCCATTTCCACTGATAACCGGTGACTCGGATCGACAGTTCCGAGTTGCGGGTATCCTCCATCATGAGAATGACTTTCGCGGCCGGAATCGCCATCACCACCAGGATCACGATCGGAATGATGGTCCAGACGATCTCAACCTTGGTGCTATGCACCAAGGTGGCGTCCGCAACGGCACCCTGGGAATGGCGGAATTTCACCAAGGCATAAATCATGACGCCGAAAACCACGATCGCGATGGCCACGCACACCCAAAACACCTCCATGTGCAATGTGTAGATATCCCGACTCAAACCGGTTACGCCGATGGGTAGGTTGTAGCCATTCGACGTATTGGCTCCCGCACTGGCTGCGAGCCCCAGGGTGGCTAGGCATAACGCTCGGACCCAATGCCGACACGGTGGAAAAGTGCTCTCATCGCCTCGGGTCATGCTCTTCAAAACGGGTCCCCTAATTTCTATCGATTTCAAGCGGCGGCGACTCATTCATACCGCCCACCAAATACCGCAACCGCTCCGCGAGGCGATAACGGTCTTCCTCGGTGAGGAAACTGCCCACTTCACAAGCCTGACCCCGGCTCTCGATGGTCAACCTGCTCAAGCCATGGCGCCGCGGCGGACTGCGAAGTCTAACCTTCGCCCAATGCCGCGCAAACTCTTGTTTTTGCGCGCCATGCCGAGACCGGGTCACGAGGCTGATGCGTGATTCGGTAATCAGCACCGTTTGCGAGTATCCGCCGCGCCGCATGCTCGCTTGTAGGGCGATCCAAAGCGCCAGCATCTCGAGCCCCCAAAAGGGCAGCACCGGCCAGCAGCCTTGGAACACGAAAAATAACGTAAACCCCAGAGAAAACAAGCATATAGATGCAAAGAAGAGCATGGCGCCCGCAGGCTTGAGCGAACAATTCGGCGCGAGTTCGATGCGCTGTTCCATAGGTTCTAGGATAACTCAGCCGCGGCAGCGAACAACGCCTGTGTTACGTGCGCCGCCGCTGGCGCAATTGTTGTCTGATCTCCTCGAGCGATACGGCGATGCCTTCTTGATTGCCGCGCCGTGCGGCGCCGGCGGGCGTCCAAGCGTGCCCGAAAACCACTTCGTAGGTGGCCGGCAAACGGCCGTCCTTGCGGAACGCATCGTAGGCAGTACTCAACGCCGCGAACCGCCGCCTGCCGGTGAGGCCCTTCGCGCGACCTTGCGTGGAATTATGGGCGCCGGTGGCCTTGAGATCCGCGGCGACCCGTTGCACGTCAAGATAATTCAAAGTGTACCGCTCCACGTCGAGCACCGGCGATGCGAAGCCGGCACGTACCAGCGCATCGCCGATATCGTGCATGTCGATGAATTGATTGACGTGGGTGTGGGAGTCTAGCTGACCCCATGCGCTGCGCATCTCCTGCAGGGTGTCCGGGCCCAAGCTCGTGAAAGTCAATAGACCGTGCGGCGCGAGGACCCTACGAAATTCCCCGAACACCCGGTCGGGATTGCACCATTGGAGCATGAGGTTGCTCAGGATCACGTCCACGGTCCCGCTCGCGAACGGCAAACGCTCGGCGTCTGCGCAGACGCGGGAAAAAGGGCGCAGCCAAGAATTCTGGCGGGCGGCCGCGCGCAGCATGAGCTGCGAGGCATCGAGGGCGATGACCAGGGCCTTTGGGTAGCGTTTTTTGAGTGCACGCGAACCGTGGCCGGTGCCGGCACCGGCGTCAACCGCCACGCGCGGTTGCAACGCCATCAAATCCAAGCGCCCCAGGAGATTGTCGCGCACCTCGGCGTGCAGCACGGCAGCCGCGTCGAAGGTCATTGCCGCGCGATCGAAAGAGCGCCGCACCCGAGCGGTATCGAGCGCATAGGCCGCGGCACCTTCGGGCACGGCACGATCCAGCGGGGGGATGCTCACACGACTGGCGAGGGTGCGGACTGCGCGAGGCCCGCCGCGGGATGGGCCGCCCCTGGTTCAGCGACAATCTTGAGTCGCCGAAAAAGGTTCTGATCATGCGCGGTGTCCGGATTACCGGTCGTCAGGAGTTTTTCGCCATAGAAGATAGAATTGGCGCCGGCCAGGAAGCACAGCGCCTGCAGTTCGTCGCTCATTTCGCTGCGGCCCGCGGACAGGCGAACGTGCGAACGCGGCATCAGTATGCGCGCGACCGCGACGGTTCGGACGAAATCGAGAGGGTCCAACGCCGCCGCGTGTTCCAGCGGCGTGCCGCCGACCCTCACCAGCTGATTGATGGGAACGCTCTGCGGATGCTCGGGTAAAGTGGCGAGAACGTGCAGGAGCTCAGCTCGATCCTGCGGTTCTTCGCCCATGCCGACAATCCCGCCGCAGCAAACGTTCATCCCGGCGTTGCGCACGGCCTCGAGGGTGTCGAGCCGATCCTGATAGATGCGGGTACTGATGATTTTCTCGTAGTAGCGCGGCGAGGTATCGAGATTGTGATTGTAATAATCGAGGCCGGCTTCCTTGAGTTCCACCGCTTGTGCCGGCGTCAGCATGCCGAGCGTGGCGCAGGTCTCCAACCCTAAGGCCTTTACCTCGCGGATCATGACCAGTACTTTGCGCAGATCCTTCGGCTTGGGAGACCGATAGGCCGCACCCATACAGAAACGGGTGGCGCCGGCCTGCTTGGCCATGCGCGCGCGGGAAGCGACGTTCTCGACATCGAGCAGCTCCTGCGGCTCGAGTCCGGTATCGAAGCGCGCGCTTTGCGGGCAATATGCGCAGTCCTCGGGACAGGCGCCCGTCTTGATGCTCAAGAGCGTGCTGATCTGCAGCGTGTTCGGTGCATGAAAGCGCCGGTGCACCGTCTGCGCGTTGAAAACCAAATCCATGAACGGCAGCGCGAAAAGCTCGTTGACTTGCGCGAGTGTCCAATCATTGCGTACGGTCACAAAGTCCCCTGAAGTGCTTGGCTTGCGCCGAACGTCAGTATTCGTGGGCCAGGATTCTTAGTCAACCAAGGGGCTAGCGCTGGGTTGACGTAAGGCTTTGCGTTGCCGGCGGCGCCGAACCGCCTTTCTCCACCTTGACAATTTGCAGCGGGGAATCGCCCCACGCGGCGATTGCATCCTCGCAATACGCAGTCTCGTACCGGCCGCGCATCGAATCGTTGCGCGGATATTTCTCGCATTCCATCGACAGCGACCGCAGTTGCTCGGCCGTCATTCGCGCAACCGGAGGATTGTGGATGAGTCGCACCGGAGCGAGATCCCCAGATTCGCGGCCGCAGCCGGCCAAGGCGGCCGCGACAACGAACAGCGTCCAGGGTCCCGGGCGGCGTTCAGCGTGCCGCAAATTGATATTCCAACGCCATGCCGATGAATACCGTCATACCGAAATAGTTGTTGTTGAGAAAGGCGCGAAAGCAGGACTCGCGCTGCCGCGCCCGTATCAGCCACAGCTGATAGGCGAAAATCGCCGCTCCCGCGCACAAACCTGCGCCGTACCAATAGCCCATGTGGACCATGCGCCCGACCAGATACAGGGTCAGCAAGGTCATGATCTGCAGAATCGCAATGATGTGGCGATCCGAATCGCCGAACAGTATCGCGGTAGAGCGTACGCCGATTTTGCGGTCATCGTCGCGATCTACCATCGCATAGATCGTGTCGTACACGGTGACCCAGAGTACATTGGCGAGCAGCAACAGCCACGCGACCCGCGGCACTTGATCGAATTGGGCCTCGAAAGCCATCGGGATGCCCCAGCCGAACGTCATCCCCAGGTACAGTTGCGGCACCGTCAGAAAGCGCTTGACGAACGGATAACTGACCGCCAGAAATCCGCCTACCACGGCCAGCAGCAGCGTGGCTTTGTTCAGCTGCAGCGCGAGCATCAAAGCCGCCAACGAGAGCATCGCGAACAGGACCAGCGCTTCGAGAGCGGAGATGCGGCCGGCAGCCAATGGCCTATCCTTGGTGCGCGCGACGTGCGGGTCGAAGCTGCGGTCCGCGTAGTCATTGATGGCGCAACCCGCGGAACGCATCAGCACCGTACCGATCACGAAAATGATGAATGTTCTAGGGTCCGGCTTGCCGCGGCTGCTGATCCACAGCGCCCATAGGGTCGGCCAGAGCAGCAACCAGATGCCGATCGGACGATCCAAGCGCATCAGACGCGCATAATCGGCGAGGCCGTCCAGGATTCTCGGCAGCTCTTGGGTGGTGAACGGGTGGAAGCGCACGCGATAGGCAATCCATCGCCGGCGCTCGGCGATCCGCTCGATCAGCTCGACACCTGAGCGCGGCAGTCGCACGGCTTATGGCGCCGAGGCGCGGCCCACGGCGGGCAAGAAGAGCTCTTGCATCAGCAGCGGCGCAGAGCGCAACGACACTCGGGCGCGGCGCGCCCATAGGCCGGCGGGCTTTACCTGGGCCTCGCGCAGCGCGCGCGCCGCAGCCGCCTCCACGGCGGGCAGCCAAGCGTACTCGTAAGAGCTGCGCTCGACCCCGGACAAGTCCTTCAATGTTTCGCCCAACGAGGCATCGCCCAGCTCGGCGAGCCAGGGATGGGCGCATAGCGTCGAGTCGGGCATGACGGTTCGCGCGAACACCCACACCTGCCCATCGTCGGACATTTCAACATCCCTGAACAGGCCTGCGGTGTCCGCCGAACGCAGCGCCGATTTGTGCGAGTCATTGAGCAGCCCGCTCCATTGACTCACCAGCTTGAGCTCGAAACGATCCGCGCAAACGGCTTTCATGCGCGCCGAAAGCAAGCCCTTGCCGATCAACCATGGGCGCACACGCGCATCCACCGTCAATTGGCCCAAACGCTCGGCGGGAAGCCACTGAATCGAATCAGCTGGCGTCTTTTCGTCGGATTTTCTGATGGGGATCGTGCGCGTCATGCGCCATTCTAACCGACGCGACCATATTGCTCCGCATGTCCCACCCATCGGCGGATGAGCGGCTCCACGTGCAGTGGCCATTCGCGGAGCATCGTTTCCGCCGCGCTTTGCACCCGGGGCAGCAAATCGGCATCGCGCAACAAATCCGCAACACGCATTTGAGCGAGACCGGTCTGGCGCGTCCCGAGCATCTCGCCCGGTCCGCGCAATTCGAGATCGCGTCGCGCCACCTCGAAGCCGTCGTTGGTGTCGCGCATCACCGCCAGCCGTTCCCGCGCCAGCGCCGACAGTGGCGCGCGATACAGCAAGAGGCAGGAACTGGCATGCCGTCCGCGGCCGACCCTGCCGCGCAGCTGGTGCAGCTGTGCGAGTCCCATGCGCTCGGCGTTCTCGATGACCATGAGCGTGGCGTTCGGCACGTCGACGCCGACCTCGATCACCGTAGTGGCCACCAACAGCTGGATCTTCCCCTCCTTGAAGCGCCGCATGGTCACCTCCTTGGCCGGGGGCGGCATGCGTCCGTGGACCAGCCCGATGGCGAGCTCCGGCAGCGCGGCCGCCAGCGCCGCGGCTGTTTCTCCGGCGGCGTGGTAGGGCATTTCCTCGGATTCGTCGATGAGGGGACAGACCCAGTAGCTCTGCCGTCCCTCCAGGCAGGCCGTTCGAATTCGCTGCACCACCTCCTCGCGGCGCCCTTCGGCCAACACCACGGTCTACACGGGGGTGCGTCCCGGCGGCAACTCATCGATCACGGAGACATCGAGGTCCGCGTAGGCGGTCATTGCGAGGGTGCGAGGAATCGGCGTCGCAGTCATGATCAGTTGATGAGGCTGATGGTCCAGGGAAGTGCCCTT